>JBMNUM010000001.1:0-202523 GCA_050946275.1 Coriobacteriales bacterium
GCGGCTCGGCGTCGCGCGAGTACGACGGTTCCGTGCTGGCGTGCCCCGACGTGGCTGTCGGCGGCGATGGGTTCGCTCCTGGCGAGGGCGCGTCCTTCACGGTGACGGGGAGCCAGAAGCTGGTCGGTGCCGGCAACGCCTTCTCCTACGAGCCCACCGGCGGCGCGAAGGAGTCGAACTACGATATCTCCACCTCCTACGGGACGCTCACCGTCGAGCCGCGTGCGCAGAAGTACCTCGTCGAGGTGGCCTCCAACGGCCTGGAGGCCGTCTACGACGGCACGCCCAAGACCGCATCGGGCCTCGTGGCCACCTCCTTCGAAGTCGACGGGCACACGTACGCGGTCTTGGGCCTTTCGGCCGAAACCACGAGAACAGACGCGGGGTCCTACGACAACGCCGTCTCCGGAACCCCTGTCGTCACCGACTCCGACGGGGACGACGTCACCTCGGAGTTCGAGGTCATTATGAGAGCGGGTCGCCTTGTCATTTCGCAACGTGATCTTTCCGAGCTCGCTATCGATTCGATTTCTGACCAAACATACACAGGAGAAGCGTTGACGCCTCCCGTGTCGATAGCCATGGGCGATCGAACGCTTGTTGCGGAGACGGATTACGAGACTTCATACACAAACAATGTCATTCCTGGAACAGCGACGGTGACTATCACAGGCATTGGCAACTACACGGGTACGGCAACTGCATCCTTTGAGATCAAGCAGGCCTACAAGACCTCCACCACCCAGCAAGTCGCCTGGAAGCGCCTGGCCGGCGCCACGGCGCCCGACACGATGAAGCTCATCGCCGGTCAGTTCGGCAAGGCCAAGGTCGCCGTCGTCACGACCGACGCCAACTACAAGGACGCGCTTGCCGCCAGCGCGCTGGCCGGCAAGAACGGCGCCATCGTGCTCATGACCAAGAAGGGGTCTCTCACGGCCTAGACCAAGCAGACCCTCAAGTCCGCCGGCGTCAAGACCGTCTACCTCGTCGGCTCCACGAAGGACGTCACGGCCAAGGTGGAGAAGGCCCTGAAGTCCGGCACGGGCGTCACGAAGGTGAACCGCGTCAACGGCGGCTCGGCCAGCGCCAAGGCGATCGCGGCGGCCAAGGTCGGCGGCAAGAGGTCCGACACGGTGATCATCGCCACGCAGAACGGTTTCCAGGACGCGCTGGCCATCGCGCCGTACAGCTACGTCTCGAAGTCGCCGATCCTCTACGCCGAGACCAACAAGAAGCTGTCGACGGCGACCACGAAGTTCATCAAGTCGGCCAAGTACAAGAAGGCCATCATCGTCGGCGGCCCGATTGCGCTGCCGGCCTCGATCGAGTCGCAGCTCAAGTCGGCCGGCGTCACCTCCATCACGCGCCTCGCCGGGACCAACGCCTACCGCACGTCCTACATCATCGCCGACTGGACGACCGGCAAGCTGAAGAACGGCAGCTACGAGAAGTACAAGGGCAAGAACATCACGTCCGTGAGGTTCCAGCCCGCCGCCGCCAACCGCCTGCAGCCCAACAAGCTGGCGGTCTCCACCGGCCAGAACTGGCTCGACGCGCTGGCGGGCGCGGCGCTGTGCGGCAAGAACAGGTCGGTGCTGCTGCTCGCCGACGCCAAGACCTCCAAGTCCGACTACACCCTGGCGCCCAAGTGGTGCAAGAACAGCCTGTCGAACAAGGCATTCAAGAACGGCTACATCTTCGGCGGTGTGAAGGCCGTGCAGCCCAAGGTCGAGACCGCGCTGCAGAACAGCACGAAGGTCACGACGAAGGTGCCTGTGTATAAAGCGGGATAATGGCTGAATGACGTTTGTGGCGATGCGGAACATGCTTCCGTCTCCCGCGTCGCACCGACGCATTGTTGCCTTATCGGTCGGTGTGCCAGTTCTTGTCATTCGGTTTTTACCGCCGGCTATAATCTAGCCAACTCCGCTCTGAAAGGCTGGCATGCTGCAAGAGCCAAACAACATCGCGCGTGACGTCACGGTCGGATATTACGACCGCGAGGTCGATGCGTTTGCAGCAAATACCGCGCATGCGGATGTCTCCGATCTTCTGTCATCGTTCACATCGCTTCTGCCCCCGGGCGCTGCGGTGCTCGACTGGGGATGCGGGACGGGGCGCGACTCGCGGGCCATGTTGGACATGGGCTTCGCCGTGACCTCGATTGACGCATCTGCTTCCATGCGCGAAAAGGCGGCCGAGCTCTTCGGAGTCGAGGTAACCCGCGAAAGCTTCGATGATCTGAACGTCGAGAGCGCGTTCGACGGAATATGGGCGTGCGCGTCGCTCCTGCATGTGCGTCGCTCCGAACTGCCGACCGTCTTGCGGAAGGCGCATAAGGCGCTCGTGCCGGGGGGCGTGCTCTATGCATCGTTCAAGTACGGATCATTCGAGGGCCTGCGCGGCGGACGCTGGTTCACCGATCTGGATGAGAGGTCCCTCGCGGAGCTCGTCCCTGACGGTTTCGATATCCTGCGCATGTGGATAACGGCGGATGTGCGCCCCGAGAGGAGGGACGAGAAGTGGCTGAACTGTCTGCTCAGGAGGCACTCGTAGGGGCTACGGGTAACGCATTCAGGTCGTCTCGGCTCGACCAGATGCTGCGGAACTTCTCCGCCAGCTACAAGCTCTATTGGCTCAAGGGCATCTTTGACGAGGTCGTTGCAGGGGAGCGTGCGTTTCGTTCGAGAAGATCGCGGCCAGGATGGTGGCTGCCGCCTGGTATCCGGTGACGTACTTCAGGTTGAACCTCGGCGCGAGCGACGTCCTCACCAAAGTCGTGCAGTGCGCGCAGGAGCGCTGCGGACTCGCCGCCGACACCAAGTACGATGACATCGTCGCCGCTGTACTCGAGTCCGACGACAGGGAGCTGCGCGCCAAAGTGCGGGGCCTCTACTCGTATGTTCCCTACAGGCTCATCCGGCCCTTCTACACGGAGCGCCTCGACGAAGCGCGGGGCGGCGGGAAGCGCCTTCCCGATGCGTTGGTCAATGGGCTGGTGCTGGACTTCAACCGCGAGGACACCGCGGGTGCGCCCTATCGCTTCAACGACGATGGTGACGGAATCGAGGTCGATCCCGAGTGGGCCCGCTATTTCGTCGACAATCGCCATGTGGTGCAGGGCTGGCTGGACTCCAAGCTCGTGACATATCTCCAGGAGCGCAATCCAAGCGTGCCGGCCATCCCGCTGAAGATTTACGCGCCTGCCGCCAGGAAGCTGACGGACGCGCGGAGGTACTGGGAGGAGGCTCTGCGTGACCACGTTTTCACGGACATCTACTCGGGCGTGCCGTTCGATGAGGGCGGGTTCGCCGCGCACGGGCCGATGAGCGTCGACCACTTCATCCCGTGGAGCTTCGTGCTGCACGACGAGCCGTGGAATCTCGCGCCGATGTTCCGTGATGCGAACAGCAGCAAAGGTGACAGGTTGCCCGTACTCGACGAGTATCTGCGGTCATTCTGCGAGCAGCAGTTCGATGCGATCATCACACTGCGAGACACCGGGCGGCACAAGAAGATCTTCGAGTCGTATGCGCAGGTGGACGAGCAGGTGATGCGGTACGAGCGAACCGATGCAGCCCTCGATTCGTTCACGGAGTCGGTGACCAAGGTGATCGTGCCGTTGCATCAGATTGCAGCCAACCAGGGTTTCCCGGTGTGGCGGCCGAGCGTGGAGTATGCGGTCGTGCAGTTGTAGGGGCGGGTAGCATCCGCTACGGATTACACCGCTTGCATGGCACATACCCCATGTCGATGACCTCGTCGCGAGTCATTTCGACATCCCATCTGTTGGATGACTTCATGTCGCTCACGCTCGAGCAATCGGGGTAGTGGAACTTCTTGGTGTTGGTGTTGAGCACGTAGTCGTGCGTTGCGGGCTGATCGACTGCCGCCCGGGCTGCGGACTCCTCCTCGGCGGCCGGTTCCTCCTCCGGCGGCGCGACCTCGGCCACGGTTAGCTCGAACGTTTTGGTCGTGCGGTTACCGTGCACGTCGCAGGCCGTGATGGTGAGCGTGTACGTGCCGGGCGCATCCGTGTCGTAGTCGCCGTCGATCGCGTACCAGCCGGCGTCGTAGTAGCGCTGGTTCCCGGGGTCGTCTTCCGTCTCGCCCAGGTGCTCCGACGACTCCTGCAGGTCCCCGTCGACGGGATCGCTCACCTGCTCGACGTTCGACGCGGGGTCGAACGACCCGCCCTGGTCGATCTCCACTTTGTCCTTCGCGAGCTTTATCGTCGGCGACTTCGTGTCGCGGACGGTGAAGGTGGCGGTTTGACTCCTGGTCGTCGAGCCCAGGGTCAGGGTGTACGCGACCTCCTGGTCGCCGACGCTGGACAAGTCGATGGTGTCCTCGGTGCCGACCTCGACGGCCTCGTCGGTGCACTCGACCAGCGAGAGGGGGTCCACCTCCTTGTCCGAGTACTCGAGGACCGTTGTCGTGGCGGTGAACTCGGCCTCCTCGAGGGCCTGCGCGTCCATCTCCTCCTGCGACGTGCAGGCCGTGAGCAGCGTGAGAGTGCAAGCGAGGGTGATTGCAATTGCCAGGGCTTTCGCGAGGGGTCTTTTGCGCTCGGCCTTGATGAGTTTTCTCATGATGGCTCCCATCGAGATGTATGACTGGTTGCTTGGGTTGGATATAAACAGCATAGCAGGTGACGCTGGCGGGTGGTGGCGATCCGCGGTGACGCTGGCGTCAGGCGCCTTTGTCACCCACGCTCGAGGGCCGTCACCTTGCCTTCGGTGACAAATGAGCCCGGCGCCATCGTCACCTTGCGCTCGAGGGTCGTCGCCCCCACACCCGCAGAATCGCATCCCGCCGCACGCCGCGCGCTGTGCTAGCGTGGACGCATGACCTCCAAACAGCGCAGCATACTCGTCACCTGCTTGCTCACGAGCTTCATCGCCCCGTTTATGTCGTCGGCGCTGAACCTGTGCATCACCGACATCTCCACCGACTTCGCGTGCGGCGCGACCACCGTCACGTGGGTCGTCAACGCCTACACGCTGTGCACGGCGATCTTCGCGATGCCGATGGGCCACATCGCGGACGAGCGCGGGCGCAAGCGCTTCCTCGTGTGGGGCTGCGCGCTCTTCGCCGCCTCGAGCCTGCTGTGCGCGGCGGCCGCCAACGTGTGGATGCTCATCGTCGGGCGCGTGCTGATGTCCATTGGCACCTGCGTGTTCCTCGCGGGCAACGTGTCCATCCTGCTGACGAGCTTCCCGGACTCCCGGCGCGGCTCGCTGCTCGGCTTCGTCATCACCGCCACCTTCGTGGGCGTCTCGCTCGGCCCCGTCATCGGCGGCGTCATCGGCGACTCGCTGGGCTGGCGGTGGATCTTCCTGCTGGGCACGGCCACCGGCGCGCTCGCCACGCTGCTGTCGGCTTGGCGCGTCGACGCCGACCACGTCTCGTCCGACGTACCGCTCGACGGCGGCGGCAACATCATGTTCATGGCGTCGATCGCGCTCGTCATGTTCGGCCTCTCCGAGTGGAGCGAGCTCGGGCCCGTCGCCTGGGCCGTGTTCGCCGCGGGCGTGGTGGCGGTCGTCGGCTTCGTGCGCCACGAGCTGCGCGTCGAGCACCCCATGGTGCAGCTGCGCCTCTTCCGCCGCAACAGGGTCTACGCGTTCGCCAACGTCGCGTGGATGCTCTCGCACGCCGCGACGTTCGTGGTGACGTACGTCATCGCCATCTACCTGCAGAACATCAACCTGCTCAGCCCGTCGATGGCCGGCATCGTGATGATCGCGCAGCCGCTGGCGCAGGCGGTGTTCTCGCCCTTCGCGGGGCGGCTCTCCGACAAGATGATCTCCGCACGCGTGGCCAGGGTCGGCGCCTGCGTCACGATCGCCGGCGTGGCCATGCTGATGTTCGCGGGCCTCATGTTGCCGGTGTGGATGATCGTGCTGGCGACCGGCGTCATCGGCGTCGGCTGCGCGTTCTTCTCGTCGCCGATCATCAACACGATCGTGTCGTGCGTGGAGCCCGCGCGCTACTCCGAGGCCAACGCCATGGTCAACACGACGCGTGGCATCGGCTCGACGCTGTCGATCGCGCTCGTGAGCATCGTGTTCTCCATGACGGTGGGCAACACGGTGATCGAGCAGGCGCCGCCGGAGCACCTCGCCGGCGCGGTGGGCATCACGATGATCGTCGCGACGGTGATCGCGGTGGTGTCGATGGTCTGCACCTGGCAGTGCGTCCGCCGCATGACGGACTGGGGCGACTAGGGGAGCGGCTTGCGGTGGCGGGCGGTGCTCTGCGCTTGCGTCCAGTCGCTCATCATCACGCCCGCCGTCGCGCTGGTCTACCCGGACGTCGATGCGATGCTATTCGCCGCCACCGTGGTCGGCAACAGCTCGCTCTTCGCGATCTTCCTCGCGGTGCCGGGCATCGTCTACATCCAGGACGAGCTCGGCTTCGTCCCCTGGAAGGGGAGGCGCCGCCGCGCGCTGGAGGGCTAGCTTCGGACCCCGCTCGATAATTGCTTTACGTAAAGCAGATTGTTAGAATCATGTCGAGGTGATCGACATGGCAGAGACGACGATGCTCAACATAAGGATGCCCGTCGAGCTCAAGGCTCGGGGGATGCAGGTGCTGGAACGCGAGGGGCTTTCCGTCAGCGAGGTCGTGCGCTGCTTGTTCGCTGAGATGGAGCGGAGCCAGAGGGTTCCTGATTTCGTGCGGGCCGAGGATGCATCCGGCGAGGTGGATCGCAAGCGGGCACGTCTCCGGTTCATGGTCGGAATCTTGCCTCCGGACGCTGATTTTCGGGAGATGCGCGCCGACCGTCTCGAGGAGAAATGCAAGCCGGGTGTTCGGGAATGAAGGTGTTGTTCGATTCGAATATCCTCGTTGACATCTGGACCGCCGACAAGGACGTCGCCGATTCGATGGCGGCGGTCGACGTCGCGCTGCTTCGCGGCTACGAGCTCTGCATCGCGTCCACGGTAGTTCCCAGCATCGACTGCCTGTTCTCGGCGCGTGCCAAGATGCCACACGACCAAGTCCGCGAGGCGATGGGTGCGGTGCTCGACATCTTCTCGGTTCTCGATGTAACCGCAGGCGATTGCCAGCGGGCCTACGACGAGAATCCGCCCGACCTCGAGGACGCCATTCTCTACAACTGCGCTCATCGCAACAATGTCGACGCCATCGTGACGCGCAACAAGAAGGACTTCGCGGATTCCCCCGTTCCCGCCCTTACACCGTGTCAGTTCATCGATGCCCACAAGCCGCCGAATGTCAGTTACCTTGAGATCGGCCTTCCGGAAGGTGGCCTGCCTGCAGCTGGGGAGATGCGTGAGATCGGCTAGGGCACCCGCGTGCGAGCTGCCATCGGCGCGGTCGAGGCTAATTCGCAACGTGACAACCACGGTCACCGTCGTCGCATCCATGTGCTTTCCGTGTAGGCGCGCTTGCTTTGCGCCCGCGACGGCGCCGCGGACGGTGGTTCGGGGGTTTCTGTCCGCGGGGTGTCGTATACTACCGGGAAAGACAACCGCAGAGCTAAAAGGACTATAAATGGAGCAGAGCAGCACACTTCAGCAAGGCGTCTTCCTCAAGGCGGAGGCGATTCCCCGGATCGAGGGCAAGGACTCGTTCCTGCTTGGCGTGGGGGAGGGTTCCCTGGATTGCTACGTCGTCCGGCAGGCGCCGGGCGAGGCGTCCGAGATGGTCGCGTTCATCGACGGCGAGACCTGCTACGCGTACGCCATGAGCGAGCTGCCCGAGGGCAGCGACGAGGATAACCCGCGCGACGCCGGCGTGAAGCCGCTCGTCATCATCACGGGCGACATGGACGACGACGAGACGGGCCAGGTGAAGATCCTGCAGCCCGACGGCCACTACCGGCGCTACAGCCGCTGGGACCGCATCGACGAGTCCGAGCATCCCGACCGCCCCAACGCCGTCGTGCAGTCGCTGCCGCAGTGCGGATGCGGCGGCTACCTCGGAGCACCCATGGTCTTCGACTCCTTCATCGAGATGGTGGCGTACTTCTTCGTGGTGTTCGTGGCGGGCAACCCCGGCGCCGAGGGCGAGGTCTGCGCGATCGCGTAACGACCTGTCAAACAAGGCGGGGCTGTTTGACAGGTTTTGCCGTTCAAGGCCGTTTGTGGATGGGTTCTTGAATTTGCGAAACGCTCCGCTATACTCGTCTTTGTCGCTTTTGGGGCTATAGCTCAGCTGGGAGAGCGCATGACTGGCAGTCATGAGGTCAGGGGTTCGATCCCCCTTAGCTCCACCACCTAAAAGATCCGGGTGCCAACAAGGCACCCGTTTTTGTTTTCCGGGAAACCTGTTGCCGTACTCTGCTCTGTCCCAAAGTGCGGGTTTGTCGAAACCCGGGCCCGCTTCGCACGGAAAACACCCTCCCGTGTCCCAAAATGCGGGGATGTCGAAAGCGTTGCGCTCCAGATTCTTCGACATCCCCGCGTTTTCGGGCAATATTTTTCGACAACCCCGCAATTTCGGACACGCGGGAGGGATCCGCTTTCGACAACCCCGCAATTTGGGACAGGCGGGCCGTGGAAACGTGCACGGGCGCCCCCGTTTTCGACATCCCCGCGTTTCCGGACAGACGGACGAGACCTAGCCCGGCGGCCATACTCTGTCGCCCGCCATAAGCGCGGTCAGCAAACCCCACATGGGAGGTCGAAATGCGGGTTTGCTGACTGCGGTTGCCGCCCGGACGGTCAGCAACCCCCACCTGGAAGGTCGAAATGCGGGTTTGCTGATTGTTCAAGCAGAGCGCGCGGTCAGCAAACCCCACATTGCTGCCCGAAATGCGGGTTTACTGATTGCCGAAGCTCTTTATGAGCGTGTGCACTCAGCCCAGCAGCTTCTTCGCTGGCTTCTCCATCAGCTTCATGACCTGCCTCAGCAGGACGCCGACGAGCACGGCGGCGATGACCGTTCCCTCGCGCACCCCCACGAGCTTGCCGAGGAACGCCACGCACATCACTCCGGCGATCACGGTCATGGCCGAGTCCGTCACGATCTTGACCGACGAGTACTTCTTGCGCGTCACCTGCGCGATCGCCTTGATGAAGGCATCGCCGGAGAGCATGCCGACGTCGCCGATCAGCTCGAGCGCCACGCCGACGGCGAGCAGCAGGCAGCCCACGACCAGCACGATCAGCTTGCCGACGTAGAGCTCCGGCTGCACGGCGGCGAGCAGGAACATCGAGAAGTCCGTCAGGTGCCCGTAGACGAAGGCGAGGATGGCCTGGATGAGCAGCTCGGAGGGCACGCACTTCCGTCCCAGCAGCACGATCTGAACGAGGATCTGCGCGAAGCAGAATATGATCAGCCAGTTGCCGAACGACAGCTGCGGCAGGATGAGCGCGAGCGAGTAGGGGATGGCCGCGATGGGCAGGACGGCGGCGGAGCGAAATGAGTCGAAGGACAGTCCTTCGACTCATTTTGGCCTTCTGACTCGTTTCGCCTCGCGAATAGCGCGATGGACATTGTTCTGCTATAGGTTGAGTTGCCAGCATTTCGGCAGGTTTCGTGGTTGAAGGGAGAGGGCATGCTTATCTCGACTTCTGATTACATCCCCGGTTACTCCATGGAGGTCCTCGGCCTCGTCCGTGGGAACATCGTCATCGCCAAGCACATCGGCCGCGACATCATGGCCGGGTTCAAGAACATGGCCGGTGGCGAGATCAAGAGCTACACCGACATGCTCAACGAGGGGCGCAGCATTTCCGAGCAGCGCATGATCGAGGAGGCGCAGGCGCTGGGAGCCGATGCCATCGTCGCAATGCGATTCGCGAGCGCCTCGGTCCTCGATGGCACCCAGGAAGTCCTCGCCTACGGCACGGCGGTGAAGCTCCGCGCGGAGTAGCCTCGCACCGGGACACTGCCGACCGGGTCAAATCTGTCCCACTCGGCTCGTCTTCGTTTACGATACGGGGATGCGGGGGAGAGGGGGCGTCATGAACGAGGAGTGCTTGATCTGCAGCGCGCCGCTCGAGTATCTCGAGGCGGGCGAGCTCATGGAGTGCGCCGTGTGCGGTAAGACCGAGAGCAGCAAGACGCGCTGCACGGCCGGTCATTTCGTGTGCGACGAGTGCCACGCCGCGGGGCTGGACACGATCGTCGGGCTGTGCCTGGCAGAGACGTCGCGCGATCCGATCGCGATCATCGAGAAGATGATGGCGATGCCGTTTTGCCATATGCACGGGCCCGAGCATCACGTGATGGTCGGCGCCGCGCTGCTTACCGCGTTCGCGAACGCCGGGGGAGAGCTCGACCTGCCCGCCGCGCTCGCCGAGATGATGCGGCGCGGCAAGAAGGTACCGGGCGGGGCATGCGGCTTCTGGGGCGCATGCGGCGCAGGGATCAGCACCGGCATGTTCGTCTCGATCGTCTCCGGCTCCACGCCGCTCTCGGAAGAGCCATACGCGCTCTCGACCAAGATGACGGCGCGCTCGCTCGAGGCAATCGGCGAGGTCGGGGGCCCGCGCTGCTGCAAGCGCAACTCGTACCTGGCGATCCTCGAGGCGGTCGACTTCGCGCGCGAGCGCCTGGGCGTGGAGATGGACAGGCCGCAGGTCACCTGCACGCATGCCGCGCAGAACAACCAATGCATCGGGGCACGCTGCCCGTTCTTCGCCTGATCGCTGCGCAAAGTAGGACACTTTCGACCGGGTCAAAACCGTCCCACCGTCTCGCGCGTGGAGTATCCTAGAGGTATAACGCAGGCATAGAGGAACGGGGGAACCATGAAGAAGCTTCTCACGGTGCTGACCATCGCCATCGCCGCAGCTGCGTGCGCGTTCGTGCTCGCCGCATGTGGTCCGACGCAGAAGATGCAGACGGTCGACATGGGCGATTACCTGTTCGAGGCCCCGGAGGAGTGGGGCGCGATCCAGCAGGAGTACGATGACGGAACCTCGTTCTGGATGGGCGGCGAGGAGGCCTCCCCGTTGCTCACGCTCGATCGCAGCGCGCTCGACATTCCCGAGGGCGCGGTCGCCGCGGACGTCATGGCGGGGCACGTTGCCGGATGGTTCCACGAGGGCGGCGATGCCACGTACGCCGACGTCGAGGACTTCACGGTCGGTGATCTGCCCGCGCGCGCCGGTGTCGTCAGCTACGGTGACGGCACGGCCATGTACCAGATCCTGTTCTCGCCCGACGCGCTCGACTTCGTCGTCATGAACGTCACGATCGAGTCTCCGGAGGACGCCGACGGCATCGCGCTTGGCAAGGCGATCCGCGACAGCATCGCGCTGCCGCAGGTCTAGTGCGCGGGAACGAGCCGCCCGCTTCCGGGCGGTGAGGCTTGCGCTGTGTCCGCAGGGCTTTCGATGGATCGGAGGTACATCATGAAGAACAAGTTGATTTGGCTGGTCGCTGCGGTGGCGGCGCTGGCACTTGCGCTTGGTCTGGCGGCATGCTCGGGCGGGTCGTCCAAGAGCGCGCCGGCCGATGATGCGGCCGTCGAGGCGGAGCAGGCCGCCGATGCCGCGCAGGAGGTAACCGCCGTCGAAGGGGACACGCTCGTCTCGAGCGACGTGCAGCTCGCTCCCGAGGAGCTCGCCTCGCCGAGTGTGACCGTCGCGTACGGTGACTTCGACGTCATGACCCAGCTGTCGTCGCAAATCCAGAACGGTGAGATGGTCGACGAGGTCGTCGAGGTCGACGGCCTGATCTCGCACTTCGCCGACGGGATGTCGTACTCGATCGTCGAGCCGAGCGAGGACGGAAGCGAGACCATCGGCACGACGCTCGTCATCGTGGGCCTCGACGAGAGCGAGTACCCGACCGATGGCACGCGCGTCAAGGTGACGGGCAAGGTCATGCCCTCTGCCGAGTCCGGCATGGCGTTCGAGATCTACACGCTGCCGGAGTTCGTGGAGGTCGTCCAGTAGCACGGCTGCAAAATAGGCAATCAAGGCGGGGCTGTTTGACAGGATTCGAAACCTGTCAAACAGCCCCGCCCTGTTTGTCAGGTTCCGGCGACCGGGAAGCGCTGGACGCGCTGGCGTGCGAGGACTATACCGGTAAAGGCTCGAAAAACGAAGCGCGTGCGCGTGTGGGAGGCGAATCAGCGGTGTCGGCAGTACTCGAGGCGATCATGTTGGTGTGCTTTGGCCTGTCTTGGCCGATTAACGCAATGAAGGCGTGGAAGGCGGAGACGGCGGCCGGCACGTCGTGGATGTTCCTCGCGCTCATCACGTTCGGCTACATCGCCGGCATCGCCGCCAAGTTCGCCAGCGGCTCGATCAACTGGGTGCTCGCCGTGTACTTCATCAACCTCGCCGCGCTCATCGTGAACTGGATCGTCTTCGCCCGCAACCGCATGCTCGACCGCGGCGGTCGCAGCACCCTGCGCCGCAAGGCCGCCAGCCCCCGCATCGTCCACTAGGCAGTAAGCGGGACGAGAAGCGAAGGCCGTTTTCGTTCGACCCAATGCCACGTTTGATTCTCGCTCCGAGGAGTGGGAAGCTATCAGACATCGGATACCATGCGGGAGATGCGGGAGAGCCTGCGCCCATGATCGTCTTGCTCATCGTCATAGCCGTGATCGTCGTGCTGGCCGTGCTCGGGCTGCTGGCCATCCGGCCATGCACGGGCCGGCGCGAGCGCCTCGCGCCCTTCGCCGCCCAGCCCATCGCGCACCGCGGGCTCCATGGCGATGGCGTGCCCGAGAACTCGCTTGCGGCCTTCGCCCGCGCGGCGGAGGAGGGCTACGGTATCGAGCTCGACGTGCGGCGGACAGCCGACAATCGGCTCGTCGTCATGCACGACAAGACGCTCGAGCGCATGTGCGGCGATCCCCGCGCGGTCTGCGAGGTACGCTACGACGAGCTCGCCGAGTTGCGACTGCACGGAACCGACGAGCGGATCCCGCTGCTCTCGGAGGTGCTCGCCGTCGTCGACGGCGCCGCCGTCCCGCTCGTCGTGGAGGTCAAGACCGACCGTTGGTTCTCGCGCACGCCGGCGCTCGTCGACGAGATGATGCGGGCCTATGCGGATCCGAGCGGCGGCGCGTATTGCATCGAGTCGTTCAACCCGATGGCGTTGCGGTGGTTCAAGCGGCATAGTCCGCAGACGATCCGCGGTCAGATCTCCGACAACTTCCTGAAGGTGAAGGCGGGTGGCCCGTGGATCGGGCGCTTCGCGATGACCAACATGGTGCTGAATTTCCTCGCGCGACCCGACTTCATCGCGTACAACCTCGCTTATCGCCGGCAGGTCGCCTACCGCACCTGCAGGCGGCTGTACAAGGCCGCGGGCGCGGCATGGGTCGTGCGCAGCCCGGCCCAGCTCGAGACCGTCCGAGACGCCTTCGACATCTTCATCTTCGAGGGTTTCCGCCCGTAGAATTGGAACGCTCCCCGGGGGAGCGTTCCCGTCCCGCTGCTAGACGATCCAGTAGCGCCAGATGCCGTCGACTTGCTCGCGGCGGATGTTGCCGCGCATCAGGTGGTAATCCAGGTGCGACAGGCACTCGCCGACGGCGAACCACTTCTGCACGATGGGGAAGGTCTCCCAGCTAGCGGCGCGGATCTTCCACCGCATCTTGCCGGCGATCTCCGTCGCGTTGAGGCCGGGGTTGTCGCGCACGATCGCGAGCGCGTTGTCCAGCCGGTTCGCGTGGTGGGCGAGTAGCGCGTCGATCCGCTCGGCATAGTCGCCGGGGCCGCGATGGCCGGGCAGCGCGAGCTTGACGGGGAGGTCGCGGACGCGCCGCAGGCTGTCCAGGTAGTCGCCGAGCGCGTCGTCCACCCCGGGCCAGCTCGTGATGTTGGGCGTGATGTCGAAGAGCACGTGGTCGCCGGTGAACATGACCTGCTCGTCGCGGATGTAGAACATGCAGTTGCCGGGCGTGTGACCGGGGACGAACAGCGTCTCGAGCGCGTAGCCGCCGACGTGGAGGATGTCGCCATCATCCAGCGGCTTGAAGCGCTCGTCCACCGTGCGCAGGGCCTCAGTCATGGCCGGGTTGACGGAGAACATGGCCTCGAGCGCCTCCGGGTCGAAGCCCTCGCGAGCAAAGCGGTCGTACTTCGCCTCCGGAACGGTGCCGCCGATCCACGCGCGGAGCAGCTCGAGGTCGGTGCGGCCGGCGTATACCGAGCGCTCGCTTCCCGCGAACTCGTCCGCCATGCCGCAGTGGTCGGAGTGCAGATGCGTGATGAGCACGTCGCGCCGCGCGATGTCGCTGCCGAGCTCGTCGAGCCCGGCCTGCAGCGCCTCGCGGCATGCGTCGCGCCGAAAGCCCGTGTCGATCAGCAGGTCCGCCTCGTCGCCGCGGATGAAATAGGCGTTGAGCTCCTTCAGCGGATTGCCGGGGAGCGGAACGCCGATGCGGAATATGTTCCCGTAAACCTCTTCGACCATGAGAGAACTATCGCACGGGATTCACGCTTCCCACGCGAGAAATGCGCAGGCTGCACCCGTCAACCTGACAATGGCGTCAGACGCCAATGTCATGACAACGACGTCTGACGCCATTGTCAGGTCTCGTCCCACAAAAGATGTGCACCCCCGGTTTGGAGGGACCGGGGGTGCACCTTTGAGGAGCTTTTCTCAGAAGGGGATTAGGTCTGAGAAAAAGCGGGATAAGGCAAGTCTGCGACTTAGGCCTTGGCAGCCGCCTTCTGCTGCTTCTTGAGGACGACGGCCGGAGCGGTCTCGCGGAGGGCGAGGGCCAGCGGGATAACGATCAGGATGGAGACGATCATCATCCAGAAAGCGGTCGTGTAGCTCGTGGCGTTGATGATGTTGCCGAAGACAACACCCATGACGCCGCCACCGATGAGCTCGCCGACCATCTGCACGATACCGCAAGCGGTCGTGGAGTAACGACGGTCAACGGACTCGGTCGGGACGGTGCCCTGGAACATACCGGAGCAAGCAGCGCCAGCCCAGCCGATGATGCCGAGCACGCAAGCGAGCCACCACATGCCCTGCGGGACGAACATGATGCCGAGGTTGGCGAAGATGGCCAGGACGGCACCGATGCAGAGAGCGTAACGACGGCCGATGTGGTCCGAGATCTTCGGGAGCACGGCGCCCCAGAAGATAGCGCCAACACCGAGGCAGGTCATGATGATGGAGACGGGCGTCGGATCGAAGCCACGGTCCATAACCATGAACGGCTGGGTGAAGGTCAGCGTGTTGAGGTACCAGGTGAGGATGAAGATAGCAGCGATGCAGGCGATGATGATGTTGCGATCCTTGGCGATCGAGAAAGCACCCTTGATGGAGGCCTTCTCGGCAGCGCCCTCCTCGATCGTCGACTGCTCGGCTGCAACAGCCTCGACGTCCTCGTTCTTGGTCAGGAACTCATCAGCAAGGTTGACGTTGCGGATGACCGGCTCCTTGACCAGGAAGATGATCAGAACAACGATGATCAGACCGGGGATGATCGTCACGTAGAACGAACCCCTCCAACCAATCGTCTGAGCCAGGAACACCGACAGGATCGGGCCGAGCAGCGAGCTGAACAGACCGACAGCGGAGACCTGCATGAGCGACTGGTTGAAACCACGGCGAGCCGGGGTGGACTCATGGACAAGGTGCGACTGGCACAGCGGGAGCACCGGGCCCTCGACGATACCCATGAGAACGCGGACGCACGCCACGGAAACGACGCCCCTGGTGAAACCAGTGGACATCGACAGGATCGAGAAGGCGAGAACGACGAAGATGAGCAGCTTCTTCTTGGATTTGCTCATATCGGCGAGCATGCCTCCGAAGTATCCGGCGAGTGCCCAGGCGATTGCGAACGCCGACGAGATCAGACCGAGCTGAGCAGCGTCGATGTTCAGGTCTGTCATGACGAACGACGCCATGTTCGTGATGCAGAACCTGTCGTACATCACGAAGCCGAACGTCAGGCACAGAGTGATAACGAGCGCCCACTCCATACCGCGCGACAGCCCCATCGGGTTTTTATAGATGTCAACTGTCATGGTTACCTACTACCTCCTTGCAAAAAACCGAAAGCTTATCCCCTCGCAAAACACCTGTCAGAGTTTTGCCTTATGTATTGAACTCCTGGCATTTCCATATGTCTAAGGGCAGTCTGCACAAAATCTTCACAAGCGAGTTGTGCATTGATGGGAAAACCCACGATAAGGGGTAGGAAAATGCGTCGGATAGACGTGTTGGTCTGTGCCAACCAATGGGGCGAGCGGTCGCAGGGCGGATGGGGACTGACCCCCATTTGCCCCGCTCCGCTAACCGCCGTAGACGAAGCGGACGTCGCGGTCGAACTCGGCGCTGTCATTGCGGTCGAGCGCGTCGATGACGCCGCGCAGCTTGCGGCCGAGCAGGCCGAGGTGCTCGCTGTCGATCTGCTTCTCCCCATAGGCGGAGGGCTGGGCTGCGGGCACGTGTCCGTCCACCCTGACGAAGGCGTCGACGCGCGCGGGGATGAACTCCGCCAGGCAGACCGCGCCTGCCGTGCTTGCCGCCAATCTGGCACCGTTCCCGGCGGGAACCTGCCCGGCGCTGCATGCGTCGTAGGAGTCGATCACGGTCCTCAGTTTGCGGGAGAGGAGGTCGAGCTCCGCCTCGCCGAGGGATGACCCCGCGCCCGCCTCGCGGGCGGCGGCCATCGCGGCGGCATGCTCGGGTAGCTGCACGAACGGCGTGACCTGCGAGGGGATGAACGACGCGAGGACGGGGGTAACCGCCGGTTGCAGCACGTCCTCGATCGAGCTTCGCGCGATCGCGCGTCCGACGGCGAGCGTCATGATGATTGCGAGCGCGGAGATGCCGAGCACGATCGCGAACACGAGCGCGAATCCGCCACCCGAGTCGACGATGGTCCCGCCGGCGAGCCCCGCGATGACGGAGCTGATCGACGCGGCCATGGAGACGCGCGCGTAGGTGTTGGCGTAATTCCCCGCGCCGAACGCGCGCCGCGTGAAGATGGGCATCATCACGAACGCGATGCCGTACTGGACGCCGAACAGGCACGCTCCGGCGAAGATGGCCACCGTGGAGACGGGGAAGAAGAGCAACAGGAAGATGCCGAGCATGCCGCATCCCAGCGCGGCGCACGTTGCCGCGACGGGCTTGCGGTCTCCGACGAAGCCGAGCGCGATCTTCGCGACGGTCTGTCCGGCCATTGCCGCCGAGGCGGCCGACGCGCCGAGAAGGGGTAGGGCTGCGCCGATCTCGAGCGAGCCGATGTAGCTTGGGATGATGAAATACGCGTACATCGCCATGTTCAGCAGCGCGCAGAGCGCGAAGATGAGCGCGAACGCCGGGGTCCTGAACACGTTCGACGGCTTGGCGCCCGGTAGCGCACTGTGGCGCTGGGTGGGGGAGGCGTGCGGGATACGCGTGACCTGCGGTGATGCGCCGGGCACGACCTCGGTTCCGTAGGGAACGAGGCCCTTGTCGGCGGGATAGCTCGCGATGCACAGCCAGCACACGGGAACGGTTGCGATGGTGATGACGGCGAACGCCATGTAAGCTGCCGACCATCCCATCGAGTTGATGATGGCGCCGCCGACGGAGCTCCATACGACCCCGCCCACGCCCGTGAAGGCCATCACGATTCCCGTGAAGAAGCCCGCGCGCTTCGCGAACCAGCGGTTCACCAACGTTGAAGGCGCGATGAAGAGCAGCACGGCCAGGCCGATTCCCATGATGAACGAGCACGCGTAGAACATCCACAGCGACGCGGCGCGTGAGAGCAGGAGGAAGTCGATGCCGATGAGCAGTGTCGCGCCGCACACGAGCTTGCGCGCGTCGACCGTGCCGAACAGCCTCCCGAAAACCGGGAGGAAGACGAGAGCGGCCAGCTGCAACAGCGAAGAGTAGTAGCTGAGCATGCCCGTGCCCACGCCGAAGTGCTCGGCGAGCGACGCGTAGAAGATGCCCGCGCAGCTCATCCCGAACGAGACGGGGCAGAAGCACACGAGGATGAGCGCGGCCACGACGAGGTAGCCGAAGAACGGGCCACGCCGATGCGGGCTAATGGGGGAGTCGGTGATCTGTGTTTGGATTCGCGTGCGCTGCGCCCTGCTCATGTCAGTACCTCCGCATTACAATTTTTGAAACTTTCCATCATCCAAAAGGGTATGTATTGATGATTTTTATAGATGAACCTTATTTAAGAGGTCAATATCGGCAGTGTTATACCCTTTTAAAAGAGCAGATGAACGGAAAAGTGTAGAAAAATGTAATGCGGGAAAGTGGAACGCTCCCCTGGAACGCTCCCCGGGGGAGCGTTCCAGATCCGGCAGCCTGCTCGTGTCGCTAGCGGCGTTGGAAGGTCTCGGCGATGAAGGCCTGGCCGCGGGCGAGGGCGGCGTCGAGCTGCGCCCGGTCGGGGACGGCCTGCTGCAAGATCTCGTACTCGTCGCGGACACCCTGGCCGTGCGGGACGCCGGCGACCCCGGCGTCGCTGCCGAGCGCGATGAGGCAGCCGGCCTCAATGGCGTGCGCCGCGTTCTCGCGCGCCAGCTCGCAGATCCGCTCCACCACCGACGCGTCGTGCTCGCCGGCTCCCCGGTTGTTCCGCACCGCCACGATGGTGGGCACGAGGCACGTCCGCGACCCGGCCAGCGCTTCGATGCACTCGCCGTCGATGTAGTTGGCATGCTCGATGCTGTCCGCACCGGCCTCGATCGCGTCGAGCACGGCCGCCTTGCCGTTCGTGTGCGACATGACGGCGAGGCCCTGCTCGTGCGCGACGCGCACCATCTCGCGCACCTCGGCGCGCACGAGCGGGCTCGACGTGATCTTCCCGAACTCGCCGAAGTCGAGGATGCCCGTCGTCATGATCTTGATGAAGTCGGCTCCCAGTCCGGCCGCCTCCTCGACGAGGGCGGCGTATCCGCGCATGTCTTCAAACGCGCGGCCGACGATCGAGCCGTAACGTCCGGCCCTGTGGATCGCGAAGGCCGGCGTCCGGTAGTCGATGCCGTATTCGGGTGCCAGCTGCGCGGCACGCAGCGACACGCCCCATGCGTCGCCGCCATCGCGCACGAAGGTGATCCCCCGCTCGCGGTGCGCCTCGAGGCACGCGCGGATGTGCCCCTCGTCGGGGCCGTTGGCATGCAGCGCCCGGGCCCGCGCGAAATCCGCGCCGTCAAGCGCGATATGTGCATGGCACTCGCCGAGCAACGCTTGCGCCTCCTCTCGAGGTGGGGCGAAATGACCGGGTCAATTCCGTCCCGCTTAGAAGCCTGCCTTGTGGATCATCTCGCGGAGGAAGCGGGCGTCCTCCTCGTTGATCTTGGGGATGAGATTGTCCATCAGCGCGAGCATCGTCTCGCGGTTCGTCGGCAGCACGCCGTCGAAGCGCAGGATGTCGGTGTCGTGCGAGCAGATGATCGAGGTCTCGCACGTGAGGTTGGCGATGAACGTGCGGATCTCCTGCGCCATCTCGACCTCGGTCGCCGGCGTCCACCGCCCCGCGGCGATGTCGGCGGCAAGAGGCCAGGTCTTCGTGGGCGTGATCGTCACGATGAGGATGGTCTTGGGCGCGCACTTGCTGAACACCTCGGCTGATGCGATGGCGTTCTCCTGTCCGTGTCCCGCGCCGGCGATGCCCGTGAGGTAGAAGAACGTGAAGTCGATGCCCGCCTTGTGCAGCCGCGCGCTCTGCTCGACGAGGTCGGCGGCCGTCTGGCCCTTCTCCATGAACTCGAGCACCGGGTCCCATCCGCTCTCCGCGCCGATGGCGAGCCCGTTCACCCCGCGCGCGGCGAGCTCCTCGTCGGTCTTGCGCGCCACGTCCATGATGCGGCAGAACCCGCCGTAGCCCTTCACGGTGGGGATTCGCTTCTCCACCTCGTCGAAGATCTCGATGAGCCGGTGGTTCGGCAGGGCGAGGGGATTGCCTCCCGTCAGGTAGATGCGCTTCGTCAGCGCCGTCGCCGTGCGCGCGATATCGTCGATCTGCTCGATGACCTCCTCCATCGGCATGATCTCGAACGGGATGCCGGTGTAGATGTCGCAGAAATGGCACTTGCCGTGCGTGCAGCCGTCGGAGACGGCGAGCATGGGCCAGCGCATGTCGGCTGGCGGGCGGTGCTGCGGTCTGGTCTTGCGCATGGTGCTCCTCTCGTGACCCTCTTGACGATTGTAGTCCAACGTGCGGGGAGTGTTGCTGCTGGGTCACGGCGCGAGATGAGCCGGAGGGCAGTCTTGCGAGGCATTTCCGGAGCGGGCGATAATCGCGCTGCGACCTTCAGCAATGTGGAATTCTCATGTGCTGGATACGCCCATTTTTTCAGGTTCGGCGCCGGTTGGCCTGATTTCCGAACCAAATCCGCGATTGTCGACTTTTTGGGTGAAGTTTCGCCCTGTTTTGGAGTATTATCCTCGTGAGTCGAACGCACCTTCAACGATGAAAGACTTTGATGGCTCTGTTCAAGCGAAACAAGGATACATCCGGGAAGTCCGCCGACGAGGCCGTCGAGCAGGAATTCTCCCTCGATATCGACGCGCTCGCGCCCGATGCCACTCAGGTTATCGGGGCGGATGACGCTGCGTCCGGAGCTGATGTCGCGTCCTC
The DNA here is from genome assembly GCA_050946275.1 of Coriobacteriales bacterium. GTDB lineage: Bacteria > Actinomycetota > Coriobacteriia > Coriobacteriales > CADBOM01 > JBMNUM01. Next base: position 20,504 of record JBMNUM010000001.1, read on the forward strand.
CGAGACCGACGACACCAGGCCCACCTACGTGGGTCGCCACAGTGCCGCCGCCAAGCGCGACATGTCGTCCCTCGGGCCGGCCGCTGCCGCCTGGGAGTCGATCTCGTCCGCAGCGGGCTCGGCCGCCAGCACGGCGGCTGGTGCCGGAAAGCCGCGGCTCGGCGCCCACTCGCCGCATCCCGCGGCAGACGACCCCGAGCGCTTCGCGGCCGACGAGCTCGATCCCGATTCCACGCAGGCGTTCCTCGCGCGCACCGCGCAGCTCCTCGGCGAGCTTGAATCCGAGCCCGCCGCCACGGGAGCCGCCGCTGCCGCTGCAGCCGCCGCTGCAGCCGCACCCGATGCGCTCGCGGACACCGCGGTCGCCGACGCCGAGGACGTCGCAGCCGCCGAGGCATGGCTCGCCGCCGCCGAACCCACCGGGGAGCCGCCGTTCGGTACCCAGGTCATCGACGCGAACCTCGCCGACGGCGATGCCGACTTCGAGAAATACGTCGCCCCGTCGCACGTCGCGCCCAAGAAGAAGATGAAGAAGCGCAAGGTCGTCGCCATCGTGCTCGGCGCCATCGTCGCCCTGCTCGTCGTCGCCTACGGCGCGGGCGCGTACTACTTCTCCAAGCACTTCACCTACGGCACGACCATCAGCGACATCGATTGCTCGTTCATGACGGTCGAAGAGGTCGAGAAGCTCATGTCCGACAAGGCCGACAAGTACACGATGGAGGTCGTGGGCCGCGAGGACAAGAAGGGCGAGATTAAGGGCACCGACATCGCGTTCAAGTACGACGCGAAGGCCGGCCAGGTCCAGAAGGCCCTCGACAACCAGAACACGTTCATGTATCCCGTGAGCTTCATCCAGAAGAAGTTCATGGACAAGGAGAACGAGTCGCAGACGATCGAGTTCACCTACGACGAGGACGCGCTCAAGAGCGCCGCCGAGGGACTCGAGATATTCGACGCCTCCAAGTCGCGCAAGCCCGTCGACGCGTTCCCCGAGTTCGATGTCGAGAAGGACGAGTACATCGCCCATCCCGAGGACAACGGCACGCTCGTCGACAAGGAGAAGGCCATCGGCGTGCTGTCCGAGAAGGCCAAGCTCGCCATCTCGGAGGTCGACCTCGACGCCGAGGATTGTTACGTCAAGCCCAAGGTCACGACCGAGACGCCCGAGCTCGTCGAGCGCATCGAGCTGCTCGACAAGTACGTGCCCTTCGCGCTCACCTACGAGTTCCCCGACGGGACAACGTACCAGCTCAACGGCGAGCAGGTCCTGGACTGGCTCGTCATCGACGACAAGGGCGAGTGGACCGGCGAGTTCGACGAGCAGGCGCTCAAGGATTGGGTGCACGAGTTCGCCGAGAAGTACGACCGCGTCGGCACCACGCGCAAGTTCAAGTCCGTTGACGGCAACACGTACGAGGTGTCGGGTGGCACGTACGGCTGGTCCTTCGATGAGGCCGGACAGGTCGAGGAAATCAAGAACATGCTCGAGACCAAGAAGAGCAAGACGCTCACGGGCGAGGATTTCTGGGTTGGCGAGTCGGCCGAGTTCGTGCAGGGCACCGCGCCCGACTGGGGCGACACCTACATCGAGCTCAACATCGCCACGCAGCACATGTTCGTGATCAAGGACGGCGAGAAGGTCGCCGAGTACGACGTGGTCACCGGCCTGCCGAACGGCAAGCGCGACACCCCCACGGGCGTCTACTACATCATGGAGAAGATGAGCCCCAAGACGCTGCGCGGCGAGCGCATCGGCGATGGCAAGTACGAGTACGAGACGCCGGTCGCGTACTGGCTGCGCGTGACGGGCGACGGCGTGGGCTTCCACGACGCCTCCTGGCAGCCGTCGTTCGGCGGCGAGCGCTACAAGTACGCCGGCTCGCGCGGCTGCATCAACATGTCGTACAGCGACGTGCAGGAGCTCTACTCGCTCGTCGACACCGGCACCCCGGTCGTCATCCACAACAACTAGCGCGTGGGGGTGGCGACCTCGTCGCTTCCGACCCGCATGCAGGCAACGAAAGAGGGGACGCGATTCTCGCGTCCCCTCTCGTTTGGCTTGCGGCCCGTGTCCGGCCCGTGCTACATCTCGACGCCCTTGCGCGCCTCGACGCCCTTGTCGAACGGGTGGCGCCACTTCTTCATCTCGGTGATGTAGTCGGCCTTGTCCATGATCCAATCAATCGGCTCGTGTCCGGTGATGACGAGCTCGAGCCCCTCCGGCTTGTTGCAGACGATGCTGCGGAGCAGGTCGCCGTCGAGCATGTCGAGCTGGTAGGCGTCGAGCACCTCGTCGAGCACGAGCATGTCGCACTGGCCCATCTCCACGAGGCGGATGGCCTCGCGCAGGTTGTCGTTCTGGATCTTGCGGGTCTTCTCCTTCTGCTCGTCGGACATGGCGCGGACGAACCCGCCTCCGGCCGTGCCGCGGATCACGCGCACGTTCGGGATGCCCGAGAACTGCACGAGCTCGCCGGTCGGCGCGTTCTTCAGGAACTGCACGATGACGACCTTGAGTCCCTGGCCGCTGGCGCGCAGCGCCATGCCCAGTGCGCTCGTCGTCTTGCCCTTGCCGTTGCCGTAGTAGACGTGTGTGAGGCCTTCCCAATCAGCTGCTTCCATCGCATCCCCCAATCGCCGGCTTTTCCTCTAGGCCGATTATATGACATATTGGAAGCAGACGATTGACGGCATGCGATGCAGGTGGCTGCGGGCGTGCGGCATGGGCGAGATTGGAGCCAGATGATCACCATCATCCTCATCAGGCACGGGCAGATCCCGGGCAACATCACCCGGGCGTACGCGGGGTGCAGGACCGATCAGCTTCTCACCGAGAAGGGCGTGCGGCAGTCGGCCGAGCTGCGCCTGCCCGCCGTGGACCGCGTTCTCGTCAGCCCGATGACGCGCTGCCGACAGACGGCCGAGATCGCCTTCCCCGGCATGGCGCACGAGGTGGTCGAGGACCTTCGCGAGATGGACTTCGGCATCTTCGAGGGCAAGTCGGCTGCCGAGATGGAAGACTGCGCCGAGTACCGCGCGTGGGTCGACAGCAGGTGCGAGAACAAGATCCCCGGTGGCGAGTCGAACGGGGAGTTCGCCGGGCGCGTCATGCGCGCGTTCGAGGAGGCGCTCGCGCGATGCGCCGATGGCGAGCGGATCGCGCTCGTGGTGCACGGTGGCACGATCATGTCGATCATGGGCGCGTACAACGACGAGGGGCGCCATGCCTTCGAGTACAACCTGGGCAACTGCGAGTACTATGTGTGCGAGTGCGAGCTTCCGGCGGCGGGGGAGGCGCCGGTGCTGCACCGCATCGGCGGCATCGAACCGCGCGGCCACTATCCGTCCGAGCCGGACGGGGAGTGAGCCGAAGATGAGCCAAAGGACAGTTCTTTGACTCGTTCAGCATGAGAGACACGAGTGGAGGAATCCCATGTCGACCAAAAACGATATCCTGGCGTTCTTCGAGCGCAATCGCGGGGTGGAGGTGTCCGGCCAGGAGCTGGCCGAGCAGCTCGGCGTGTCGCGCAACTCCGTGTGGAAGGCGATTGTGTCGCTGCGCGACGACGGTTACGAGATCGATGCGGGAACGAACCGCGGCTACGTGTTTTCCCCTAGCAACGACGTGCTCTCCGCGGAGGGCATCGCCGCCGCGCTGCCGGCGGACGTGGCCAGTGCGCTCGACATCCGCGTGCACGACGAGGTCGACTCGACGAACAACGAGGCGAAACGGCTGCTCTCGGGCGGCTTGCACGGCCCTGCGCTCGTCGTGGCCGCGCGGCAGAGCGCGGGGCGCGGGCGTCGCGGCCGGGAATTCGCATCGCCCGAGGGCGGCGTGTATCTGACGCTCGTGCTGCCGGGTGCCGCCGCGGCCGACGATGCGACGTTTGTGACGATGGCGGCCGCCGTCGCGGTGGCGCGCGCCATCGAGGCCTGCAGCTCCTGCGAGCCGCGCATCAAGTGGGTCAACGACGTCTTCGTCGACGGGCTCAAGGTCTGCGGCATCCTCACCGAGGGGAGCACCGACCTCGAGACCGGCACCATCGACAACGTGGTGGTCGGCATCGGCGTGGACACGGCGCCCGAGGCGCTGCCCGCCGAGCTCGAGGGAATCGCCGGCGCCATCGTGCTCGATCCGGGTTGTGGCAGGAACGACCTCATCGCCGCCATCGTCGCCGGCCTGCTGGCGCTCGACCCGCTCGGGGCAGGAGCCGCCGACCGCACGGCGCTCGTCGAGGAGTACCGCGCCCGGTCGCTCGTCATCGGCAAGAGCATCGAGTACGAGGAGCGCGGCATCATCTGCTACGGCCGCGCCGTCGACATCGACGGGGCGGGTGGCCTCGTCGTCGAGCGCGAAGATGGAAAGAGCGTGACCCTCCGCGGGGGAGAGGTCACGCTCCGTCTCGACAGATAAGCGCGACAAGGGAGCTGGCTCCCCACGCGTGACAATGACGGTCACCGCCATTGTCACGCGTGACGTTCACGGCGATCGTCACGCGTCTAAAAAAGGCCAGCCCCCTGTTCATCTCTCTTTCTAGTGCTTGGCGGCGTAGGCCCTGACGCGCTCACCGAAGAGCTTGAAGAGGCCGATGGCCAGGGCGATCTTGAGCAGATCCGGGATGATGAACGGGACGACGCACATCATCAGCGCGCCCTGCAGGTCGATCCCGCCCATCACGGGGCCGGCTGCGACCATGAACCAGGCGGTGCCGAAGATGTAGCACACCGCGAGGCCCGCGACCATCGCGCCGAAGAGCACCGGCACCTTCGAGCCGAAGCGGCTGATGATCGCGCCGGTCACGAACGCCGTGCCGATGAAGCCGATGATGTATCCGCCGGTGAGGCCGAACAGGTAGGGGAATCCGCCCATGAAGCCGGCGAATACCGGAGCGCCCGCGAGTCCGATCGCGAGCCACGAGCCGACGGCGATGGCGCCGCGCTTCGTGCCGAGCAGGCTCACCGTGAGGAAGACGGCGAACGTCTGCATGGTCACCGGAACCGGGCCGGGGATGCGGATCCACGAGCAGACCGTCATGAGCGCCACGCATGCGACGATGAGAATCACGCTCATCTTGACCGTGGGCTTGGAGACCGCGCGGTCCATCGTCGTGGTCATATCCTGAATTTCCATGGGAACCTCCTTGTGGTTCGGGGGATGATGCTGTCGATCAGACAATCAGACCCACCCTATGCCAGATTGTCACCCAAGCATTATAGCAAAGGTGACAATCGCTCGAATCGGATGACGGCGACCGGGGTGCCGGGCATGGGCGAGCGACGCGCACCCGGCGGTGCCTGCCTCCGACCGCTCCCTCGGATGGAAAAGTTTTGAGCTGGCTAACTTTTACCGCTGTGGTGCGGATTTTCCCGATATAATAACGGGGAACCTAATATCCAACGGGAGGATGCCATGATGCAGCAAGAGCGCATGACCCAAGCCAACGAGGACTATCTCGAGGCCGTGTACGAGCTTGCCGGTGGAGAGCTTGGTCCCGTCCGCAGCGTCGACCTCGCGAATAAGCTTGGCGTTTCGAAGGCGAGCGTCAACAAGGCTGTCTCGGTGCTCAAGGAGAACGGCTACGTCGAGCAGGAGCCCTATGGCGACATCTTCATGACCGAGCAGGGCGCCGAGTACGGGCGCTCGGTCTATCGTCGTCATCTCGCGCTCTTCCACTTCCTGACCGACATGCTCGGCGTCGACCCCGAGGTCGCCGAGGACGAGGGCTGCATGATGGAGCACGCCATCAGCGACGACACGCTCGACAAGTGGATCGCGTTCATGGAGCGCGAGGCCCCGGACCTCGTCGAGGCGGTCAACCGCGAGGAGTAAGCCCGGCCTGCTAAACAACCCCGTTCTGTATGACAGCCCTGCCAAACGAGGCGGGGCTGTTTGTCTGGTTTTGCCCCTTCGACCCTTTGCGCCCGTCTGCCGCGTCTGCTGCGCGGTATACTTACCTGCGTCACATTCAGGCAAGACGAACCGAGGAGAGCACGCATGGCCGAGTATTCCGCGACATTCGAGGCGTCGAAGAAGCGTTCCGACGAGATCAGGGCCGACCTTCCCGTCAATCCGGGCAAGTACACGATGCTGACCGGCGACCGTCCGACGGGCCGTCTGCATCTGGGTCACTTCTTCGGATCGATCCAGCACCGCGTCGAGTACCAGAACCTCGGCATCCAGTGCTATGTGCTCATCGCCGATTACCAGGTCATCACCGACCGCGACACGACCGAGCACATCCAGGACAACGTCTACAATCTCGCGATGGATTACCTGGCCGCGGGCATCGATCCCGACCGCACGCCCATCTTCACGCACTCCGCCGTGCCGGCGCTCAACCAGCTGATGCTGCCGTTCCTCTCGCTGTGCAGCGAGGCCGAGCTCCAGCGCAATCCCACGGTGAAGGCCGAGCAGGAGGCCTCCGGCCACACGCTCACCGGCCTGCTGCTCACGTATCCCGTGCATCAGGCGTGCGACATCCTGTTCTGCAAGGGCAACATCGTGCCCGTGGGCAAGGACCAACTGCCGCACATCGAGCAGACGCGCCTCATCGCGCGCCGCTTCAACGACCGCTACGGCCAGGTGTTCCCCGAGCCGCACGGCATCCTCTCCGATGCCGTCGAGATCCCCGGACTCGATGGACGCAAGATGTCCAAGAGCTACGGCAATGCCATCGCCTTGGGCGCCACGGCTGAGGAGACTGCCAAGCTGATCAAGAAGTCGAAGTCCGACTCCGACCGCAACATCACGTTCGATCCCGAGAACCGCCCCGAGATCTCCGCGCTGCTCACCACCGCCGCGCTGTGCTCCGGCCGCTCCGAGGTCGACATCGCCGCCGAGATCGGCGACGGGGGAGCGGGCATGCTCAAGAAGATCGTCACCGAGAGCGTCAACGGCTTCCTCGCCGAGCACCGCGAGCGCCGCGCCAAGTTCGCCGCCGACCTCGACTACGTCAAGGACGTGCTCCACGAGGGCAATCGCCGCATGAACGAGATCGCCAACGAGACCCTCGAGGAGGTCCGCGCGGCGATGGGAATGGTGTATTAGTTCCGCCGTTCTGCCGAACGCCTGGAAGTGCTTCGGCGCTGCGGGCGCATCGCGCAGTAGCACCTCGGCTGTTCCGGGTCCTCATGGCAACTTCATTCGAAAAAGGGCGTCCGAGGCGCCCTTTTTCGTTCAGAATTGCCAGAATCGGGCCCTTTGGGCCAAAATAGACGCCCTTTTTCGAACGAAATTGCCAAGCAGGTTTCACTGCGCCCCCGCGCACTGCGCCCCTGGCGCTCGACCCCGCCGCAGCACTTCGCTTCCTACCACCGCGCGACGCCCGCATCCGACCCTAGGGGCTTTCCCGCCGTGTCGCCATACAAAAAGAACCCGGAGCCGAAGCCCCGGGTTCTTCTTGTTACGCGCTATGCTGCTCGAGCATCTAGTCCATAACGACGATGGGCTTGATGACCTTGCCGTCCAGGGAATCCTGGAAAGCCTGGTCGATGTCCTCGAACTTGTACTTCTTGCACAGCTTGTCGAACGGGAAGCGGCCCTGCTTGTAGTACTCGACCATCTTCGGGATGAAGGTCTTGCACACAGCGTCGCCCTCGGTGGAGCCCATGATCTTGCGGCCCGGGCCCATGAGGTCCTGCTCGATGTTGAAGGTCAGGTCGTCCGGCGACATAGCGACGGTGCAGATGGTCGCATAGGCGCTCGAGGCCTGGATGGCCTGGGTGATGACCTTGGCAACGCCGGAGGTGTCGAAGGCGAACTTCACGCCACGGCCACCGGTGAGCTCGCGGATCTTCTCAACGGGATCGCACTCGCGGGAGTTGACGACGTCGGTGGCGCCAACCTCGAGGCAGATGTCCAGCTTGGGCTGGTTACGGCCGACAGCGATGATGCGCTCGCAACCGGCGATACGGGCGGCCATGATAGCGGCAAGGCCGACACCGCCAGCACCGAAGACGGCGATCGTGTCGCCGAAGCCGGCCTTCAGAACGTTGATGACCGAGCCGAAACCGGTCAGGAAGCCGCAGCCCAGCGGGCCGAGCAGCTCGATGTCGACCTCAGGATCGACAACGGCGACCTGGCGCTGGTTGGCGACAGCGTAGGTGGCGAAAGAGGACTGGCCGAAGAAGACGGACAGATCCTGGCCATCCTTGGTGTGCAGGCGCGTGGTGCCATCGGTGAGCCTGCCCAGGAAGTTGTTCGGGAACCAAGTGTCGCACTTCGCGGGATGACCCTCGAGGCAAGAGGGGCAGTGGCCGCAGCTCTGATAGGAGATGACGACGTGGTCGCCCGGCTTGATGCCCTGGACCATATCGCCGACCTTCTCGACGATGCCAGCACCCTCGTGGCCGAGAACACCAGGGATCGGCCAAGGAGCCATCTGATCACGTCCGCCGAGGTCCGTGTGGCAGCAACCCGAAGCAGCGATCTTGATGAGCACCTCGTCGGCCTTCGGCTCGTCGAGCTCGATCTCATCGAATTGGAACTTACCCGGTTCGTACGTAACGGCTGCCTTAATCTGCATATGTCCTCCTTCTACGTCAAAACGGAACCACTAGTACTGGTTAGGTACTACTTCACGAATAGTTTAAACCTAATCAAGGTTTGATAAAAGAAACCTTTAGTGATTAATCGCGCCTATCTTGATGGGATTTGCCGGGGCTGTCGTGTGGGTGGCGCGGGAAGGCCGGGGAGCCGCACCGGCGTTGCGGATGCCGCGGGAAGGCCGGGGGCCGCGCCGGCGTTGCGGGTGGCGCGGGCATGCGAGCTGCGGCTGCTTCTGGAGTCAGGCGCCTCCCATGCGCTATAATGCGCTCGACGTTACTTTTGTAATATGCTCAAACTCTTACCATCGTCAGGGTATTCGGTGCAAACGTGCACTGGAGCTGCCCGGCATGCGAGCATCGAGGAGGTTGTGGTCATGGCCACCTACGCGAACGGCTTGGAGACCAAGGGCGTGATCGTCGACACGTGCAAGCGCCTGTTCATCGAGAGGGGCTACAAGAACACGACCTATGCGGAGATCTACAAGGTCGCGATGGTCAACCCGGGCACGATCGCGCACCACTTCGGGAACAAGCGCAACATCGCCTCCATGCTCTACATGGGGTACATGCGGCAGTTCGTCGCAGCGGTCGAAGAGCTCTTCGGCGGCGAGGACGACTTGCAGAAGAATTTCCTCGGCCTCGCGCTGCACCGCAAGCTCGCCTTCGAGGACGAGAACTACCGCCGTTTCATCATGGAGTTCATGCTCGATGACCTGGCCAACGACGACGAGTCGCGCTACATGGTCAACGACTACGAGGTCTACCGCACGACGGCCGACAAGATCGGCGCGAGCCGCGCGGCGTTCTTCTTCGTCGCCTACAAGGGCATCGAGGCGGCGGTCGACGCGTTCTACGGCAGGCATCCCGAGCGCGCGACGTACGAGGACATGTACTCCAACTACGCGCACATGTACTTCTGCTACCTGCCCCGCGAGGAGGTCGAGGACCGCACGCAGCGGGCCCTCGAGTCCATGGGGCGGGTCACCGTGGAGCTCGTCGACTACGAGGTGCGGGTGACGCGTCGCGGCTAGCGGGCGCGTCTCGGCGTGCGATGCGGCGAACGCAAGGGAGGAGGCCGCGATGTCCCATCTCACCGAGGAGGCCATACGCGCGGAGTTCATCCGGCTGCTCAACGACCGGCCGCTCGACAAGATCACCGTGCGCGAGATAGCCGACGCATGCGGTATCAACCGCAACACGTTCTACTATCACTTCCACAGCATCTACGATCTGCTCGAGCATCTGTTCTTCGAGGAGGAGCAGCGGCTCACCGAGAACATCTCGGGCGTGCAGACGCTCAAGCAGGCATTCGAGGAGTCGGCGCGCTTCGCGCTCGAGAACCGTCGCGCCATCTACCACGTGTACAACTCGGTGAACCGCAACGTGCTGACCTCGTACCTCTACACCGCCGCCGAGGTGGGCATGCGGCGGGTGGTCGAGAACCAGTGCCACGGCCTCGAGCCGGCGCCGGAAGATGTCGACGACCTCGTGTTCCTCTACGCGAGCATGCTCGAGGGTGCGATTCTCAACATCATCGGCGAGGGCTTCAACCGCGACATCGACGCGCTCATCGCCAACGCGATCCGTTTGCTCGAGGGCACGATCCGCCGCGCGCTCGAGAACAGCAATCCCGCCTGACCGCACGGCATGCGGGCGCTCACAACTCACAAATTGGACAATATCGATAAAGTGCACAAAAATTAGGCATCTTCACCCGTTTGCCCATAGGTTTTGGCCGGGCGCACTCCTAGCATACCCCGCGACGAATAAAGATTCGCGGCATAGGGAGGGCGGATGTACCGGTTCGGCAAAGCGGTTGTGAGGTTGAGGATTCCCATCCTCGTGGTGGCAGTCATCCTGCTCATCCCCGCGGCGTTCGCGTACCTGCACACGCCCGTCAACTACGACCTGCTCACCTACTTGCCCGAGGAGATGGACACGGTCGCGGGGCAGGAGATCTTGAAGGAGGACTTCGGCAAGGGGGCCTTCTCGCTCGTGGTCACCGAAGGCCTCGACGACGCCTCGGTCGCCCAGCTCACCGAGCGGATCGAGGACGTTCCCAATGTCGCCTCGGCGCTCAGCTATGCGGAGGTGGCCAAGAACTCGCGCATCCCCGAGCAGGCTATCCCCGGCGACTACCTCTCGAAGCTCAAGAACGGTGACGCGCAGATGATCGCCGTGTTCTTCGAGGACGGCACGTCGGCCGAGAGCACGCTCGAGGCGGTGGAGCAGGTGCGCGCCCTTGCCGACGAGAACGTGTACGTGAGCGGCATGAGCGCCTTCGTCCTCGACCTCAAGAACATCGCCGACCACGAGGAGCCGTTCTATGTGGCCGTGGCGGTGCTCTGCTCGCTCATCCTGCTCCTGCTGTGCACCGACTCGTTCCTCGCGCCGTTCGTGTTCCTCCTGAGCATCGGCATGGCGATCGTCTACAACATGGGGACGAACCTCTTCCTCGGCGACCTCTCCTACATCACCAAGGCGCTCGCCGCCGTGCTTCAACTGGCCGTGACCATGGACTTCTCGATCTTCCTCTGGTCGAGCTTCGAGGAGAACATCCGCAAGTACGACGACCACGACGAGGCGATGGCGCGCTCGATCGGCGAGACGCTCGTGGCGATCTTCAGCTCGTCGATGACGGCGACGGCGGGCTTCCTCGCGATGGTGCTCATGTCGTTCACGCTCGGATTGAACCTCGGCATCGTCATGGCCAAGGGCTGCATCCTCGGCCTCATCGGCACGGTGACGATCCTGCCCTCGCTCATCCGCACGTTCGAGCGGCCGATGCTGCGCCTGGTGCACCGCCGCCTCATCCCCGACGTCGGCAAGCTCGCGCACGCCGTCACGTCCAAGCGCGCCACGGTCATCATCGCGGTCGTGGCCGTCGCGCTGGCGATTCCCGCGGTGTTCGGCTTCGCGAACAAGCCCGTCTACTACGACTTCACGAACATGATCCTCGGGCCGGGCAGCTCGCTTTCGGCAGAAGAGGTGCAATTCGACGCCGCCAACCGCAAGCTCAAGGAGGACTTCGACGTCGCGACGACCGAGATGGTCCTGTGCTCGTCGGATATCCCGCACTACCAGGGCAAGGAGATGCTCGAGCGGATCGGCGAGGTGGACGGCGTGGCATACACGATCGGCTACGACGCGGTGCACGGCGGCCTCGTGCCCGATGCGCTCGTGCCGTCGAAGGTTCGGGAGGTGCTCGTCAACGAGGGCAGGCAGCTCATCCTCATCAACTCGACGTACGACGTGTCGTCCGACGAGGTGAACGCGCAGATCGAGGAGATCAACGCCATCGTGAAGGAGTACGACCCCGACGGCATGCTCATCGGCGAGGCTCCCGCCACGAAGGACATGACCGAGATCATGGACCACGACTTCGTCGTCGTCGACATCCTCGCGATCGTCGCGGTGCTCCTCATCATCCTCGTGGTGTTCCGCTCGGCCATCCTGCCGTTCCTCCTCGTGCTCGTCATCGAGCTCGCCATCATGATCAACCTCGGCCTGCCCTACTACATGCACGACACCATGTCGTTCATCTCGCCCATCTGCATATCGACGATCCAGCTCGGCTCGTGCGTGAACTACGCCATCCTCATGACCACGCGCTACAAGCGCGAGCGCGCTGGCGGCCTAGCCAAGCGCGAGGCCGTCGAGACGGCGCTTCGGATGACGTTTCCCGCCGTGCTCACGAGCGGTCTGTCGTTCTTCGCCGCGACGATCGGCGTGTCGTTCGTTGCGCGCATGGGGCTCATCAGCCAGCTGTGCACCTTCATGGCACGCGGCGCGGTGCTCTCCACCGCGTGCGTGCTGTTCGTCTTGCCCGCGTTCTTCATGATCTTCGACAAGGCGATCGTGAAGACGAGTCATGGATTCAAGCCCGGACGCGGTGTCCGGGCATCATCGGAACAGGAGGCCTAGCGCTATGGGAATTCGATCGGTTACACGCGGTGCCGGCAGGTTCGGGACGGCAAGGGGGCGGCATGCGGCCGTGCTTTCCCTCGGGGCGCTCGCCTGCGCGATGCTCTGCTCCCTGGCGTTCGGCCCGGAGCCGGCGATCGCCGACGAGGCGGTTGCCGGCAATCCGGGCGCGTCCGCCGGCGCCACCGTCGCGAGCGAGAAAGCCGAGACGGTCTACCTGTTCGCGCGCCCGGACGGCTCGGTCAAGAGCACCGAGGTCGCGACGACGCTGCGCAATCCCGGCGGGGCGGAGCGCCTTGCCGACGCCTCGGCCCTCCACGGCATCGAGAACACCGGGAGCGACGGCGCGTTCGAGGGGGCGGGCGACCAGATGGTCTGGGACGCCCGCGGCGCCGACGTGCACTACCTGGGGACGTCGGAGAAGCAGGCACCCGTCGCGCTGCGCGTGGAGTACCTGCTCGACGGCGAGCCCGTCTCGGCCGCCGAGGTCGCGGGCGCCACGGGCCGGGTCACCATGCGCTTTGCCTACGAGACCACGGCGAGCGCCGATACGGGCGGTGCCAAGGTGCCGTTCACGTTCATCACCGCGATGATCCTTGACGACGGCGAGTTCGCGAACATCGAGGTCGACAACGGCAAGCTCGTCGACGACGGCGACCGCACGATCGTGGTGGGCTTCGGCATCCCGAGCCTCGCCGAGAGCATCGGCGGCATTGCCGGCGGCTTCGACATCCCCGACCATTTCGAGGTCTCGGCAGATGTCGACGGCTTCGAGATGGGGCCAACGCTCACGGTCGCCTCGGCGGGCATCCTCGCCGACCTCGACTTCGACGCGCTCGACCTGGGCGGTCTCGGGGATGCGGCCGGCGAGCTCGAGTCGGCCATGGAGCAGCTCGTCACGGGCGCCGGCGCCCTTGACGACGGGCTGGCAGAGCTCGCAGATGGCGCCGCGCGCGCCGATGCGGCGGGAGACCGGCTCGCGAAGGGCGCGCGGGACGTCGCCGCGGGGGCGTCGACGATCGACGGCGCCGTGGGCACGGCCGATGACACGGCGACCGACGGCACGCTTCTCGGCGGCATGAACGCCATCCGGGCAGGCTACGACGGCAAGCTGCTGCCCGTGGTGCGCGAGAACGTCCAGAAGGCCGTGGCCATCCTCTCCGACCACAAGACGATCATCGCCGTCGCATGGGATGCGCTCAAGGGCATGGACAAGGCCATCGACGGCCTCGGCGCGACCATCGACTCGCTCGGCGCGATCGACACGTCCGACCTGTCCGCGCTCGGCTCGCGCCTGACGGGCCTCCGCTCGAAGCTCGACGCGGCCAAGTCGTCGATCGCCAAGGCGCAGCGCATGCTCGAGACCCTCGGCTCGCTCGACATGTCCGGTGTCGAGAGCGGTCTTGCGAGCGTGGGCGGCTCCATGAGCTCGGCCGGCTCGCACGTGCAGGCCGCAGGCGCCTCGATGTCGAGCGCGGCGAACGACCTGACGGGCGAGGGCGGCGCCGCCGGCCTCGCAACGGCGGCCGGCTCGGACGTGAGCCAGGCCGGCCAGGCCATCGGCGGTGTGCTCGCCTCCATGAGCGACGAGGAGAAGGCCCGCTATGGAGAGGCGCTCCAGGGCGCGCTCGGCTCGCTGCAGGGCGCGGGCGGCGACCTCGACGCGCTCGGCGGCAAGCTCGGCAGCGCCGGCGCATCGCTTTCCGCGGGCGTGGGCGAGCTGCAGAGCGCGGGCGGCGACCTGCAGGCGGGTGGCGACACGCTCGGCACCGTCGGCTCGTCGCTCCAGACGCTGGAGGACAGCCTGCCCGGCGAGTCCGACATCGCCGCGATTAACGCGCTGCTCGCCGACGCGGGCACGAGCCTCAGCGACGAGAACATCGCCGTCATGGACCAGTGCATCGACGCGCTCGGCTCCTCGCTCGGCAAGCTCGACCTCGACGAGCTGAACGCGGAGGCCGCGCTGCTCAAGCAGTACTATCCCAAGGCCGTCGAGTACCTGAAGAGCACGGGCGCCGACCAAGCGGCCAAGGAGCTCCAGGCCAAGCTCGACGCCCTGCTCGAGGGCATGGAGCAGGTCTCGGGCGGCCTTGCCGACGAGCGCGCGGGCCTCGTGCAGCTCGGCGAGGGCGCCGGCAAGCTCGCAAGCGGCGCCGATGCCCTCTCCGCGGCTATGGACGCATACGACGACGGCATCGGCGAGCTCGCCGGCGGAGCCGGGGCCGCGCACGAGGGCGCCACTGCGCTCGCGGACGGCCTGCGCCGCTTCGACGACGAGGGTATCTCGGCCATCGTCGACGTCATCGAGGAGGTACTTCCCGTCGCGGACACCCTCGACGAGGCCGTCTCAGCCGCCCGGGCCTACGACAACTTCTCGGGCATCACCGAGGGCACGTCGGGTAGCGTTCGCTTCGTGATCGAGACGGACGAGATCTCCGCGGCCAGCTGATCGCTCCGGTCTTGCGCGCAATAGCACGTAGGCGTGGGGAAACGGTTCCATTTCGACCGACTCCCGTGCAAGTACTACTCGAATACTCTAATGTGAGGTAGCATATAGAGCAGGTTTTACCCAGCGAGTTTGGTAGTAGTGCACCAGGAGGAATAGGAGGAACCATGAAGAAGATTAGCAAGTATCTACTCGTGAGCGCTCTCGGCGTGCTGATGATGTTCGGCCTCGCCGCCTGCGGTGGCTCCAGCGAGCCGGCTGCTGATGACGCCGCCGCCCCGGCCGAGGATGCGGCTGCCGCTCCCGCGGAGAACTACATCATCGCCACGGATACCGCGTTCGCGCCGTTCGAGTACGCCAACGAGGCTGGCACCTACGAGGGCATCGACATCGACATCCTCGCCGCCGTCGCCGAGGACCAGGGCTTCACCTACGAGCTGCAGCCGGTTGGCTTCGACGCTGCCCTGCAGGCCGTGCAGTCCGGCCAGGCCAACGGTGTCATCGCCGGCATGAGCATCACCGAGGAGCGCGCGGAGGTCTTCGACTTCTCCGAGCCGTACTATGATTCGACCGTGTGCTGCGCCGTCGCCGCCAACAGCGACATCGCCTCGCTCGAGGACCTGGCCGGCCAGAAGGTCGCCATCAAGACCGGCACCATGAGCGCCGATTGGGCCAACAGCATGGCCGAGCAGTACGGCTACACCACCACCGAGTTCGCCGATTCCGACATCATGTACCAGGATGTCATGGCCGGCAATTCCGTGGCCTGCTTCGAGGACACCCCTGTCATGGGCTATGGAATCAGCACCGGCAATGTTGATCTGAAGATCATCGCCGAGGCCGAGTCCGATGGTGACTTCGCCACCCCGTACGGCTTCGCCGTCAAGAAGGGCGAGAACGCCGAGCTTCTCCAGAAGTTCAACGATGGTCTTGCCAACATCAAGGCCAACGGCAAGTTCGACGAGATCGTCGCCAAGTACATCTCTGCCGAGTAACAGATTGGCAGTGCGAGCGCAGGGCCGCGGCGGAAGTCGCGGCCCTGCGGGTCGCTTCGCGCCATCTCGGGCGTGCTCCAAGATGGCGCGAAGCGGTGGTCGTTCCGGCCCCGCGTCCAGATCACCAAAGGAACGTACATGAGCTTTTTCGAACTATTCGCAATCTCGTTGCCCATGCTGGGCAAGGGTCTCCTGCTCACGCTCGAGCTGTCGGTCATCTCGCTGATCATCGCGATGATCCTCGGCCTCGTCGCCTGCCTCATGGGCATGTCGAAGATCAAGATCCTGAACATCATCAACAGCGTCTACATCGCCATCATCCGCGGAACGCCGCTGCTCGTGCAGGCGTTCTTCATCTACTTCGGCGTGACGGGCGCGCTGCACATGAGCATGACGGCCTTCACGGCCGGCGTCATCGCGCTGTCCCTCAACGCCGGCGGATACCTCTCCGAGATCTTCCGCGGCGGCATCCAGGCCGTCGACAGGGGGCAGATGGAGGCGGCGCGCTCGCTCGGCCTGTCCTACGGCCAGGCGCTCCGCAAGATCGTCATCCCGCAGGCCATCAGGATCGTCATCCCGTCGGTGGTCAACCAGTGCTGCATCACGATCAAGGACACGTCGATCATCTGCGTCATCGGCCTGGCCGAGCTGACGATGGTCGGCAAGCAGATCATCGCGCGCACCTACATGCCCTTCGAGGTGTGGATCATGGTCGGCATCCTGTACTTCGTCGTCATCTACGCGCTGACCATCGCGGCGCGTAAACTCGAGAAGAAGGTGTCTCTTGACTAGCACAGACAACGTCCCCGCCGTGACGGATCCCAACGCATCCGGGCTGCTCGACTACGACGCCTCCGGTCCCGCGACCGCCGGCGCGAAGGTCCAGATCCGCGACCTGCACAAGTACTTCGGCGACAACGAGGTCCTCAAGGGCATCAGCTGCGACATCGAGCAGGGCGAGGTCGTCTGCGTGATCGGAGCCTCCGGCTCGGGCAAGTCGACGTTCCTGCGCTGCATCAACTGCCTCGAGGAGCCCACGTCGGGCACCGTCATGGTCGACGGCAACGTCATGAGCGCCAAGGACAAGGAGATCGACAAGCACCGCGAGAACGTCGGCATGGTGTTCCAGCAGTTCAACCTGTTCCCGAACCTCAACGTTCTCGACAACATCACGCTCGCGCCGGTCATGCGCAAGCGGATGAGCAAGGAGGAGGCTGAGGAGTACGGGCGCAGGCTGCTGAAGCGCGTCGGCCTCGCCGAGAAGGAGAAGGCCATGCCGCGCAGCCTCTCCGGCGGCCAGAAGCAGCGCGTCGCCATCGCCCGCGCGCTCGCCATGAAGCCCGACCTGATGCTCTTCGACGAGCCCACGTCCGCGCTCGACCCCGAGATGGTCGGCGAGGTGCTCGACGTCATGAAGCAGCTCGCGAGCGAGGGCATGACGATGATCGTCGTGACTCACGAGATGGGATTCGCGAGGCATGTCTCGAACCGCGTGTTCTTCATCGACAACGGCATCATCGCGGAGCAGGGCACACCCGAGCAAATCTTCGACAATCCGCAGAACCCGCGCACGAAGAGCTTCCTCGAGAAGGTCCTGTAAGCCTGCGAACCTGACAACGGCGTCAGACGAATTTGTCATGACAAACACGTCTGACGTGTATGTCAGGCTTTCGATTTGGGGGAATCCATGAAGTACGTCAAGCCGATCGTGGCCGACACCAAGAACGACAAGAGCCTCGAGACGCTCGTCAAGGAATTCGACGAGCGCTGGAAGGAATACCTCTCCGAGTCCGAGACCTGCATGAACCTGCTGCTCAGCGAGGCGGAGGACGACTTCGCGGGCATGATCGAGATCCGCGACCAGACGTTCGTCGAGATGTTCACCGGCGACCTCGGCAACCTGCTCAAGAAGGCGAACAAGGTCGGCATGGTGCGCCGCATGAAGCTGCGCGCGCTGCTCGAGGAGGTCGAGGCCTCCAAGTCACAGTTCAAGTTCACCGGCAACGAGAACCTGCCGGAGCGCACGCTGCTCGTCCTCGATGACATCTCGGGTTTCCGCCGCTCGATCCTCAACGAGTACGGCCTGAAGTGCGCCGAGTTCCTCTTCGAGCGCCTGTCGCACATCGTCAACGGACGGTACTGCATCGTGGTGGGCACGGCCGAGGAGCTGAGCTTCTTCCTACGGCAGAACAACCTGCTGTCCATGACGTTCGGGCAGCACCGCATGAAGCTCGCCGGCATGAACCCCGACACGATCTACCGGTTCTTCCTCCGCTGCCTCGACAAGGATCTGGCCGAGCAGGCCGACGATGCCTTCGCCGAGCGCTTCAAGGATTACATCGAGGTCAACGCGCCCGCGCTGCCGTTCTTCGGCAGCGAGCTCGCGGATTTCCTCGCGACGCACTCGAACGCGCAGCGCAAGCTCGAGCTGCCCGAGGACATCGCCGCGCTCATGGCCGAGCCCGAGCCCGAGGAGTTCAGCATCGAGCGGCTCCGTGCCGAGCTCGGCGAGATGATCGGCCTCGAGGTCATCAAGGAGAAGGTCGAGGACCTCGCGCATACGGTCAAGTTCATGCAGGAGGCGCGCGAGCGCGGCATGAAGATGCCCGACCAGGCGCTGCACATGGTGTTCTCGGGCAACCCCGGCACCGGCAAGACCACCATCGCGCGCATCGTGGGGCGCATGCTGCACTCCATCGGCGTCGTGCCGACGTCGAAGTTCGTGGAGGTCACGGCGCGCGACCTCATCTCCCCGTACGTGGGCAACACGGCCCCGCAGACCGCGAAGGTCATCGAGGACGCCATCGGCGGCGTGCTGTTCATAGACGAGGCGTACAGCCTGGTGATCGACAAGGAGTCACAGGGCAGCAGCCACGGCAAGGAGGCGCTCGCCGAGCTCGTCAAGGCCATGGAGGACGAGAAGGAGCATCTCGTCGTCATCCTCGCCGGGTACACGGACGAGATGCACGACCTGCTCGCCACCAACCCCGGCATGCGCTCGCGCATCGGCTATAGCTTCGAGTTCGAGGACTACAACCCCGACGAGCTCACCGAGATGTACCGGCGCAAGGTCGAGAAGATGGGCTTCGAGGTGGAGGCCGGCGCACTCGACGCCGTGCGCGAGATCTGCGCGCACTTCGTGAAGGTCGAGGACTTCGGCAACGGGCGCTTCGTCGACCGGCTCGTGCAGGAGACCATCTCCGAGCACAGCAAGACCTACACGGAGGAGACGTTCGCCATCATCGCGGCCGCGGACATCCCCTCGGTCGAGCGCATGACCCGGATCTCCGCCGCCTCCGACTTCAAGTAGCCAAACCAAACCTGGCAAACACGTCAGAGGTGTTTGCCAGGATTTCGTGTCAAGCTGACAGGCATCTCGTCCCGCGTCCCACTCGGGTTGGTGACTCGTTATAATCGTCGTATCCGCATGTGGCGCGACGATTGGGGGAGAGACATGCTGACCAAGCGCGAGAATTTCCTGGAGACCATCCACGGGGGCAGCCCCGAGCACTTCGTCGACAACTTTGAGTACCTGACGCTGTTCTTCGACCCGATCTCGCTTGGCGTGCTCAATCGCGGCAACGTGCAACCCGACGTGCCCTTCCAGAACGCATGGGGCGTCTGGGAGCTGCTCGGCACGGACGAGCCGGGCGTCATGCCGCTGTGCGATGACGAGCACAAGCTCATCAAGGATGTCTGCGAGTGGCAGAGCTACCTCAACGAGCCGCGCCTCATCTACTCCGACGAGGAGTGGGCACCGTGCATCGAGCAGGTCAACGCGATCGACCGCAACGAGACGTTCGCCGCGCCGTTCCTCGCCAACGGCATCTTCGAGAAGCTGCATTACTTCATGGGCATGGAGGATGCCATGTGCAACTTCTACGAGGAGCCCGAGGCCATGGTCGACCTCATCGAGTACATCTCGGACTTCGAGGTCAAGCAGGCGGAGGAGATCGTCCGCCACGTGCATCCCGATGCGATCTTCCATCACGACGACTGGGGCTCGCAGCGCAACTCGTTCCTCTCGCCGGAGATGTTCGACGAGTTCATCAAGCCGGCGTACGACAAGATCTACGGCTTCTGGAAGGAGAACGGCGTCGAGGTGCTCGTGCACCACTCCGACTCCTATGCGGCCAACCTCGTGCCGTCGATGATCGACATGGGCATCGACGTCTGGCAGGGCGCCATCCGCGAGAACGACCTCCCCGCGCTCGTCGGGCAGTATGGCGGGCAGATCTCGTTCATGGGCGGCCTGAACAACGGCATCTACGACAAGCCCGAGACGACGGCCGACGAGCTCGAGGCCGGCTTCCGCGAGCTGCTCGACGCGTGCCCCAACCAGGGCAGGCACTTCCTCATCCCCGGCCTGACGATGGGCGAGCCGGGCAGCGTCTTCAAGCACGTCTACCCGCTGGCCACCGAGGTCATCTACAAGCTGAGCGCGGAGTACTTCGCCTAGGAGACGGACATCACCGACACGGCCGGGACAGGTTTGACCCGGTCAAAACCGTCCCACTCGCGGTCAGCCGATGGATGCCACCAATCCGACCGACCCGCCTGCGGTTCAGCTGGCCCCAGCCCCGCGGCCCGATTGCACCGCGCCCCGTTTGGCCTCTGCCCATTTTTGTCGAAAAAGGACGTTTAAGACGTCCTTTTTCGAATGAAATGGTCGCGAGAATCCCTAATTGACGTTTACGGACATCCTTTTTCGAACAAAATGGTCAACGTGGATGAAGCGGCCGGGTGCCATGCGAAATGGTCAACGTGGATGAAGCGGCCGGGTGCCATGCAAAGTGGCCAACCCCGGTCGAAGCGGCCGGGTGCTGCGGGCGTGAGGTTTGCCTCACCATCCTGCGGGTGGGGTTGGGCAGGGCCAACATATGCAGCTTGCTTGGTCGTGGTTGCCGCCCTGGGCGCTGCGGGTGTCGTGGCGACACAACCAAGAGGTGCGCGGGTTCATCAATCGATGCCCGCGCGCCCGCCCCGTTGATGTATCATCTGTTTGTTATCGTTCGATTCGGTTCTATCTCAAAGGAGTCTGCAATGGCGATCATCATGGATGTGTACGGACGCGAGGTTCTCGATTCGCGCGGCAACCCGACGGTTGAGGTCGAGGTTGTCCTGGACGACGGCTCGATGGGCAGGGCGATGGTTCCCTCCGGAGCGTCGACGGGTGCGTTCGAGGCGGTCGAGCTGCGCGATGGCGACAAGGAGCGCTATCTGGGCAAGGGCGTCCTCACGGCCGTGGATCATGTGAACACCGAGATCGCCGATGCCCTCGTGGGCCTCGAGGCTGACGACCAGCGCGCCATCGACCTCGAGATGATCGCCCTCGACGGCACGCCCAACAAGGGCAACTTCGGCGCGAACGCCGTGCTCGGCGCGTCGCTCGCCGTGGCCCGTGCGGCCGCCGTGTCCGCCAACCTGCCGCTGTACAAGTACGTGGGCGGCGCGAACGCGCACACGCTGCCGACCCCGATGATGAACATCCTCAACGGCGGCGCCCATGCCGACAACAACGTGGACTTCCAGGAGTTCATGATCATGCCGGTGGGCGCTCCCACGTTCGCCGAGGCGCTGCGCTGGTGCGCCGAGATCTACCACACGCTCAAGAAGGTCCTGCACGATGCGGGCCTCGGCGGCGGCGTGGGCGACGAGGGCGGCTTCGCCCCCAACTTCAAGACGAACGAGGAGCCGCTCTCCTACATCGTCAAGGCATGCGAGCAGGCCGGCTACGAGCCCGGCAGCGACATCATGTTCGCCATGGATCCCGCGTCGACCGAGTACTACGATGCCGAGAAGGGCGTCTACGTGCTGTCCGGCGAGGGCCGCGAGCTCACGAGCGCCGAGATGGTCGACTACTGGGAGGCCCTCGTCGACAAGTACCCGATCATTTCGATCGAGGACGGCATGGCCGAGGAGGACTGGGATGGCTGGAAGGCTCTGACCGAGCGCATCGGCGATCGCGTGCAGCTCGTGGGCGACGACCTGTTCGTCACCAACACCGAGCGCCTGGCCAAGGGCATCGAGCTCGGCTGCGCGAACGCCATCCTCATCAAGGTCAACCAGATCGGCAGCCTCACCGAGACGCTCGAGGCCATCGAGCTCGCCAAGACGCACGGCTACACCTGCGTGATGAGCCACCGTTCCGGCGAGACCGAGGACACCACGATCGCCGACCTCGCCGTCGCGCTCAACACGGGCCAGATCAAGACCGGCGCGCCGTGCCGCTCCGACCGCATCGCCAAGTACAACCAGCTGCTGCGCATCGAGGAGCAGCTCGACGACCAGGCCGTCTACGCCGGCATCGACGCGTTCTACAACATCACGCGCTAGAGACGCGCGCTGCAAGAGTGAACCGAGACGGGGGATGGCGCCGGCAGGTGCCATCCCCCGCGTGCAAATGAGTCGGAGGACTGTCCTTTAACTCACCGGGAGGAGGTGCGGCATGGAGCCGCGGGAAGCGCTCGCGACATATTTCGGGTACGACGAGTTCCGGCCGGGGCAGGCCGAGGTCGTCGATGCCCTCATGGCTGGGCGCGATGTCCTGACGGTCATGCCCACGGGCGCCGGCAAGTCGGTCTGCTACCAGGTGCCGGCGCTGTGCCTCGGCGGGCTGACGCTCGTCATCTCGCCCCTCATCTCTCTCATGAAGGATCAGGTGAGCGCCCTGGAGCGCTCGGGCGCGAACGCTGCGCTGCTCAACAGCTCGCTTCCGGCGGGGGAGCGCCGCGCCGTGACCGAGCGCATCGCCGGCGGAGAGGAGATGCTCGTCTACATCGCCCCCGAGCGGCTGGACGACCCGGGCTTCCTCGAGGCCGTCGCGGCCAACCCGCCGCGCCTCGTGGCCATCGACGAGGCCCATTGCGTCTCGCAGTGGGGACAGGACTTCCGCCCGAGCTACACGCGCATCCGCGGCTTCATCGAGGGGCTGCCGGCCCGCCCGCGCGTCGGCGCCTTCACCGCGACGGCGACACAGGCCGTCCGAGACGACATCCTCGCCCTGCTGGGGTTGCGCGACCCGTTCGTGCTCGTCGCGAGCTTCGACCGGCCCAACCTGCACTTCGAGGTGCGCGCGCCGCGCGACAAGGACGCCGAGCTGCTCGCCATCTGCCGCGAACGCCGCGATAGGAGCGGCATCGTCTACTGCAGCTCGCGCCGCGCCGTCGAGGAGGTCTGCGAGATGCTGTGCGACGCGGGTTTCGGCGCCACTCGCTACCACGCGGGCCTGACGGCGGGGGAGCGTCGCGAGAACCAGGACGACTTCGTCTTCGACCGCAAGCCGATCATCGTGGCGACGAACGCATTCGGCATGGGCATCGACAAGAGCAACGTGAGCTTCGTCGTGCACTACAACCTCCCCCTCGACCTCGAGAGCTACTACCAGGAGGCGGGCCGCGCCGGGCGCGATGGCGAGCCGGCCGACTGCATCCTCCTCTACGCCAAGCGCGACGTGCAGACGTGCCGCTTCCTCATCGAGCAGGGCTCGGGCGGCGGCGAGGACGTCGACCCCGCTACGCGCGCGATGCTGCTCGAGCGCGCCCACGAGCGCCTCAGGCAGATGACGTTCTACGCGACGACGACGGAGTGCCTGCGCGGCTTCATCCTCGGCTACTTCGGCGAGAGCGCGCCGGGCTACTGCGGATCGTGCGGCAACTGCGAGACGCAGTTCGAGGAGGTCGACGCCACGGAGGAGGCGCGCAAGATCATCAGCTGCGTGTTCCGCCTGCGCGAGCGGGGGAGGGCGCTCGGGAAGAAGATGGTCGTCGACATCCTGCGCGGCTCGGAGGCCGAGCGCATCAAGCGCGATCGCTTCGACACGCTCTCGACCTACGGCATCATGAAGGAGGTGTCCGCGAACCGCGCGCACTTCATCGTCGAGACGCTCGTGGAGGACGGCGTCCTCGGCATGAGCGGCGGGCAGTACCCCGTGCTCGAGTTCACGGAGGAGAGCCTGCGCTTCCTGCGCGAGGACGAGCGGCTCGTCATCAAGGTGCCCAAGGAGCGCAAACCGCTGCCCAAGGAGCCGAAGGCCAGGGCCGGCAAGGGCAGGGGAGCCGCTTCCGACGGGCCGTTCGACGACGCGCTCTTCGAGCGTTTGCGCGCCCTGCGCCTCGAGATCGCACGCGAGGAGGAGGTCGCCGCCTTCATCGTCTTCTCGAACGCGACGCTGGCCGACATGTGCCGCAAGATGCCGACGACGCTCGGGGAGTTCCTTGAGGTCTCGGGTGTGGGCGCGATGAAGGCGGAGCGATACGGAGAGCGCTTCGTCGCCGAGGTCAACGCCTACCTCGACGAGCGATAAGCCGAGCCTCGGCAATCCAAATCCGACTCGTTCCCCGCCCGCTGACGAGAAAGTGGCCGTCGCGATTGTTAAAAGTTGGAGTCGGGGCGGGACGAGCATATAGAATAAACACGTTTGCAAGCATGAATTACCCGGTACGCGCGCATGGAGGTGCACGGATGTCCAAGATCGAGATGAAGACCCCGCTGGTCGAGATGGACGGCGACGAGATGACCCGCATCATCTGGCAGCTCGTCAAAGACGAGCTCCTGGAGCCGCACATCGACCTCAAGACCGAGTACTACGACCTTGGACTCGAGCATCGCGAGGAGACGGGCGACCAGGTCACCGTCGATGCGGCCGAGGCCATCAAGCGACTGGGCGTCGGCGTGAAGTGCGCCACGATCACCCCCAACGCGCAGCGCGTCGAGGAGTACAACCTCTCGCAGATGTGGAAGAGCCCCAACGGCACCATCCGCGCCATCCTCGACGGCACCGTGTTCCGCGCCCCGATCGTCGTCAAGGGCATCGACCCCTACGTGCGCATCTGGGACAAGCCGATCACGCTCGCCCGTCACGCGTACGGCGATGTGTACAAGAACGCCGAGATGGTCATCCCCGGCGCCGGCAAGGTCGAGCTCGTCTACACGGCGGCCGACGGCACCGAGACCCGCGAGCTCGTGCACGAGTTCGACGGCCCGGGCGTCGTGCAGGGCATGCACAACCTCGACGCATCGATCGAGAGCTTCGCGCGCAGCTGCCTCAGCTATGCGCTCGAGACGAACCAGAGCATCTGGTTCGCGACGAAGGACACCATCTCCAAGAAGTACGACCACCGCTTCAAGGACATCTTCGCCGAGATCTACGAGGCCGAGTACAAGGAGCGTTTCGAGGCGGCGGGCATCGAATACTTCTACACGCTGATCGACGACGCGGTCGCGCGCGTCATGAAGTCGCACGGCGGATTCATCTGGGCATGCAAGAACTACGACGGCGACGTCATGAGCGACATGGTGTCGTCGGCGTTCGGATCGCTGGCCATGATGACGTCGGTGCTCGTCTCGCCGCACGGCTACTACGAGTACGAGGCCGCGCACGGCACGGTGCAGCGCCACTACTACAAGCATCTGAACGGCGAGGAGACCTCCACGAACTCCGTGGCGACGATCTTCGCGTGGACGGGCGCGCTTCGCAAGCGCGGCGAGCTGGACGGGACCCCCGATCTCGTCGACTTCGCGAACCGCCTCGAGCGCGCGGTCATCGACACGATCGAGGCCGGCGAGATGACGGGCGACCTGCTCCTCATCACCTCGCTCGAGGGTGCCCGCAAGCTCAGCACCCAGGACTTCATCAAGGCGATTGCCAGCCGCCTCTAACGCGCGGCAATCGAGGCCCGTGTCAAATGGACAGGGCATTTGACACGGTCGAGTGCAGAACGTGTCAAATGCCCTGTCCATTTGACACGCTCGTCTGGCGGAAGCTGCCCCGCTCGACGCTTGTGACCAGGAGGACCGAATGGAGCATCTCGTCCATCCCATAGCGCCCGTGTTCGACCGGTTCTCGCGCGTGCTGGTGCTCGGGTCGTTCCCGTCGCCGCTCTCGCGCGAGAACGGCTTCTTCTACGGCAACCCGCACAACCGCTTCTGGCAGGTGCTGGCGCGGCTGTTCGAAGAACCGGTCGCCGCGACGAACGAGCGCAAGCGCGATCAGCTGCTGCGGCACCACATCGCGCTGTGGGACGTGCTCGCCTCGTGCTCGATCGAGGGCGCGAGCGACGCGAGCATCGCCGACCCGGTGCCGAACGACCTCTCCGAGCTGCTTGCCACCGCGTCCATCGAGGCCGTGTTCTGCAACGGCGCGAAGGCGGCGGAGCTCTACGCGCGCCATCTCGAGGCGGCGGTGGGCAAGCCATGCGCCAAGCTGCCCTCGACGAGCCCGGCCAACGCGGCTTGGCGCCTCGATGGGCTCGTGGAGGCGTGGGGTGCGCTGCTCCCGCATCTGCACGAGGAACCGGCACCGGTGCTCGATGTGCCGGACGTCGTTTCGCTCGAGCGCGCCGTCGATGCCGGCGGCACCTCGCTGGCAGAGCTCATGGACCGCGCGGGCACGTTCCTCGCGCATCGCGCGCACGCGCTGGCACCGGGTGCTCGCACGGTCATCTTCTGCGGCAGCGGCAACAACGGGGGAGATGGCTGGGTCGCGGCCCGCGAGCTGTCCGCTGCGGGCCACGAGGTGGTCGTGGTGACGAAGCGCGCGCCCGCCGACATCAAGGCCGAGCCGGCCTGCGCGACTGCTGTTGCGCTCGCCCCGGTGCTCGAGGAGCGGGGTGTCGCGATCCTCGTGGATCCGGCGGACGACGAGCTGCGCGCGGCTTGCGCCGGATGCGGCCTCGTCATCGATGCCATCCTCGGCACCGGTTTCTCGGAGGATTCCGTCCGCGCGCCGTACGACCGCTGGATCGGGCTCGCCAACGAGCTGCGCGATGCGGCTGCGGTGACGGTCGCCGCAGATGTTCCGAGCGGTATGTCGGCGCAGACGGGCGCGGTGGCGGTTCCCTGCGTGCGAGCCGACGAGACGGTCACGATGATAGTCTCGAAGCCCGGGCTGCACGTTCCGGGCGCGGAGCGCTTCACGGGCCTCGTGCGCGTGGCCGGTATCTGCCACATCGAACCTCTTCTGGAAGGGGACAACATGACGGACGATCGCATTATCCAAAAGATTCACGAGGCGGAAGCCGGCGAGCAGCGCGGTCTCGAAGGAGCCTCGCATGAAGAGCTGGTGAGCCATCCCGAGGACGTTTTCGATTCAGCTCGCGAAGCAGCCGTTCCCGCCGCGCCGGCGGGACATCCCGAGAAGCCGCAAGGCGAAGCGGGGCGCGCCCTCCTCGAGCGCATGAACGGAGGCAACCACGAGCGCCTCGCCGAGTGGGGCCTCGACCACGTGCGCGTCGACGAGGACGCCCACGTCCTCGATATCGGCTGCGGGGGAGGGGCGAACCTGCGCCACCTGCTCGAGCGCGCGATCACGGGGCATGCCACGGGCCTCGACTACTCGCCGCTGTCCGTCGCGACGTCGCGCGAGACCAACGCGGATGCCGTTGCGGCGGGGCGCTGCGAGGTGCACGAGGGCACCGCTGAGGAGCTGCCCTTCGCCGACGAGAGCTTCGACGTGGTCACCGCGTTCGAGACCGTCTACTACTGGGACCTCGGGAAGGCGTTCGCCGAGGTGCTGCGCGTGCTCAAGCCCGGCGGCTCGTTCCTCGTCTGCAATGAGGACGACGGCTCTGATCCGGATGCGCACCAGTTCGCCGCCCAGATCGAGGGCATGGTCCTGCACACGGCCGAGGACCTCAAGACGGCGCTGATCGTCGCGGGCTTCCCGCATATCGTCTCCGATGTCGACCCCGAGTCCCGCTGGATCGCCCTCGTCGCCAGAAAATGAGTCGAAGTACAATATGAAAAACGCGTCAGACGTATTTGTCATGCGGGAGGAGCAGCCATGAGGATCGGATTCATCGGGGCTGGCAAGGTAGGGTTCTCCCTCGGGAGATACCTGGCCGAGCACGGCGTGGAGCTGGCGGGGTACGCGAGCCGCAGCCCGGAGTCCGCGCGCGAGGCCGCTGTCTTCGCCGGCGGTCAGGCGTTCGCCTCGCCCGAGGAGCTTGTCGCCGCCTCCGACCTCGTCTTCCTGACCGTGCCCGATGGGCAGATCGCCGCGGTGTGGGAGCAGCTCGCCTCGGCGGCGCGCGCCGGTGCGCTCGATCTCGAGGCCAAGGTCATCTGCCACTGCTCCGGCGCGCTGACGTCCGCCGAGTTCGCGGGCGCCGCCGAGCTCGGTGCCTTCGCCTATTCGGTGCATCCGCTGCTCGCCATCAACTCCAAGCGCGATTCGTACCGCGAGATCGGCAGGGCGCCCATCACCATCGAGGGCGACCCCGCGTGTCTCGACGCGATCGTCCGGATCTTCCGCTCCTGCGGCAACGACGTCCACGTCATCGCGCCGGAGCACAAGGTGCGCTACCATGCCGCCGCCGTCATGGCGAGCAACCTCGTCGTGGGGCTCATCCACATGGCCGCCGGCGAGCTCGAGCTCTGCGGCCTCTCGCCCGAGGAGGCCGAGCGCGCGTTGCGCCCCATATCCGCGGGCAATGCGCTGCACATCGCCAGCGATGGCATCACCGCCGCGCTCACCGGCCCCGCGGCGCGTGGCGACCTCGAGACCATCGAGCGCCACCTCGCCTGCCTCGAGGGCGACGACCGCGAGGTCTACCGCATCATCACGGATCACCTGCTCGGCTTGGTCGCCGCGCGCGAGGCATAAGCTCACGGCAATCAGCAAGCCTTCATTCGGAGCCGCCGCGTGGGGTTTGCTGACCGTGCTTGCAGCAGGCGCCGGAGTAAGGTCGTCAATGTGACAATCACCATGAGGCGGTTTTGTCACCCGTGTATGGCCGCCGTGTCAGGCCCCGGTAGCCCATCCGGAAACACGGGGTTGTCGAAAGCGGGTTCCTCCAGCCTGTCCCAAAATGCGGGGTTGTCGAAAAAGAGGGCGCCCGTGCACGTTTCCGCGGCCCGCCTGTCCCAAATTGCGGGGTTGTCGAAAGCGGGTTCCTGCAGCCTGTCCCAAAATGCGGGGTTGTCGAAAGATCTTGTCCGGAAATGCGGGGTTGTCGAAAAATCCGAAGCGTCACGCTTTCGACATCCCCGCATTTTCGGACGCGGGAAGGCGTTTTCCGTGCAATGCGGGCCCGGTTTTCGACAAACCCGCATTTTTGCCTGCCCACGTGGGGTTTGCTGGCCGCGCGTGCGTGCGTCCTCGGCAATCAGCAAACCCGCATCTCGGCCTCCCACGTGGGGTTTGCTGGCCGCGCGTGCGTGCGTCCTCGGCAATCAGCAAGCCCGCATTTCGACCTCCCGTGTGGGGTTTGCTGACCGCCAATGTGACAACGGCAATCAGCAAGCCCGCATTTCGACCTCCCGTGTGGGGTTTGCTGACCGTGCTTGTGCCCGTAGCAATCAGCAAGCCCGCATCCCGCCCCGCCTCGCAGCGGCCATGCTGCGCGTTTGCGCCTTGCTGGCCGCATGGTTCGGCAACCTCGCGCTCGACCTCGCGTTTCGGGTTGCTAAAAATCTCGTGAACGTGCTCATTTTCTCCGCGAACGCGCAATCCAGTGGTACTATTTCCATATACGCCACCATGGGTGGTAAACGTCCATGTTCCACGAGAGAAAGCGAGAAACGATTATGGCTATTTTCCAGAGGATTTCGGACATCATCAAGGCGAACATCAACGACCTGCTCGATAAGGCCGAGGATCCGGAGAAGATGGTCAAGCAGATCATCCTCGAGATGGAGGGCCAGATCGACCAGGCAACCCAGGGTCTCGGCCAGGCGATGGCCGGCCAGAAGATGGCGAAGAAGCAGGTCGAGGCCGCTCAGGCAGAGGTCGCGAACTGGGAGAACAAGGCCAAGGCCGCGCTGGCCGCCGGCAACGAGGAGCTCGCCCGCACGGCTCTGCAGCGCAAGGTCGCCCTGCAGGACAGCCTCGTGAAGCTCGAGGCCCAGTACGAGCAGATCTCCAACCAGGTCGAGACCCTCGAGGGCCAGCTCAAGGAGATGCGCTCCAAGCTGGAGGAGGCGCGTGCCCGCAAGAACATGATCATCGCCCGTTCGAAGATGGCCGATGCGTCGCTGCAGGTCGCCAAGACCATCTCGTCCGGCTCCGTCGACTCCGCGATGTCGAAGCTCGACAAGCTCGAGGAGAAGGTCATCGAGAAGGAGTCGATCAGCGAGGCCTATTCCGAGATCGCCATCGAGGATCCGGCCGTCATCGACGCATACGATATGCTCGAGACCCAGTATGCGGTCGACCAGGAGCTCGAGAAGCTGAAGGCCGAGATGGGCCTCTAGGCTCCCGAAGCCTCATCGGGGCCTGCGGTCGCGTACGGCCGCAGGCCCCTCGATTGTTATTTGCACCCGGTGAGATTGGGTTAAGAACATGACACCTGTGATTATTGCCATCGTGTTGGCCGTCGTCGGCATCGTGCTGCTCGTCGTGGGCCGGAAGAAGGGCAAGGAGCCCGTCGACGGCTTCACCGAGATCGAGCAGGAGATGCGCTACATGAAACCCACGCCCATCCAGGACGTGGTCGAGGTCATCGATCAGCTGAACGTCACCTCGCCAGGCTATCGGCATTATGCCGAGCTCCAGGGAACGAGCGGCACGGACTCGCCCATCATCGGCCCCTATAGCAACATGGAGGTCGCCTACTACGAGGTGAAGTGCTACCAGGTGACGCGCACCGAGGGCGGTGGCACATCCGAGAAGCTCGTCGCGCACGAGAAGTCCGTCAACCCGTTCTTCATGAAGGACGGCTCGGGCGACCACAAGGTCTACGTCGACATGGCGAGCTTCGGCGACGACATCGTGCTCGTGAACACGGTCAACCACATGGAGGGGCCGGATTCCGACTTCTCCCGCCAGGCCCGTGGTCTCACGAGCAGTTCGACCGCCCCGTATGGCGTGGCGCGTTGCGAGGCCTATCAGCCCGAGCGTGGACGCGGTCTGTTCGGCAGGTTCGTCTCGGACTTCGTCGGCAGCGCACTTGCCAGGATCGCCCCCGCCTTCTCGTTCGCCCCGGCGATGGTTCCGGCCCTCGCGGGTGCCGATGGCGGCGTCGTGACCGGCCCGAACATCATGTTCGCCGGCCCCAACCGGCGTAGGCCGGCCGGCGGCTTCGGCGGTTCGCCCTTCGGCGGTGGCGGTTTCGGTGGCGGTGGCTTCGGCGGTGGCTTCGGCGGCGGGTATGGCAAGCCCCCCATGGGCAACATGGGAGGTATGGGCATGGGCGGCAATGCGCTCGGCGGCCTCATCATCGGCGCCACGCTCGCGAGCCTGCTCTCGCAGTCGACCGCGGGCGATAGCATCAGGCCCGATACCTTCATGGGCTACCGTGTCGTCGAGAACGTCATCCCCGTGAACGCCTCGGTGTACACGATCGGCGAGATCTACAAGACCGGCGATCGCTACACCATCGGACGGGCGACGACCGAGAGCTCGCAGGCCTCCTACTTCTCCGCACGACCGGAGGAGGAGGTCATCGCGGCCATGAAGAAGAAAAAGATCCAGAGCAACACCAACATGGGCTGCGGTGCCGCGCTCATCGTGGTCGGCATCTTCCTGTGCATCTTCGGCTTGATGGGCATGGGAGGCGGCAGCTACTTCTAGAAGCGGAGCCTTCTGGAACGCTCCCCGGGGGAGCGTTCCAATCGAGCCTTCCAATCCACAAGGCACTGACATGCGGGCCGCTCTCCGGGGCGGCCCGTTGCATGGAGGTGACAAACAACCCCGCCCTGATTGTCGCCTCCCGCGCGGCGGGCTGTTGTATAGTCATGGTGCGAGGGAGGAATCACGATGGCGAGCCTGTTCGAGCAGATCGAGGAGATGTACCGCACGAGTTCCGATGAGGAGGTCGAGCGGTTCATGCTCGGCGTGCGCGACAGGCTGCTCGCCGAGGGCGATTCCAATCCCGCTGATCTCGCCACGGTGTGCAACGAGCTCGGCGGCATGTACCGCGAGGCGAGCCGGTACGCCGAATCCATCGAGAACTTCGAGATGGCCATGCGGGCGACCGAGCGCATCACCGGCACCCGGCAGTGCGCGGAGTACGCGGTTCTCCTCGTCAACGTCGCCGGGACATATCGCTACGAGCGCGATTTCGACGCGGCGCTGGAGCGATACTCGGAGGCGCGCGATATCCTCGACGCGCTTGGGCAGGGCGACACGTACGAGTACGCGAGCCTGCTGAACAACCTCTCGCTCACGTTCCAGGACATGGGGCGTCTCGACGAAGCGCTCGCGCACGCCACGGCGGCGCACGAGATCGTCGCGCGCCTCAAGCCCGGCGAGACCCAGGAGGCCATCTCGCTCATGAACATCGCGACGCTCGCGCTGCGCGCGGGCGACATGGACACGGCCGTCGCCTACTCGAGGCGCGCCATCGACATCTACGCCGCCCTCGACAAGACGTCGGGGCACTATCCCGCGGCGGTCAACCTGGCCGCCGTCATCGACTTCAAGCGCGGAGCCCTCGAAGAGGCGCTCGCCGGGTTCGAGCGCTCCGCGGAGCTCACCAAGCGCAACTTCGGCGTGAACCGCGATTACGCGTCCGCGCTCGCCAACATCGCGACCGTCCTCGCCAAGCTGGGGCGCGGCGACGAGGCGCGCGCCAAGCTCGCCGAGGCAGAGGAGATTAGGAGCAAGCTCGCATGACGAAGGCACTGGATCTGAGCGAGGAGTTCTTCAACGAAATCGCGCTGCCCGCGCTCAAGGGGGCGTTCCCCGATTCGTGGGACCGCATGGGAGCCGGGCTCGTGGGCAACGGGTCGGAGTGCATGGGCTTCGACGACGAGCTGTCGGCCGACCACGATTGGGGCATCGAGTTCTTCATCTGGCTCGCCGACGAGGACTTCGACCGCATCGGCGACGACGTGCGCAGGTGGAAGGCGGCGTTGTGGCAGGCGCACCCCGAGCAACCGTTCCGCGTCATCAGCGACTACGGCGTGACGAACACGGTGCTCACGCCGGGGCTGTTCTACACGTCGCTCATCGGCTCGCCGCGCGGGCCGCAGACCGTGCTCGAGTGGCGCCGTCCGCCCGAGGCGAACCTGGCCCTGGCGGTCAACGGCCGCGTGTTCACCGATCCGGTCGGCGAGTTCACGGCGACGCGCGAGTACCTGCTCGGCTACTATCCCGAGCCGCTGCGCCTCAAGAAGATCGCCGCGCGCTGCATGTCCATCGCGCAGACCGGCCAGTACAACTTCCTGCGCATCGCACAGCGCGGCGACGTGGTCGGCCGCGAGATCGCGCTCGCGAAGTTCGTGCAGGACGCGATTTCCATGACGTTCCTGCTCAACCGCGTGTTCATGCCGTACTACAAGTGGGCGTTTCGGGCCATGCGCGACCTGCCGCTCCTCGCCCCGGACATCGCCCCGCTGATCGAGATGCTCTTCACGGGCGGGCGGATCGACGGGGAGCTCGACCCGGGCAACGTGCTGCTGCGCCCCATCGACGACGATGTCCGCAGGCGTGCCGTGATCGTCGAGGCGATATGCGCGCGCATCGTCGACGAGCTGCGCCGCCAGGGCCTCACCGATGCGGATTCCACGTTCCTCGCCCCGCACGGCGAGAGCGTGCAATCGCGCGTCGACGATCCGGACCTCAGGCGCCTCCCCGCCCAATATGAGTAGCCGGGGTAGGGGGCAGCTTGCTTGTCCCGCCCTGTCTCAGTGCTAAAATCGTGCGGGAATCGATTTCGGCATAAGGAGATGCGGTTATGGCGGAGAAGTACACCGAGGAGATCGTCAACATCGAGTTCGACCTGTTCGACAAGGTCAACAACGCGGGGGGCCGGGCTTCCTGCCAGGACGACTTCTTCACGTTCAACATCATGCGCAGCGCACAGTTCGACGCGTGGGACGATGCCACGCGCAAGAGCTATCTCGAGGACCTCAAGACCACCTCGGCTGCCGGTCGCAACCTCGTCATGGAGAAGTACGCGTACATGAGCGGCTACGACTACATGGGCGAGATGGACGACTTCGACGAGAAGAAGGTCGTGCTCGCCGAGATCATGGAGATCATGGATGCCGACACCATCGCGATGCGCGAGGAGTACCCGCTGCTCGCGCGTCAGGGCAGGCCGATGGGCAGCGAGCCCGGCTCCACCGTGTCGGTCGACCGCTACCTGCTCTGCGAGCTGCTGACATACTCGACCGCCACCCTTCGCGCCCTGCGCGCACACCTCGATGCGCTGAAGGCCGAGGGCAAGACGCTGCCCAAGCTCATCATGGAGAACACGGTGCACACCTACGGCTACAAGGACCTCGCAGCCGCGGAAGCCAGGCTCGCCAGCCGTTAGAATCCGCGGGTGATAGGCGGGGGCTCGCCGAAAGCTGCGGCTATCGATGCCTTCCGCGAGGCGTGCCGCCGATGGCCGCTGGAGGAAAGCCACCACGTTGTCGACCATCACGTTTTCGAGTCTTGGCAACTTTTGCACGAAAAAGGGCGTTTGACACGCCCTTTTTCGTGCAAAAGTGTCAGAATCGGGCCTCCTGGGCCGGAAATGGCACCCTTTTTCGAACGAAATTGCCAAATGGCGACGCGGCGAGCCGTGGGCCCACAGCATCGAGCTGACGTGGTGTACCGTGGGGCCGCAGCGACGAACGGACGTGGCGAGCCGTGGGCCGCAGCACCGAGCAGGCGTGGCGTGCCGAGGGCCTTGCAGCGCCGAGCAGGCGCGGGGTGCCGTGGGACTTGCGGCATCGAGTAGGCGCGGCGCGCCGTGGGCCCTGCAGCGTCGAGTAGTCCGGCCGTTCGGCAAAACGGCCGGAACCCCTAATCAACCGTGCCGTAGACTCCGCCCCAGCCATGGCCGGCGATGGCGGAGTTCATCTGGTCGCAGAGGCTCTGGCGGCTGTAGTTCCCGGGCGGGACGAGTTGGCAGATCTCGATGAGGTCGGGATGGAGGTCGCGCATCTCCGCGTGGATGAGCAGCTCCATCGACGAGAGCATGTTCCTGCTCTCGAAGAGATCGTTCACGAGCTGCTGCAGCTCGCCGTAATGCTCGCTCTTCCTCATCGCCGCCTCCTTCCTCATCGTCCGCTCGGGCGCGCGCGTGCGGCACGCCGGCGCGCTCGTCGCACGTTTGATTATTGCATGTTTTCCATTTCGTCGGATAATGAAGGGGTGCTGATTTGAAAAAAGGGGGAGTAGCGGTGAAGAGGCTTGGACTGATAATTGTTGCCCTGGTTGTTGCGCTCTGCTCGGTGACGGTGCTCGCCGCATGTGGGAAGGGCGGCTCCAGCATCGCCCAGCCGACGACGGCCGCCTCGACGAATCCGAACGGCGCCGTCTTCGCCATCAACCTCGCCCAGTACTCCGACAACCTCAACGTCGCGACGGCCGAGGTGGGCTCGGATATCCCGAAGATCGAGTCGCTCGACCAGTGGCTCGAGGCCGAGAAGGCCACCGACGATGCGGGCGCCTACACGGTGCGCGCGACGAGCCTCGAGACGAGCACCGGCACGCCGGTCTTCGTCGTCTCCGCCTACGACGCGGGCAATGCGATTCGCGAGGTGAAGGTCACCTGGGATGCCTCGAGCGCCCTCGCGCAGCCCGATGTCCTCAAGGACTACTGCATCTCCGAGATCAGGGCCATCACGGGTGCCGACGCCAACATCGCCGGCATGATGTACGACACGGCCCGCGCGACGCCCTTCACCAACGGCGCCTCGAAGGACCTGACGTACGCGTGCTACGGCAACGCGCGTTGCTACTACCTCGTGAGCAACGGCTACCACATCGTGACGATCGAGCCGTACTCCGATGGCTCGAAGGCCGAGGAGCAAGCCAAGGGCACGTTCGTCTACATGGACGTGACGGCCGATGGCGTCACCCAGTCGCAGGCTGCGGGCGCGAACCAGACCGCGAACGTCCAGACGACGGGCGACTCGAACCAGGCCGCCAATAGCAGCGATGCGCAGGCAGCGGGCACCGCGGAGGCGACCGCGCAGCCGGCAGATGCCGCATCATCCGATGCGCAGACAGCCGAGGGCGACGCCGCTTCCAACGAGCAGCAGGGCTAATAGTCCCGCCAACCGAGCGACGAGTCGATGATGACCACCATCATCGACTCGTTTTCATTTGCGTTCCCTTTGCTCACCTGACACATCTTTTACAATCCGCATGCCCAATCTGTGGGATAATCAATTGCGTATGTGTTCTTTAGATTTGAAAGCGAGAAATAGATGATCCTGTCCGAACAGGATGTCCGGGGCATCGCGACGTACACGCGCATCGGATTGACCGATGAGGAGCTGTCGCAGATGACCGTGGACCTCAATGACATCATCGAGAGCCTGAAGCCCATCACCGAGTACGACCTCGAGGGCGTCGAGCCGACGTTCCATCCCATCGCGGGCCTCGTGAACGTCATGCGCGAGGATGTCCCCGCGCAGGGCTTCACGCGTGACGAGGCGCTCGCCAACTCCGATTCCGTGCAGGACGGGAACTTCAAGATTCCCACGATTCTGGGCGGAGGGGATAACTGATGAAATCCTCGTTCTCCGAACTCTCCGTGCGCGAGATCCAAGACGGCCTGCGGGCCGGGACCTTCTCGGCGCACGAGCTCGCGAGCGAGGCGCTCGCGGCCATCGACCGCGTCGAGGGTGACGTGCATGCCTTCGTGCAGGTGACCCCCGAGCTCGCGCTCGCCGCAGCCGATGCGATCGACGCCAAGGTCGCGGCAGGGGAGGAGCTTCCGGCGCTGGCCGGCGTCCCCACCGCCTTCAAGGACAACATGAACCAGCTCGGCACGCGCACGACGTGCTCGTCGCAGATGCTGGCCAACTACGAATCGGCGTACACCGCGACGTGCGTCCAGAAGATGCTCGACGCCGGCGCCATCCCGCTCGGCAAGCTGAACATGGACGAGTTCGCGTTCGGCTCCTCGACCGAGACCTCGTTCTTCGGTCCCACGCACAATCCGTGGGACCTCGAGCGCGTCCCCGGCGGCTCGTCGGGCGGCTCGGCCGCGGCGGTGGCCGCCGGCATGGCGACGCTCACGCTCGGCTCCGACACGGGCGGCTCGATCCGCCAGCCTGCCGCGTTCTGCGGTGTCGTCGGCATGAAGCCCACCTACGGCGTGGTCTCGCGCTACGGCGTCGTGGCGTTCGGCTCGTCCCTCGACCAGGTCGGTCCCTTCGGCAAGACGGTCGAGGACGTGGCCCTGGCCATGAACGCGCTCGCCGGCCATGACCCGCTCGACTGCACGTCGCAGCCCGTCGCCACCGATTTCACCGCCAACCTCGGCCAGGGCGTCGAGGGCATACGCATCGGCATCGTCGACAAGTTCATGAACGCCGAGGGCCTCACTCCCGAGATGCGCACGGCCGTCGAGGGCGCCGTCGCCAACCTCGAGGAGCTCGGCGCGCAGATCGTCGAGGTCGAGCTGCCCCATGCGGACGCGGCCATGAGCGCGTACTACGTGCTCGGCCCGTGCGAGGCGTTCTCGAACCTCGCGCGCTTCGACTCGGTCCGCTACGGCTACCGCGTCGACGACGCGACGGAGCTCGGCGACCAGTACGAGCGCTCGCGCGCCGAGGGCTTCGGCATGGAGGCCAAGCGCCGCATCATGCTCGGCAGCTACCTGCTGTCCTCCGGCGTCTACCGGACGTACTACTATCCGGCGCAGCAGATCCGCACGCTCATCACGCAGGATTACACGAAGGCCTACGAGAAGGTCGACGCCATCGTCATGCCGGCCTCGCCCCGCACGGCGTTCAAGTTCGGCGAGATCGCCGACCCGACGTCGATGTACCTGTCCGACATGTTCACCATCTCGCTCAACATCGCCGGCAACGGCGGCCTGAGCCTGCCGGTGGGCCTGGGCGCCGACACCGGCCTGCCCGTCTCCGTGCAGATCGTCGGCCCGCAGTTCAAGGACGAGAACATCCTGCGTGCGGCCGCCGCGCTCGAGCGCTGCTACGACATCGACCGCCTCGCGCCGCTCGCGCGTACCGGAGAGGAGGGGAGGTAACCCGTGAAGACGCTCTCCGAGGTCCTCGTCGACTGGGAGGCCGTGATCGGCCTCGAGATCCATACCGAGCTCACCACGCTCAAGACGAAGATGTTCTGCTCCTGCCCGCTCGAGTTCGGCGCGGAGCCCAATACCCACACGTGCCCCGTCTGCCTTGGCATGCCCGGCGCGCTGCCCGTTCCGAACAAGGCCGCCATCGAGTTCATCGTGCTCGCCGGCCTCGCGACGAACTGCGACATCGAGAAGCACTCGATGTTCTACCGCAAGAACTACATGTACCCCGACATGGCCAAGAACTTCCAGACCACCCAGGGTCCCGTCGCTTTCTGCATGCGCGGCCATCTGGAGCTGGAGGTCGACGGCCCCGGCGTTGACGAGCGTCCCGGCGTCGACCGCCTCGAGGTGGGCGACGAGCTCGAGAACATCGTCCGCACCGATTACGGCTACCTCGCGAAGGTGGGCATCGAGCGCATCCACATGGAGGAGGATGCGGGCAAGATGGTGCACATCGGCGGTGTCGACGGCCGTATCGCGGGCGCGACGCACAGCCTCGTCGACTACAACCGCGCCGGCACACCGCTCATCGAGCTCGTGACGCTGCCCGACCTGCGCACGCCCGCCGAGGCGCGCCTGTTCATGCAGGAGCTGCGCTCGACGTTCCTCGCGCTCGGCATCTCCGACTGCTCGATGGAGGAGGGCTCGATGCGCTGCGACGGCAACGTGAGCCTGCGCCGCCGTGGCGAGACGAAGCTCGGAACGAAGACCGAGCTCAAGAACATGAACTCCTTCAAGAACCTCCACGACGGCCTCGCCTACGAGATCTGCCGTCAGGCCGAGGTTCTCGAGTCCGGCGGGGTCATCCGCCAGGAGACCCGCCACTGGGAGCCGGGCAACAAGCGCACCATCTCGATGCGCGTGAAGGAGACGGCCGACGACTACCGGCTGTTCCCCGAGCCCGATCTCGCGCCCTACGACCTCTCCGATGAGTTCATCGAGGGCGTGCGCGCGCGGCTGCCCGAGCTGCCGCGCGAGAAGAAGGCGCGCTACCGCTCCGAGATGGGGCTCACGCGCGCCGAGAGCGCGACGATCGCGGGCGATACGGCATTCGCGGCGTTCTTCGAGCAGGCCGTGGCAATCGACCCGGCCCTGACGAAGCAGGTCGCGAACATGCTCATCAACGAGGTCGGCGGCTACCTCAACCAGAACAACCTCACGCTCGGCGAGACGGCGATCACGCCGGAGGGCATCGTCGAGCTGTGCGGCCTCGTCGCAGACGACACCATCTCGGGCAAGCAGGCCAAGGAGGTCTTCGCCGAGATGGCGCAAAGCGGCGAGAAGCCGGCCAAGATCGTCGAGGACAAGGGCATGAAGCAGGTGTCGGACACCGGTCTCATCCAGGAGGTCGTCGCCCGCATCATCGCCGAGAATCCCGACAAGGCCGAGGCGTACCGCGGGGGCAAGAAGGGCCTGTCGGGTTTCTTCATCGGGCAGGTCATGCGCGAGATGAAGGGCCAAGCGAACCCGAAGGTCGTCAACCAGATCGTCACGGAGGAACTCGAGAAATAGTCGCGAGGCAGCGGGAGGGGAAACCCGCAGGCGAGGGCATGGGCCCCGGCTAAGGAGAAAGAGATGGCAAAGGACAAGTTCGATTACTTCAAGGCGTTCGAGGAGATCACCGAGCTGTGCTGCCAGGAGGCGGCGACGCTTCTCGATTCGATGAAGACGTTCGACCCCAGCAGGATGTTCGACGACATGAACGACCTTCATCGCATCGAGAACGAGGCCGACAAGATCAACCATGCGATCTACGACCATCTGGCCAAGGAGTTCATCACGCCGATCGAGCGCGACGACATCCTCGAGCTCGCCGACCGCCTCGACGACATCGCGGACACCATCGACGACGTCATGATGCGCCTGTTCATGTACGGCATCACGAAGATCCGCGCAGAGGGCATCGAGGTCGCCGAGATCATCGTGAAGTCGTGCGAGCTGCTTCGCGAGGCCATGAAGGACTTCGCCAGCTTCAAGAAGAAGGCCGGCCAGATAAACGAGCTGCTCATCGAGGTCAGCGACCTCGAGGACGTGGCAGACAAGCGCTACGTCATGGCGGTGCGCAAGCTCCACATCGATTACCGCGACGATCCGTCGTACATGTTCACATGGGAGAACATGATGGTTCGCCTGGAGAAGTGCTGCGACGCGTGCGCCCATGCCGGCGACACCATGCGCAGCATCATCATGAAGAACTCGTAGGGGGAAACGAATGGCAATGCAGGCACCAAAGGGCACCGAGGACCTCATCGGCGGCAAGTCGCTGGCGTGGGAGCGGATGCAGGAGACGGCACGCGACGTGTTCGGCCGCTATGGCTACGAGTTCATGTCGACGCCGCTGTTCGAGAACACCGAGGTGTTCGTCCGCGGCATCGGCGAGGCGACGGACGTCGTGGGCAAGGAGATGTTTCATGTGCTGTCCAACGACAGCTTCGCCAAGGTGAGCGCGGGGGAGCGGCTCGACGCCGCGCACGACTTCTCGCTGCGCCCCGAGGGCACGGCCGGCGTGGTCCGCGCCGCCATGGAGCACAACCTCGCGACGCCGGACGGGCCGGTTGCCAAGCTCGTGTACGCGGGGCCGATGTTCCGCGCCGAGCGCCCTCAGAAGGGCCGCCTGCGCCAGTTCCACCAGATCGGCGCGGAGTGCCTCGGAGCCCCCGAGCCCACCGCCGACGCCGAGATGATCATCATGCTCCTGCGCTTCTTCGAGGCGATGGGCGTGAACATGGCCGACACGCGCCTGCTCATCAACTCGATGGGCGACGATGCGTGCCGCCCGGCGTACCGCGACGCGGTGCGCGACTACATCCTCGAGCACTCCGACGAGCTGTGCGACGAGTGCAAGCGGCGCGCGGAGACGAATCCGCTGCGCGCGTTCGACTGCAAGAACGAGGCGTGCCACGAGGTCATGGAGGGCGCTCCGAAGATCTCGGACGCACTGTGCGACGACTGCAAGGAGCACTACGCGGCGGTGAAGCGCTATCTCGACCTCGCGGGCGTGGAGTACGAGGAGGACCCGCGGCTCGTGCGCGGCCTGGACTACTACACGCGCACCGTCTTCGAGGTGCAGGTCGTGGAGGGCCTCGGCTCGCAGAACGCCATCGGCGGCGGCGGACGCTACGACAAGCTCATGGAGTCCATGGGCGGAAAGTCCGTGCCCGGTATCGGCTTCGCGCTCGGCTACGAGCGCACGCTGCTCGCCATGGAGGCGGCGGGTGTGGAGCTCGGTGGCGGGAGCGCATGCGATGTGTACGTGGCGGTCGTGGACGCGACCTCGTGCGGCGACGCGGCCTTCGGGATCGTGCAGCAACTCCGCGATGCGGGCGTGCGCGCCGAGCAGGACCACCAGGGGCGCTCCCTGAAGTCGCAGTTCAAGCAGGCGGGCAAGATGGGCGCGGCGACCGTGGTCGTCGTCGGCCCCGATGAGCTCGCGGAGGGCAAGGTCACGATCCGCGACATGGAGACCCGCGAGGAGCGCGCGGTCGCCGTGGATGAGGTCGCAGCCGAGCTCGCATAGCGCCCTGTCCACTAGACGCGCTTGTCACGCGAGCGACCGGACGGTCTGTCACGGGCGCATGACCCCTTGCCGCCGGTTTGGTTCCGCGCATTGGCTCGGGACTTCCCCGCATCCCCTGTTTAGGTTACAATCGTTCGCGGTTGAATCTGAAAGGTGCGCCGCCCGCGGGCGGTGCGCCTTTCGTGCTTTTCTGGTTCAGCTCCGCATTTGGGAATAATGTTGGTTCAGATTGTTTCGGAAACAGAAGAGAATAGGGGACTGTCATGAAGAAGACTAGATTCGGCGCGCTTATCGCAGTGGCCCACTGCGCGGTGTTCGCACTGGCTCTCGCGGGATGCTCCGGCGGCGGCTCGGACCAGACCGCCGAGGTGCCCACTCCCGAGAATCCGGTGATCCGCGTCTCCACCACCACGTCGGTCAACGACTCCGGCCTGCTGCCGTACCTGCAGCCGTTCTTCGAGGAGGCCACCGGCTACCAGATGGAGGTCACCTCCGCCGGCACCGGCGCCGCCATCAAGAAGGGCGAGACCGGTGACGCCGACGTGCTGCTCGTGCACGCCAAGGCCAGCGAGGAGGAGTTCGTCGATGCGGGCTTCGGCCTCGAGCGCGTTCCGTTCATGTACAACTACTTCGTGATCGTCGGCCCGGCCGATGATCCGGCGGGCGTTGCCAACTGCACCACCGCCGCCGACGCTTTCAAGGCGATCGCCGATTCCGGCTCCAAGTTCGTCTCCCGCGGTGACGATTCGGGCACCAACAAGAAGGAGATCAAGATCTGGGAGGATGCCGGCATCACCCCCGAGGGCCAGGATTGGTACATCAACGCCGGTGCCGGCATGGGTGCCACGCTGACGATGGCCAACGAGGAGCAGGCCTACACCCTCACCGACAAGGGCACCTACCTGTCGCATGAGGCCAAGGACTCCCTGCCCATCGCGCTCGCCGAGTCCGAGGACATGAAGAACACCTACACGATGATCGCCATCAATCCGGAGAAGTGGCCGGACACCAACATCGATGGTGCCAACGCGTTCATCGAGTGGATGACGGGCGACGAGGCCTCCAAGCTCATCGCCGACTATGGCGTCGAGGAGTACGGCGAGCCGCTGTTCTTCCTGCTCGAGGACTAGTTCCAGCATTCTAGAGAAGCAGGCGCCATCTATCGGATGGCGCCTGCTTCGTCATATCAACGATGAGTGAGCTTGCCCAGGCTTTCGGGTTGCTTTTCACGCCCGGAAGCGAGCTATCCCAGATTGTCCTGCTGACGCTGAAGATGGCCGTGTTCTCCACGGTCATCTCGGTCGTTATCGGCATACCCTTGGGCATGTGCATCGGCTACTACCGCTTCCGCGGCAGGCGCGTGCTCCTGCGCGTGCTCAACACGCTCATGGGCCTTCCGCCGGTGCTCGCCGGCCTCATCGTGTTCTTCATACTCTCGCGTTCGGGACCGCTCGGGTCGCTCAGGCTGCTCTACACGCTGTCGGCCATGGTGACCGCCCAGGTCCTTCTCATCACGCCCATCGTCTGCGGCCTTTCGGCCACCGCCATCTCCTCCATCGCCCCGCGCGTCCACGAGACGGCGCATGGCATGGGCATCCGCCGCTTTCGCGAGCTCGCGTGCTTGCTGTTCGAGTGCAGGTCGCAGCTGCTCTCCGTGGCGTTCGTCGCCTTCGGCCGCTCGATCGGCGAGGTCGGCGCGGTCATGCTCGTCGGCGGCAACGTGCAGTACAAGACGCGCGTCATGACGACGGCCATCATGCTCGAGACGAACAAGGGCAACTTCGAGTACGCCGTCGCGCTCGGCATTGTGCTGCTCGTCGTGTCGTTCATCATCAACGCGCTCGCGCTCACGTTGCAGGAGCGGACGTCTCCGCCCGGGTACGAGGGAGTCAAGCGCGGCTCGCTTCGCGGGCGACTGGGAGGTGAGCGCCGATGAGCGCCCCCTTCCGCATCGTGCTCGACGGCCTGTGCCAGCGCTACGGAGACCGCACGGTCCTCGATATCGATTCGCTCGAGTTCGACTCTGGTCGTTCGTATGCGCTCCTCGGCGCCAACGGGAGCGGCAAGTCGACGCTGCTCAAGATTCTGTCGGGCGTTCTCGAGGCGACCGGTGGCTGCGTGGA
Organism: Coriobacteriales bacterium; assembly: GCA_050946275.1. GTDB lineage: Bacteria > Actinomycetota > Coriobacteriia > Coriobacteriales > CADBOM01 > JBMNUM01. The sequence goes on from JBMNUM010000001.1 coordinate 63,994, forward strand.
TGTCGCGGGGGAGCGCTCCCGCGGCGACATCTCGGTCGGCTATATGCCGCAGGACAGTTTCGTCTTCGGGTTCTCGGTGTTGCGAAACGTCGAGATGGCCGCCAGGGACGCGGGCCTCGGCAGGGAAGAGGTGCGCCGTCGAGCCATCGGCGCGCTCGCCGCCGTCGGCATGGACAACATGCTCGACGCCCGTGGCAACAGCCTGTCTGGCGGTGAGGCCCAGCGCGTCTCGCTTGCGCGCATCCTGGTGCGCGACCTCGACGTGGTCCTGCTCGACGAGCCGACCTCCGCGCTCGATGTCGCCGGCACGCAGATGATCGAGGACGCCCTGCGCGCGTACCGCGAGCGCACGGGATGTCTGCTCATCGCAGCCACGCACGCGCCCTCGCAGGCCCGCCGCATCTCCGATAGCGTGCTCGTCCTCGACAAGGGCGAGGTCGTCGGCTTCGGCGAGACCGACGACGTGCTGCTCGGCTCCGCGGACAATCGCGTCCGCACCTTCCTCTCGCACTGGCAAGTCTAGGCGGCCACATCCGGCTCTACGCTACTCGGCGCATTCGATGCGTTCGAGGGCTTCCTTGTGTGCGATAATCTAGGGCTGTTGCGTTACACGATTTGAAATCCATACGACAGGAGCGGTTTTCAAGATGACTGAGCTGGCTAGGTATTCCATGCACACGCATTCGTGCGGCGAGCTTTCCGAGGACAACATCGGCGACGAGGTCAAGCTGACCGGTTGGGTTGCGCGCAGGCGCGACCACGGCGGACTGATCTTCGTGGACCTGCGCGACCGCGAGGGCTACGTGCAGTGCATGTTCGATCCGGAGTACTCGGGCGACGCCTTCGCGCTGGCCGAGCGCGTCCGACCGGAGTGGTCGGTCCTCGTGAGCGGCAAGGTGCGCCATCGTCCCGATGACACGGAGAACGCGTCTCTCGCGACCGGTGCCATCGAGATCGAGGCCACCGGCATGGAGGTGCTCAACGAGTCGAAGACGCCCCCGTTCATGATTGAGGACGGCATCGACACCGACGAGCTCACGCGCCTGCGCTGGCGCTACCTCGACATCCGTCGTCCCGAGGTGCTCGCGGCCATGAAGCTGCGCTCCACCGTCACCGGCGCGATGCGCAACGCGCTCTCCGCCCGCGGCTTCCTCGAGATCGAGACCCCCGTGCTCGGCAAGTCGACGCCCGAGGGCGCGCGTGACTTCATCGTGCCGGCCCGCATGGCGCCCGGCAGGTTCTACGCGCTGCCGCAGTCGCCGCAGCTGTTCAAGCAGCTGCTCATGGTCGGCGGCATCGAGCGCTACTACCAGGTCGCCCGCTGCTTCCGCGACGAGGATCTGCGCGCCGACCGCCAGCCCGAGTTCACGCAGCTCGACATCGAGATGAGCTTCTGCACCGAGGACGACGTCATGCAGATGATGGAGGACGTCATGGCCGAGGTGCTCGAGGCCGTCGGCGTCGAGCACGAGTTCCCGCTGCCGCGCATCACGTGGAAGGAGTCCATGGACCGCTTCGGCAACGACCGTCCCGACACGCGCTTCGGCATGGAGCTCGTCGACCTCACCGACATCGTCAAGGACTGCGGCTTCAAGGTGTTCAAGGGCGCGGTCGACAACGGTGGCGTCGTGAAGGCCATCAATGTCAAGGGTGCCGGCGACTGGGCCCGCAGCGCCATCGAGCGCGTCGGCAACGTCGCCACCGAGAATGGCGCGAAGGGCATGGCCTGGATCGCCTTCACCACGGCGGGCGAGGAGAAGTCGCCCATCATCAAGTTCTTCGATGACGAGACCTACGCGGCCATCAAGGAGGCCACGGCCGTCGAGCCCGGCGACCTGCTGCTCTTCGCCGCCGACTCCTACGAGGTCGCGAGCGCCGTGCTCTCCGCCCTGCGCCTGCACATGGCCGACCAGATGGGCATCGAGCGCAAGGGCCACAACCTCCTGTGGGTCACGGACTTCCCGATGTTCCGCTACGACGACAAGGAGAACCGCTACGCGGCCGAGCACCATCCCTTCACACGCGTGCACGACGACGACCTCGACAAGATCGAGAGCGACCCGCTGTCCTGCGGCAGCTACTCGTACGACATCATCATGGACGGCTTCGAGATCGGCGGCGGCACCATGCGTATCCACACGCCCGAGCTGCAGATGCGCGTCCTGAAGGTCCTCGGCCTCTCCGAGGAGGAGGCGGCCGAGAAGTTCGGCTTCCTGCTCGAGGCGCTGTCCTTCGGCGCTCCGCCCCATGGCGGTATCGCCCTCGGCCTCGACCGTGTCGTCATGCTGCTCGGCGGCTACCCGTCGATCCGCGACGTCATCGCCTTCCCGAAGACGTCGAGCGGTGCCGATCCGATGACCGAGGCACCCGGCGAGGTGTCGCCGCGCCAGCTCAAGGAGGCAAATATCTCCATCCGCTCGTAGGGGAGCGCTGAAGAGGAGCTGTCGTCGGGGTTTGCCCGAGCGAGCCGTCCCTTCACGGGACGCGCCGAGAGGGCCGTCCCCCGCAGGTCGTGCCCGGATGAGCCGTCCCCACGGGGATTGCCCGGCAGGAACTCCTGTTCCGGATGAATTCGCAACTAGCCGCCGTTGCCATGGCCAACCGCCGGGCAGCGGCGGTTTTGCGTTCGAGGCGGTGCGGGCAACGTTGGCCCGACAGTCCCGGTCCCCGTTGTCCCAAAATGCGGGGTTGTCGAAAACGGGCTCGACTTGCACGAAAAACGTCCCCGTCTGTCCTGAAATGCGGGGTTGTCGAAGGCGGGGAGCTCCGGATTTTTCGACAACCCCGCATTTTGGGACACGGTTTTTCGACAACCCCGCAATCTGGAACAGACAAGAGGGATTCGCCTTCGACAACCCCGCATTTTGGGCCAGGCGGCCCGCGAAAACGTGCACGGGCGCCCTCCATTTCGACAACCCCGCATTTTGGGCCAGGCGGGCCGCGCCATGGGCATCGGCTGAGGCACCCACGTTCCCGGCATCCGTTGGCGGTGCGCGGTCGGCGGGTCGTGTCTCGGGTTCTCCACAGATGATTGCCGATCGTCTCGCGCTCTCGGCAATCAGCAAACCCGCATTTCGTCCTCCCGTGTGGGGTTTGCTGACCGTGCCTGCGGCTCCGGCAATCAGCAAACCCGCATTTCGGCCTCCCATGTGGGGTTTGCCGACCGAAAGCAAACTCTCCTCGAATTGCGATGAGCTGTCGATTGCTGCGAAAGCCGTCATGGATTCTGCGCAAAATAAAAAAACGTCTGGTTGGAACGACCAGACGTTTTCCTATTATCGTGCTCTTGTAGGGCAATTACAAGTCTTTAATTGCATACCCTGACAGCTGATACTATCCATAGCCTCATTTCACGTCCGGTACATAGATGGACCGACATGCGTGATAAGGGAATCCATATATCGTCAGGGGACAGGTATCCTCCACCGTTGAGGAAGCTGGAGCCGCGATGAGGATACCCACCTACTTTGGGAGGTGGGTTCATCCTTCCGGATGCGAGATGGGGTTTATTGAAAGGCCGCTCCCGTAGCGGCCTTTCCCAGTATCGGGCCAGCGTATGCGGATTCGTTAGTCGATCGAGACGATGCGGCCCATGTCGGAGGTGTCGTAGCCGCCGAGGCCGGCGAACTCGTCGCGGATGATACCCGACTCGAGGATGTCCATCATCGCCTGGATGGGCCTCGACTCGAATTCCGATCGGCGTACCACGAGGTCGTACTTCTCCTTCTGCAGGGGGATGAAGTCGATGCCCTCCACCTGGCGCGCGACCTTCTCGCTGCCCACCGCCACGTCTGCGCGCCCACGAGCCACGGCGCTCGCCACGGCGATATGCGACTGCACCTCCGTGTCGTAACCGGCGATCTGAGATGGGTCGGCATCGAGCAGGCGCAGGTGCTCGTCGAGCAGCACGCGGCTGCCCGCGCCCTTCTCGCGGTTCACCATCACGATGCCGGGACGGACGAGGTCGGCCCAGTCGGAGATGCCCTTGGGGTTGCCGCGCCGAACATACAGGCCCTGCGTGCGGTCGGTGAGGTGGATAATCACGGCGGGCACGCCCGGGAGCATGCGCTTCACGAACGGGATGTTGTAGGTGTTCGTGTCGCCATCCCACAGATGCGCGGACGCCACCTGCACCTCGCCCTTGTACAGGGCGGTCAGCGCATCGTAGCTGCCGACGTACGAGCGCAGGCACTCGAAGCCCGCCTGCGTGATGTAGTTCGAGAGCACGTCGAGGATGATGTCCTGACCGCAGATGACCAGCTGCTCGCGACGACTTCCGCCCGCGACGGGAGAGGACTCGGCCCTGCCGGTCTTCGTGTGCTCGATGTAGGCCTGCACGTCCGAGTAGGTGAAACGCAGCCGCCGCCCGATGCGATAGCTGCCGAGCTCGCCGGATTTGGCCAGATCGTACACGGCGTTGCGCCCGACGTGGAGGATCTCCGCAACGTCCTCAGCGGTCAACGCATCTTCATTACTCATACCGCACCTCGATTAAACCGCAACCAACAGGTACCAAGAGGGACGAACCGGGATGAAACGGCACTTCAACTCCTCCCGTCGTCCCCGCAGGTTAGCGTTTCTCATTATACTTCGCAATGTGAATCGATAGGCGGCGCGGTATGTGCGCCGTCCGACGAATAAGGGGACTGGTAGGCGCAAGATGGTTGCGTTCTCTCACAATTATCAGATGACAAGCGCGATGAGCTCGGCGACGACGATCACGGCTGTGACCACGCAGACTGTGATGCGGAACGCGATGCGCCAGCGCCTGTCGACCCCGAGATCCTTCAACAACGATTTCGCGCCGAGGCACAAGTGCACGGCCAGGACGATGGCGAGCACGATGACGAGTGCCGCCCCCGTCGCGGACGACTGCACGGCCTCCGCGCCGAACATGCGCATCGACACGATATGCGCGATCACCAATACTGCGAGCGCGCATCCCGAGACCCACTTCAGCAGCAGGTGGCGCTTCTTCTTGTCACTCGGCGGGCGCACGGTGTCCGTCAGCTGCTGCCGGCTCGTGATGGTGCTCAAGACGATGTGCGCGACGACGCACGCGACTCCCGCCCACACCAGCCAAATCAGCGACGAGCGGTATCCCGTGATCGCGGAGATGCTCCCGAGCAGGCCATGCGCGAGGAAGAACACGACGATGCATGCCGACACGATGCCGTTGATGCGGCGCGCCAGGCTGCGTGGTCTTTGCACCGGTTTCTCGTCCACGGGTTCTCCTCTTCGCTGGGTTGCACGTCTGACAGGATACTACAGGAGCGGGGACGTCCCGACGATGTCCAGTCCGCGAGAGTTCCTCGCCCCGTCTGCCGCGAGGGAGGTGAGCATCCGTGCCCTCGCATGCTAACGATCCGCGCTATTCGCGCAACAAGAGCCTCATCAGCGCCGAGGACCAGGAGCGCCTTGCCGAGAAGCACGTGCTCGTCGTTGGTTGCGGCGGCATCGGCGGCTATGTGATCGAGTCCCTGGCCCGATTGGGCGTGGGCAAAATCACCGCCGTCGACGGCGACCGTTTCGACGAGACGAACCTCAACCGTCAGCTGTTCTCCTCCAACGAGACGCTTGGCATGCCCAAGGCCCAGGCGGCCATGGAGCGCCTGTCGATCGTGAATCCGAACGTGGAGGTCACGCCTGTTTTCGAGCGCTTCGGCTCCGAGAACGCCTCGTGGCTTCTGGAGGGCGTGGATGCCGTTGCCGATGCGCTCGACAACGCCGAGTCGCGCGGCGTGCTCCTCAGGGCTGCCGCCGAGGTCGGTATCCCCGCGGTTCATGCCTCGATCGCGGGGTGGTCGATCCGCGTCGCGGTGTGCATGCCCGAGGACGAGGCCATCCGGGCAATCGCCTCCTATGGGGGCGTTGGACTCGAGAAGGAGCTCGGCAACCCCCCGTTCACGGCAGCTACGGCGGGTTCGATCGAGGCAGCGCAGATCGCGAAGATCCTGCTTGGCAGCGAGGGGGTCGAGCCGGGCACGTTGCTCGAATACGACCTGCTGAGAAACACGCTCCACAAGATCGAGGTTCAGGCGCGCCGCAACACGGCGACGCAGCATACGGTGATTCGCTAGAAACAGGGGATAATGGCTGGCGCCACGGCGCCGCCGGAGAAGAAAGGAAACGAAATGTACGGATATGCGGGCAAGGTGCTCTTCGTCGACTTGACCACGGGAACGTTTAGGGAAGAGCCGCTCAACGAGGAATGGGCCCACGACTTCCTTGGTTGCGGCGCGCTCGGCACGCGTTACCTCTACGATCGCATGGCCCCCAACACCGATCCGTTCTCCGAGGAGAGTATGGTCGGTTTCATCTGCGGACCGTGCAACGGCACGCCGGCCTTCATGTCGCTGCGCTTCATGACCGCGAGTCTCTCGCCCGTCTCCAAGGGTATCAACGTGAGCAACTGCGGCGGCACGTTCGGCCCCAGCCTGCGCCGCTGCGGCTTCGACGCCATCTTCATCACGGGCATCTCGCCCAAGCCCGTCTACCTCGATATCACCGACGAGGGCTACGAGCTGAAGGATGCCAGTCACCTCTGGGGCAAGACGACGCTTGAGGTCGAGGAGATCCTCAAGGAGGAGCTCGACTTGAAGAAGGTCGCTGCCGCGATGATCGGCCCGGCTGGCGAGCACCAGTCGTGGATGGCCTCCGTCATGAACGACTCGCATCGCGCCGGCGGCCGTGGCGGCACCGGCGCCATCATCGGCTCGAAGAAGCTCAAGGCCATCGTGCCCCATGGCAAGTGGCAGCCTCAGGTCGCAAACCGCGAGGAGCTCATGGCGGCCAACAAGCAGGTGCTCGAGTGGCAGAAGAACGGCCCGCTCAAGGAGCTCGCCGTCGGATTCAAGCAGTTCGGCTCGGGCATCGGCTACGACGGTTCGCTGCTCTCAGGCGACTGCTCGATCAAGAACTGGTCTGGCTCCGGTGTCGTCGACGTGCCGGAGGAGGACTGGACGACCATGTCCGCGCACGCCATGGACGAGAAGTACCGCGCCAAGAAGTACGCGTGCAACGCCTGCCCCGTCGGCTGCGGCGCGATTTACAAGGTCGATGGTGAGAAGTACAAGATGGAGGACACGGGCCGTCCCGAGTACGAGACCGCCGGCGGCTTCGGCCCGATGCTGGCCAACTACCATGACACCGAGTCCCTCAACTGGTGCAACTTCCTGTGCAACGAGTACGGCCTCGACACCATCTCCGCGGCCGGCACCCTCGCCTGGGCGATGGAGTGCTACTCCGATGGCATCCTCACGGCCGACGACCTCGATGGCCTCGACCTGCAGTGGGGCAACATGGACGCCGCCGTCGCGCTTCTCGAGAAGATGTGCAAGGCCGAGGGGTGCGGAGCCATCTTCCAGCAGGGCTCGCGTTACGCCTGCGAGCACTTCGGCGGCCGAGGCAAGGACCGCCTGTGCACTGCGAGCGGCATGGAGTTGGCCATGCACGACCCGCGTTTCGCCCCGATGCTCGCCCGCACGCTCAAGTACGATGCCACGCCGGGCAGGCATACGATGGGCGGTCTCGGCCCGAACTCCGGCAACGCCCCCGTCGAGGAGAAGTTCAACTACGATGCCCTCGCCGACAAGGATATCCAGATGACGAGCTACTACGAGGTCATCCACAACGGCGGCTTCTGCATGTTCACCGACTGGGCATTCGACCCGTCCTACTATCGCCCCATCATCAACGCGGTGGTCGGAACGGAGTACACTGATGAGGATCTGTTCGAGCTCGGCAAGCGCACGTGGATGCTGCGCTGGTGCTTCAACCTGCGCGAGGGCATCTACCGCAAGGACTATACGCTCGACGATCGCATGCAGGGTATCCCGCCGCTCGAGGAGGGTCCGCTTGCCGGCGTGACCGTGGACGTGGAGCACATCGCGGACAACTTCTTCGAGCGCATGGGTCTCGACCTCGAGACGGGTATTCCGAGCAAGGAGGCTCTGGAGAAGCTTGGCGGCCTCGAGTGCGCCATCGCTGACCTCTATCCCGAGGGCTAAGCGAGGAGAAGGGGACTGGAATGCAGATCACGTTCAAGTTCTACAACCCGGAGGTGTTCTCCGGGATGGAAAACGGCCCTCGGGAGATAACCGAGGGGGCGACGATAGCACAGGCGATGGAGGAACTGTACGAGCGCGAGGAGGGAATCACGAGCGAAAGATACCTCGACTTCGTCATCTTCCTGCTCAACAAGGCTCCGGCTCATCCGGGCTCTCCGCTCTTCGATGGCGACGAGGTGCTCGTTCTCCGAAAGAGCTACGGAGGATAGGAGTTAGACGGGCGGGGAGACCGCCCGGGAAAAGCGAACGGCCGCTTGTGTGACAGTGGGGTGGATGGGCTTCCAGTCCCCGTTCATCTGTCCCACTGTCATACAGGCGGCCGTTTGCATTAATGGGTATTGTAATCGATTGTGGCGGATTGACCTGAAATCACCCAATCTGGTCGGTGTTTTGCGCAAATTAGATAAAGTGGCGGCCTGTAATCTTACTTAAGAGTCTGTTCGGGCCAGCATCTCAGGCGTGGTTCGCAGAGACCTACTTCTCGGGTATGATTCTGAACAAGTAAAACCATGACACTTGGGAAAGGGGAGATCATGAAGTTTCTTTCTGCAAAGGGTCGGCAGGTTCTTGCGATCAGCATCGTTGCGCTGATGTTCGTCGCAATGCTGGGCCTGGTCGGTTGCGGCGGAGGCGGCGATGAGGCTGCTCCCGCGGACGATGCCGCTGCTGCCGCGGAGGAGGCCGCCGAGGCCGAGCCCGTGGCCATCGACACCGAGGCCTACGACGCCCTGATCGCGTCCGGTCCGGTCGCCAGCGACGAGGCCATCGCCTCCAGCGAGTGGGCGACCGCGATCAAGGAGGCCGGCACGATGCGCGTCGGCGGAGTCCAGACCTCCGCGCTGTTCAGCCTGCTCAACGAGGTCGACGGTGTCGACCGCGGTATGGACGCCGGTCTGTTCCAGCTGCTGACCCGTTACATCCTGGGCGACGAGACCGCCTACCAGCTGACGCAGGTCACGTCCGACACGCGTGAGTCCGTCCTGCAGAACAACCAGGTCGATGCCGTGTTCGCGACGTACTCGATCACGCCCGAGCGCCAGGAGCTCATCTCCTTCGCCGGCCCGTACTTCATCGCCAGGCAGGCCATCCTCGTCAAGGCTGACAACACCGACATCAACGGCGTTGACGACCTTGCGGGCAAGAACGTTGCCGTGCAGTCCGGCTCGACCGGCCCCGGCATCGTCGAGGAGTACGCTCCCGAGGCCATCCAGCAGGAGTTCAGCACCGACGAGGAGGCGCGCACCGCTCTCGAGCAGGGTCGCGTTGACGCCTACGTCATCGACGAGACCATGCAGGCCGGTTCGATCATCAAGGCCCCCGGCAAGTACAAGATCGTCGGCGAGCCCTTCGGTCCCGAGGATCCCTACGGCATCGGCCTGCCGCTCGATTCCGACGGCGTCGAGTTCGTCAACGGTTTCCTCAAGCAGATCGAGGAGGATGGCACGTGGGCAGACCTGTGGAAGATCACCATCGGTGACCGCACCGGCCAGGAGACCGCTCCCGAGCCGCCCGCCATCGGCTAGTATCGGCTGTTTGTTGACGAGCTAGGTTGGTTTAGCGTTACAATCTAGAGCACGGATTTACGGGGCGCCCGTGAGATGATTCGCACGGGCGCCCTTCGTGTACGAGGAGCCTTCGTGAGTTTTACCGAGCTGCTCTCAGAGTACGGCGGGATGTATGGCACCGCGCTGCTGTCCACATGGTTGATGACCATCGTGTCCTACGCGTGCGCCATGGTGCTCGCCCTCGTGGTCACCATCATGCGCGTCAGCCCCATCAGGCCGCTTCGCTTGGTGGGCGATTTCTACGTGCAGGTCTTCCGCAACATCCCCGGCGTCTCGCTGCTGATCATCGTCGCGTACGCGCTACCGTACCTCGGCTGCACGCTGCCGTTCCGCACCTGCGTCATCGTGGCGTGCGTGCTCCTCGGCTCGGCCTTCGGGTCCGAGAACTTCATGAGCGGCATCAACACCATCGGAGTCGGCCAGATCGAGGCCGCCCGCTCGCTCGGCATGACGTTCATGCAGGTCATGCGCAAGGTCGTCATCCCGCAGGCGCTGCGTTCCGCGGTGCTGCCGATGACGAACCTGCTCATCGCCGTCATGCTCACGACGGCCCTCGCCTCGCAGGTTCCCATGAACCCGCCTGAGCTGACGGGCCTTGTCTCCTACATCAACACGCGCGCCGTCGGCGGCATCACCACGTTCCTGATCTCGGCGATCTTCTACGCCGGGACCGCCGTGGTCATCGGGCACATCGGTAACCGCATCGACAAGAAAGTGAGGATCTTGCGATGAGCAATCACGCAAGTAGCATGTCGATGCGCGATGCGCTCTACGAGGCTCCGGGCCCCCGCACTCGGCGCAAGGTCCGCTTCTGGACCGTCGTCTCGATCATCGTCATCGCCATCGGCATCGGCATGATCATCCGGCAGTTCTACGTCACCGGGCAGCTCGACCCGCGCTACTGGGAGTTCTTCACGCGCATCACGACGTGGAGCTTCCTCGGCGCCGGTTTTTTAGGTACGCTCAAGGTGTCGCTCGTCGCGGGCGCCATCGCGCTCATACTCGGCCTCGTCCTCATGTTGGGGCGGATCTGCAAGGTCAAGGCCGTGAGCTGGGTGTGCCGCATCATCATCGACTTCCTGCGCGGCGTGCCGAGCCTGCTGCTCATCTACTTCTTCTTCCTGGTGATACCGCAGTACGGCATCAAGATGACGTCGTTTTGGATGATCACCGCGCCCGTCGCGCTTGCCGCCGCGGGACCGCTCGCCGAGGTGTTCCGCGCCGGCGTGAACGCCGTGCCGAAGGGGCAGGTCGAGGCGGCCTATGCGCTCGGCATGCGCCGCGGCAAGACGCTGCAGAAGATCATCTTGCCGCAGGCCATCAAGTTCGTCATCCCGACGATCATCTCACTGCTCGTCGTCGTCGTGAAGGACACGACGGTGGCCTACATCGTGAGCTATCCCGACCTGCTGCAGAACGGACGCGTGCTCATCACGAACTACGATGCGCTCGTGTCCACGTACTTCGTGATAGCCATCATCTACATCCTGCTCAGCTATGCGATCAACAAGGCATCCGTTGCCGTGGCACGTCGCATGGACGTGCAGATCATCAAGACACGGTAGGGAAGGAACGCGAGGATTCTCATGAGCGACATCGAGAGCACGCCGATGATCGAATTCCGGCACGTCGACAAGCACTTCGGCAAGCTGCACGTGCTGCGCGACATCAACCTCACGGTGAGCAAGGGCGAGGTGCTCGTGGTGATTGGCCCGTCCGGCTCCGGCAAGTCGACGCTGTGCCGCACCATCAACCGCCTCGAGACCATCGATTCCGGCGAGATCCTCATCGAGGGGCAGCCGCTCGCACAGGAGGGCAAGGAGCTCGCCAAGGCGCGCGCCGAGATCGGCATGGTGTTCCAGAGCTTCAACCTCTTCGCGCACAAGACCATCCTCGACAACGTGACCATGGGCCCGATCGAGGTGCTCGGCATGTCCAAGAAGGAGGCCGAGGCCCGCGCGATGGAGCTGCTCGAGCGCGTCGGGGTGGGGGAGCAGGCCAAGAAGGTTCCCGCCCAGCTCTCCGGCGGACAGCAGCAGCGCGTCGCCATCGCCCGATCGCTCGCCATGCACCCCAAGGTCATGCTCTTCGACGAGCCGACGAGCGCGCTCGACCCCGAGATGATCAACGAGGTCCTCGAGGTTATGGTGGAGCTGGCCCGCGGCGGCATGACGATGGTCGTCGTCACCCACGAGATGGGCTTCGCCCGCCGCGTCAGCGACCGCGTCATCTTCATGGCCGACGGCCAGATCGTCGAGGAGGCGACCCCCGACGAGTTCTTCGACCATCCCAAGACCGACCGCGCCAAGGACTTCCTCGACTCCATCAAGACGCATTAGTTCCGGCCGTTCTACCGAACGGCCGGAAGGGCTCGACGCTGCGCGGGCCCACAGCACGCCGCCTTGCCGTTCAACAAGAACCTCGCGTGCATGAGCACGGCGAGAACCTTGTTTCGCGTCAATTCGACGCACTGTGGGCCCGCTCGCTGACTTTACGAACGATGCCCTGACTCTTTCTCTTGTGCTTGTCTGCGCGCTTCGCGCTTGACTGTGCTGCGCGGGTGCGGCCGGATCCTAGCCCTCGCGGTCGCGGCTCGTGCCGTCGGTGCGATACGCCTCCCAGCCGCGCTCGCCCGGATGGTAGAACGCGCCCTTCTCGAGGCCGTCGGGGAGGTACTGCTGGTCGACCCAACCGGGGTCGTAGTTGTGCGGGTAGAGGTAGCGGCCGTATTTGTCGGATCCGGGGCGATGGCGGTCGCGCAGGTGGTTGGGGACGGCGCGCGCCGGTCCGTTGCGCACCTCGGAGAGCGCGGCCTCGATCGCCCCGATGGCCGAGTTCGACTTGGGGGCGAGCGCCATGTAGATGGCGGCTTGCGCGAGGTTGATGCGGCATTCCGGATATCCGATGGACTCCGCCGCCTTGAATGCTGCCGCCGCGACGCTGATGGCCATCGGGTCGGCGTTGCCCACATCCTCGCTCGCGAAGATGAAGATGCGGCGGGCGATGAACTTCGGGTCCTCGCCGCCGTCGACCATGCGCGCGAGCCAGTACACGGCGGCATCGGGATCACTGCCGCGCATGGACTTGATGAACGCCGAGATGATGTCGTAGTGCTCGTCGCCGTTCTTGTCGTAGCGCAGGCTCGTGCGCGGCGACGCCTCGGAGGCGACGCCCGTCGTGATGACCGGCTTCGCCAACGGGAGCGCGATGGAGCCGTCCTCGCCGATCTCCGTGAGGTCGGCCTCGTCGATCGCATCGGCCTCCCGGGCCATGTCGGCTGCGAGGTCGAGGGTCGTGAGTGCCGCGCGCGCGTCGCCGCCGGCGTTGAGCGCCATGGCGTCGATGGCCGCGCACGTCGCCTGCACGCGCCCGCCCAACCCGCGCTCGTCGGCGATGGCGCGCTCGATGAGGGTCACGGTATCGTCGATGCCGAGCGCCGAGAGCTCCACGACGCGCGAGCGCGAGAGCAGCGCCGAGTTCACCTCGAAGTAGGGGTTCTCGGTCGTGGCGCCGACGAGGATGACCGTCCGATCCTCCACGGCATGCAGCAACGCGTCTTGCTGCGAGCGCGAGAAGCGGTGGATCTCGTCGACGAAGAGTATCGTCTTGCGACCGTACGTCCGAAGATTGCCCTGCGCGCGCTCGATGACCTTGCGCAGGTCGGCGACGCCGCCGCTCACGGCGGACACCTCCATGAACTCGGCTTTCGTCTCCGTCGCGATGATGCGCGCGATGGTCGTTTTGCCGGTGCCGGCCGGCCCGTAGAGCACGATGGGGGCCAGCGCATCTTCCTCGATGGCTTGGCGCAGCCACGTCCCCGGTCCGATCACCTCGTCCTGGCCGAGCACCTCGTCAAGGGTTCGCGGGCGCATGCGCACGGGCAGCGGCGCATCGTTGCGCTGCCTGCTTCCCGTCTCCGAGAACAGCGACTGCTCGGTCATCTCCCGCACCCCCGTTTCCACATGTCCAAGTCCGCGGGCTGGGTCGTGCCAGCCTCACGGTCGTTGATAAAACGTGCATCTCCACTTTAAAACATGTTCCGCCATCTGCATCTAGATTCTGGTTGTAACGTCATATTGTGGGTATCATTAGATTGGAAGATTAGGGCGGAGAGCCAAGCGCGCCCCGCCAATTCGAGATGGCCGCGGGGCGGCGCTTGTGCCCCGCGAATGCGGAAAGGAAGCGAGCACATGAAGAAGGAATCGCCCTCGATGGACGCCTGGCTCAAGGAGGCCAAGGCCGACCCGTCAGCCCCGAAGGTGGGCATGTATCTCGTCCACAACGGCTGCGTGCGCGAGATCGCACGCGAGGTCGTGCGCGAGGGCTCGGGCAACATGGCTCCGGTTACGGGCATGTCGTTCTCTTACGACCAGGCGGGCGTCGACGCCGCCATCGAGCGCGTGCGGGCGTACGAGGGAATCGAGTACATCCGCGTGTGGCTCAACGAGGGCGAGCTCGAGGTCGGCGACGATATAATGTACGTGATGATTGGCGGGGACATCAGGCCCCGCGTGATCAACGCCCTGCAAGATCTGGTGGGCGAGATCAAGACGAATTGCGTTTCCGAGGTGGAGAAGCGCTAGCTGGGACGAGGCCCGGTGGCCATGCCGGACGCTGAGGGGGCAATACGATGGATGCCATGTCGATAGTCAAGCTGATTCTCATGATCGCCGGCGCAGGTGCGCTCGTGTTCCTGATCTGGCTGTTCGCAGAGGGTGCTCTCACCGTGCGCAAGGCGCGCACGACGATCACCGAGCTCAAGGAGCGCGTCGAGCCCACGCTCGCGCACGTCGAGCAGATCACGAGCACGCTCGAGCCCGCCGTGGCCCGCATCGACCCGCTCGTCGAGCGCGTCCAGCTCACCGTCGACTCGGTGAATCTCGAGATCATGCAGGTCGACAAGATCCTGCGCGATGCGTCGTCGATGACGGGTACCGCGAGCGACGCGGTCAAGAAGGTGTCGGACGTCGCCAACGCACCGCAGAAGATGGTCAACGGCGCCGCCTCGAAGCTGCGCACCGCCTTCCATAAGAAGACGGCCGCCGACCGTGTCGAGCGCGCGCTCGAGGAAGCGGCGACCGAGGCGCCCAAGCAGCTCGACTCCGGCGAGCTGTTCGACAAGGCGGCATCCGATATCGCCCGCGATTGGGCGGCAGAGGTCTCCGCGGACGCGGAGGCGAAAGTGGAGAAGGTGGACGAGGCAAGCTAGGCGAGCGCGCCGCGCAGGGCCGTCGGGCCGCGCGGGGCGCGATGATCAGGCGAGGAGCTGAACGTGCCGCACTACGGTGGCAAGCACACATCCGATGATCTACTCGACTCCGGTGCATCGCGCCGCGAGCGCAACCTGACGCATAACCTCAAGCTCGTCTGGACCATCATCGGCATCTGCCTGATCATCGTCGGCATCGGGTTCATCCTGCGTTCCGTCTCGAGCGCCATCGCCGCGCTCCTCATCGCCGGCCTCGTCGTGTTCATCCTGCGCCGGCCCATGGCCTTCCTGAACAAACGGGGGTGGCCGCGGATTCTCGCGGCGGCCGTGCTCGTCGTCGGCTTGCTCGCCGTGCTCGTCGTCATCATCATCAGCTTCATCCCGCTGCTCACCGATCAGATCATCCTGCTCATCCGCGCGATTCCGGGCTATCTGGCCAACGCGCAGTCCTGGTGGGAGAGCCTGTTCGCCCATAACCCCGACCTTGTCACCAGCCCGGTGGTCCAGGAGTGGGGCAACCACCTGTGGAGCTCGCTGACCGGGTTCTTCACATCGCTGCAGACGACGGCGATCGACAACATCTACACGACGACCATCTCGATCGGCACGATCGTCATCGTCATCATCACCGCGCTCATCATCGCGTTCTGGCTGCTGTACGACTACGAGCGCCTGACGCACGAGCTGCACGCGTTCACGGGCGGTCCGAGCCGCTGGTACATGATCCTGTTCGGCACGATCTGCTCGCGGGTCCTGGGCGGCTTCCTCAAGGGAACGCTCATCACGGCGCTGTGCGTCGCGGTGGCCGGTTCGGTCGCCTACTGGATACTCGGCCTGCCCTCGCCGATCGCGCTCGGCCTGCTGCTCGGCTTGTGCTCCATCGTTCCCTACCTCGGCCCGATGGCCGCGGCCGTCGTCATCGGCATCCTCGGCCTC
Organism: Coriobacteriales bacterium; assembly: GCA_050946275.1. Classification (GTDB taxonomy): domain Bacteria; phylum Actinomycetota; class Coriobacteriia; order Coriobacteriales; family CADBOM01; genus JBMNUM01. The sequence goes on from JBMNUM010000001.1 coordinate 79,773, forward strand.
ATCTCCGGATCGACGCTGTTCATCCTGGGCATCATCTTGAGCATCGTCATCCCGTGGGTGATGCACACGATCGTGCAACCGCGCATCATGGAGTCCACCGTCAACCTGCACCCCGGCATCACGATGCTCGCGATCATCATCGGCGCCGCGCTCGGCGGCGTCATCGGCACGATCGTCGCGATCCCGATCAGCGGCATCATCAAGTACTCGATCATCTACTTCTACGAGAGCGCCGCGGGCCGCCAGATCGTCAACGAGGGAGGAGCGCTCTTCGACGGCGTTCCCTCCGACCCGGTCGACCCGGTTTCGGATGCGACCGACGGCTTCCTGACGTACGAGCAGCTGAAGGCGCGCGTGGAGTCGATCGAGGGCGAGATCAGGAAGGTCGACCCCGTCCATCAGGGCAAGACGGTCGCGCAGCGCCTCGCCAACCCCATCGCCGAGCCGCCCTCGCCGCTCCGTCCCGAGGCGGTCCATCCCGAGGACGAGCACCTGCTCGGCGAGTGAGCCTCCCTCGGGTAGGGAGAATAGCGGTCGCCGCAAATCGCCCCGCAATGGGGTGGGAGGCGAGCGTCGCAAATCGCCTCACTGCATCCCCCCGGCTCATACGACCGTGGATTTCCCTTGCATTGCTTTAAAATGTTGTGTTTGTGCATGCAAATGTTTCAAGGCTTGAAGGGATGTACCGTGAAGAGTTCCGAGATCAGAGAGCGCTACCTGAAGTTTTTCGAGGAGAAGGGCTGCAAGCGCATGCCGTCGTCCTCGCTTGTTCCGGATGACCCGTCGATGCTGCTCACGTCGGCCGGCATGGTGCAGTTCAAGCCGTACTTCCTCCAGCAAAAGCAGCTCGAGGAGCCCTACATCGGCACCACGACGTGCCAGAAGTGCCTGCGCACGTCCGATATCGACAACATCGGCGTGACGGGCCGCCATCTGTCGTTCTTCGAGATGCTCGGCAACTTCTCCTTCGGCAAGTACTTCAAGAAGGAGATGTGCGCCTGGGCGCTCGAGTTCTCGCTCGACGTCCTGCAGTTCCCGCTCGACAAGCTCTACTTCTCCGTGTTCGAGGAGGACGACGAGACGGTCGAGATTTGGAAGAACCTCGGCATCCCCGAGGACCGTATCGTCAAGCTCGGCGCCGACGACAACTTCTGGACCGCCGGTCCCACCGGCCCGTGCGGCCCCTGCTCCGAGCTCTACTACGACCAGGGTCCCGAGCACGGCTGCGGCAGCCCCGACTGCGCGCCCGGCTGCGACTGCGACCGCTTCATCGAGTACTGGAACTGCGTGTTCACTCAGTACGACCGCCAGGAGGATGGCACGCTCGTCGAGCTTCCCAAGAAGAATATCGACACGGGCATGGGCCTCGAGCGCGTCGCTGCGCTCACCCAGGGCGTCTACACGAACTACGAGACCGACATCCTGCGCTCGCTCATCGAGCTGGGCGAGAAGACGACCGGCAGGGCCTATGGCTCCGACAAGGCCGTCGACAAGGCGCTGCGCATCATGGCCGACCACAGCCGTGCCGTGACGTTCATGATCGCCGACGGCATCCTGCCGAGCAACGAGGGCCGCGGCTACGTGCTTCGCCGCCTGCTGCGCCGTGCCGTGCGCTACGGATTCCTGATGGGCGTCGAGAAGCCGTTCCTCGTTGACTTCGTCAACGCCGTGAACGAGATGATGGGCGATGCCTATCCCGAGGTTCCCGAGAACCTCGAGCTGATCCGCGGCGTCGCCGCGGCCGAGGAGGCGAGCTTCCGCGAGACGCTCGTGCGCGGCCAGGCCTACCTCGATGATGCCACCGAGGGCCTCGAGGGCGGTCAGCTCGCGGGCGACGTGGCGTTCATGCTGCACGACACCTACGGATTCCCCTACGAGATCACCGAGGAGATCTGCGCCGAGCGCGGCATCTCCGTGGACCGCGCGCGCTTCGACGAGCTCATGGAAGAGCAGCGCGAGCGCGGACGCGCCGCCGCGAAGGATGACGCATGGGGCATGTACGACGGCCTGTACTCGACGCTCGCGACCGAGATCGCCGCGACCGAGTTCTGCGGCTACGAGAGCGATGCCTGCCAGGCGCAGGTCCTCGCGATCATCGCCGACGGCAAGTCGGTCGAGACCGCCGATGCCTCCTCGGGCGAGGTCGAGCTGTTCCTCGACTGCACCCCGTTCTACGGCGAGATGGGCGGCCAGGTGGGCGACACCGGCGTCATCGCCGATGGCTCCATGGAGTTCCAGGTTGCCGACGCGACCATCCCCGAGAAGGGCATCACCGCCCATCGCGGCAAGGTCGTCGACGGCGAGGTGAAGGTCGGCGACAACGTGACGGCCACGATCGACGTGGCTCGCCGCGAGCGCATCCGCCGCAACCACACCGCCACGCATATTCTGCAGTGGGCGCTGCGCGAGGTGCTCGGCGACCACGTGAAGCAGGCCGGCTCCCTCGTGGCGCCCGACCGCCTGCGCTTCGACTTCACGCATTTCGAGGGCGTCTCGCGCGAGCAGCTCGAGAAGGTGGAGCGCCTCGTGAACGAGAAGGTCATGGCCAACTCGCCCGTCTCCTACTACGAGACGTCGCTCGATGAGGCCCGCAAGCGCGGCGTGACCGCGCTCTTCGGCGAGAAGTACGGCGAGGTCGTGCGCGTGCTCGAGTGCGGCGACTACTCCAAGGAGCTCTGCGGCGGAACGCACGTGCGCAAGACGGCAGAGATCGGCCTCGTGAAGATCGTCTCCGAGTCGTCCGTCGGCTCGAACACGCGCCGCATCGAGGCTGTGACGAGCTTCGACGCATACGACTACGTGAGCAAGCAGCTCGGCTTCCTGGCCGATGCGGCCGCCGTCCTCAAGACCTCCCCGGCGCAGGTCGCCGAGAAGGCCCAGGCGGGCATCGACAAGGTCAAGCAGCTCGAGCGCGAGGCCAAGAAGGCCGCCAAGGCCGGCGCCGCCCAGGGCGGTGGCATCCAGGCCAGCGCGAAGGAGGTCATCCCCGCGCCGTACCGCTTCGAGTTCCTGCGCTTCGAGGGTATCGACATGAACGCGCTCAAGGCCTACTGGGACGGCGTGAAGGTCACCACGACCGATGCGCTCGCCATCGTCTGCGCCGCGACGACGCCCGATGGCGGTGTCGCGCTGCTGGCCGCTGGCAACGATGCGGCCGTGGACGCGGGCTACGCGGCGGGCGCCATCATCAAGGAGATCGCACCCCTCGTCGACGGCCGTGGCGGCGGCAAGCCGAAGATGGCCCAGGCGGGCGGCAAGGATCCGGCCGGCATCGACAAGATCCTGCCGGCCCTTCAGGCGCTCGCGCAGTAGCGCGGCGTGCGGCGGCGACGGCGGGAGCTCGCTTGAGGGCGATTGCGCTCGACATAGGACGCAAGCGGACGGGCATCGCGGCAAGCGATGCCACGGGCAGCATCGCGAGTCCCGTCAAGGTGCTCCCCACCGGCGAGGTCACCGGCATGGCGCGGACGTTCCGCCTCGTGCTGGAGGACTACGAACCCGACGTGCTCGTGGTGGGACTGCCCACCTCGCTCGACGGGACGGAGAACGACCACGCCGCCTGGGTGCGCGAGGTGGCCGCCGGGATCGGCAAGGCAACGGGAATCGAGTTGGTGTTCCAAGACGAGCGCCTTTCGTCCGCCGAGGCGAAGCGCATCATGCGCGAACAGGGGATGGACGAGCGCGCTATGCGGGGCAAGTTGGATATGGTCGCGGCATCGCTTATACTGCAGGGGTACCTGGACGCGCGACTCGGCAGAGGTTAGGAGTTCATGGGTCATGGCTCGCAACACGTTCAAGGGTAGCGGCAAGTACGGCGCGCATGTGGGCGCCCACACGAAGGGCTCGTCCCCGAAGAAGGACACCCCCTACTACACGAAGAACCGCTCGCCCATGGGACAGCTGCAGGGCAAGCAGGTGCACAGGAAGGCGACGAAGAAGTTCTCCCAGTACGACACGTCGGCCATCCAGCCCAAGAAGAGCAAGGCGGGCATTCCCATCGTCATCATCGCCATTGTCATCGTGGCGTTCCTCGCATGGTGGTTCATCCACCCGCATTTCCAGAACGAGAAATCCGATGTCGTCGCCGGCCAGCAGGTCGAGGTGACGATTCCCGAGGGCGCGAGCACCGCGGCCATGGCAGAGCAGCTCTACGAGGCCGATGTCATAGCGAGTGAGCGCGACTTCAAGAACGCGGCCAAGGCCAAGGGGGTCGATGCCGACCTCAAGCCGGGCACATACCAGCTCGTCACGCTCATGGATACCGATGAGCTGCTGGACACGCTGGCGGCCGGCCCGGGCGTGTACGGGACGAAGCTCGTGGTGCCCGAGGGCACGCGGATAGAGGATCTCGCGAAGACGGTCGAGTCCGAGCTCGGCATACCCGCCGCCGACTTCATCGAGCAGGCGAGGACGTCGAGCGCCTACGAGGCCGACTACCCGTTCGTGGCCGATGCCTATGACGGATCGCTCGAGGGCTACCTGTTCCCGAAGACCTACGATGTGCCCGACGGCGCCAACGCCGACCAGGTCATCCGCATGATGCTCGACCAGTTCGAGACCGAGTTGGCCGCAGCCGGTCTGTCGACCGATGGCGCGAACGGCCACTCGCTTGCCGAGATCGTCACCATCGCCTCGATGATCGAGGGCGAGACCTCCTCGCCCGACGAGCTCGCGAAGGTCGCCTCCGTTATCTACAACCGCCTCGACCAGGGCATGAGGCTGCAGATCGACGCCACCGTGGTCTACGCGCTCGGCGACGACTACACCGGCAACGGCGCGGTGTCTTACGACGACCTCGAGGTCGACAGCCCGTACAACACGTACCAGAACGAGGGGCTGCCTCCCGGACCGATCAACTCGCCGGGCATCGAGGCCATCAAGGCCGCGGCGAATCCCGAGCAGACGGACTACCTCTACTATCTGATGACCGGCGACGACACGCACTCGTTCTTCGTGGATTACGACGAGTTCCTCGCCGCCAAGGAAGCGCAGTAGGCCCGCACAGCGGGTGGAGGGTGTGCGACCGTGCCGTTCTTCAAGCCAGATGAGTTCCTGACGTCCATCTGCAAGGTGGACATCGACGAGCTCGTGGACCGGGGTGTCCGCTACCTGTTCCTCGACCTCGACAACACGTTGCTGCCGCGCGATACGGGCGTCATCCCCGATGACGTGCGCGCCTGGCTCGACCGCGCGCAGGCCGCGGGGCTCAAGATGCACCTGGTGTCGAACAACTGGCATTCGTCCGTGTTCGAGGAGGCGCGCATGCTCGGGCTACCCATCATCCACAAGTCCATGAAGCCGTTCCCGGCCGCCTACATGGTGGCGCGCCATCGCATGGGCGCGCGGCGCCGGGAGTCGATCGCCATCGGCGACCAGCTGATGACGGACGTGATCGGTGCGCACCTGAGCGGCATGAAGGCAATCCTCGTGCTGCCCCAGGCCCAGAAGGACCTCAAACACACCCTGCTCCTCCGCAACCTCGAGAAGGTCTTCCTTGGCGACATGAAGCCCGCACGGTAATCGGAACGCTCCCCCGGGGAGCGTTCCAACACGTTCGCTTGCCCACTTTGTTCGAAAAAGGGCGTTAAAATCGAGTGCTGAAGCGATAATTCGGCAATTCTATTCGAAAAAGGGCGTCTCAGGCGCCCTTTTCCGTTCAAAGTTGCCAAGCGAGTCCGGGCAATCGCTTTCTACTAGGTCGTTGCTGTACCTGGGCTGTGCTATGCTGGGCGGACTGATTCGCGTTCTTCGCAGGAGGTCCGATGGATTTCAACGCCGCCGTCATAGGCCATCCGGTCGAGCACTCGCTCTCGCCGGCGATTCACAATGCCATCTACGAGGCGAAGGGCATTCCCTGGCGCTACGGTTTGCGTGATTGCCCGACGGACGAGGACGTTCGCGCCGCAATTGTCGAGGGCAAGCAGGCGACGATGTTCGCGCAGGAGCCGCAGGAGTGGTTCGCAGGCTACAACGTGACCACGCCCTACAAGAGCCTCGCCTTCGAGCTCGCCGACGAGGCCGATCCCACCGCCGCCGTGATCCGAGCGGCCAACGTGCTGCAATTCGCGGAGGTGTGCGACGAGTCCGCATGCCGCCCCGTCATCACCTGCGCGAGCACGGACGGGGAGGGCGCCTGCCGTGCGCTCGAGCGTGCGGGGGCTCCCGTGGAGGGTGCGAAGATGCTCGTGCTCGGCACGGGCGGAGCGGCGCTGAGCATCGCGGTGTCGGCCCTGGTGCGCGGGGCGTCGTGGGTCGCCATCGCGTCGCGCGATGCCGTGCGGGCCTCCTACACCGTCGCCGACCTCGTCGAGCGCTTCGACAAGCTGTTCGAGGGCGGCGAGTCCGTTGCCTGGGGATTCGGCGACGACGTGCGCATGCTCGAGGGTGGCAGCGAGGCGCTTGGCGTGCTCGAGGTCACCGGCTACGAGGGCATCGAGGCGCACGCCTCCTCCTACGACATCATCGTCAACGCCACGCCGCTCGGCATGAAGGCCGGCGATCCGTCGCCGCTGCCCGCCGGGTTCTTCCGAGGCGATCATACGGTCATGGACTGCGTGTACGGCCATGGGGAGACGGCGTTTCGCACCGCCGCCGCCGAGGCGGGCGCACGTGTGCTCGACGGCCTGCCGATGCTCGTGGAGCAGGCGCTGCTGACAATCGAGATCTGGTGCGGGTCGATCGGATACGACTACTCGGCCAACGACCCCGCGCTCTACGACGTGCTTCGGGCCGCGGGTATCGATGCCCCCTGCGGACAGGGAGATGCCTAGCGGGGGAGACCCCAAACGAGCCATCGTTGCCGGTCGGACCGGGCCGCGCATCGTAACCGGGGGCAATGCCCTCCTCCAGCTGCTGCTCCTCGCCGCCGCGTTGGCGCTGCCCGCGCTTCGAGCCGATGCCGCCGCCGCCGCGTTGCGCATCGTGGCCATCGCATCGCTTGGCGTGTCCCTCGTCGTCTTGGCGCTCGTCGACGCCCGCACGCGCACGCTGCCGCGCCGCATCGTGCGGCCGATGTACGCGGGCGGGCTTGCATACGCGCTTCTCACCGTGCAGCTGCGATTCCCCGGAGATGCCGAGATGCTCGCGGGCCAGGTTGCTTCCAGCCTTGTCATGGGAACCATCGCGGCGGGCTGCCTTGTCGTGCTCTCGACGTTGATGGGACGTATCGGAGGGCCGGGGACCCAAGGCGCGGCCAGCGGGGGAGCGCGGCCGTCACCGGACGCGCGGGCTGTCGACGATGGGGCGCCGGCCGATGCGGTTGTCTCCGGTGACCCGCCCGTGGGCGCGGGCGACATCCGCCTCGTCCTCGCCCTCGGCATCGCCCTGGATGGTGGCCTGCTCCCGGTCCTGCTCGTCGCGTGCATCGGCTCGTGCGCCTATGCGCTCGCGTTTCGCCGCCGGTCCTTCCCATTCGGACCGTTTCTCGCGGTTCCGGCCCTCGCCGTGCTGTGTGCGGGCGCGTCCCTTGGTTTACCATAGGACGAGTAGGAAATGATGCGAACGAGCCGATGACGGCAGTCATGATCGACCCGTTCGAGCGAGGAGGAACCGTGAGGTACACGACTGCTGGCGAATCGCATGGCAGGGCGCTGACGTCCGTCGTCACGCACGTCCCGGCCGGCATCGCCTTTTCCGAGGCGGATGCCGACCGCGAGCTCGCCCGCCGACAGATGGGCTACGGCCGCGGCGGCCGCATGAAGATCGAGAGCGACCATGCGCGGATCCTGTCGGGCGTTCGCTTCGGCGAGACGCTGGGCACGCCCATCTCCATGGTCATCGAGAACCGCGACCATGCCAACTGGCTCGATCGCATGTCGCCCGATGGAGAGCGCCCCGATGGCCTCGTCCTCGAGCAGACGCCCCGCCCGGGGCATGCGGACCTCGTGGGCGCGCTCAAGATCGACACCGACGACTGCCGCGACATCCTCGAGCGCGCGAGCGCTCGCGAGACCGCATGCCGCGTCGCGGCCGGCGCCGTCGCCAAAGCGCTGCTGCACGAGCTCGGCGTCGACGTCGACTCGTACGTGACGCGCATCGGTTCCGCCGCACTGCCGGAGGACTTCTTCGACCACAACGGGTACGTGATAGACAACGAGATCGTCGACCTCTTCGACACGCGCTGCCCTGACGAGGAGACATCGGAGGCGATGCGTGCCGCGATCGACGAGGCGCGGGAGCAGGGCCAGTCGCTCGGCGGCTGGTTCACCGTCACCGCCACGGGGCTCGTTCCCGGCATCGGCGGCTATGCCGAGGCGTCGCATCGCCTCTCCGCTCGGCTCGCGGCCGCCGTGTTCTCCATCCCCGCCATCAAGGGCGTGGAGTTCGGCATCGGCTTCGAGGCGGGCAAGCTGCCCGGCGGCCAGGTGCACGACCCGATCGCCCTCGACCGCGTGCAGGGATACTATCGCCTGTCGAACAACGCCGGCGGCCTCGAGGGCGGCATGGCCACGGGCGAGCCGCTCGTGCTCCACGCCTGCATGAAGCCCATCCCCACGCTCACGAGCCCGCTCGGCACGGTGAACATCGCGACCCACGAGCCGGCGGAGGCCTCGCGGGAGCGCTCGGACGTGTGCGCGGTTCCCGCGGCGGCCGTGGTCGCCGAGGCGGAGGTCGCGCTCGTGCTCGCCACCGCCTACCAGCGTAAATTCGGCGGCGATTGCCTCGCGGACATGCAGGCGAACCTCGCCGCCTACAAGGAGAGGATCGCACGGCGATGACGGCCGAGGACGGCAAGCTCGCGCGCCACATCCTCCTCATCGGATTCATGGGGTCGGGCAAGTCCACGGTCGCGCGCCTGCTCGCGCGCTCGACGGGCAGGCCCCTGGTCGACACGGACGACGGCATCGAGCACATGGTCGGAAGGAGCATCCCCGAGATCTTCTCCGTCGAGGGTGAGGAGGCGTTCCGCGCCTACGAGCGCGAGTACCTGCTCCGTCTCGTGGGCGAGCGCCCTTCCATCGTGAGCTGCGGCGGCGGGATCGTCACCACGGCCCCGTGCCGCGAGCTCCTGTCGCACCTCGGCTGCGTCGTGTTCCTCGAGGTCGGTGCCGACGAGGCGCTCGAGCGCATCGGGTCCTCGAGCTCGCGACCGTTGCTCAAGGGCGTCGATGAGATGCGCGCCCTTCTCGAGGCGCGGTTGCCCTGGTATCGCGAGGTCGCCGACGTGTGCGTCGACACATCGGGCAGGAAGCCCGGCCAGATCGCGGACGAGGTCCGCGCGGCGCTGGGAGAGAGGGGCATCTTATGACGAACAGCGTGGTCAAGCTCACCCTGCCGGGCGGCAGGGGCTACGACATCCGCATCGGCGCCGGCGCCAACGCCTCGCTCGGCGAGCGCGTTGCCGAACTCACGCCGTATCGCTCGGCCGCCCTCGTCGTCGACTCCAACGTCGCCCCGCTCTACGCGGCCGACATCGCCTCGAACCTCGAGGCCGCGGGCTTCGCCGTGGCCACGTTCTCGTTCGATGCCGGGGAGGAATCCAAGACGCTCGCCCAGGCTGGCGAGCTGCACGCCGCGCTCTCGTCGTACCGCTTCGCGCGCGACTCCGTCGTCGTCGCTCTCGGCGGTGGCGTCACGGGCGATCTCGCGGGCTTCGTCGCCTCCACCTACATGCGCGGCGTGCCCTTCGTGCAGGTTCCGACGACGCTCCTCTCCATGATCGACTCGTCCGTCGGCGGCAAGAACGGCGTCAACGTCGCCGGAGTCAAGAACCTCGTGGGCAACTTCGCCCAACCGATCTACGTGTCGGCAGATCTCGACGTGCTACGCACGCTTCCCGAGCTCGAGTGGCGCTGCGGGTTCGCCGAGATGGCGAAGTCCGCGATCATCGACTCGTCCGAGTTCGCCGCGTGGCTGTTCGATGCCGCACCGGCCCTCGTCGCGCACGAGCCGGAGCGGTTGCGCGAGGCGGTGGCCCGCACGGTCGCGTTCAAGGCCCGCGTCGTCGTGGCCGACGAGCGCGAGTCTTCGCTGCGCGCGTGCCTCAACTACGGGCACACGCTCGGCCACGCCATCGAGGCCGTGGCGGACAATCCCCGGGTGCATCACGGCATCGCCGTGGCCGAGGGCATGCGCTTCGCCGCGACGGTGGCGGCCGATGTCCTGGGGACGGCCCCGGGTTTCGCCGAGGCGCAGGACCAGCTGCTCTCCACTCTTGGGGTCGAGCCCATGGCGCGCCGGTTCGACGCGGATGCGCTCGTCGACAAAATGGTGCACGATAAGAAGGGCGATGGCACGAACGTCCGCTTCGTGCTCGCCAAGGCGCCGGGCGATTGGGAGATCACCGCGCTCGGCCCGGATGTTCTCGCGCCATATGTGCGCACATGGATGGATAAGAAGGAGTGACGATGGCCGACAAGCTCTCGATCCTGGTGGTCAACGGACCGAACCTCAACCTGCTCGGCGAGCGCAATCCCGACATCTACGGGATGCAGACGCTCGACGACCTCAACGAATACATCCGCAACGGCCTGCATGGCATCGAGCTGCGCCTGGCCGAGATCGGCATCGACGTCGACCTCTTCGTCTCCTTCTACCAGTCGAACCACGAGGGCGACCTCATCGACTGCATCCAGGAGGCGCGCAAGACCTTCGACGGCATCGTGTTCAACCCGGGTGCCTACACCCACTACTCGTATGCGCTCCACGATGCGGTGGAGGCGATCCGCATCCCCGTCATCGAGGTGCATCTCTCCGATATCTCGCAACGCGAGGAGTTCCGGCGCACGTCCGTCATCGCGCCGGCGTGCGTGGGACAGGTCAAGGGCATGGGGCGCAAGGGCTACATCGAGGCCATCGTGAGGCTCGTCGCCAAGATCACGGACAAGGGGCTGTGATGGAGGAGATGGTAGCGTCGCCGGGTATTGCAGGTTCGAGAATCGCGTCGCTGGCGACGGCGCTCGCCGACGGTCAGCTCGACGCGTACTACTGCCGCAGGGTCTCGGACATCCGCTGGCTCACCGGCTTCGAGGGGGTCTTCGACTCGGAGGCCGCCCACCTCGCGCTCGTCACCGGCGCGGGCGTGCTCGTCCACACGGACGGCCGCTACTCGACCGCCATGCGCCAGCGTGCCGGGGGCACGGGCATCGAGGTCGACGATCGCGCTGTACAGCACGCCGCCTTCGCGGCTGCCGTGCTCGCGGAGACCGGAGGGGGAGCGGCTGGCCCGTCCCTTCGCATGGGCATCGAGCGCGACATCCCGCTCGACGAGTACCGCCGGCTGGTCGCCGCCCTCGAGGGTGCGGGAGTCGCCTGCGAGCTCGTGGAGATGGACAGCCCGCTCGCGGCGCTGCGCGCGGTCAAGGACGAAACCGAGCTCGAGGCGATGCGCAGGGCCCAGGAGATCACGGACCGCTGCTTCGATGACCTGCTCGGCTGGATCGAGCCGGGCATGACGGAACTGCAGGTTGCGAGCGAGATGGAGTACAAGATGCGCTCGCTCGGCGCATCGGGTCTCGCGTTCCCGTCCATAGTGGCGAGCGGCACCCACTCGGCGATGCCCCACGCGGTGCCTTCCGAGAAGCTCATCGAGACCGGCGACTTCATCGTTCTCGACTTCGGCGCGAGGTACGGCGATTACTGCTCCGACATGACGCGCACCATCGTCGTCGGCGATCCCGACGAGGCGCAGCAGCGCATCTACGACACGACGCTGCGCGCGCACGAGGAATGCAAGGCGATGATCGCGCCCGGCGTGAGCTGCGCCAGCGTGCACGAGCATGCGCGGCAGGTCATCGAGGAGGGCGGATACGCCGGCTGCTTCACGCACGGGCTTGGCCACGGCGTGGGCATCGACGTGCACGAGGGACCCACGCTGAGCCCCCGCAACGTCGACGGCGTGCTCGAGGTGGGCAACGTCGTGACCGTCGAGCCGGGCATCTACATCCCGGGCGGCCAGGGCGTGCGCATCGAGGATTGCGGGGTCGTGACGGAGGGCGGCTACGAGCCCTTCACGCAAAGCCCCCACGAGCTCATCCGCGTCTAACCGGCCCGTCGCGCACGGCACCCTCTGCCTCATCCTGCATAATCGGCCCCTGACCCGCTCCCTTGGCGTCGGTCGTCCCCGCGTGTGCTATAGTTTCACCGTTTGAACCGAAGAAAACCGAAAGGACAGCGGACATGGCGATCTCCACCGCAGATTTCAAGAACGGCAAGTGCATCAGCATCGATGGCAAGCCGAACCTCATCATCGAGTTCCAGCATGTGAAGCCGGGCAAGGGCGGCGCGTTCGTCCGCACGAAGGTCCGCGATGTCCGCACCGGCCGTGTGAACGACCTGACGTTCCGCGCGGGCGAGAAGTTCGACGAGATTCGCATGGAGACCCGCGAGATGCAGTACCTCTACAACGATGGCTCGGACTACGTCTTCATGGACAACGAGACCTACGATCAGCTCAACGTCCCGGCCGACGTCATCGGCGATGGAGCCCAGTGGCTCAAGGAGAACGACGTCTGCCAGCTGCAATACGCCGGCGACGAGCTCATCAGCGTGACGCCCCCGATGTTCGTCGAGCTCGAGGTCACCGAGACCGAGCCCGGCTTCAAGGGCGACACGGTCCAGGGCTCCACGAAGCCGGCCACCATGGAGACGGGCGCCGTCATCCAGGTCCCGATGTTCGTCGAGATCGGCAACGTGCTCAAGATCGACACGCGTGACGGCCGCTACATCACCCGCGTCTAAGGGCTGTCGCTCGATAGCACCGAATCGAGAAGCCCCCGGAGGCAGACGAGCCTCCGGGGGCTTTGCATTGCGGCGACGGCAATCAGCAAACCCGCATTTCGGGCCCCCAGGTGGGGTTTGCTGACCGCGGAGAGGGCGACGGCAATCAGCAAACCCGCATTTTTTGCCAAGCCATCGCCGACACACCTCTCATCTCGCGTATGCAGTGCGGGCCGATCGCGTCAGGGCTCGCATGCGACGTGCAGATCGGCACCGGTGCAATAAGGAATCCGAGTTTCTGTGTCCCAAAATGCGGGGTTGTCGAAAAACGGGCCCTCCGTGCATGGAAAACGCCCTCCTATGTCCCAAAATGAGGGTTTGTCGAAAGCGTCGAGCTCCGGATTTTTCGACAAACCCTCATTTCGGGACACGATTTTTCGACAACCCCGCATTTTTTGGCAGTCGGCAGTGAGTCGGCTTCGACAACCCCGCATTTTTGGACAGGCGGGCCGCGAAAACGCGCCCGGGCGCTCCGTTTTTCGACAACCCCTCATTTTTGGACAGGCGGGCCGCGAAAACGCGCGCGGGCTGCAGGCTGAGGCGGGCACGAGCGTCGGGCCTCGGCTGCGGCGGGCACGCGCATCGCGGCTTTCCGGCGGGGCGTCATGCGCGCCTGTGTGCATCGCGTGCGTTTGCGGGGGCTGGCTTTTCCCGTTTGCATAAGTCGGGATATAATTAGTCATTCAACCATTAGTGACGGTTGGTTGGCCAAGCGCGGGCTGTTCGCGGTCTGCGGGGCGCAGCGGCGCGCGCACGCGCGAGACCCCGCTGCGGGAGCCTTCGCCAACGGCCGTCTCATGCGAACCTTGATAAGGGAGGGAGGCATATATGAGAACGCTCCATATCATGGACACCACCCTGCGTGATGCGCATCAGTCGCTGTGGGCGACGAGGATGCAGACCGGCGACATGCTGCCCATCTTGGACAAGCTCGACGAAGTGGGCTACTGGGCGCTCGAGGCGTGGGGCGGCGCGACGTTCGACACGTGCCTGCGCTTTCTCGACGAGAATCCGTGGGAGCGCCTGCGCGCCATCAAGAAGCACTGCCCGAAGACGCCGCTCTCGATGCTCTCGCGTGGCCAGAACCTCGTCGGCTACCGCCATTACTCGAAGGACATCGTGACGCGCTTCCTGAAGGCCGCGCAGCGCAACGGCATCGACGTGTTCCGCGTGTTCGACGCGCTCAACGACATCCGCAACGTTGTCGATAGCGCCGAGGCCATCAAGGAGTGCGGCGCGCATCTCGAGGGCGCCATCTCCTACACGATGAGCCCGGTCCACACGCTCGACAGCTACATCGAGTACGCGCAGAAGTGGAAGGACCTCGGAGCGGACTCCATCTGCATCAAGGACATGGCCGGCATGCTCACCCCGTACCGCACCGAGCGCATCTGCACGGCGCTGCGCGAGGAGATCGGCCTCCCCATCCACCTGCATTGCCACTACGTCGGCGGCATGGCGCCTGCCAACTACATCAAGGCGGCCGAGGCCGGCGCGGCCATCGTCGACACGGCGTCGGCGCCCCTCGCGTTCGGCAACTCCCAGCCCGCGGTCGAGATGATCGTCGCGGCGCTCAAGGAGTCCGGCTACGACACGGGCCTCGACCTCGACCTGCTGTTCGAGATCGCCCAGTACTGGGAGGGCGTCCGCGAGCGCAACCACTACAAGCGCGGCGTCAGCTCGCTCATCCACATGCAGGTCTACAGCCATCAGGTGCCGGGCGGCATGATGAGCAACCTCATCAGCCAGCTCGAGATCCAGAAGGCCGGCGACCGTCTCCAGGACGTCATGGACGAGATCCCCAAGGTGCGCGCCGAGGTCGGCTATCCGCCGCTCGTCACGCCCATGTCGCAGATCGTCGGCACGCAGGCCGTGCTGAACGTCCTGACCGGCCAGCGCTGGTCGATGGTTCCGGCGGAGATGAAGGACTACCTCGCCGGCCTCTACGGCAAGGCGCCCGGCCCGCTGAACCTCGACATCGTCAGCAAGGTGCTCGGCGACACGAAGCCGCTCGATCCGGACGTGTGGCCCAGCAGCCTGAACACGAAATCGTACGAGGAGTACGAGGAGGAGATCGGGGACCTCGCCCGCAGCGAGGAGGACGTGCTCATGTACGCCCTGTTCCCGGAGAGCGCCCGCGCGTACTTGGAGAAGCATCGTTCATCCGGCAAGACTTCATTCCTGCTCGAGGAGGAGTCCAGCGCGATCATTGAGGAGGACTACGTGGATATCAACCAGATCAAGGAGCTCATGCGTGCATTCGAGGACTCGGGACTCGGCGAGATCTCCATCGAGGAGCCGGGCATGAAGGTCGTGCTCCGCGACAAGAGCCAGGCCGTCGCGGCGGCCCCCGTCATCATGCAGGCGGCCGACCAGCAGGCGCCGGCAGCGCCTGCCGCGGCGGAGAAGCCCGCCAAGGACAGCGGTGAACGCCCCGGCCTCATCGCGATCAAGTCGCCGATGGTCGGCACGTTCTACGCGGCCCCCTCGCCCGGTGCGGATCCGTTCGTGCAGGTTGGCGACGAGGTCATGGCCGGCCAGTCGGTCTGCATCGTCGAGGCGATGAAGCTCATGAACGAGGTTCCCGCCGACCAGACGGGCGTCATCCGCGAGATCTGCGTCGAGGACGCCTCGCCCGTCGAGTACGGCACGGTGCTCTTCTACCTCGAGCCCATGCACGACGCGACGCCGGGCTCCGCCGACGCTGCGATGGGAGAGGGCGAGTAGGATGTTCGACAAGATACTCATAGCGAACAGGGGCGAGGTCGCGCTTCGCGTCATCCGCGCCGCGAAGGAGATGGGGATCGCCACGGTCGCCGTCTACTCCGAGGCCGACCGCGACACCGAGCCCGTGCGCATGGCGGATGAGGCGGTGTGCATCGGCCCCGCCCAGTCCGCGAAATCGTACCTGAACATGCAGGCGCTCATCGGCGCGGCGCAGATCACCGGTGCGCAGGCCATCCATCCCGGATACGGCTTCCTCGCCGAGAACTCCGACTTCGCGCGCGCGTGCGTCGACAACGACATCGTCTTCATCGGCCCCGATGCGGACGTCATGGACGCGCTCGGCAACAAGTCGAACGCCAAGGAGACCGCGCAGCGCGCGAACGTGCCTACCGTCCCCGGCAGCGACGGCGTCGTCGAGAGCATCGACGAGGCGCGCGCCTTCGCCGAGAAGGTCGGCTATCCGGTGCTCGTGAAGGCGAGCGCGGGCGGCGGCGGCAAGGGCATGCGCGAGGTTATGGGCCCCGACGACATGGAGAGCGCCTACACCACGGCCAAGAACGAGGCGCTCGCCGCCTTCGGCAACGACGACGTGTACATCGAGAAGCTCATCCTGCGCCCGCGCCACGTCGAGATCCAGGTGCTCGCCGACACGCACGGCAACATGATCCACCTGTGCGAGCGCGACTGCTCGATCCAGCGCCGCCATCAGAAGCTCATCGAGGAGGCTCCCTCGCCCGCGCTGACGGAGGAGCTGCGCCAGGAGATGGGCGCCACCGCGCTGCGCATGGTCGCGGCGAGCGGCTACACGAACGCCGGCACCGTCGAGTTCCTGCTCGACGTCGACAACAGCTACTACTTCATGGAGATGAACGCCCGCGTGCAGGTCGAGCACGGCGTGTCGGAGTTCATCACCGGCATCGACATCATCAAGGAGCAGATCCGCATCGCGGCGGGGGAGGAGATGAGCTGCGCCGACCGCGCGCCCGTCTCGCCCTTCGGACATGCCATCGAGTTCCGCATCAACGCCGAGGACCCGGACAACGACTTCCGCCCGAGCCCCGGCACGATCACGAAGCTGCGCATGCCCGGCGGCCCCGGCATAAGGATCGACACCCATCTCTACGAGGGGTGCACGATCCCGCCGTACTACGATTCCATGCTGGCCAAGCTCGTCGTGTGGGGCTACACCCGCGACGAGGCCATCGACCGCGCCCGCCGCGCGCTCGACGAGTTCGAGGTGGAGGGCGTTCCCACGACCGTCTCGTTCCACCGCACGGTCGTGGATAACCCGGCCTTCATACGCGGGGAGGTCTACACGGACTTCCTCGAGACCGAGATGTAACGCGCACGACGATCCGTACGAGGAGTAATGATGAGAAACGCTTTCAAGGCACGCATCGACGAGGCGGGGCACCTGGTCGCCGAGGGACCGGATGGTCAGGCCATCGCCAATCTCGATATCGCCCCCGGCGTGATCGAGACGATGGTCGCGACGGCCATCGAGGAGGTTCCGGGCGTCGCCGCGGTCGGCAGCCCGAAGTTCGACCGGTCGTTCTCGACCACCCTGACGCGCGACGATGAGGACGCCGGCGTCGAGCTGATGGCCGAGGACGGCGAGATCAAGCTCGATATCCGCATCCAGATCTACTACGGCTACAAGCTGCAGGAGATCGTCGACGGGATCAGGGAGAACGTCAACGACGTCCTGATCAGCCAGGTCGGCGTGTCGATCGACGAGATTAACGTCTTCGTCACCAACCTGCAGTTCGAGGAGTAAACGTGGCACGCAATAACGCCGACAGGAGCCTGAAGCGCACGCGGGCACGCGAGCAGGCGCTCCAGCTTCTGTTCACACGCGATTTCATCAACGACGAGGACACGCCGCTGCGCTTCGTCGACGTCATGGACGACATCGTCGTCGAGGAGTACGCCCACGAGCTGTACGAGGGCGTTATCGATCGACGGCCGGCCATCGACGAGGCGATCGAGAGCGCTTCGGAGAACTGGTCGCTGTCGCGCATGGCCCTGACCGACCGCTCGATCCTGCGCATCGCCGTGTTCGAGCTGATGTTCCGACCCGATATCCCGGCCGGCGTCTCCATCAACGAGGCCGTCGAGCTCGCGCAGCGATTCGGTGGCGAGGACGATTCGTATCGCTTCGTCAACGGCGTGCTGGGCAAGGTCGCGACGCAGCTGGGCGATGACGCGGCTGGAGCCGAAGGGGAAGCTGACGACGGACGGCCGGCGGACGAGGCCGGACAGGCCGGAGAAGAAGAGGAGATCGGCTGATGACGGACGAGAGCACCTCCTACACGAGCGCCAAGGCGCAGCTCGACGATATCGCCGAGCAGGTGAAGTCGAAGGACCTGCCGCTCGAGAAGGCGCTGGACCTGTACGAAGAGGCCATCCGCATCGGCAACACGTGCGCCGACCTGATCGATGTCGCCGAATTCACCGTCGACGAGCTCGACGAGAATGAGGATGGCGGCGAGGCGGCGCAAGAAGAGGCGACCGGTGAGGTCGCCAAGCCGCGCGAGGAGAGCGCGGCCGAATAACGCGATCGTCGCCATCGGCGGGCATCGTCCCGCACGATGGGCGCGCGTGGGATGGGGGGGGAACCCGTGAGCACATACCTGAGCGACCTGCATCTATGCGATGCGGATCCAGATGAGAACGCCGCATCGTCGCCCGAGGGCGACGGTCCGTTCATCCTGTCATCCATACAATCGCCGGCGGACCTCGTTCCGCTGAGCTACGACCAGCTCGACCAGCTCGCCGCCGAGATCCGCGCGATGATCCTCGCGACGGTCTCGAAGAACGGCGGCCACCTGGCCTCGAGCCTCGGTGCCGTGGAGATCATCATCGCCATGCACCGCGTGTTCCCGTCGCCAGACGACAAGCTGCTGTTCGATGTGGGCCATCAGACGCTCGCGCACAAGCTGCTCACGGGGCGCTTCGACCGCTTCTCGTCGCTGCGCCAGCACGGCGGCATCTCGGGTTTCCCGCGCCGCGAGGAGAGCCCCTACGACGTCTACGATTCCGGTCATGCGGCCGACTCCCTGTCGACAGCGCTCGGCATCCTGCTCGCCAAGGACCTCGGTGGCGAACCGGGGGAGGTGGCCGCGCTCATCGGCGACGGCTCCATCTCGAGCGGCATGGCGTTCGAGGCGCTCAACCAGATCGGCCAGCTCGGCAAGAACCTCATCATCGTTCTCAACGACAACGAGATGTCCATCTCGCCCAACGTCGGCGCGCTGTCGCTGCATCTCGGCAAGATGCGCCTGAGCAAGCGCTACATCAAGACGCGCGACAAGGTCGAGCGCAAGGTCAACTCGTTCGGCGACGTGGGCAGGATCGCCATGAGCCTCGGCGAGATGGCGAAGGACTCCGTGAAGAAGGCCCTCGTCGCCGGCACGCTGTTCGAGGACATGGGCATCACCTACATCGGCCCGATCGACGGACATGACCTCGAGGGTCTCGAGGATGCCCTGCGCGCCGCGAAGGCGCACGGCGGTCCCGTGATCATCCATGCCGTGACGAAGAAGGGCAAGGGCTACGCTCTCGCCGAGGCCGATCCCTCGCGTTTCCACGGCACGCCCCCGTTCGACCTCGAGACGGGCGAGCAATTCAAGAAACCGGGAGCATCGGGTTTCACGAAGGTGTTCTCGAAGCTCATGTGCATCGAGGCGCGGCGAAACCGCGACCTCATCGGCATCACCGCCGCGATGGCCGACGGCACGGGCCTCGCCGCATTCGCCGGCGAGTTCCCGCGGCGGTTCTTCGACGTGGGCATGGCCGAGGAGCACGCGGTGACGCTCGCGAGCGGCATGGCGCTGGGCGGCAAGAAGCCGGTCGTCGCCATCTACTCGACGTTCCTGCAGCGCGGCTTCGACCAGATGATCACCAACGTCGCCCTGCAGAACCTCAACGTGACGTTCATGGTCGACCGCGCCGGCATCGTCGGCGCCGATGGCTCGACGCACCACGGGCTGTTCGACCTCGCGTATCTGCGCATGATGCCGAACCTGATCATCATGGCGCCCTCGAACACCGAGGAGCTGGCCGGCGCGTTCGCGACGGCCATGGCCTACGACAAGGGCCCGGTCGCCATCCGCTACCCGCGCGCGTCGCGCGAGGTCTACGAGCCCACGGGCGATGAGGATCCCTGGGAGGTCGGCAAGGCCGTCAAGCGTCGCGAGGGCAGCGACATCGCGATCCTCGCCATCGGCCGCATGGTCGACGTGGCCCTTGAGGCAGCCGAGTTGCTGAGCGGGGAGGGCATCGAGTGCTCCGTCCACGACATGCGCTGGGTGAAACCGCTCGACGAGGATGTCGTGCGCCAGGCCCGCCACGCCCGTCTCATCGTGACGATCGAGGATGGGACGACTGAGGGCGGCTTCGCGACGGGAGTCCTCGAGGAGCTGGGCAAGCACGACAATCCGGACACCCACAAGGTGGGGCATCCGGCCCTCATCCGCCTCGGCGTCTCCGATCACTTCGTCGACCACGGCAGCGACGACGAGCTGTTCGCCGACCTGGGGCTGACGCCCGAGATGATCGCACGGCGCGTCGCCGACGAGCTCGGCATCAGCGACTCCCTGAGCAAATGAGCAGGCCCAGGCGCGTACGTCTCGACGACCTGCTCGTCGACCGCGGCTTCTTCGCCACCCGCGACGAGGCCGCCCGCGCCTGCTTTGCCGGAGACGTCACGAGTCCCGCGATGGCCCTGACGGCGCCCTCGCAGGCCGTCCCCTCCGACATCGAGCTCAGCGTCCGCCAGCTTCCCCGGTTCGTCTCGCGTGGCGGGGAGAAGCTCGCCGGCGCGCTCGCCGACCTGGGCTTGCCCGTCGGGGGACTGCGCTGCATCGACGCGGGCGCCTCCACGGGAGGCTTCACCGACTGCCTGCTGCAGGCGGGTGCCGCATCCGTGTGCGCGGTCGATGTCGGCTATGGCCAGTTCGACTACGGGCTGCGCTGCGACGACCGCGTGACCCTCTTCGAGCGCACGAACATCAAGAAGGTCGGAGCTGCCGACATCGGCGGTCCGTTCGACCTGCTCGTCGCGGACCTGTCCTTCATCTCGCTCGGCGCGCTCCTGCCCGTGCTCCACGGGTTCATCTGCGAGGGCGGGCGCATGCTCGTGCTCGTCAAGCCGCAGTTCGAGGCCGACCGCGCCAGCGTGGGGGAGGGTGGCATCGTGCAGAGCGCCGCGACCCATGAATCCGTGCTCGCGGAGGTGGTCGGGGGCATGGTTGCCGAGGGACTGTTCGTCGAGGGTCTCGTCGCATCCCGCGTCACCGGGAAGAAGAGCGGGAACATCGAGTTCTTCATCTGCGCCCGCGACAGCGCTGATGCGCCGGGAGTAGATGATAGTATAGACATCGCCAGCACCGTGATGCGTGCGCATCGAGATCAAGGAGAACCCGCATGAAGGTGGTCATCGTCATCAACGCCAGCAAGGAAGGCGCCGTTGCGAAGTCCCACGAGCTCAACGACTGGCTCGGGGAGCACGGCGTGACGACGGCCATGATCAACGCCGAGGACATCATCGATGGTGACCAGTTCTCCGCGAGCGCCATCAAGATCGTCGAAGGCACCGACCTGTACGTGACGCTCGGGGGTGACGGTACGATCCTGTCGACGGCGCAGCTCGTCTTCCGCCACAAGGCCCCGGTGCTCGGGTTCAATTTCGGGCACCTCGGGTTCCTCACCGGGGGCTCGCAGGATGCGGTCATCGACGGCGTCAACGCGGCGCTCGAGGGCAGGCTGGAGCGGGAGGAGCGTTGCGCTCTGTCGGTGATGATCGAGGCACGCGATGGTTCGCGCCACTGCTACACGGTGCTCAACGAGGTCGCCATCACGCGCGGCATCACGGGCAAGATGATCAACTTCGACGTGAGCATCGACGATGCGCTCTTGTCGCACATGCGCGGTGACGGCGTCATCGTGGCCTCTCCGACGGGCTCGACCGCCTACTCGCTGTCGGCCGGCGGCCCCATCATCTCGCCGAAGCTGTCGTGTATGGCCGTCGTCGCGCTCGCGCCGCACTCGCTCGTCTCGCGCGCGCTCGTGATCGATGACGACGAGCGCGTGGTCATCACGCCCGAGGACAAGTCGAACAAGGACTGCTCCGTGTTCGTCGACGGGCACCTCGTCCGCATGAAGCGCTCGCCTGCGAAGGTCAGCGTGACGGTCCATCCGAACGCGATCACGCTTCTGCGCTACAACGTCCCCGAGTTCACGAGGCTCGCCTCGCGCGTGTTCTTCGGGAGCCCGAATGATTGAGGAACTCCACGTATCCAATCTCGCGCTCATCGAGAGCGCGACGCTCGAGTTCTCGCCCGGGCTCACGGTGCTCACCGGTGAGACGGGGACGGGCAAGACCGCGCTTCTCGGCGCGATAAAGCTCATCATCGGCTCGCGGGCCGACGCCTCGTCGGTTCGCGACGGGCAGCGCGAGGCCGTGGTGGAGGCCCTGTTCTCCGTGAATGCCGAGCAGGAGACCGCCCTTGCCGAGCAGGGGCTCGAAGCCGCCGACGGCCAGCTGGTCGCACGGCGCCGCCTGAGTGCCGACGGCCGCTCGCGCTGCTACCTCAACGGCGGGATGGCGACGGTCGGCGCACTCGAGGCATCCGTGGGCTCGCTCGTCGAGCTGCACGGTCAGCACGAGCACCAGCGCCTTCTTACGCCGCGCTCGCACCGCCTGTTCCTCGACGCCTGGGGCGACGAGGCGATCTCCCCGCTGCGGGAGGGGTACGCTGCGGCGTTCGATGCCTGGCGGGTCGCATCCGATCGACTTGCCGAGGCGCGCGATTCCGCCCGGCTCACGTCCGAGAAGCTCGAGGAGGCGCGCTTCCTGTGCGCGCAAGTCGAGGCCGTCGGCCCGCAACCGGGTGAGCTCGACGAGCTCGAGGCGCGGCTGCCCATCCTGCGCGACGGCGAATCGCTTGCGCGCTCGGCAGCGGAGGCGCTTGCCATCATGCGCTCCGAGGGAGGGGCGCTCGAGCTGCTGGGAAGCGCCCGCCGCGCTCTCGCGCGCGGCGAGGGGACCGACCCGCGCCTCGATGCGCTTGGCGAGCGGCTCGAGGGCCAGCTTGCCGACATCGAGGACCTCGCGCTCGAGCTGCGCTCCTACGGCGAGCAGGTGGAATTCGACCCCGAGGCTCTCGCGGCCGCACTCGAGCGGCTCGGCCAGCTCGACGGCCTCGTGCGACGCTTCGGCCCAACATACGACGAGATGCTCTCGAGATGGGAGGAGGCGCAGCGGCTCGTCGCCCTGCACGACGACGAGGCCGGCATGCTCGGCCGGCTCGAGCGCGCAGCCGACGAGGCAGCCCGCAACCTGCAAGCCGCGGCGGCCGCGCTCGAGGATGCGCGGCGGGAGACCGCGACGGCGTTTTGCGCGGAGCTCGGCGTCCGTGTCGCCGAGCTTGCGATGACCGGCGCGTCCTTCGAGATGAGCTGCACGGAGCTCGAGATGGGCCAGTGGACGCGCGATGCGTCGTGCCGCTACGAGCTCCTCTACGCACCGGCTCCCACCGTCGCCCCGCGTCCGCTCGCGCGCATCGCGAGCGGCGGCGAGCTCTCGCGCGTCATGTTGGCGCTCGAGTGCATGGTGGACGCGGACGAGGGTGCCGTGCTCGTGTTCGACGAGGTCGATGCAGGTATCGGCGGGGCGACCGCCCGCGCCGTCGCGGATCTGATCGAACGCCTCGCGGCAACGCGCCAGGTCATCGTCGTCACGCACCTCGCCCAGATCGCGACGCGCGCCGACGCGCATCTGCTCGTCGAGCGCCACGATGACGGGGAGACGGCGCGCACGGTGATCCGGCCCATCGATGGCGAGGAGCGCGTCGCCGAGATCGCCCGCATGCTCTCGGGATCCGTCGACGACGAGTCCCTGGCCCACGCCCGCATGATGCTCGGACGCTAAGCGCCACCCTGACCACCCACCGTTCGACAAAGGCAATCAGCAAACCCGCATTCCGGGGTTCCATGTGGGGGTTGCTGACCGCGCTTTAGGTTCAGGCAATCAGCAGGCCCGCATTTCGGTCTCCTAGGTGAGGTTTGCTGATTGCACCTGCGCTTCGGGCAATCAGCAAACCTTCATTTCGACCCGCCAGGTGGGGTTTGCTGACCTTGGCAAAGGGGTCACATGGCAAACACGTCTGGCGTGTTTGCCATGCACCTCACGCAAAGGCAAGGCACATTGGGGCTCTCTGGCAAAACTGCACGGAAAAGGGTGCCTGAGCTGCCCTTTTCCGTGCAGTTTTGCCAGAATCGGGCTTGTTGGGCCGGGAACGCCACCCTTTTTCGAACGAAATTGCCGAGTCGGTCTCCGACCGTGGTTGCCACCGTGCCAGCTGACTTGTGGCCTTCGGCCACGCGCTGGTCAGATTAGCCGCGGTTGCCGGCCACGCGACGGGTGAGGCGCCTGGCGAGCGAGCGGATGAGCTCCGTCTCCTGCACGCGGAAGAGCTTGGCCAGGCCGTAGAAGATGGCGAGGCCGATCAGCCCGAGCACGACGATGGAGAGGAAGGCCTGCGGAATCGTCGCAGAACTGCCGAAGTACTGGAAAAGAATGAGGACGAGGTACGCGGGTATGACCGCCGCGATGAACGAGCGGATGCCCGTCGCGAACACGCTCGGCAGGCCGTAACCGCCGACCTTCTTGCGCATGACGAAGCACAGGATGAAGAACATCACGAAGTAGTAGATCGTGTCTGCCAGGGGGATGCCCACGAGGCCGAAGCTGAGGCCCGTGGTGAACATCGCGTACATGCCGGCGTGGAAGACGCGCCCCACGGCATCGATCCAGGTGATGAGCTTGAGGTCGTGCATGGCCGAGAACGACCGGTAGAGGTACATGTATCCCGCGTAGAAGGGCAGCGACAAGCACCAATAGCGCAGCACGTCGGACACGGAGGTCACGTCATGGGCGCTGAACTCGCCCGCATGGTAGAGCGCGGTGAGCGGCTCGGCGAGGGCGAACATCAGCGCCGCGAGCGGGATGATGAGGAAGAGCGTTCCCGAGAGGCCTCCGCGCATCTTCTTGCGGAACGCGTCCCAGTTCTTCAGGGCCGCCGCGCCGCTCATCTCGGTGAGCATGGCGGTCGAGAGCGCCACGCCGATCACGCCGTAGGGGAACTGGTACCACAACCAGGCGTATGTCAGCGTCGAGGGGCCGTTGGGCGCCACGCCGAGCGAGAAAGCGTTGCGGAAGCTCACGACGATGAGGTTGACGACGACGAACACCGTCGCGGGCAGGGCGATGCGCAGGGTCTCGCGCAGCGCCGGGTCGTGGAAGTCGATGTGCAGGCTGAGCTTGACGCCGTGCTTGCGCAGCGCCGGGATCTGCACGGCCATCATCGCGACGACGCCGAGCGACGTTCCCACCGCCAGCACGACCTTGGCAAGCTCGGGGTCGCTCTTGTTGATGAACACGTACGAGAACATCGTGATGATGACCACGATGTTGTTGAACACCGGCCCGAGCGACGGCCACAGGAAGTGCTTGTGGCCGTTGAGGATGCCCGATATGATGCCGCCCATCCCGTAGAACACGATCTGGATCGCGAAGAAGCGGAAGAAGAAGATGGCCTGCGCCACGTCGGCGGGGTTCTCGGACATGAACGTCTGCGTGAACACGACCTGCGGTGCGAACACGGTGGCGAGGAGCGCGATGATGGCCAGCGCGATGGCGGCCAGGCACATCAGGTTCGAGGCGTATTTGTTCGCACCGTCGTTGCCCCGGGTCTTGAGCGTCGAGACGAACACCGGGAGGAAGGCCGTCGTGATGATGCCGCCCGCGACGAGCTCGAAGAGCATGTTGGGGATGTTGTTGGCGACCTGGTAGGCCGACGCGAGGACGGTGTTTCCCAGGGCGAACGCGCACGCCCACGTGCGGATGAACCCGGTGATGCGCGAGAGCATCGTAGCCATCGACATGGTGATGGTCGACCTGACCACGCCGGCGACGTCGTCGTCCACCTCGCCGTCTGCCCCGACGATCTCGGATTCCCCGGCGGTGACCTCGGTGCCGGAATCGTCGGTCTCGGCTATGGCGACGGGATCCGCGGTATCGTGCGCGCGCGGCTCCTCGAGGGATTCTGTTTCGTTTTCGCGTTGCATTTGGTTTCCCGACCGCCTTTCGGATGCTTTCACGATGATAACAAAGGGAAAACGCGCCGATGCCGATGAATAGCCCGTGTGGAACGCTCCCCGGGGGAGCGTTCCAACTGTTAACCGGCTGCAACTTGTGGAACGTTCCCCCGGGGAGCGTTCCACTTCGCGCCCGCATTGCTCTCCATCTCGCTATAATCGTTGCAGGAAACACGGGTCGACGCGCGAGGAGGTGCCATGAAGTGCCCGCATTGCGGAGCTGAGCAGAGCAGCCATCTGAAGATGTGCTCCCAGTGCGGTTCGCCGCTTCTCGCGGGTTCTCCCGATGAGACGCTGCTCGTTCCCGAGGACGTCTCCCAGGACGCGCTGCTCTCGGCCATCGCCGCACGGCTCGACGGCCGGGACGGCGACATCACGCTCGTGGCCCCCGACGCCGATGCGACGGTCGCGTGGTCCGAGGGCCGCCCCGGCGACCCGCTCGACCCGACGCTGTCGGACATGAACATCCCGTATTCCGCGGAGCACGCGGTCGATAGCGGCCGCGACGCGGCGATCGCGAGCCTCGACGATCCGACGGCTGGCGAGGACCAGTCGAAGTTCGCGGCCAAGTATTCCCGCTACGGGCACGGCAAGGAGGGCGAGCCGATCCCCGGCTCCACCATCGACAGCAGCGAGCCGACGGTCGCCGAGGTCGCGGCAGCCGCGGCGGTCGCGGCCGTCAAGGGGAGGAGCCGCCGTCGCTCGATCGGCATCATGCTCGTCGTGATCATCCTGCTCGCCGGCATCGTCGCAGGCGGTGTCGCCTACTACATGCTCAACCAGCGGCAGGCCGCCGAGACGACCGGCGGAACCCCCATCGTCTTCCGCCTCAACATCCCCGACTACCGCGAGGGCGCGGCGAGCCCCGTCCCCGTCCGTGTCGAGGGCAAGACGACCGAGGGGAGCGCCGTTTCGGACATCTTCTGCATAACGCCCTCCGACAACACGGTCGAGCTGCAGCCCGGCACGTACACGGTCACCGCCGCGGGTAGCCCCGTGACTGCGGACGGCACCATCTACCAGTACCCGACCATCCCGAACAAGGTCACCGTCACCGCCACGACCGTGCGCGTCGATGAGGTCGCGACCGATGGCATCTCCTACGCGTACACGGCGATCCTGCCCGAATACGTGACCGACGAGCAGATCCAGGCCATCGTCGCGTGGATGTCGCAGGCCGGCATCTCCGACGATGTCGCGATTCCCTACCGCGATGCGATCATCGCCTCGCGCCAGGCGCGCCTCGAGAAGCTCGCCGCCGACGCCGCGGCTCGCGAGCAGGCCGCCGAGGAGCAGGGACAGCAGGGATCCGAGTATGTGCCGCAGTTCGACGACCAGGGCCAGGCGGATGCGGCGTCGGGCTACTACATCGAGAACGATTTCGCCTACCTCGCCATCCCCGACTCGTGGGCGACGAGCGTCGAGTTCAACACCGAGAGCACGGGTGGCGAGGAGCTGCTCCGCATCTACCTGTACGGCAACCCGCAGCTGCCCATCATGTACGTCCGCAAGGTCGTGGAGGGGGAGGAGTCGTCCGCCACGTTCGACGACGATTCGGTCGACGCGGACATGGTCGAGGTCTGGCGCACCGAGCGCGATGGTGCCGTGTACACCGTCGAGGCGTGCGAGTGGCCGTACCAGTTCAGCCAGAACCCCGGTTACCTCGGCCTATCGGAGGACCAGCGCAACCAGCTCGTGAGCGTCTCGACGGGCGGATCGCTCACGTATGCGGATGCCGCCTCGGCCGATGCGCATGCGGTCGAGTCCTTCCTGGAGGCCAACGTGATCCCGACGCTCGTCGTCAGGTAGACCCATGTCGTCCGCGCGCCGCTCCACCGGCACCATCATCGGATCCGCCGTCGCCTTCCTCGTCGTTGTCGCCGCCATCTGCGTCTTCGGCTGGCTGTCCGTGCGGCTGTCGGACATCCCGGTCCGCCATGCATGGCTCGCGGCCACGGAAGCGACCGACCAGGTCGACTTCCTGGAGGCGAACGGGGGCAAGGCCCCTTACGAGGGACGGTACCGCTACCAGCAGCTCGACGAGGAGGGGAGGCGCCTGTACGAGGCGATCTACCGCAACCTCTACTTCATGCGCGGCGACGCGTTCATCTACGGAGCCGACGCCGACGATGCGCTCGACACGTACTTCGACCTCTGGTACGACTCGCCTGAGATCTTCTACACGGCCGACAACGCCTCGGCGACGGAGAGCTCGGTCGAGACCCGCTTCGGCACGGGCCATCTCGAGACGCTCGTCCACTTCCACTACCTTTACGAGCGCGACCAGATCCCGGCCGTCGCAGAGCAGCTCGAGGGCGAGGTCGCGGCCATCATGGCCGGCGTGGGCGACGGCTGGAGCGAGGAGGAGAAGGCCGCGTACTTCCACGACGTGCTCATCGAGCGAGCCGACTACTCCTACGATTCGGAGCGGGTCGCCACCACGCAGCCCGAGTTCTTCGAGAGCAGCACGGTGGCCGGTCCGCTGCTGCGCGGAGAGGCGATCTGCGGGGGCTACACGCAGGCACTCGAGCTCCTGTGCCGTCGGGCCGGTATCGACTGCTTCACGGTGATCGGCCGCGTCGACGAGGAGGAGGACCCCGAGACCATGCACGCCTGGAACGCCCTGAACATCGACGGCTCGTGGACGAACGTCGACACCACATGGGACGAGGCGCTCTCGCAGGCGGGCATGCCGTTCGAGTACCTGTTCGTGACCGGTGCCGAGCTGCTCGAGTCGGGCCACCACGCCAACGACAACGAGGTGCTCCCCGATGCCTGCCGCACCTAGCGGGGTGGGCTGCTTGTCGCCGGCAGCCTGTCGTGCAACTCCAGACGGGGTATAATGGCATCTTGAACGCAAACGAAACGTAGCTTAGTCGCAGCCGAACGGAGGTGCCGCTTTGATCTGCAAAGCGTGCGGAGCCGAACTTGATCGCGATTCCGAGGTGTGCCCGTCGTGCGGCGCGCCGATTCCCCAGCCTGTCGACGAGCCCGAGCCGTCCCTCGAGGACGAGCCGGGGGAGGACCTCGATGAGGAGTTGGGCGCCGACGAGTCCGATGATGCGCTGGACGAGGGCGAAGGCGAGCCCGAGGCCGACCTCGACGAAGAACCCGATGCCGACGCGACCGTCGTGTACGCACCGGATGGTGACGAGACCGTCGTGATCGGAGGCGACGGAGTCGATCCCGGCGATACCGCGCTCCTCGGCAACGCCGATGCGACCGCCGTGTTCGGCGAGGCCGCTCCCGGGGATGACGACGAGGTGGTCGAGTACGTGCGCCAGGGCTTCGCCACCTTCATGCCCATCGAGCAGGGCTCGGACGAGGGCATCGACGTCGACCCCGACGAGCTGACCGTCCTCGAGCCCATCGCCATGCGCGACCTCGACGAGGACGAGGCCGCCACCACGGCCATCGGCCCCGCGTACCAGATGGAATCGGAGGCTCCCAAGAGCCGTCGCGGTCTCAAGATCTTCCTCGCCGTGTTCATCATCCTGCTCGTCGCCGCGGGAGCCGCGTGCGGCATAGGCTACTACAAGTACAAGGACCGCGTCGCGCACGAGGACGTCGCGGTGCACGTCGTGATGGAGGTGCCGGGTTACCCGGCGGGCGACGATTCGTCCACCATTCCCGTGCGTGTCGCCGGCATGGACCTCGATGGCAACAACATCGACGAGCGCATGTACTTCGAGGAGACGTCCGGCGATATCGAGCTCAAGCGCGGCGAGTATCAGATCTCCGCTGTGGGCACGCCCGTCACGGGCGAGGGAACCATCTACCGCTATCCGAAGCGCTCCGCGAGCATCGTGGTCGACGAGACCGGCGTGCATGCTGCCGGTGCCGGTTCGGGTGGCGCCGAAGAGGGCGAGGACACCGAGGAGGCCGAGCCGGTCCAGCAGTCCGACGACGGCGCGGACTCCGGCGCGACGTTCATGGGCGAGAAGGTGCATCTCACCTATGAGCAGATCGCTCCCGAGCGCATCTCGGATGCCATGATCGACGACGCGGTCGCGTGGATGGCCGACTCCGAGGTCGATGCGCCCAAGGCCGAGACGTTCAGGGCCGCCATCACGAAGGCGCGCGACGCTCGCCTCAAGCAGATGGAGGAGGAGAAGAAGGCCCTCGAGAAGCAGCGCCGCGAGGAGGAGCTGAAGTCCGCGCTCGCCGGCAACCCCGCCAAGGTCGACTCGGCGTCGCGCGAGTGGGCGTTCACCGGCGTCGTCGTGGAGTTCAACGTCGAGCACGAGGTCGACGGCGAGATGCGCTACTACAAGCAGTATGCGCTCGAGATTCCCGAGGAGGCGGAGTTCGACCTCGTCAGCAAGGATGACGCGAAGAAGCTCGAGGAGCAGAAGAAGGCCGCCGAGGAAGATGACGGCGAGGGGGACGACGCTGCGGCGGACGAGAAGGACGAAGCCGCCGAAGACGGCGATGCCGCTGCCGAGGACGAGGATGCGGCCGACGAGCCCGACCTCGTCGACCCGGTGAAGTCGACGAAGATCATCATGCTCTCGTCGGTGAGCTCGGGCTCGAGCGATACCATCGCCGCCAGCCCCTGGGCCGAGTACGTCGGCAAGACCGTGACGGTCAAGGGCAAGCTCTCGCAGTCGATCGCGGACACTCCCGAAAACGAGCATTCCCAGATCCACTTCGCCGACGACGCCAGGATGATAAAAGACTTCGGCGTGATCGAGGAGTAGTTGTTCCGAGCGTTCTTAGCCGAACGCTCGGAAACACTCGACGCTGCGCGGGCCCACAGCATGCCGCCTTGCCGTTCAACAAGAACCTCGCGGGCATAAGCCCGGCGAGAACCTTGTTTCGCGGCAATTCGGCGCACTGTGGGCCCGCTCGCTGTCTCTGCGAACGATTCCGGGCTCGCCGGAGGTTGCCTCTCTCGGCCGCTCGACGCGGCTATCGCACTCGGCAGCCGGCCTCTCGCTGACGTTACTAACAATCCCGGGCTCGTTTTGGTTGCGGCGATCGGGTTTTTGTCTCATTACCTGCGTGGGCGGAGGCGGGCTCGGGGATGGCACGTGAGGTACTCGTCGCGCACGTGTGCGCGGTCGACGTGCGTGTAGATCTGCGTGGTGGAGATGTCGCTGTGGCCGAGTATCTCCTGGATCGAGCGCAGGTCGGCACCGCCCTCGAGCATGTGCGTCGCGAAGGAGTGG
The DNA here is from genome assembly GCA_050946275.1 of Coriobacteriales bacterium. Lineage (GTDB taxonomy): Bacteria > Actinomycetota > Coriobacteriia > Coriobacteriales > CADBOM01 > JBMNUM01. Next base: position 110,549 of record JBMNUM010000001.1, read on the forward strand.
CGCAGCGTGTGGGGGTGCAGGTCCTCGAGCCCGACGCTCTCCCCGGCTGCGCGCACGATGTTGAAGACGGCCTGCCGTGTGATGCGCCTGCCGCGGGCGTTGAGGAACACGGCGTTCGCATCGGCCGGACCCGTCACGCCCTTGGGGTGCAACAGCAGCCTGCCGCGCTCGAGGTAGGTGGTGAGAGCGGAGAGCGCCGTTCCGCCGATGGGGACCACGCGCTCCTTCGACCCCTTTCCGAACACCTGGATGAACTCCTCGTCGAGGAAGAGGCGCTGCATGTCGAGTCCGACGAGCTCCGACACGCGGATGCCGCAACCGTACAGCAGCTCGAGGATCGCCTTGTCGCGCATGCCGCGCGGGTCGTCGGGGAACGACTGGTCGAGCAGCGACGAGATCTCGGCGATGCTGATGGTGCGGGGGAGGCGTTGGGGCTTGCGGGGGAGGGGAACTGTCGACGACGGGTCGGTCGGGGCGAAGCGCTCCGCGACGCAGAACCGGTGGAACCGCTTGATCGCCGACAGCGCGCGTTCGAGCGAGGTCGGCGCATAGCCGCAGTCGCTCAGGGCCGCGAGGTATGCCGTGACGTGCTTGCGCGTCGCGTCGCGGACGTCGTGGACGCCGGAGCTGTCGAGGTACGCGCAGTAGCGGCGAACGTCGCGCAGGTAGCCGTCGAGCGTGTTGCCCGAGGCGCCGCGTTCCAGCGAAAGGTACGCGGAGAACTCCCCGAAGGGCTCCTCGAACCCGAAGGGCAGGTCGTCGGAGAAGTACGCCTCGTCGCCCTTGGCGGTGTTTCCACGCGCATGCGCGCTATGTGCGTCATCGGCTTTCATGCCGCAGCTGTCTCCCATCGAGTCCGCCCGCGCCAACGTTGGCCGCGGGTTCCGTGTTCGCGCCCGCCGGGCCACTGGCTGTCCGCGAACCCACGCGCCGTCTCCGACCCGGTGCACTTGCGCCCGCGGCCCACTGGCTGCCCGCCGACCCGCGCGTCGTGCTCTTGCAACCGCCGATTTGCGACGGATATCAACTGCCTCGAGTATAGCCGAATGGGTTTCGCGAGAATCAAACGGCTATGCCATGGATGCAGGTGCGCCCATCGATATCCTGCTGCCCCAAAGTGCGGGGATGTCGAAAACCAGACCCGCCTTGCAAGGAAAACTCCCTCCCGTGTCCCAAAATGCGGGGATGTCGAAAGCGCGACGTTCCGGATTGTTCGACATCCCCGCATTTTCGGGCAAGATTTTTCGACAACCCCGCATTTTCGGACACGTGGGAGGGATCCGCTTTCGACAACCCCGCATTTTGGGACAGGCGGGCCGCGAAAACGTGCACGGGCGTCTTCTTTTTCGACATCCCCGCATTTAGGGGCGCCCATGCCGTGGCCGTCGGCCGCGATGGACCCGGGTTCCCGGCGCCCGCCGGCTGCGCGCGGGCGAAGAATCGCGTGTTCGGGCCCAGGTGGGGTTTGCTGACCGCCCTTGCGCCAACCGCAATCAGCAAACCCGCATTTGGAGCCGCCATGTGGGGTTTGCTGACCGCGCTAGCGGCAACGGCAATCAGCAAACCCGCATTTGGACCTCCGGTGTGGGGCTTGCTGACCGCTCTTGCGCTTCCGGCAATCAGCAAACCCGCATTCCGGGCAGCGGTGTGGGGTTTGCTGACCGCTCTTGCGGTCTGCGCTCTGGCGGGTCGAAGCGCGCCGCGTCCCTCCAACCCCTCTTCCCATATATTGTGTGCGAACATGCGTTCTCTACTATATGCGGAAATCAGCCCAAATGCGCCGGTCATCGAATGACCGCTGATGTCATAAAAAATCATAAAATGTCATAAAAAGTTTGATTTTGGGCATCCGGTGGCCTATTATTCTTACTGCGAGGTCGTCGAGACTGAACGGTAGAAGGGAGGGTCGAAGCGTGTCCGTATTTCTCTTTGGAGAATACAAACACAACCTAAACGCAGCTGGACGCGTTTCGATACCGCCTGCCTTCCGCGAGGCCATCGGCTCGACCGTCGTGCTGGTTCCGGGTCCCGACGGCCAGCTGAACGGTTTCACCCCGGAGGGTTTCCAGGAGTATCGCGAGACGCTGTTCGACAAGGACGGTGGCTTCGATAGGCGAAATCCCAATCATGCGAAGATCATGACCAGCATGAGCAGGAGCGCCAAGATGGCCAGCTTCGACAAGGCCGGCCGTCTTCTCATCTCCGAGGAGCACCGTACGGCCGCGGATCTGGAGGGCGCGGTCTCGATCGTCGGCGACGGGGATCACTTCTCCATCTGGAACCCGGAGAAGCTCGATGCCTACACCGCGGATGCCGAGGCCAGCTTCTACCGCACCGACATCTAGCCCACGGCGGTACTCGCGTTGAGGGATTTGAAAACCGAATACAGGCACATCCCGGTGATGGCGGACGAGTCCATCGAGAGCTTGAACCTGAAGCCATCATCGATTTTCGTCGATTGCACGCTTGGTGGAGCGGGGCACTCGATGCTCGCGGCGAAGGCCATCGCCGCCGAGGGAACCTTGATCGGAATCGACGAGGACCCGATGGCGATAGAGGCGGCCACCGCGCGGATCGAAGGCGAGTTTCCGGGCATGGACTTCCGTCCGATGCAGGGCGACTTCGCCGACCTCGACGCCATCCTGTGCAGGGCGCAGGTACCCGGAATCGATGCGATCCTCTTCGATCTGGGACTGAGCTCGCCGCAAATCGATTTTCCCGAGAGGGGCTTTTCCTACAAGGAGAACGCTCCCCTTGACATGCGGAGGAATTCGGGCAAACACACCAAAACAGCCGCAGAGGTCATTGCAACCTTAAACGAAACAGACCTCGCCCGAATTTTCCGGGAGTACGGAGAGGAGAAGTGGGCCGCGCGCATAGCGTCGTTCATCGTCAGACGGCGCGAGGAACAGCCGATCGAGACCACGTTCGACCTGGTCGACGTGATCCGGGCGGCCATCCCCGCATCTGCCCGTCGAGAGGGTGGGCATCCCGCGAAACGCGTGTTCCAGGCGCTTCGAATCGAGGTGAATGGGGAACTCGAGGGTTTGAGAAAAGGTCTTGATGCTGCAATCCGGTGGCTCCGTCCAGGAGGCCGGATCGTCGTCATCTCGTACCACTCGCTCGAGGACAGGATCGTCAAGGAGACCTTCGCGAGCATGGCGAAGGGCTGCACGTGCCCGCCGGATCTTCCGGTTTGCGTGTGCGGACACGAGCCGAGCGTGAAGATCGTGACGAGAAAGCCGGTTGTGCCAACGCAAGAAGAACGAGAAACGAACCCGAGGGCCAACAGCGCGAAGCTGAGGGTGGCCGAGAAACTGTAGCACTGAACGAAACACGAGATGCGGCTTAAACGCAGCATCAAACGCAGCAAGGACGTGTAGGAAATGGCAAGCACCGCGCGTGCATATGCACCAAGGCACCGCTACGAGGAGGTACCCGCCTCCCCGCAGTTCGAGGTGCACGCTGGGCAAGGCCGGAAGGCCGAGCATGCGCAGTACTCGCAGACGATGGCCATTTTCCGCATCGGGATGATCGTTCTGGCGCTGCTCGCGGCGATGGCCGTCGGCCGTCTGTGGCTCACGAACACCTCCATGGAGGTGCTCACGCAGACGAACTCCATCAACACGACCATCAAGGAGGCGCGCCTCACGGGCTCCGAGCTCGAGGTCCAGTACTCCGAGCTCACGAATCCCGCGAAGGTCAAGCTTTACGCGCAGTATCGCCTCGGCATGGGGCCCGCATACGGCGCGACGACATACGTCGACCTCACGCCGCAGTTCGCGAAGGAGGCGACGCCGCTCGTCGTGAACAGGGTGGTGGGAGCGCAGGCGCAGGTGGCCGCGCTGGAGCAGACACCGATGCAAGTGCAGTTGCAATGATAGCCGCGCGCGTGCATGCATGCGCGCACGGATTGAAAACGGGGGAAGAAACGGACGCCGTCTCGCGATCATAGGAACGCAGGCGGCGATTCGATGCTATGAGCAGATACGATGACCACAGGGGGCGGCAGAACGGCCGCGGCTCTCGCACGCGCGATGGCCGCGGTAACGGTCGTCTGCGCGCCGATCGCCCCGCCCGCAGCCCCTACGAGGCGGGCATGTTCTCAGAGGGCGATTCCTCGCGCACCTCGTGGCTGCTCATCGCCTTCGTCTTCATCGCCGTCGCCCTCGTCATCCGCCTCTTCGTGCTGCAGGTCGTCTTCGCCGACGAGTACCGCGCCGAGGCGGAGACCCATCACACCTCCGACGAGGTCGTGTACGCCAAGCGCGGCACGATCTACGACCGCAACGGCAAGATCCTCGCGATGACCGTCGATGCGAAGACCATCTACGCCAACCCCAAGGAGATCGTCGACGCATCGGCGACGGCCAGCCAGCTCGCGGAGATCCTCGGCGGCGAGCCCGCCGACTACATGGAGGCGCTCACGAAGGATACGACGTTCTCCTACGTGCTGCGCCAGGGCGAGGTGAAGCTCGCAGAGAACCTCCAAGCGCGCAAGAAGGAGCTCCAGGAGCAGATCGATGCGCTGCAGCTCCCCGAGGGCTCGTCGCCCCCGGCGAATCCGCTCGCCGGTATCTACTACCTCGACGACACGCGCCGCGAGTACCCGTACGGCGAGGTCGCCGGCCAGATCATCGGATACGTGGGCAGGGACGGCAAGGGCCTCTCCGGCCTCGAGCTCCAATACGACAACATCCTGCGCGGCCGCGATGGACACCGCGTCGTCGAGCAGGGCAAGGGCGGACTGCAGATTCCCGGCGGCACGAAGCTCGACCAGGAGGCCGTGGATGGAACCGACATCACGGTTTCGATCGATATCGAGCTCCAGCAGTACGCGGAGCACGAGCTGCTGGCCCAGCAGGCCGAGTCGAATGCCGAGGGTGGCGAGATCACCATCCTCGACGGCGCCACGGGCGAGATCTACGCGTCCGCCTCTCTGCCGCTCTACGACCTGAACCACGTGGACGAGGCCGCCGAGGGCGCCTCGAACCTCAAGACCGTCTCGCACGTGTACGAGCCCGGCTCGGTCTTCAAGATCGTCACCGCCGCGGCTCTGCTCGAGGAGGGCGCGGTCGACCCCGACAAGAAGATCGAGGTTCCCAACTCGCTCGAGATCGGCGATCGCACCATCACCGACGCGCACGACCATGCGGTCATGCAGTGGAACCTGCGCGACATCATCCGCGAGTCCTCGAACATCGGCATCAGCATCCTCGAGGACGAGATCGACCGCGAGACGTTCGCCTCCTACCTCGACAAGTTCGGCTTCGGGAAGAAGACCGGCGTCGACTATCCCGGCGAGAGCGAGGGAATCCTCACGGACGTGCGCCATTGGTACGACGTGCTCGAGGCCAACGTCGCGTTCGGCCAGAGCATCAGCGTCACGTCCGTGCAGATGGCGGGCTTCTACGGCATGGTCGCCAACGACGGCATGTACATCCAGCCGCACTTCCTGATCGACTACCCGCACACGAGCCAGGAGGTCACGTACGAGAGCACGCGCCTGCTGTCGCCCGAGACCTGCGCCACGCTCAAGGAGATGATGATAGACGTCGTCGAGGAGGGCACGGGAACGCTCGCCCAGATCGACGGATTCGACGCGGCCGGCAAGACGGGCACGGCGCAGCAGGTCGTCGACGGGCAGTACTCCGACGGCAAGTACACCATCACCTTCGACGGCATGCTGGCCAACACGAACAGCAAGCTCGTCTGCATCATCGCGATGAACAATCCCGGGACGAGCGCGGCCATGCCGCTGTTCTCCTCGGTGATGGCGTTCGCCGCCGACCTGTACTCGATCATCCCGTACGCCCCGCCGTCGGCCGACGCCGATACGGGGGACGCCGACGAGTCCGGCGAGTACGATGAGGGTGAGAGCTCGTCCGATGAGGATTCGTCCGACGAGAGCTCCTACGATGAGAATTACGACGCCTCGTATGACGAAGGCCCGGGAGAATCCGAGGGAGATTCCCCGAACGCCGACGGCTCGTACGAGGGCAATGGCGGCGAGCAGAACGGCAAGGCCGCATAGAACGGGCGGGAAACCGCTGGAGTAACGTGCGAGGGAAAGCTGGTGGACTGAAATGACACAGGGCAAACGGATCACGGGCGTCGCCGAGATGCTCGCCGGCATGCAGTTCGAGGCAGTGGGGGCGCACGATGTCGAGGCGACGGGGTTGGCCTACCGGTCCGACCGGGTCGAGCCCGGCGGGGTGTTCTTCTGCATCCCGGGCCTGAAGCGCGACGGGCACGACTTCGCCGCCGACGCCGTCTCGCGCGGGTGCGCGGCGCTGGTCGTCCAGCGCAAGCTCCCGCTCGATGTGCCGCAGTTCGTGGTCGCGGACTCGCGCCGCGCGCTCGCGATCGCCGCATCGCGCTTCTACGGCATGCCCTCCGAGCAGCTCGACGTGGTGGGCATCACGGGCACGAACGGCAAGACCACGACGACGTTCCTCGTGGACTGGGCCGCGCGCTCGCGCGGGCTCAAGACGGGCCTGATCGGCACCGTCGAGACGAGGATCGGCGATGAGGCCCTCCACGCCGACCACACGACCCCCGAGTCGCTCGACCTGCAGGCGCTGTTCGCGCAGATGGGCGAGGCCGGCTGCCAGGAGGTGACCATGGAGGTCTCGAGCCATGCGATCGACCTGAACCGCATCCTCGGGACGCGCTTCGCCGTCGCGGCGTTCTCGAACCTCACGCAGGACCATCTCGACTACCACGAGACCATGGAGAACTACTTCGAGGCCAAGGCCGCGCTCTTCACGCCCGAGTACACGGGCAAGGCGGCCATCTGCATCGACGACCGCTACGGCGAGAAGCTCGCCGCCCGCGCCGCCGACCTCGGCCTCGACGTCGTCACGACGGGATTCGAGCCCGCGGCCGACATCCGCGTCCTCCTGGCCAAGTACCATGCGACGCACACGGCGCTGACCATCTCGGCGTTCGGCGAGACGTACTCGTTCGACTATCCGCTCATCGGGCGCTTCAACGTCGAGAACATCGCGCTCGCGCTCGGCATCTGCCACCAGCTCGGCTACGACCTGGGCGAGGTGTGCCATGCCATGGAGCACGCGCCGCAGGCGCCCGGGCGCATGGAGCGCGTGTCGCTGCCGGGCAAGACCGCCCGCGAGACCTACGATGCGACGGGCATCTCCGTGTTCGTCGACTACGCGCACACACCCGACTCGATCGAGAAGGCCATCGCGGCGCTCAAGCCCATCACGTCCGGCCGCCTCATCACCGTGTTCGGCTGCGGCGGCGACCGCGACCGCACGAAGCGCCCGAAGATGGGAGCCGCGTCGTGCGCGTCCGACCTGATGGTCGTCACGAGCGACAATCCGCGCACGGAGGACCCCGACACCATCATCGCCGACATCCTTCCCGGCATGCGCCAGGGCACGGGCCGCTACGAGGTCATCGCCGACCGCCGCGCGGCCATCTTCCGCGCCATCGAGATGGCGGAGCCCGGCGACGGCGTGCTGATCGCCGGCAAGGGCCACGAGGATTACCAGCTCGTGGGCGACAAGGTGCTCGACTTCGACGACCGCATCGTCGCGCGCGAGGCCCTCGAGGCGCTCGTCGCCAAGGATGGGGGTGCCGCCGATGCAGATTAGCCTTGCGAAGATCATCGAGGTGCTGGGGGGCGCCACCGTCGTCGCCCCGTCTCAAGCCGAGCGCGTGGTGGAGCAGATCGTGTGGGACTCGCGCGCCGTCACGGACGGATGCGCGTTCCTGGCCATCAAGGGCGAGCGCGTCGACGGCAACTCGTTCATCGGCCAGGCGCTGAGCGCCGGCGCGGCGCTCGCAATCGCCTGCGACGAGCCGGGCGAGGCGGCCTGCGAGAAGGCGCGCCTTCTCGGTGCCGGCATCGTGCGCGTCGAGGATCCCTGTGATGCGCTCAGGGCGCTCGCGGGCTACGTGCGCTCCACGCTCACGGCCACCGTCGTCGGCATCAGCGGCTCGAGCGGCAAGACCACAACGAAGAACATGATCGCCCATGTGCTCTCCGCCGAGTTCGCCACGGTCGCCACGAAGGCCAACCAGAACAACGAGCTCGGCGTCCCCGCGACGGTGCTCAACGCGTCCGAGGCCACCGAGGCGCTCGTCGTCGAGATGGGCATGCGCGGTTTCGGCCAGCTCGAGTCGCTCTGCGAGTTCGTGCGTCCCGGCATCGGCGTGCTCACGAATATCGGGACGGCCCATGCCGAGCTGCTCGGATCGCAGGAGAACATCGCCCGCGCCAAAGCCGAGCTCATCGCCGCTCTGCCTGCGGGAGGCACCGCCGTCCTCAACGGGGATGACCCCTTCACGCCGTTCGTGCGCGAGGTCGCCGGCTGCGATGAGCGCGGCGTCGATGTGCTGCTGTACGGCACGGGCGAGGAGTGCTCGGTCCGCGCGACCGACATCGAGTTCTCGCGCATCGGGCGCCCGACGTTTTCCATCACGTTCCCCAACGGGCGCAGCACGCGCGTCGAGCTGCCCCTCATGGGGATGCACAACGTCCTGAACGCGCTCGCGGCGGCCGCCGTGGGCTATGCCTGCGACATGCCCATCGAGCGAATCGCCAACGCCCTGCGCACCGTGGAGGGCCAGAGCATGAGGCAGGAGCTCGTCGAGGCGGGTGACGGCGTCATCGTCATCAACGACGCCTACAACGCGAACCCCGATTCGATGCGGGCCGCGCTCTCGCTGCTCTCCATGATGGATGCGGGTGCGGGCCGGAAGATCGCCGTGCTCGGCGACATGGGAGAGCTCGGAGCGGACGAGGTTGCCGACCACCGCGGGGTGGGGGAGGCGGCCGCGGCGTGCGGTCCCGACCTGCTCGTCACCATCGGCGAGCTCGGCGCCCACATCGCCGCCGGTGCCGTTGACGCCGGGATGCCCGCCGACCACGTCGTCGCATGCGCCGATGTGCCGCAAGCGGTGCGCGCAATCGAGGGAGCGCGCGTGCCAGACAGTATAATCTTGGTGAAGGCCTCGCGGTTCATGGAACTCGAGCGGGTCGTCGAGGAGTTGATCGGTTAATGCTAGGCTCTGCCAGCTATCCCACATTCCAGGTTTTCCTGGCCATTTTCATCGCCATGGCGTTCACCATGGCGGTGCTTCCGTTCTGGATTCGCCTGCTCAAGTACGAGGGCATCGGCCAGCAGGTTCGCGCCGATGGCCCCGAGAGGCATCTGGTCAAGCAGGGAACGCCCACGATGGGCGGCGTCGTCATCCTGATCGCGGTTCTCGTCATCGTCATCCTCGTGGCGGCGTTCTCGCACAACATCGACAAGCTCGCGCTCGCCCTCGTCGTCGCGGCGACGATACTGACGGGCCTGCTCGGCTTCGTGGACGATATCACCAAGGTGCTCAAGAGCCGCTCGCTCGGCTTGAGCCCGCGTGCGAAGCTGGCCGGGCAGATCGCCATCTCGGTCATCTTCTGCCTGCTCGTCGTGAACTTCTGCGGCGTGAGCCCCGTCGTCAAGATCCCGTTCGTTGTGGACATCAACCTCGGCGTGCTCGCGATCAACATCCCCATGGGCGACGGCGTGTTCACGATCCCGTGGCTCTACGTCATCTTCGTGACGCTCCTCATGGCGGGCATGTCGAATTCCGTCAACCTCACCGATGGCCTCGATGGCCTCGCCGGCGGGTGCGTGATGATCGCCATGATCGCCATGGGCGCCATCTCGTACCGTGCCGACAACCTGGCGATGGCGATCTTCTGCGGTGCCGTGGCCGGCGGCTGCATCGGCTTCATCTGGTTCAACACCTATCCGGCGAAGATCTTCATGGGCGACACGGGCTCGCTTGCGTTCGGCACGGCGCTCGCCGCCGTCTCCATCGTGACGAAGTCCGAGGTCGTGGGTCTCGTGATCGGCGGCCTGTTCGTCGCCGAGTCCGTCTCGGTCCTGCTGCAAGTCATCCATTTCAAGCGGACGGGCAAGCGCATCTTCCTCATGGCGCCGTTCCACCACCATCTCGAGAAGAAGGGCTGGTCGGAGCCGCAGGTCGTCACGCGCCTGTGGATCGTGACGGGTTTCCTCGCGTGCCTCGGCTTCGCGTGGTACTTCCCGATCGGCATGATGTAGGAGCATCCCATGTCTAGTGGTCTGGGAAACGTCCTTGTCGTCGGGCTGGGCAAGAGCGGGCTGGCCGCCGCGCGGTTTGCCATCGCGCATCTCGGCGCCCCCGCCGATGACGCCTTCGCCGTCGAGAGCCTCACGGTCTACGGCGGCAAGTCCTCCGATGCCGCGGTCGCGTTCGCGGCCGAGGCTGCCGAGCACGGCGTCGAGGTCATCCTCGACTGCGAGGACGTGAAGGGTTCCTACGACCTCGCCATCATCAGCCCGGGCATCTCGGTCAACAGCGGCTTCTTCCAAAGCGCCGCCGCATCCTCGCGCGAGGTCGTGACCGAGCCCGAGCTCGCGTTCCGATTCTCGCCGCGCCGTTGGATCGGCATCACGGGAACGAACGGCAAGACGACCACGACGACGCTCACGGCGCACCTTCTCGCCGAGGCCGGTGCGGGGAGCATCGCATGCGGCAACATCGGCCTGCCCTGCATCGAGGCGGCCTGCGCGCGCACCGACGACTCGTACCTTGTGGCCGAGCTCTCATCGTTCCAGCTCGAGTCGATGCCGACGTTCGCGCCCCGTGCGGCGATCCTGCTCAACATCACCCCCGACCACATCGAGTGGCACGGGAGCCTCGACGCCTATGCCGCGGCCAAGGAGAAGATCTTCTCCAACCTGGGCGCGAGCGGCTACGCCATCGTCGATTGCACCGCGGAGAACACGCGTGCACTCGCCGGTCGCCTGGCCGCCCGCGGCGACGCGGTCGTCGCCATCGGCGGTCCCGACGGGTTCGGTGACGCCTACCACCCGCTCGGGGACCCTGCCGCCTGCGGGCGCGGGGGGTGCGCCTATCTGGACGGCGGCGTGCTGACCGTCGTGCTCGATGGGGCTGCGCATCGACTCGCCGCTGCCGGCGAGCTTTCCATCAAGGGCGATCACAACATGCAAAACGCGCTCGCGGCAAGCGCCGCCGCGCTCATCGCGGGCGTCGACGACGTGCAGCTTGCCGCCGGCCTGCGCTCGTACCATCCCGTCGAGCACCGGGTCGAGCCCTGCGGCGACGTGGGTGGGGTGCTCTTCTACAACGATTCGAAGGCGACGAACACCGATGCCGCCATCAAGGCCCTCACGGCGTTCCCCGGCCAGCGCGTCTGGATGCTTCTGGGCGGGCACGACAAGGGCACGGATCTCTCCGAGCTGGTCGGCGCCTGCACGGATTCCTGCACGGGCGTCATCTGCTTCGGCGAGGCTGCGGGTCGCTTCCTCGCGGCGTTTGCGGACGCCGGCGCGGAGGCTGCGGGACTGCAGGTCATCGAGGCGCCCCACATGCGCGAGGCGTTCGCGGCGGCATGCGATGTGGCCCAGGACGGCGACGTCGTGCTGCTCTCCCCGGCCTGCTCGTCGTTCGACGAGTTCTCCTCGTACGAGGAGCGCGGCAAGCTGTTCAAGCAGCTGGTGGCCGACCTGCGCGGCACGGTCGCGGAGGAGGTCGTCCATGGTTGAAGAGCAGGACAAGGAGCGTAGGGCCGCACGCAGGAGCCGCGACAAGGGCCGCGGCGACATGGCCGTGCTCACCCCGCGCCTGACCTTCATCATCTCCGTCGCGCTGCTGCTGGCGATCGGGCTCGTCATGGTGTACTCGGCATCCGCTCCCGAGGCGTACCGCGACTTCAACGACACGGCCTACTTCCTCAAGCGCGAGGTCATCTGGGTCGCCGCGGGCGTCGTCCTGACGTTCATCGTGGCGAAACTTCCCTTCGGGTTATGGAACCGCAAGGTGCTCTGGGTGATCTGGGGCATCATGGTGGCGATCCTGATATTCAACCACATCGCGGGCTTCGTCGGTCTGGGAGCGCGCCGCTGGATCATGATCGGGCCGTTCACGTTCCAGCCCTCGGAGTTCGCCAAGATCGCGATGATGCTGCTCGCGGCGTCCATCGTCATAGGCTACCGCAACGGCGAGTTCCGCTCATTCGGGCAGTTCGCCGTCGTGTTCATCGGCAGCATCGCGATACCCACGTTCCTCATCCTGGCCCAGCCCGACCTCGGCACCGTCCTCGTCGCCCTGGTGGGCATCCTCGCCGTCCTGTGGTTCGGCGAGTTCTCCAAGCGCATCATCGCCGCGGTGATCATCGCCGTGATCGTGCTCGCCCTTCTGGCCATCGTGTCGCAGGGATTCCGTTCCGACCGCATCGCGGCGTGGATCCATCCCGAGGACGATCCCGCGGGCACGGGCTACCAGATCCTCAACTCCTTCTACGCCTTCTCCGAGGGAGGCGTCTTCGGCGTGGGACTGGGCAACTCGACGCAGAAGTACCTGTACCTGCCCTTCGCCTACAACGACTTCATCTTCGCCGTCATCGGCGAGGAGTTCGGGCTCATCGGATGCGCCGTCATCATCGTGCTGTTCCTCGTGATGCTGCGCTCGGCGCTCCAGATTGGCGAGATGGCGTCGAGCCCCTTCGCGAAGATCATCGCGTGCTCGTCGGCCACGGTCATCGCGTTCCAGGCCTTCTTGAACATGGCCTGCACCATCGGGGCGTTACCCGTCACGGGCAAGCCCCTGCCCTTCATCAGCTACGGTGGCTCGTCCATGTTCGCGACGATGATCCTCGTCGGCTTCGTGCTGGCGGTCTCGTTCCAGAGCTCGGACGACACCGCGACGCGCCGCAGGAAGGACATCCGCGTGTACGAGACCGGATCGGGCGGCTCGTCGTCGTATCCATCGAGAACCAGAAGAGGTGCCTGATATGAGGTTCGTCATCTCCGGCGGAGGGACCGCCGGCCACATCTACCCGGCTATCGCCGTCGGCAAGCAGCTCGCGTCCATGGGGCACGAGGTGTTCTTCGCCGGCACGCCCGAGGGTCTCGAGGCGCGCCTGGTGCCCGAGGCGGGCTTCCCGTTCGAGGCGTTCGACGTCTCGGGATTCAACCGCAGCCATCCGCTGACACTCCTGAAGTCGTCCATGAAAGCGCTCAAGGGCTCGTCGGCCGCCAAGAAGTGGCTCAAGTCCCTCGGCGCCGATGCCGTCATCGGCTTCGGCGGCTATGTGTCGATTCCCGTGGGCAAGGCCGCGGGCGACCTTGGCATCCCGCTCGTCATCCACGAGCAGAACTCCGCTTGCGGCATGGCGAACAAGTACCTTGCCCCGCATGCCGCGCATATCGCGCTGACGTACGACGTCGCGCGCAGGGACCTGAAGACCGACGCTCCCATCGAGGTCACGGGCAATCCGGTGCGTCCCGAGCTGCTCGAGGTCGACGCGGCCTCGGCCCGCTCGAGGCTCGGCGTTCCCGACGATGCGGAGCTGCTGTTCGTGTTCGGCGGCTCGCTCGGCGCCCGCCATATCAACACGGCGATCTGCAAGCTGGCCGCGCGCCTGCTCGAGCGTCCGAACCTGCACGTCATCCATGTGACAGGGCCCAAGGAGTACGACACGGTGCGCGCCGACCTCGAGGCGCAGGGCATCGCGCTATCCGGACCGGGCTTCTCGCCGGAGACGGGTTGGGAGAACGCGGGCGAGCGCTACCACCTCACCGGCTACTTCAACAGCATGGGCGAGGCCCTGACGGCCAGCGACGCCGTCGTGTGCCGCGCCGGTGCCACGACGCTCGCGGAGCTGACGGCCATCGGCGTGCCGGCGCTCCTCGTCCCGTATCCGCATGCGACGGACGACCATCAGACGAAGAACGCGCGGGCGCTCGTGGAATCGGGCGCATCGTTCATGTGCGCGGATGACGATGTCGAGGGAGAGGGCTTCGCCGAGATGCTCTTCACGCTGCTCGACGATGGCGCGCGCCGCGACGAGATGAGAGAATTGACGAGGAAACTCGGCCGCACGAACGCGGCGGAATTGGTCGCCAACCTGGCGATCGACGCCGCGGCGCGCAAATGAGCCGATACCGATCATGAGCGGCTTATCGAAGGACTTACGGAGGTAGATGGCGATGACGGGCGGAAACATGGACAGGAACATAGCGAAGGTTCACTTCGTCGGCGTCGGCGGCGTTGGCATGAGCGGCATCGCGTCGGTCGCGAAGAAGCTGGGCATGCAGGTCACGGGCTCCGACTTGAAGGAGTCGAAGTACTCGAAGGCCCTCAAACGCCAGGGGATCAAGGTCTCCGTCGGACACGACGCGCGTAACATCACCGATAGCGACCCCGACGTGGTCGTCGTGTCGAGCGCCATCCCCGAGACGAACCCCGAGGTCGTCGCGGCCCGCGCGGCGGGCATCGAGATCTGGCCCCGCGCCAAGATGCTCGCGTATGTCGGCAACGGTTACAAGGTGCTGGCGGTCGCGGGAACGCACGGCAAGACGACGACCTCCTCGATGCTCTCGGCCGCGCTCGTCGAGCTGGGCGCCGACCCGGCGTTCCTCGTGGGCGGCATCATCGACGGCTTCGACTCCAACGCCCGCTACGGCGGCGGCGAGTACTGCGCCGTGGAGGCGGATGAGTCGGATGGCTCGTTCACGTACCTCGATCCTTACATGGCCATCGTCACGAACATCGAGGCCGACCACCTCGACCATTACGGCGACCTCGAGAGCATCCGGAAGGCGTTCGCGGAGTTCGTCTCCAACATTCCCGGCGAGGGATGCGTCATCGCCTGCGGGGACAACGAGGGGCTCGTGGAGCTGATGCGCGCGTCCACGGAGGCGCCCGTGGTCTCCTACGGTATCGGCGAGGGGTGCGATGTGCGCACGGTGCCCGCCGATGATGGCTCGTTCGACATCATCGCCGCGGACGGCTCCCGCGCGACCATGCGCCTGCAGTCCAACCCCGGCGTGCACAACATGCTCAACGCCACGTCGGTCGTGGCGCTGCTCATGCGGCTCGGCTACGGCCTGGACGAGAGCGTCCGCGCCGTGGAGTCCTTCAGCGGCGTGCGGCGCAGGTTCGACCTCGTCGGCACGGCCAAGGGCGTCACGGTCATCGACGACTACGGACATCATCCGACGGAGATCAAGGCGACGCTCGCCGCGGCCCGCAACCAGGGTGCCAAGCGCATCCACGTGCTCTTCCAGCCGCATCGCTACTCGCGCACGGCCTCGCTGGCCGACGAGTTCGCGACCGCCTTCGACGGCGTCGACAAGGTGACGGTCATGGACGTGTACTCGGCGGGCGAGACGCCCATCCCGGGCATCACGGGCAAGACCGTCGTGGATTCGGTGCTGCGCCACGACCCTGCGATGGACATCTCGTGGGTGCAGGGACGCGCCGAGGTCGTCTCCTATCTGGCCGACTGGCTCGAGGAGGGCGACATGCTCATCACGATGGGCGCCGGCGACGTCACCGCCATCGGCCCGATGGTCCTCGAGGCCCTCGAATCCGCAGGGGAGTAGCCGATGACCGATATCGATGCATTCACCGCGTTGCTGCAACGCAACGTTTCCAACGTATGGCCCGATGAGGTCATGGCGCGCCACACGGGCTTCCGCATCGGCGGGCAGGCGAAGCTCTACGTCGAGTGCGACACGATGGACGAGCTCGTGACGACCATCGAGGTCGCCGGGGAGTGCGGTCTGGACTGGACGATCCTCGGCAAGGGGACGAACGTCCTGATCGCCGACGAGGGCTACGACGGCATCATCATCACGCTCGGACGCGAGTTCAAGCGCTACGAGGTGCTACGGGACGAGGAGACGGGCAGGCCGTACGCCATGGTGTGCGGAGCCGCCGTCGCGCTCGGGTCGCTCGTCCAGGAGGCCGTCAAGACCGGTTACTCCGGCTTCGAGTTCGCCGTGGGCATCCCGGGGTCGCTCGGCGGCGCCGTGCTCATGAACGCAGGCACCAAGGAGGCCACCATCGGCCAGGTCTGCCGCTCTATCGTGGTCTACCGGCCCGACACCGGCCTGCACCGCTACGCGGGCGACGAGCTGCCCTGGCACTACCGCTATTCCGGCCTTCCGCGCGGCGAGGTGGTCCTCGAGGCCGAGATCGCCATCGAGGAGGCCTCGACGTCCTTCATCCAGGCGAAGATGGAGGGCATCCTCAAGAGGCGCAGGAAGACGCAGCCCGTCGGCGTTCCCAACGCCGGGAGCATCTTCCGCAATCCGCCCGATGATTCGGCGGGCCGGCTCATCGAGGCCTGCGGGTTCAAGGGCAAGAGCGTTGGCGGAGCGCAGGTTTCCGAAACGCATGCAAACTTTATAATCAACACAGGGCATGCGACCGCGCGCGACGTGGTCGTGCTCATGACCGAGATCCGCAAGCGGGTGAGGGAAGAATATGGCATCGAACTCAAACCGGAGATCAAATTCCTCGGTTTCGGGCAGTAGGAACGGCGCGCACGCGAGGCCCTCGGGCCAGCGCGGTGCATCCGGCCGCGGTGCCGCGCCCGACCAGCGCGCCGGCTCGGCCCGCTCCCATGCGCGTCCCAAGATCCCGACGATCGAGGAGCCGGCTCCCCTCGAGACGGCTTCCGACGACATCGAGGTCGGCGGCGACCGTCGCGGGCGCCGCGGCCGGCGAGGCGGACGCGGGGGCAAGATCCGGGCCCTGCTCATCGTCATCGTCGTGCTGCTCGTCGCAGCCGGCGTCTCGTGGGGCGTGCTCGGCCACACGGACGTGTTCAAGATCACGTCCATCGACGTGAAGAACACCTCGCGCCTCTCCGACAACTACCTCACCGCCCTCGTCGACATCCCCGAGGGCACGAACCTCATGAACATCGATACGAACGACGTGAAGGAGCGCCTCACCGCCAATCCGTGGATTGAGAAGGTCTCCGTGCACCGCTCGTACCCGCATACGCTCGTCCTCGACATCGAGGAGAACATGCCCACGGCCGTCGTGCAGGTCGATCCGGCGACGGCGATAGGCGCCACGGAATACTGGTTCATATCGGGTGACGGCATCTGGATGAGCCAGGTCTCGTCGACGGGCATCGAGCAGGCGCGCGAGGTCGTCATGGACTCCACGGGCTCCGAGGACCTCACCGCCGCCATCGAGGAGACGCCGGTGGTCGACGATCCGCTCGTCGACACCGATGGCGACGGCGTACCCGATGCGGCGGCCGGCAGCGTCGACGAGGACGGCGACGGCATCGACGACAACACCGGCGAGCCGATCGCCCAGACCACCACCGTCCACGAGGACGAGGACGGCGATGGCTACGATGACTACACGAACGAGTGGATCGGCGGCTCCGAGGAGGATTCCGACGACTCGGACGATTCGTCTGACGAGGCCGCGGATGAGAAGGCCGATGATGCCGCGAAGGAGAACGCGGGCGGCGAGCAGAGCGTGTGCGCCGATGCTTTCGTTACCGTCGAGGAGCTCGCGAAGATTCCCGTCGTGTCCGGCGTGGCCATCGGCGTGCAGCCCGAGACGGGCAAGCAGGAGACCGATGCCGGCGTGATCAACGCTCTCAACATCCTGGAGGGCGCCGATGAGGAGTTCCGCGCGCAGATCGCCTCCATCACCTCGGCCACGGGGGACAGCACCGACATCATGCTGAACAACGGCATCGAGGTGGCGTTCGGTCCGGCCACGGACATCCAGAGCAAGATCCGCATCGTCGAGCAGCTCATAGAGGAGCATCCCGATTCCATCGCCTACATCAACGTGCGCGTCGTCTCGCGCCCGTCGTGGAGGGGGTTCTAACATGGAGGACCGGCTCGTCCAGACCGTGAGGTGGACCGAGCAGGAGCATGCGCTGCTGCTGCCCGCAATCGATCCGGATGCGAGCAAATACTCCCGTGGCTCGGTGCTCGTGGCGGGAGGAAGTGCCCGCTACACGGGAGCGCCCGTGCTGGCGGCCCGTGCCGCGGCCCGTGCGGGTGCGGGCTACACGAGCCTGATGGTTCCCTCCGACATGGAGCAGGTCGCACGTGCCCATCTGCTCTCCATTCCCGTGATCGCCGCGCCGTGCATCGACGGCGCCTTCCGGCCCGGAGCCGCCACCTTGCCCGGTGAGCTGCTCGGGCACCTCGACGCGCTCGTCGCCGGGCCCGGCATGGGCGTGACAGATGCCACGGCGGGCTTTATCACGCGTCTCCTCGACGGCTACGACGTGCCCGTCGTGCTCGACGCGGATGCGCTCAACGTGGTCGCGGGCCGCAATCCGATTGCCCGCGGTACCGGACGTCCCGGGGATGCGTTCCGCTCGCTGCTGGCCCGCGGGAAGCGCGGCGCGACGACGATCCTCACGCCGCACGACGGCGAGCTCAAGCGTCTGCTCGCGGCATGCGGCGTCTCCGACGATGCGGCTGGCTCCGAGGAGGACCTCGATTCCGCTCGCTTGCGCAGGGCGGTTGCCGTCGCGGAGGCGACGGGCGCCGTCGTGGTCGCCAAGGGCAGGAGGACGCTCGTCGTGGAGGCAGGCCGTCCCGTGCTCGTCTCGGCGTACGCATCCGCCGTGCTCGCGAAGGCGGGGACGGGAGACGTGCTCTCGGGCATCATCGGCTCGCTGTGCGCGCAGGGTCTGCAGGGTTTCGAGGCCGCCGCGCTCGGCGTCTTCGTGCACGCCAAGGCGGGGGAGGAGACGCGCGCCCGACTCGGGATGCACGCCCCGATGGCGGAGGATGTCATCGACGGGATAGCCCCGGCCCTCAAGGCCCTCGAGGAGCTGTAACCGGCGAAGAACGAGTCAAAGGACTGTCCTTTGACTCATTGTGGCCGCATTACGGTTGGAAGCTTGTCTGCATCAAACGCTGCTACAAGATGTGCTTGTGGTTCTTCATCCATGAATACGTCTTCATGAAGTACGTGGTCTTGGCCTTCTTGGTCTTGGAGGCGTCCCAGGTGGTGTCGACGTAGTAGGTCTTGCCCTTGATGACGATCTTGTTCCACGCGTGCTCGTTGGCACGGCCCTTCGGCGTGGTCTTGCCCACGACGACCGTGCAGCTCAGGCCGACCTTGTTGCACATGTCGCGGTAGAGCGTCGCGTAGCCGAGGCAGCGCGAGGACTTCTTCACGGCCGCGGCGTACGTGGTCCAGGAGAGGTCGGAGACGGGCTTGTAGTCGTAGCGGACGTTGGTGGCGATCCAATCGTGGATGTACCTCGCACGCTTGACCGGGTCCTTGATCCTCTTGGCCTTCTTGATGACGTTTTGCTGGACCTTGTTCTGCTGGGCCACCATCTTGGTGATGGTCGGCTTGTTGAAGGTGTAGCGGAAGAAGAGGCTCTTGGCCGGCGTCTGGGTCTTCGTCGTGGTGACCTTGCCCGTGACGGGGTCGATGGTCCTTCTCGTCGTCCGCAGCGCATCCGAGTAGACGAGCTTGACGTTTTGCGTGTAGCTGTCCGTGTACCTCTTGGGGGACTGCCCGCCCTGCCACAGCTGGTATGCCTTCTGGAGCGTGTCGTAGGAGAAGCAGAACCTCTCGACATCGACCCTCGCGGAGCACGCGCGGGCCACGTTGGTCATGACCTGCACGGCCTTGTTGGGGTTGTTGTAGCGCGAGGTGACGTTGGAGAACGCGAATATCTGGGACTTGCCGCCGTTTTCGGCCCATAGCTGGACGTTGGTCTTGTTGGCGGTATTGCCGCCCTTGACGTCGATGGCCAGCTCATCGACGTCATATGCCTTGGTGTAGATGGGGACGATCTCGTAGTCCTTGCCGCTCCTCTGGATGATGAACTTCTGGGCGTTGGAGCCGTTTTGCTGGTAGAGGACGATGTTCGTGCCGTTCTTCGTGCCCGTGGCGTTGGCATGGAGGGCGAGGTTGCTCTTCATGTTGATGATCGTGTAGAGACCGCGCTCGTCGACCTTGAAATACCATGCCTGGGCATCGGAGTTGTTGGACTGGTGGATCTGGACGTTCGTGCCGTTCTTGACGCCGCCGCCGGCGGCCTCGAGCACCTTGCCCGTCGCGCAGTAGAGCCTGATGATGTAGACACCCGATTTGACGGGGGCGGCGTACACGCGCTCGGACACGTCGTATGCGGCCTGTCGCCTGGCCTCGGCTTCCGCCTCAGCCTTGGCCTTCGCCTCGGCCTCTGCGCGGGCCTTCGCCTCAGCTTCCACCCGCGCGGCCGCCTCTGCCTCTGCCCTTGCCTTCGCCTCCGCCTCCGCTGCGGCCTGAGCCTCGGCCTCGGCCGCTGCCTGCGCCTCCGCCTCGGCCAGCGCCGCCGCCTCGGCCTCGGCTGCCGCCGCGGCGTCCGCCTCGGCCTGGGCGGGATCGACCTCGCCCGCCACCTCGGCGTTCTCTGCGACGGTGTCATCGGTGCTCTGCGCCGTCTCGTCGCTGGCGGTCTGCGCATCGGCATCCTGCTGCTCGGGCACGGGCGTCTCGGCGGCCTGGCCCTCGTCAGGCGTCTCGGCGGGAGGAGTCGTCTCGGCGAGCTGGGTCTCGCCCGACGGGGTGGTCTCCGCAGGTGCCTCCGCACCTTCCTGGCTGGGCGGCCAGGGAGCGGGTTGCTGCTCGGTGGACTCGTCCTGGTCCGTGGTTCCCTCGAGATCGCCCGCGAGGGGCACGGAATCGTCCGTGATGGTGTCGGACGGCTGCTCCTGGGTGGCGCCGGGTCCGGGTGCGGGCTTCTCGGCGCTCGGAGCGCATGCGGTTGCGAGGAATGCGATATAGGCGACGCACAGGGCGGCGACGATCGCGGTGATGAGCCGTTTTCTCGTTTTAGCCCTTCTCATCGTCGTCCGTCCTCTCCGTCCGTGGTCGTGAAGGCAATATGTCTTGCGGCCAGGATGACTTCAGGGATGTCAACGTCTGCCTACCATACGTATAGGCTATTTTACAACGTCATACAAACGCTTAGCGAAATTGGTTGGTTTGCGAGGATATTGGTCGTGGCGTGGCAGCGGTTGCCGGCCCTAATCGTCGAAGTTCCAGAGGAACGTGCCCGTCTCGGCATCGCGCCTGCCGGTTATGGTCCCGCCCTGCACGGGGCGCAGGACGATCTCGGCCGTGTAGAGGAAGGTCGTCGCCTTGACGTGCCCGCCGATCATGCGGTGCTCGCCCTGCTCGACGTAGGAGAACTGCGCATGCGCGTGCTGGTGCATCTCGTTGCCATCGCCGGCGAACACGCTTCCGGTGATGGAGACCATCTCGAGCATGCCCTCGATGCGCTCGGTCCGGAAAGCCTGCTCGACGGGGTCGAAGACGGCGACCTCGACGCTGCTGCAGCCGCCGATGCCCGTATATGTCGCGCACGCGACGTTCTCCTCGCGGCAGATACGCAGGATTGACGAGAGGACCTCGTCCCCGCGGTCCATGCGGATGTAGTATGCGTCTCCCAGCTTGCGGTAGTCCATGCGGAGCCCCCTCGCGTGTAGATGCCGTGCACGAGTCCATGGTACCGCATGGCGGAACGGGAGGGGGGCTGCCGATCGAGGTGGCGCCTCGGCCGGGATGCGCGATGTCCGCGACCTTTGGGACCCCAAATCGACCAATTCCGCAGCCGTCGACTCATCGGGCGGCAAGCTCATACAATTGCAACATGAGCAAATCCGGAACGCTCCCCGGGGGAGTGTTCCACGTTAGGGGGGTGGACGATATGACGAGAAGAACGAGCGTATCCGGAAGGGCCGTTTCCCTTCTCGCCTCTGTTGCGCTGATGACGTCCATCGCCTTCCCGATTTCCGCTTATGCGGCCGATGGGGCCGAGGGCGCGGAGCAGGTTGCCCAGGGCATCGAGGCACCGGCCGCCGGGGACGTGACCTCCACGGATGCCGGCGCTGATGTTGCCGCGGGGAACGTGGTCGTGGACTCCGATGCCGTGGCTCCTGCGAATCCGGCGGCAACCCCCGCTGCGCCTGCAAGCGCCGTGGCTGACACCGAGATGGCGGGCATCGACGGTCCTTCGGCTGCGCCGATCCCCGATGCAGCCGTTGACGATGCGTCCGCTCCCGCGGTTGTCGATGACGTACGCGCCTCCCAGCCTGCAGCGCAGGACGTCGTCCGGGGATTTGCCCCCATGGCGGCCGCAACCGTGAGCAGCGGCACGGGCGACGCGGGCCAGGGCACCCCATCCGAGGGTGCCGCCCAGACGTACTACTTCGCATTCGCCGATGCCAAGGGCAACGTTATCCTGGGCACGGACGGCAAGCCCCTGATCCAGAGCATCACGGTCGTCGATGGCGTCGCGCAGGGCAGCGAGGTCCTCGCGTCCGTCAAGGGCGCCGCCGAGATCTGGGAAGTCGATGCGAACGGGAACAGGCTCGCCGAGGGCACGCCGTTCGGCAAGATGATCATCGCCGAGGTCGCCGCGCTCCTCACCGGCGCCGATGATGTCGAGCCGGGTGCCCCCACCCGCGTCATCAGCTCGCTCATGGTGGTCTCCGAGACCACCGACGCCGCGCCGCCCGCCTACGACGATCCGGCCCCCGCGGCTCCGACCAGGTCCGCGGCGGTCTGGTCCACCCCGGCTGCATACGCTAGCCCCGTGGGAGCTTCGGCGACTACCGTCTCCGCCACATCGCCGACCACCGCCCCGACGGTCGCCGAGGTCATCGACGACGCGGCGAACCCGCTCGCATCGGGCGTCCCCGCCGAATCGAACATGACCCATGCGGCCTGGTCCTACTGGCTGATCGTTCTCGGCATCCTGGCCGTGGCGATTCTCGCCGTCACCGTGATCCTGCCCAAGCGGCGCAGGGAGCAGTAGGGTCGGGTATGCCGGGCGTGCTCGCGGCGTGGCCCCACCTGCCCAGTTACTAGGGCCTTGGCGGCGCAATGCCCCGACACGCGTGCATCGCTCGCTTGCCAGTCGGCGCCTGCGCCGGCACACCTACACCGCTCGTTTACCGGGCGCAGCTCGCGTCGGCGCACGCGCATCGTGCATGTTCCGGACGGCACGTCGACGACAGCTTGGCAACTTCGTTCGAAAAAGAGCGTCTCATCCGGGTCAAATGGCTCGATTCTGGCAATTCCTAACGAAAAAGGGCGTGTGAAACGCCCTTTTTCGTTAGGAATTGCCAAGAGGTCGCCATGCTGGAGCATCCCTGGCACGGCGGTGTCGGGTCGGGAGAGGACCCCTACTCCTTCACCTCGTCCGTCGTCTCCGCGAGCGAGCGACCCTTCGTCTCCTGACCTATCACGGCCATGACGATCGCGACGATTGCGAACGCTGCAGTCAGCACGATGAACACTGCGGTGAATCCCACCTGCTCGCCGAACATGCTGTAGACGACCGGCACGATGAACGGGGCGATGAACGCGCCGATGCGGCCGAATGCGGCGGCCCAGCCGGTACCCGATCCTCGCACGTCGGTGGGGTAGACCTCGGGGGTGTAGGAGTACACGCAGCCCCATGCGCCGAGCGCGAAGAAGTACAGCAGGCAGCCCGCGGCGAGGATGGCGCCCTCGCTACCGGCATGGCCGAACAGCCACGCGGCGAGCGCCGTTCCCGCGAAGTAGATGATGAGCACGGGCTTGCGGCCGATCTTCTCGATGAGATACGCGGCGCTGAAGTAGCCGGGCAGCTGCGCGATGCACATGATCACGGTGAAGCCGAAGCTGCGCACCATGTCGAAGCCCTGGCCCATGAGCAGCGACGGCGTCCACAGCACGAATCCGTAGTAGCCGAAGTTGATGCCGAACCAGATGACCCACAGCACGATGGTCGAGCGGAGATGCGGCTTCTGCCAGAGCTTCGCGAAGGCGGTGCCGCGCTTGGTCGGGGGCACCAGCGCCGTCTTGTCCTCGTCGGCAACGGTGACGCCGGCCTGCGACTCCATCTTGGAGACGATGGCCTCGGCCTCGTCGTGCCTGCCGGCCAGCTCGAGGTAGCGCGGCGACTCGGGCACGGAGCGCCTCAGCACGGCCGCGAAGAACGCGGGGATGGCGCCCACGAAGAATGCGATGCGCCAGCCGTAGACCGGGATGAGCAGGTACGCGACGAGCGCGGCGACGATCCATCCCCAGGCCCAGAAGCTCTCGAGGATGACGACGTTGCGGCCGCGCGACTTGAGCGGCGAGAACTCGCTGACGAGCGTCGAGGCCGCCGGCAGCTCGCCGCCAAGCCCGAAGCCCGTGACGAAGCGGCAGATGACGAGCATCACGTAGTTCGCCGATAGGCCGCACAGCAGGCTGCCCACGCTGTAGAACAGCAGCGTGACGAGGATGACGTTGCGGCGTCCCCATTTGTCGGACATGATGCCCGAGAGCGCGGCGCCTATGATCATGCCGAACGTGCCGGCGCTGGCGAGGATGGAGCCGTCGAGCGGGGTGAGGGCCCAGCTCTGGCCGACGGCCGCGAGCACGCCGCTGACCATGCCCTGGTCCATGGCGTCGAACAGCCAGCCGATGCCCACGAGGAAGAGAATCTTGCGCATCATGGGCGTCATGGGGAGAGCTTCGAGGCGCTCCGAGATATTCATGTTCTTGTTCCTTTGTTTGATTGGTGGGATATAGGAGCCCATCCGGCCCTTACATCGTGTTGTCTCCAGTCATGCTAGCCGAAAGTGGCTGATTATCGGGGGACGTATGGCGTCAAGGGCGCTATGCGGGAGGTTCGCGGCCATCGCGCGCGGCGGGCGGTTCCGCTCGGCCGGTGCGCGGCGGGCCCGGATGCGGGATGGGGTGTGGCAAGCACGGCGAGCGCCATTGTCGCGTCGACTGCTCCTGCTCCGCGGCGGGCCCGGCCCGAGAGGCTCCCTTTTGCACCACCTCGCATGCGATGCAGGTGCAATCCGTGTGGTTTTCGTCGTTTATGGTAATTATTTCCTCTCACCCGGCATATTGATGTAAAATCGGGGAGATTGAACGCAAGCGGATGCTTACGCTTCACAGATGAAACACGCAATGCAAACACTACGAAAGGTGAGAAGATGCTTGAACCGACCGCGATGGATCATCTTGCAGTTATCAAGGTTGTCGGCGTCGGAGGCGGCGGCACCAACGCTGTGAACAGGATGGTCGAGGCAGGCATAAAGGGCGTCGAGTTCATCGCCGTCAACACCGACCGTCAGGCGCTGCTCATGTCCGATGCCGACCAGACGGTCCATATCGGCGAGGATTACACGCGCGGCCTCGGCGCCGGCGGCAACCCCGAGATCGGCGCACGTGCCGCCGAGGAGTCCCGCAACGAGATCAGGGATGCCCTTGCGGGCGCCGACATGATCTTCGTCACGGCTGGCGAGGGCGGTGGAACCGGTACCGGTGCCGCTCCCGTGGTCGCCGAGATCGCCCGCGACGAGATTGGCGCGCTGACCGTGGCCGTCGTCACGAAGCCGTTCGGCTTCGAGGGCCGCAAGCGCTCTCAGCAGGCCGAGGAGGGCATCGACGTCCTCTCCGACAAGGCCGACACGCTCATCACGATTCCCAATGACCGCCTCCTGCAGGTCATCGAGAAGAAGACGACGATGCTCGACGCGTTCCGCATCGCCGACGACATCCTGCGCCAGGGCGTGCAGGGCATCACGGACCTCATCACGATCCCGGGTCTCATCAACCTCGACTTCGCGGACGTGCGCACGGTCATGAAGGATGCCGGCTCGGCCATGATGGGCATCGGCGTCGCGTCCGGCGAGAACAGGGCCATCGAGGCCGCCAGCCAGGCGGTGTCGAGCAAGCTGCTCGAGTCCTCCGTCGTGGGCGCCCGCCGCATCCTCGTCTCCGTCGCCGGCGCGAGCGACATGGGTCTCGTCGAGGTCTCCGATGCCGCGAGCACGGTCACCGAGGCGGCCGATCCCGAGGCGACGATCATCTTCGGTTCCGTCATCGACGACAGCCTCGACGATCAGATCCGCGTCACCGTCATCGCGACGGGCTTCTCGGATGTCGCCCCGCAGGGCAGCTTCGACTTCGCGAACGACCTCTCGCAGGCGCGCCAGCCGCAGCCGGTCGCCTACGCTGAGCCCGAGGCCGCGCCCGGCTCGCCGTCCATCTTCGACGAGGACTTCATTCCCGACTTCCTCAAGAAGGACTTCTAAGCGGGGAGAGGCATTGGCTCCATTGGAGAACGAATCCGCGCTGCCGCTGCCGAGGCTGGAGAGATCCGCCTTGAGCAGCGGCAGCTTCTTTATCGGGGACCCGGCGCTCGGTCGGGCCCTCCTCGCGTTCACGTCGCGGCACGGTGGGACGAGCGCGGCGCCGTACGCCTCGCGCAATCTCGGCCGCCGCACCGATGACGACGCGGCCGCCATCGAGCGCAACATCGACATCACGCTTACCGAGCTCGGCCTCGCGGATGCGAGAGATGCGCTCGTGAACCCCGTGCAGGTGCACGGCGAGGCGATCCTCGCGCTCCTCGACGACGAGGAGGACCGGCGTCTTGAAGCCGCTGCACGGCACGACGGCCTCGAGGTCGTCCATCGGCAGGGGAGCGGCGACGTGGAATGCGACGCCGTCGTCTGCACCGCGCCCGGTATCCCCGTCATGCTGTGCTTCGCCGACTGCGTGCCCGTGGCCGTGGTCGCCCCCGACGGGAGCTTCGCGGCCATCCACTCCGGTTGGCGCGGCACCATCGCCGACATCGCCGGCAAGGGCGCGACCGCGCTTGCTCGCGCGCTCGATTGCGACCCGGCGTCGCTCAATGCATACATCGGGCCTCATATCGGCACGTGCTGCTACGAGGTGTCCGACGAGCTGGCACAGCGGTTCGCCGAGCGCTTCGGTGCGGGATGCATCGCCGGGGAGCGTCATCTCGACCTGGAATTCGCGGTCCGCGCGTCGCTGGTCGATGCGGGCATCGCCCCGGGGCGAATCGCGTCTGCGGGCGTGTGCACCTCGTGCGACACGGGCGAGTTCTTCTCGCATCGAGCGGAACATGGCACGACGGGCCGATTTGGCATGATCGTCTGCAAGGGAAAGCAGGGAAGCGAATGGAAGTGACGAACCCGGCCCCGGTAAACGGGGATGGCAGGATAGCCGCGCATATCGCGGCGGCGCGCGATGATATCGCATCCGCGCTCGCGGAGAGCACCGACCCCGCGCGCGACGTGCTCCTCATCGCGGTGAGCAAGACGGTGGGGCTCGAGGAGGTCGCCGAGGCGATCGCCGCGGGCGTGCACGACTTCGGCGAGAATAGGACCGCCGAGCTCAAGCGCAAGCAGGAGGCGTATCCGGAGGAGAACTGGCATTTCATCGGGCGCATCCAGACGAACAAGCTCAAGGATGTCGTCGGGCGCGCCTGCCTCATCCACTCCGTGGCCTCGCTTCACGCGCTCGACGCCATCGAGAAGCAGGCGGCCAAGCTCGACATCGTGCAGCCGGTCCTCCTCGAGGTCAACGTCTCGGGCGAGGAGTCGAAGGACGGGTTCGCGCCCGCGGAGCTCGATGGCGCGCTCGAGCATGCCTCGGGGCTCTCGCACGTGCGGGTCGACGGCCTCATGACCATGGCGCCGCTCGGCGACACGGAGACGGCGCGGACGGTCTTCGAGAATTTGCGGGAAATGCGAGATAAACGCGCCGCAAGGTTCAAAGTCTGCAATAATATAGGTTTGAATGAGCTTTCCATGGGAATGACCCAGGACTTCCGCGAGGCGGTCCGGGAGGGCGCGACCATGGTGAGGCTCGGGCGTTCCATATTCGCCTGACACAGGATTCGACCGGGAGAAGAACATGAGCATTCTGGATAGCGTCAAAGGCAAGCTTGGGGACAAGCTGGACGGTTTTCGCGGCAGGGATAATTGGGACGACGATTACGACGATTACGATGAGTGGGATGAGGAGTACGACGAGGACGACTACTACGATTCCCAGTCCGATGATTACGATGACGGCTACGATCCCAACGCCACGCAGGCTCCCGGCTGGGATCGCGGTGGCCGCGGGGACGCGGGCACGCCGCTCGTCTCCTCGACCGACATCCGCGCATCGCGCGGCTACGAGTCGCGTCGCCGCGACAGCTCTTCGATAAGCACGCCCGACTACGAGTCGTCGCTGTCGATGTACAAGATCGAGCCGCGCGACGGCATCGGCCGCGCGTCCAACCACTCGCCCGAGGCGATCGACGCTGCCCGCGAGGAGCTCGACCAGCTGCAGCGCGGCATTCCGGTTCCGCTGAACAGCATGTCCAGCAACCTGCCGCGTTCCGCGCAGGTTAAGCAGCCCTCCACCGTCAGCCGCAGGATCGTGACCATCACGCCGACGAACTACGAGGACGCCGCGAAGGTCGCCGATGCGTTCCGCGCCGGCTCTTCCGTCGTGATCGCGCTGACCGCCATCCGCCCGGATCTGGCGCGTCGCCTGCTCGACTTCTCGTTCGGCGTCGTGAGCGTCAGCGAGGGCAAGGTCGAGAAGATCGGCGAGCGCGTGTTCTTCCTGTCGCGCGGCGGCATCTCGATCACCGAGTCCGAGAAGCAGCAGCTGGTCGACGCCGGGGTGCTGTAGATGACGGAGGCCGCCGAGATCCGATCGGCGCTCGGCCGGGTGCTCATCGTTGGCGGCGGGAGAATGGGTGAGGCCATCCTCGCCGGCCTGCTCAACGCGCGGGCGCTCGAGCCCTCGGACGTGATCGTCGCGAATCCGGGACTCGCCAAGCGCGAGCGTCTCTCATCAACCTATGGAATCGCCTGCGTCGCCGACGCGACGGAGGCCGGTTCGTGCGATACGTGCATCCTCGCGGTGAAGCCGCAGGTCATGCATGATGTGCTCGTCTCCCTGACGGAGGGTCGCGAGTTCGCCCCGCAGCGGGTGATCTCGGTCGCCGCCGGTGTGAAGACGGCGTTCCTCGCGGAGTTCTTCCCAGCCAGCCATGTGATCCGCGTCATGCCCAACACGCCGTTGACGGTCGGGGAGGGCATGGTCGGCATCTCGCTGGGAGCCGGCGTTCCCGCCGAGGAGGGCGAACTTGCAAGCGCGCTCTTCGAGCTCATGGGCAAGGCCGTCGTCGTCGACGAGCCGCTGCAGGATGCGGTGGTCGCGCTTTCCGGCTCGGGTCCGGCGTATTTCGCGCTGGTCTGCCGCGAGCTGGCCGCTGCAGGCGAGGAACTGGGACTTCCCGCGGATTTGGCGCGCGAGCTCGCCATCCAGACGATGGTCGGCACGGGTGCGCTCCTGACCGAGACGGGGCAGTCGCCCGAGGAGCTCATCGATGCGGTGAGCAGCCCCGGCGGCACCACCATCGCCGCGCTCGACGCCATGCGCGCGGCTGGTCTGCCCGAGGCGCTGCATGAGGGCGCGCGGGCTGCCGCGAGGCGATCGGAGGAGCTGTCATGATTCCCTGGCTGATCCTCAAGATCATCGACCTCTACGTCCTCGTCATCTTCGTCTACATCATCATGTCGTGGATCCCGAACAACAATGCGACGTTCAACACGGTCTACGAAGCGCTCGGTCGGATCTGCGAGCCGTTTCTCGGGCTGTTCCGCAAGATCATACCCCCGGTTGGCGGGCTCGATTTCAGCCCGATAGTCGCCGTGATTGTATTACAATTAATTGCAAGACTGGTCATAGGACTGCTATTCTAGAGTGTGGCAAGTTCATCAGGCATTTCGGCCCGCAGGGCAGAGCTGCGAAGTCGGTTGAGACAGACGGAAGGAATCGTTAGATGAGCATTTCCAGCATTGATATTCAGGAGCAGGGTTTCGGTACGGCTCGCAATGGCTACGATATGCAAGAGGTCGACGTGTTCCTCGAGCGTGTGGCTACGGAGCTCGACAAGATGCAGGCCGATTTCGAGGATCAGCTCGCGGCTGCGCGCGCAGAGGCCGCCAAGGCTGCTGCCAACCAGTCGTCCCCCGAGCAGGAGGCCGAGATTCGCGCCCTCAAGGCCGAGGTCGCCAAGCTGCAGAATCAGCTCGCTGAGCAGCAGACGAACGAGTCGGTGATCTCCGAGGCGTTCATCGCCGCTCAGAAGAGCGCGAACAAGATCAAGGACGAGGCTCGCAGCGAGGGCGACAAGGTCCTGCGCGATGCGGATGCCAAGGCCAAGCAGATCATCGGCGAGGCCGCCGGCGAGAAGAAGCGCATCATCGCCGAGATCGAGCGCCTCGAGACCTCCCGCACGAATTTCGTCGAGGAGTACTCGAAGCTCGTCGCCCACTTCCAGGATGAGGCGAAGCGCGTCTTCACGAGCGTCGGCCTGACGACCGACGATGGCGTCATCAACAAGGACATGAAGTCGATCCTCGACGATGCCGACCGCGATTACGGCGTCTCCGCCGGCGACGAGAGCTACGGCGACGATGCCATTCCGTCGTACGGCTCGCTCGGCGATGCCCCCAAGGCCGATGACACCATGTTCGGCGCGACGGGCAGCATCGACATCGACATCGACTAGACATGCCCGTGCGTCTCGCGGTCAAGGTCAGCCCCAAGGCCTCGAGGAACGGAATACAAGGATGGACGGATAGCTCCCCGCGGGAGCTGTCCGTTTGCGTTAGCGTCGCTCCCGAGGGCGGCAAGGCGAACAAGGCGGTCTGCGAGCTCGTGGCAAAGTCGCTCGGCATCGCGAAGTCGCGCGTGAGCGTGAAGAGGGGAGAGACCGCGCGCCACAAGCAGCTCGAGATCGACATCGACGAAGCCGCCTTTCAGGAGTGGTGCGACGGCATCGGCTGAGCCCGAGCGGAGCAGGCTCGCCCGCGCATCCGGCCGGTGCTCTCCGCGTCGCGCCATCACAGCATCCCATGTGGTAGAATCGCAGTCCGGAGCGGGCCGGGCGGCCGCGCCATGGGTTGGTCCCATGGTGAGGAAAGTCCGGGCTCCACAGGGCAGGATGCCAGCTAACGGCTGGGCGGGGCGACCCGACGGAAAGTGCCACAGAAAAGGAAACTCCCCTGTACCTTCGGGTGCGGGAGAAAAGCTGAAAAGGTGCGGTAAGAGCGCACCAGCGTCGCGGTAACGCGGCGGCTTGGCAAACCCCATCCGGAGCAAGGGCAAATAGGGGTGCTATGCGCTGGCCCGGCGTGCATCCGGGTTGCCTGCTAGAGCTGTCCGGCGACGGGCAGTCGAGATAAATGACCGCACACGACAGAACCCGGCTTACAGGCCCGCTCCGGTTCATCATCTTCGCGCCTTGCTGACCGCTCCTGCGGCAGCGGCAATCAGCAAACCCGCATTTCGACCCTCAAGGTGGGGTTTGCTGACCGCGGACCGGGCAACGACAATCAGCAAACCCGCATTCCGGCCTCCCAGGTGGGGTTTGCTGACCGCTCCTGCGGCAGCGGCAATCAGCAAACCCGCATTTCGACCCTCAAAGTGGGGTTTGCTGACCGCTCCTGCGCTTCCGGCAATCAGCAAACCCGCATTCCAGCCTCCCGGGTGGGGTTTGCTGATTGCGGTTGACATCCGTGGAGGCCATTATCCGCCCGGCACTGCGTCCGTCCGGTGCCGTGTCCCGCGTACAGGGGAAAACAGCCAATTATGGCTTGAGGCTTGAAAGGGGGCTAGGGCAAACAAAAAGGCCAACCGTTCGGTTGACCTGAAGTAGTTGGTAGCCCGTGCGGGATTCGAACCCGCGATCTCCGCCTTGAGAGGGCGGTGTCCTAAACCGCTAGACGAACGGGCCATTCACAGTTGCTCTAATGGCTGGGGTGGAAGGAGTCGAACCCTCACTGACGGAACCAGAATCCGCTGTCCTACCATTAGACGACACCCCAGTGCAGAGAGCAGATCGAGCACTCGGTGCCCTGCAAATGCAAGAGAGATATTACAGAAGGGCGCGGACGTTGGCAAGTGTGAATTTCAAATTGACCGTTCACGAACGACGAGCGGAAACTGAGGGGCTTACTGACCCCGCTTGCGGCGAGAGCAATCAGCAAACCCGCATTTCGACCTCCCAGGTGGGGTTTGCTGACCGCGTTCGGGGTCCCGGCAATCAGTAAACCCGCATTTCGACCCCTCATGTGGGGTTTGCTGACCGCTGGGAGAGCGACTGCAGTCAGCAAACCCGCATTCCGGCCTCCCGTGTGGGGTTTGCTGATTGCGCTTATGGCGGGCGACAGAGTATGGCCGCCGGGCTAGGTCTCGTCCGTCTGTCCGGAAATGCGGGGATGTCGAAAACAGGGGCGCCCGTGCACGTTTCCACGGCCCGCCTGTCCCAAATTGCGGGGTTGTCGAAAGCGGATCCCTCCCGCCTGTCCGGAAATGCGGGGTTGTCGAAAAATCTTGCCCGAAAACGCGGGGATGTCGAATAATCCGGAGCGCCCCGCTTTCGACATCCCCGCATTTTGGGACACGGGAGGGAGTTTTCCTTGCAAGGCGGGTCTGGTTTTCGACAAACCCGCAATTTCGGGCCCTCGCGTGGGGCTTGCTGATTGCGTTCGGGAAAAACGCCCCTGCGTTGGGGCGTTGTCTTTGAGGTGGCGCGCCCTGGGGTTCGAGCGCCCGGAGAACGTGCCGGCTTTAGCCGGCCCAGGGGCCGGAGGCCAGGTGCGAATCCCTCCGCGGGGATGTTCGGGAAAAGAAAAACGCCCCTGCGTTGGGGCGTTGTCTTTGAGGTGGCGCGCCCTGAGGGATTCGAACCCCCGGCGTTCTGATTCGTAGTCAGACCCTCTATCCAGCTGAGGTAAGGGCGCGTGCAGGAAATTATTTTTGCACCAGCGTGGTCCTATGTCAAATGCATTCGCCGAGCGGACGGTGACCGGTTTGCGGATCGTGCAGGGCAACGCATGACCGAGGGGCGGCTGCGCGTGCGCCGCGGCGGCTCGCAGGCCTGCTCGCAGGTCGTCCGGGCCCGACGACGCACGGTTGGGGGATGGGAGCGGCGGCTCGCATGCATGCTCGCAGGCCGCATGGGTGCGGCAAGACGCTGGCGGGGAGGGGCGAGGGTGGGTCCACCTCGACGACTCACAAGCCTGCTCGCAGGCCGCGTTCGCGCGCAGCCGGACCGCTAGTCTCGCCTCACGTGCTTGCCGTGAGCGCTCTCGGAGGCATCCGGTTCTCCCATGGGGGCGAGCAGGAGCTCGTCCTCCACGTGCACGGCCGCGGGGTTCTTCGAGCTGATGATCGACTGCCTCATCTCCACGAGGCGCTCGCCCTTGGCGCCCGGATCCTTCTTGTGGGCGCGGTCCGTGTGGTGGCTCTTGTGCGCACCCTCGGTCTTGAGCCTCGAAAGGTTGCGCAAGTAGAGCTGCTGCAGGCCGATGATCGCCATCGACGCGACGGCACCCAGGACGCCCATGTAGATGTGGATCGTCCCCGGGAAGACGAACGACAGCCCGAGGCTCAGCACGAGCAGCACCGCCGTCGTTATGAAGGCGCCCTTCAGCTTCCACCTTATCTCGAATATCTGCACGATGAGGGCGAATCCCATCGCGTAGTAAACAGCGATCTTGTGCAGGTGGACGTCGATGCCCTCGCAGAACAGCACGACTCCGATGATGACGATGAAGCACAGCGCGAGGATCTTCACACCCGAATTGCGGTTGATGAACTCCGAGATGGGGTTCGCGAAGATGATCATGATGGCCACGGCGATCATGACGGCCGCGATCATGATGGGCAGGTCGTTGACCATGCCCACGGCGGTGATGACGGAGTCGAGCGAGAAGATGATGTCCATCACCATGATGAGCGCGACTGCATGCACGAGCCCGATATGGCGCATCTCGCCGCCGGATTCCGCATGGCGCTCCTCCTCCAGCCCGATCTTGCCGACGAGCTCGCGGATGCCCTTGTACACGAGGTAGATACCACCCGCGAGCATGATGATGTCGCGCGCGGTGATCTGAGCCATGTCGCCCTCGAGGAACTCGAGCGTGAGCAGGGGCGTGTGCAGCGACGCGAGCCACGAGATCATGCACAGCAGCACGATGCGCATGCACAGCGCGCCGACGAGTCCCGCCCGGCGCCCGAGCGACTTGCGGTGGTCGGGGAGGCGGTCGGTGGTGATGGCGATGAAGACGAGGTTGTCGATGCCGAGCACGAGCTCGAGGAACGTGAGCGTTGCGAGCTCGACCCATGCCTGGGGCGTCGAGAATATCGCGAGCGCATCGAGCATCGTATGAGCATCCTCCGTGATCCGCGGCGGCCACAAAAAACAAACGGCGCCTCGAGGGGCGCCGTGAAGTTCACGATGGTGCGGGTGAAAGGACTTGAACCTTCATGGGGTTGCCCCCATACGGACCTGAACCGTACGCGTCTGCCAATTCCGCCACACCCGCACTAGCGGAAGCCATCATACCATAAATGCCGAAAGTCAATCTTAAAAGTTAGAAAACGGGTAAAATAAACCTGTTGATGGCAAAACGGCCGCAACGCCTTGCAAACGAACACCAACCAGACCACGCAAGGAGCTGCAGAGTTGGACTCCAACCTCCTGCTCGATCGATATGTGATACAGGAAACCCTTGGCTCGGGGAGCGGGGGCGTGGTCAATCTCGCCTGGGACACGCGCATGCAGCGCAACGTCGCCATCAAGCGCATCGAGCTTCCCGTGCACCAGGACCTCGCGCAGATCCCCGGCCTCGAGGAGGCGCGCACCGGTGCGCAGCTGCACGACTCGCGCATCGTCAACGTCTTCGACTTCGAGGTCACCGACGACGAGGCACTGCTCATCATGGAGTTCGTCGACGGCATCTCGCTCGGCGCGCTCATGGACCGAATCCCGCGCATGCTCACGCTCGACGAGATCGCGTCCATCGTGCAAAACGTCGGCAAGGCGCTGCAGCATGCGCACCAGCATCACGTGCTGCACCTCGACGTCAAGCCCGACAACATCCTCATCGACACCACGGGCATGAGCAAGATGACCGACTTCGGCATCGGCAGGCTCGCCAGGCTCGGCGGCTTCGGCGAGGCCACGGCCGGCACGATCGGCTACATGCCGCCCGAGCAGCTGCGCGGCGAGGAGATCACGGAGAAGAGCGACCAGTGGGCGTTCGCCGTGGTGGTCTACGAGCTGCTGGTGGGGGAGGACCCCTTCATCCGCGACACGTTCGACGAGTCGCTCCAGGCGATGCAGCATGAGGAGATACCGCTGCCCTCGGCCTCCGACGAGGAGCTCGACCCCGCCATTGACGATGTGATCTTCAAGGCGCTCAGCCTCGACCCGGCCGAGCGCTATCCGTCCGTCGCGAAGTTCGTCGCGGCGCTGAACCCGTATCTCGGCACGGCCCGCACGGGCAGGAGCCGCCTCGGCAAGCTCGTCTCGGTCTTCGGAGACGAGATCGCCCTCGGCAGTCCCGAGGAGCGCATGGCGGCCATCCGGGACATGGATGACCTCTACGAGCCGGGCGACCAGCTCCAGTTCGACGAGATGTACTACGACGACGAGACCGAGCCGCTCGACGTGCAGCCCGACTACGACGTCGACGGCTACGGCGAGGATGCGATCGACCCCTACGACGAGCGCCGGGTCGTGAAGCGCCGCAGCTACAAGAACATCCTGGGTGACCGCGGCGTATCCATCATCGCGCGCGTCGTCGCGGCGGCGTGCAACGCGGCGCTCGCGTATCTGGGCATGGTCTCGATCCCACTGCCGCTTCCGTGGGCGGGTTGGGCGCTCGTGGGCATCGCCGCAATCGTGGGTGTCATCATCCCGCGCGTGGCCCCGCTCGTCTCGATGGCCATCCTCGCCTTCGGCATGGTGTGCGCCGACTGGATACCCCAGGCGGTCATCCTCATCATCGCCGGGCTGGCGTGGTGGATCTTCGTCGGCCGCAAGTCGAACGGCGCGGCGAACTGCGGCGTGCTGGCCCCCGCGGCCGGACTCCTCGGCTTCGCCTACCTGCAGCCCCTGTTCACCGGCTACCTCCTGCGCTGGCGCGAGGCGCTGGTGACGGGCCTGTTCGGCGTGGCGCTCATGCTGCTCGTCTACCCGCTCACCGGCTCGGGCGAGCTGTTCAAGACGTCGCTCGGGTTCATCCCCAACACGACCGCCATGAGGGCGTCACTTGTGGAGGTTTATTGGAGCGCGGAGCTGTGGATATACGTCGTTGCATGGCTTGTGGCTACTCTCGCCATGTCTGTGCTTGCCAACCGCGGAAGTAAAGCGCTCTCCATGGTTGGCGCGGTTATATCGACGGCTATAATTGTTATTTCGAGAGTGATGTACGGCATCGCGGGAGGAACGCTCCCCGCGCTCATGACGGTGGATTTCGTCTTCGCGGTGCTCCTGCCCCTGGTCATCGTGTGCGTCGCGGTTTGGATTCACGCGCCCAGGGCAGGCGGAAGCAACTGAAAAGGACAACTTAAATGAAGCAGCAGTGGCACGACGGAATACTTGAGGGGGAGTTCTAAAGTGGGTATCTTCTCTGCTTTCGAGGGTAAAGTCGATGACGCGTTCGACGGCATGGCGGGCGCGGTGTTCAAGTCTCCCATCGAGCCGACCCAGATAGCGAAGCGATGCGAGAAGCAGATGCACCGCAACAAGCTCGTGGGCAAGGGCGTGCAGTATGCGCCGACGCTCTACACCGTCTTGGTGAACGTCGACGACGACAGGCGCCTGTTCGGGTTCTATCCGACGATGGCCGGCGAGCTCGAGACCTATCTCGTGGGCGCGTCCGACGACGCGGGGCTCTCGCTCGAGTGCCGCCCGCTCGTCCGCTTCATCGCCGACGAGGGCCTCAAGAGCGGCAAGTTCGATGTCGTCGCCGAGGTCGTCACCTCCAACATCATCTCCGAGCTGCGCGAGGAGGAGGCCGAGTACTACGGCCTCGACGTGTTCCAGAAGGGACCGGCGCGCCAGTCCGGATCCGGCAGGGGCGGCAGGCGCCCGCGCGGCACGAAGCCGAAGAGCGGCGAGAAGCGCGGCGGCCGCCAGTCGCACGTGCAGGTCATGCCCGTGCAGCCCATCGACAACGGCCAGGACTTCCGCGACGACGACGTCGCGACCGAGCCCGTCGCCGACGAGCGCTACGAAGAGCGCGAGGACGACGGCTACCGCGGCGGCCACGCGAACTACGGCTTCCAGCCGGCGGTGCTCGTGGACGCGCGTTCCGGCGACGAGTATCCCATCGATTACGACAGCGTGATCATCGGCCGTGATGACACGAGCGACATCGCCCTGCCCGACGCGAGCGTCTCGCGCGCCCATGCGCGCATCAGCCGCGACGAGCTGGGCAAGTGGAGCATCACGGACCTCAACTCCACGAACGGCACGTCCGTCAACGGGCGCAAGATCTCCAACGCGCGCCTCTCGTATGGCGACCAGGTGACCGTCGGCACGACGATCCTGCTGTTCCAGAAAGGATAAGCGTTGATAGACGTTGCCCTGTGGATCGGCCGCATCCTCCTCATAGCGCTGCTGTACCTCTTCCTCTTCGCGCTCATGCGCACGGGGATCAGGCTCGTCAGCGACCAGCGCAAGAAGGAGGGTGGCTGGACGATTACCGTCGAACATGGCCCCAAGGAGCTCAAGGGCGTGAAGATCAAGGTTTCCGGCCCTGTTGTGGTCGGCAGGTCGCCGGGTGCCGACATCGTCATCGGCGACTCCTTCGTGTCGGGCAAGCACGCCCGCTTCACGATCGCCGGCAACGACCTCCTCGCCGAGGACCTGCAGTCGACGAACGGCACGCTGCTCAACGGCCAGCCGCTGCTCCAGCCCACGGTGCTGCACAAGAACGACATGATCGTCATCGGCGACGTGCAGATCAAGGTTGGTAGGGAATGAGCCCTCGCAAAGCCAAGGCGCAGCCCCCGATCACGGTCGGTGCCAAGACCGATGTCGGCCAGGTGCGTGCGCAGAACGAAGATTCCATGCTCGTGAAGCTGCCCCTGCTCGTCGTTGCCGACGGCATCGGCGGTCAGGAGGCGGGCGAGATCGCGAGCCAGATCGCCATCGAGACGATGGAGATCGAGGCTCCCGTGAGCGCTGACGCCGAGCAGCTCGGAGACGCCGTCGTGCATGCGAACGCGGCGGTCATGCGCGCGGCCGAAGAGGGTCGCGGCAGGCCGGGCATGGGCACCACCATGACGGCCGCCTACATCGAGCACTCGACGCTCGCGGTCGCCCAGGTCGGCGACTCGCGCGCTTACCGTATCCGCGCGGGCGAGATCGAGCAGCTCACGCACGACCACTCGCTCATCGCGGCCATGGTCGACAGCGGCCAGATCACCGAGGAGGAGGCGCGCACGCATCCGTCGCGCTCCATCATCACCCGCGCGCTCGGGTCCGATCCCGACATGCGCCCGGACCTCTTCGAGTTCGACCTGCGCGACGGCGACCGCATCATCCTGTGCTCCGACGGCCTGCATGGCATGATCCCGGACGACCACATCAAGCTCATCATGGACGAGTATCCCGACGCCCAGGAGGCGGCGGATGCGCTCGTTGCTGCGGCGAACGCGGCCGGCGGCATGGACAACGTCACCGTCATCGTCGCCAACGTCGACAAGGTCAGCCCCGCCGAGGAGGTCAAGATGAAGCGCTCGCGGCGCTTCTCGGCCATCATCTTCGCGGTCGTGGCGGCCGTTCTGGTCGTGGCGGCTATCGGCGGGTTCACGTTCTTCATCAACAGCTCGGCGTACCTCATCGCGGAGGATGGGGTGGTCGCCGTGTACAAGGGCCGGCTCGACAACTCGTCGGGCCTGGGCAAGAGCGAGCTCCAGTACGCCTCGGACGTGAAGGTGGACAAGCTGCCCGACATCACGCAGGAGAAGCTCGCCGAGGGCGTGCAGTTCGGCTCCCTCGAGGAGGCCGAGGAGACGCTCGAGAGCTATCGCGTGCAGATTCAGGTGGACGAGAAGTCCGCCGAGGAGGCCAAGAAGAAGGAGGCCGCCGCCAAGAAGGAGGTCGAGGCCAAGGAGGCCGAGCGGGCCGCAAAGCTCGCCGCCATGGAGGCGGAGTACTACGGCTACGACGAAGAGTACTACTACGACGAGGATGAGGGCTAGGGCTAGAGGCTGATGTCAAGCTGGAGGTCGACAGAGCTGCTGCTGATTTTGGGTGCAACCCCCGTGGTCGCGCTCATCTCCATCATGTCCATCATCACCGGTGGCAACGCGATCACGTTCGAGACGCTCGCAGTGCCGATCGGCCTGTTCCTCGCGTTCATCGCGGCGCATTTCGCCGTGTGCAGGCTGGCGCCCAACGCGGACAACGCGCTGCTGCCCATCACGTACCTGCTCTCGGGTATCGGCATCGCGTTCGTGTTCCGCCTCGCGCCCGATTTGGCCACGAACCAGCTCATATGGCTGTTCGCGGGCATCGCGCTCATGGTGCTGACGCTCGTGTTCGTGCCATCGCTCTCGGCGCTCTCGCGCTACAAGTACACGATGATGGTGTTCGGCTTGCTGCTCCTGCTGCTGCCGATCGTCGCCGGCGTGGAGATCTACGGCTCCAAGATCTGGCTGTCCATCGGCGGTTTCTCGTTCCAGCCGGGCGAGCTCGCCAAGATCCTCATCGTGCTGTTCCTCGCCGCGTACCTCGCCGAGAACCGCGAGATGCTCTCCGTGTCGTCGCGGCGCATCCTGGGCATGCAGCTGCCGGACTTCAAGACGCTGTTCCCGCTCGTGTTCATGCTCCTGGTTTCGATCGTGATCGTGGTCTTCGAGCGCGACCTCGGTAGCGCGCTGCTGTTCTTCGGCCTGTTCCTCGTGATGATCTACGTGTGCACGGGCCGCATCAGCTTCGTCGTGATCAGCCTGATCGTCGTGGGCATCGTCGGCGTGCTGCTCTACCTCTCGTTCTCGCACATCCAGGCGCGCTTCGCCGTCTGGATCGACCCGTTCGAATACGCGCAGGACACGGGATACCAGCTCGTGCAGGCGCTCTACTCCATGGCCGACGGCGGCATGTTCGGCGTCGGCATCGGCAAGGGCATGCCGACGACGATCCCCATCGTCGAGAGCGACTTCATCTTCGCGGCGTTCGCCGAGGAGATGGGCCTGCTCGGCGCCTCGGGCGTCCTGCTGCTCTTCGTGCTGTTCGCGATTCGCGGCTTCGCCACGGCGGCCCGCGCTCGTCGCGACGTCGACGCCTTCGCGGCGGTGGGCCTCACGGCGGCCATCTCGCTGCAGGCGTTCGTCATCGTCGGCGGCGTGACCGGCTTCATCCCGTTGACGGGTGTGACGTTGCCCTTCATGAGCCAGGGTGGCTCATCGCTCATCTCGAGCTTCATCATCGTGGGACTCCTGCTGCGTACCGGCGACGACGGAACCGGCACCGCGGAGGAGCTGACGATGTTCTCGCGCAGCATGGACGGCGGAACGCTCGGCAGGCGTGCGCTCGGCAAGCGCCTCACGCGCATCCTCACCGTGTTCTGCATCCTGTTCGCGCTGCTCATCGCCAACCTCACGAACATCATGGTCGTGAGGGCCGAGGCGCTGCAGACGATGCCGTCGAACAACCACACGCTCGCGCATCACGAGCAGATCGAGCGCGGCTCGATCACGACGGCCGACGACGTGACGCTCGCCGAGTCCGTCCTGCAAGACGACGGATTCTACGCGCGCGAGTACCCGCAGGGCGACCTCGCGCCGCAGGTGCTGGGCTACTACTCGCTGCGCTACGGCACGGCGGGCCTCGAGGCGTCGCTCGACCAGACGCTCACCGGCAACCGCAACTTCTCGACCATCACAGGTGCTATCACATCGCTGTCGGGCGGGACGAACCCGGGCAACAGCGTGCAGCTGACCATCGACTCGCGCATCCAGCGGGCCGCGCAGGACGCTCTGGGCGGCTACGATGGCGCGTGCGTCGTGCTCGACCCCGAGACGGGCGCCGTGCTCGGCATGGCATCCGGCCCGGACTACGACGTCAACGAGGTCGAGGACCTGCTCGCCGGCGACGTCGAGACCGACGCGCTGTTCAACCGCGCGACGCAGGGTCTCTACTCGCCCGGTTCGACGTTCAAGACGGTGACGCTCGCCACGGCGATCGAGAACAAGATCGCGACGCTCGACACCGAGTACTACTCGCCCGGCGAGCTCGAGATCGGCGGTGGAAAGGTCACCTCGTTCGACGGCAACAACCTGGGCACCATCACGCTGCAGGAGGCGTTCGCCTACTCGAGCAACACGGTGTTCGCGCAGGTCGGCGAGGAGATTGGCGACAAGATGCTCGTCGCGGGCTCGAACGCCTTCGGCTTCGGCAAGACCGTGTCGACGGACTTCAACATCCGCGTCTCGCTCATGCCCGACCCGAACGAGATGATCCTGTGGGAGACCGCGTGGGCGGCTGTCGGACAGCCCGTCGGCGAGCACGACAGCCCGGCGGGTCCGCAGGCGACGCCCATCCAGATGGCGATGGTCGCGGCGTGCATCGCCAACGACGGCAAGATCATGACGCCGTATCTCGTCGACAACGTGAAGAGCCCGGAGGGCGCCGTGGTGACCACGACGAAGCCGAGCGAGTTCGCGAGTCCCATCAGCGCCGAGACGGCATCGAAGGTCCGCACCGCCATGGAGGACGTGGTGGATTACGGAACCGGTACCGGTGCCTATGTCGAGGGCGCCATCGTGTACGGCAAGACCGGCACGGCCCAGACGAGCATCCACGACGACAACTCGTGGTTCATCGGCACGGCCGAGGCCGGCGGCCGCAAGGTCACGATCGCGATCGTGCTCGAGGACTACGACGAGCCAGTGACGTTCAAGGCCGCGGATGTGTTCGAGACCTCGCTCGAGGCTTTGGGGGCTTTGTGATGAGACAGCCGAATATATATCAACAAGGGAATGAATGTGCTAAGTTCAACCTGGAGTTTTTTGGAAGGCCGGGGGATGTAAAGTGATCAACAGGGTTATAGCTTCTCGATATCGCATTATCGAGCGAATCGGCATCGGGGGCATGGCCGAGGTCTACAAGGCGCAGGACGAGGTCCTGGGACGCGTGGACGCGGTCAAGGTGCTTCTCCCGCAGTATGCCACCGACCCGACATTCGCACGGCGGTTCAGGCAGGAGGCGCAGGCAGCTGCGAATCTCTCGAGCCCGTACATCGTGAGCATCTACGACTGGGGTCTCGACGGCGAGACGTATTACATCGTCATGGAGTACGTCCGCGGCGTCGACCTCAAGACCGCCATCACGCAGCGCGGCGCCATCGACCAGCGCAAGGTCGCGCAGATCGCGTCGCAGGTGTGCTCCGGTCTCGCCGTCGCGCATGACAACGACGTCATCCACCGCGACATCAAGCCGCAGAACGTCATGATCCAGCCCGATGGCAACATCAAGATCATGGACTTCGGCGTCGCGCGTGCCGGCAACTCGACGATGACGCAGACGGGTTCCGTGCTCGGCACGGCCAACTACGTCTCGCCCGAGCAGGCGCAGGGCAAGGTGCCCGGCGCGGCATCGGACCTGTACTCCCTCGGCATCATGATGTACGAGGCCGTCACGGGCAGGCTGCCCTTCGAGGGCTCGGACGCCATCTCGGTGGCGCTCAAGCAGGTCAACGAGATCCCCGAGCCGCTGAGCGTGCACAACCCGCAGATCAGCCCGGACTTCGAGGCCATCATCATGAAGGCCCTCGAGAAGGATCCGGCCAAGCGCTTCGCCAGCGCGGACGAGATGCGCGGCGCGCTCAACAACTTCCTCAACGGCAAGCCCGTGCGCATCGCCGGCGTGACCGGCATGGGCGCGGCCGCGACGCAGGTCCTCCCGGATGGCACGAAGACCAAGGTGCTCGGCCCCGATGCCAGCACGACCGCCGTCATGCCCGTCTCCAGCTACGGCCAGGGTGGCGGCAAGGGCGGCGTCAAGACCCCCGACAAGGACAAGAAGAAGCTCTCGGGCAAGAAGCGCGCCCTCATCGCCATCATCACCGTCGTGGCCATCGCGGCGATCGCGGCCGGCGTGTACTTCTTCATGGGAGGCAACTCGCTCGCCCAGGTGCCCAACGTCGTGGGCGAGACCAAGGAGAGCGCGAAGAGCATCATCGAGGAGGCCGGCTTCGTGGTCGGCACCGAGAAGGAAGAGTACAGCGACACGGTCGAGGAGGGCCTCGTGATGCGGCAGTCGCCCAAGGCGAACTCCGAGCTCGCCAAGGGCAAGACGATCGACCTCGTCTACTCGAAGGGTCCCAAGCCGCCCGACCAGGTGAAGGTCCCCGACTTGCGCAACCTGACAGCCGAGGAGGCCGAGAAGGCGCTCTCGGACAAGAACCTGCACGGCAGGGCGGGTGATGCGGTCTACGACGACGAGATCGAGGCCGGCAAGGTCGTGAAGCAGGACCCGGCTGCGGGCGAGACGGTCGACGAGGGCTCGACGATCACGTTCTACATCTCGCTTGGGCCCGAGCCGGTGACGAGCGTCACCGTGCCGAGCGTCATAGGCGATTCGGAGTCCGGCGCCGCGTGGGATCTCGAGCAATACGGCTTGTACCCGGATTACTACTACGTGTACTCCGACACCGCCAGCGCGGGCGTCGTCATCGATCAGTACCCGGGCGCGGGCGCCGAGGTCTCGCCGGGCTCGTACATCCAGGTGACCGTCTCGCAGGGTCCGGAGCCGACGCCCGAGCCGGATGAGGGCGGCACGGACGGCTCGACCGATGGATCCACGGACGACAGCGGCAACACGGACGCGAACAACAACAACGGCAACGGCAACACGAACCAGTAGCGGTTGCCGCCACATACCGCAAGCGAGAATGAGTCGGAGGACGGTCCTCCGACTCATTTTTTTGCAGCGGGGCAAAAGCGGACCACCCGCTTCTGGCGCGTCGGGTGCTTGCTATACTCTTGGGGAGTTGTAAACAGCTGGAAAGGACGTGCCGTGGGCGCTGCCGAGACAGAGAAGCTTGCCGTGATCATCGGGCGCGAGGGCGTGGAGCTGCTCGCGAACTCGACCGTCATGGTGCTCGGATGCGGCGGTGTGGGGTCGAGCTGTGTCGAGGCGCTCGCGCGCAGCGGCGTGGGCCGGCTCATCATCGTCGATCGCGACGTGGTCTCAGAGAGCAACATCAACCGCCAGGCCATCGCGTTCCACTCCACGCTCGGGCGCAGGAAGGTCGACGTGATGCGCGACATGATCCACGACATCAACCCGGCCATCGAGGTCGAGGCGCACGACGTCTTCCTGCTCTCGGAGAGCGTGGGGGAGTTCATGGACGAGTTCGCCGGGCGTGCCGATTGGGTGATCGACGCGATTGACAGCATCGCCGTGAAGCTCGCGCTGACGGAGCACGCGCAGCGCACCGGCATACGGCTCGTGAGCAGCATGGGCGGCGGCAACAAGCTCCACCCCGAGTTCTTCGCGTTCGCGGACCTCTACGACACGGTCAACTGCCCCGTGTGCCGCATCATGCGCAAGGAGGGCC
Organism: Coriobacteriales bacterium; assembly: GCA_050946275.1. Taxonomy (GTDB): domain Bacteria; phylum Actinomycetota; class Coriobacteriia; order Coriobacteriales; family CADBOM01; genus JBMNUM01. The sequence continues at coordinate 154,597 of JBMNUM010000001.1, forward strand.
GCAAGCGGGGCATCGAGCGGCTTCCCGTGCTGTACTCGTCGGAGCTGCCGGCCAAGACGGAGACGGCTCCGGGTGCCACGCGGGCCGACCGTTCGGACCTCGGGACGATGTCGTACATCCCGCCGATCATGGGGCAGATGCTGGCCGGATGGGTGATCCGGCAGCTGCTGGGGATGGACCCCGATCCGTATGGCGGTGGGCATGAGTAGCGTGCTGGACGTGGCCGGTGCCGGGTGGGCGGACGCCGGTGCGGTGACATTCGAGGAAGTGCTGGGCGCTGCGGGGTCGCCTTTAGACGCGCTCCCGCTTCACGACGCGCATTGCCATCTCGACTTCATGGCCGATGGCGAGCAGGTTGCCGCGGATGCGCTGGTGGCCGGGTGCGCCATCTTCGCGAACACGGTGGAGCCGGAGGCGTTCTCGCAGGTGAGCAAGCGATTCGCTCCGTATTCCAACGTGTCGGTCGGTTTGGGCTTGCACCCGTGGTGGGTGCGGGAAGACCCTCACGCGCAGATTCAGGCGTTCTCGGAGGCATTCGAGGCGTCGGGGACGCGCTTCGTGGGCGAGGTCGGATTGGACTTCGGCAAGCGCGCGGGCGCGACGCGCGATGCGCAGACCGTGGCGTTCGAGGCCATCGCCGCGCTGGCGGGGGAGCGGGGCGGATGCACGCTCTCGATTCACGCCGTACGCAGCGCGGGGACGGTGCTCGATATCCTGGAGGGCGCGGGCGCGCTCGGGAATTGCACGTGTATCTTCCACTGGTTCTCGGGCTCGTCCGACGAGCTGCAGCGGGCCGTGCGGGCGGGCTGCCTTTTCTCGGTCAACGAGATGATGGCGGCGTCGCGCCGGGGACGCGAGTACATCAAGGCGATTCCCGCCGCACAGCTTCTGCTGGAGACGGATGCCCCGCCCGAGGACGAGCGCGGCGCATATGCTTACGAGCGCCTCGAGGCGAGCCTGCGCAATGCGCTGGCGGCGATTGGGGAGCTGAAAGGCCGATGAGCAGGGATGACTGCCGTCTTTGATGCATCGGGTTCGGCGGGGAGATCAGATGGGGCGGAAACGCATGCATAGCGTGGTGCTGATAGTGGTCGGCGTGCTCGTGCTGGGCATGTTCGCGCTGCCCCTTGCGCGCAGCGCGGTCAATCTCGGCAGCGTGCTCGGCATCGCCATCGGGCTCGTGCTGCTGCTCTACGGCATCTTCTTCCGAGCCGTCAACAGCGGCATCGCGCACATATGGCAGGGGATGGCCGGACGGGTCGTGCTCTGCATCGTCGGTGCCGTCGTGGTGGCGGCGATCGCCGTGGGCGCTGTTGCAGGTGTCCATATCGCCGGCGCGCTTGCCAAGGCGCCTGCGGAGAACGCAACCGTCGTGGCGCTCGGCTGCAAGGTGCGCGGCACGGTGCCGAGCCTGTCGCTCTACCATCGCATCGAGGCGGCCGCCGACTATCTCGAGGAGCATCCGGATGCGGTGTGCATCCTCGCCGGCGGGCAGGGAGATGCCGAGGACATCTCGGAGGCCGAGTGCATGTACCGTTATCTCGTCGACATGGGCATCGATCCCGACCGTCTCATCAAGGAGGATGAGTCGACGACGACGGTGGAGAACATCGCCAATGCGAAGGCCATCATCGAGGAGCGCGGCCTCTCGCGCGATCTCGCGCTCGTGACGAACGGCTATCACCAGTACCGCGCCCAGCTCATCGCGCGCGAGCAGGGCCTCGAGGCCGGTGCCGTGTGCGCCAAGACGGCCTGGTGGCTCGTCCCCACGTACGTGCTCCGGGAGATCTGCGCCATAGCCCACGAGTGGCTGCCGTAGCGAGGCGGTTACAGACTGCAGGGACCGTGGCAATGACGGTCGTCGTCGTTGTCGTCAAATTTGTGTACACAAGTTCGAAAAAACTTCGGTTTTGCTGTTCGAAAACGGGGGGGGTTTCGGCAACTTGTGTACACTAATTCGCAATCCTCGCGGCGTCCGCCCGTTTCCCGCTCTCGCTCGGAGCGCCCCGTTCCTCCTGCGCGGTCCGCTTCCGAAAGGCGGCTACCCTTCCTTGCGGTGCTCGTCGGCGAAGCGGTTGAAGAAGGCCATCACCTTGTCGCGCAGCAGGAAGAAGATCACGAGGATCACGACTGCGATGCCGACGATGATGGCGAGGGTCATCCAGTTGCCCCCGGCGAGCGATGAGCCGGCGAAGCTCGTCACGATGACGCCCGGTGCGCGGCCGAGCGTGCTGAAGAGGAAGAACCTGCTCTTGCGCACATCGGTGAGCGCGACGAGGTACGTGATGAGGTCCTTGGGCAGCCCGGGGATCAGGAACAGCACGAACACGATCGCGTCGATGCGCGACGTGCGCGTGATGAAGCCGAGCTTCTCCTGCGTTTCGGCGGGCACCATCTTCGAGACGAACGGCGTGCCGAGTTTCTGCACGAGGTGGTAGATGATGACGGTCGAGCCGAGCGCGCCGCAGAGGATGATGATGGTTCCCCATACGGGTCCGTAGAGGATGCCCGCTACGACCTGCACGACCTCGCCCGGGATGAATGCGATGATGACCTGCGCGAACTGCAGGAGGAGCAGCACGCCCACGGCCAGCGGGCCGCTGCTGCGCACGGTGCTGATGAGCTGCTGCATGCCCTCCTGCGTCGAGAGCTGCCTGATGTAGGGCCACAGGAAGATCGTCAGCGCGATAGAGCCACCGATGATCGCGATGAGCACGCAGAACTTCGCGATATCGCCCCGCGTGACCCCGCGGTCGGGCTTGGTCTTCCCCGTAGCCGCCCCACTCACAGCTTCACCACCGCCTTCGGGTGCGACAGCCGCAGGCGCAAGTGCATCCGCAGGTGCAGGCGCATCCGCGGGCGCAGGCGCAGCTTCGCCCTCCGGCGCAGGCACCAACGCATGCGCGGATTCGGGCGAACCCGCAGCATCGCCCCCGCCTTCGGGTGTGGCAGCAGGAGTGGGTGCGTGCGCGGACACCGTCTCGGGCATCGTCGTGGGCGTGTTCTGGATGTCGGCCGTGTTGGTCATGCTCCCATTATAGGGAATGAGTTGGCCCCGTAACGCTTGCACAACCCGCGCTTCGCGTGCGCGAAACGCGCTGCTGTGTTCGTAACGCAAGCCTTGCTTGCCCTTTTTGCACGAAATAGGACGTCCGAAAACGCAAAAAGTGGCGTTTCTCGACCATTTCTTTCGGAAAAGGGCATCCTAGACGTCCTTTTCCGAAAGAAATGGGAGCGGGCGGGCGAGGGTCAGGGGTGTCGGCGCCGAGCAGGCAGGATACGTTTCAAAGGTGATAAAAATGGCGATCAAGCGAGGCGAGCTCAAAGGTGCCGACGATGGCGAGCAGGCGGAGCGAGTTCAAAGGCGCCAATGGGGGTTTGGGTACATGATTTGGCTTCGTAGGGTGACACGCCGGTCCATGCGCTCGCCGCTCGACATGCGCGAGCGGTCGTGATGCCCGAGCTCCTCCGCCAGCATGGCGCAGGTCTTGTCGAACAGGATGAGATCCACGACCATACCCCACGATAGATAAATCACCTTTCTGTTCAGGAACGTCAGCACGTTACCTCGGTGGTAGTCGCGGCATTCCTTGCTTCTCCCCGTATGGAATTCCGAACTGTTGTATTCCACGATGAGATTCTTGTCCGACCAAGAGAGATCTCCTCGGAAATGTGTCACTCCTGCCATCCTCCTCTGTTCGTCGTTGAGCGGAATTTCTTCGTTGAGGATTGGTGCGGGCAGGTTGTACCCGCCGTGCTGTACGGGCATGCACAAAAGCATCAACACGATAGTCTCAAGCGGCGATGCCGCGCCCTCGAGGATATGCTTGAGCGCGCGTCTTGCCATTTTTGTGCCACGTCGTCCCTCGCAAGCACGAGTATAGGATGCGAGCCGTTCTAGGCTCGTGAGAGGCCCAAAGTCGTATTTTGTCTCCCCATCGTTCAACCCCAGGGCATAAGTCCCGCAAAGCTCCATGCCATATTGCACGGAATGGGCGAGCGAATTCGATGCGCAGAATTGTACGAAACACATCTCAGGCGATGAGACGAAGACGCCTTCCGAAATCTGACGAAGCGATCCGGGCGGGAGCTCACCATTCCACTGGTGGCAGGCGATTCCGCGAAGCGCTCGCTTCTTATCCGGATCGGTGATCAGCAGGTGGAGCGGCGAACCCGCCTCGGTGTCTGCGATATTCGGAAGCGCTTCAAGTGCTGCATGCGCGATGACGGCGTCGTCGGCGTGCGTCAGCGTCGACTCCCGGGTGGAGCCAAGGCCATGCGTTCTCCAGAACGATGACGCTGTCTGGGCTGTAAGTATCATCTTCATGCACTCAACGCTACACCACGAACCTTACTGATTCCGAAGCAGAATCCAAGCAAAACCCAAACAATGTTCAACCAGAAACTGAACAGAGGCTAAACAGAACCTTAACACTGCAGGTAAATGGCCATGTTTTGATGACGCATGCATGAGGGGGGGTAGGTGGAAATGACGAGCAAGAAGGCTCGGATTTGCGAAGAAACGAGCACAAGAGCCTTGACCATTTCGTTCGAAATAGGACGTCCGAAAACGCAAAAAGTGGCGTTTCTCGACCATTTCTTTCGGAAAAGGGCATCCTAGACGTCCTTTTCCGAAAGAAATGGGAGCAGGTGTTGCGGTTGCGCGTGGGGCGCGGGGCGTTTGCGGGTTGTGGCTTGCGGGTTGCGGGTGCGGGCACTTGTGGCTTGCGGCTTGCTGGCTTGCGGGCGCTTGCAGTTGGGGTGCGGGCACAATGCTAGGGGCCCGGGATTTTTCCCGGGCCCCTGGTGCGCTTGCGTTGGCTGCTATGCCGTCGCTTGCTTACCTCGCGTGCTTGCCGCCTTTGGTGGCGCGCTTGCGGGTGAGGGCCGCTGTCACTACGAAGCCAGCTCCGAGGATGGCCAGGCCGGCCGCCATCGGGATCGGCGCGCCGTCGGACGTGCGCGGAATCACGCCGCTGCTCTTGACGCTCGTCCCGTCAGCGGAGTCGCCACCCGAGCCGCTACCGCTGCCGTTGCCACCCGAGCTGCCGTTCTTGCAGTCGTCGCAGTTCGTCGGGCACTTGCACTTGTACGTCGCGACCCAGATGTCGTTTCCGGCCATGTCGGTCGCCTTGCGCCACTCGATGAAGGTGTAACCATCGTGCGACGGGTCGGCCGGCGGCGTCACGGAACCCTTCTTGTTCGCGTCGACCTGCTGCTCCTTGACGATGGTGTTGCCGGTCAGCGGGTCGACGTACACGACCATGACCTGCTTCTGCTCCGGCGTCTCGTCGTACTGCGCGACGAGCACGTAGTCGCCGTACTGGTCCTTGTTGAGCAGCCAGCCGGTGAACGTGTGGCCGCTATGCGTCGGGCCGCCGGGCACCGTCGTCTCGATGGGCGTGCCATCGGGGGAGTCCGGATCGCCGGGGAAGAGCTCGCCGCCGACGACCTTGAGCTGCTGCTCCTCGGCCACCGCCTTGCGCAGGCCCTCCTGCGCGAGCACGAGCTGCGATCCCTCGGAGTTGAGCGGGTCGATGTACGTGATCTTGATGACGTCATCGTCGCCGATCGGGTCGTCCGGGTTCGTCGGATCGTACTTGTCGATCTTCAGCTTGTTCGTGAAGGTGTAGACGATCGTGCCGTCCTCCTCCGTGGTCTGCTCGTAGCCCTCGAGGTCGAAGGACCCGGAGCCGACGGTGCCGGAGACCTCGTCGATGCGGTAGACGACCGGCTCGCCGTTCTCATAGGCCGGCAGGTCGGTCCACTCGACGCGCACCGTGTCGGTCAGCGCGATGTTGCCGATGGTCTTGCGGTCGCCCGTGAGCACCGGCTCGCCGTCGCCGACGGCCTTGACGAGCTCGAACGTCGTCTCGGGCACGTTGACCTGCGTCTTGGGCTCGATGACCTCGCCGTCCTTGTTCTTCCAGACCTTCACGGCGGCGATGTCGACGCCCTGGCCGTTGTAGGTGTTCGTTATGACCGCGACGCCGTTCTCGACGGGCGCGATGACCTCGCCGGTCTCGCTATCCGTCGGGGCACCGGTGTAACCGTCGGGCGTCGTGGACTGGCGCACCTCGTAGACGATGAGCTCGCCGCCGTCGCGGTAGACGGGCAGGTCGGTCCACGTTCCGTTCCAGGTGGTGGCATCCTCGCCGGAGAGCGTGACCGTGTCGACGACCGCGCCGTCCGCGATCAGCTCGTAGACGATCTCGCCACGCTGGACGGCAGCCGGGCGGTCGCTGTCGGACCAGCCGACCTTGACCGCGACGTCCTGCACATCGGGCGTGTGGACGTTGGAGACGCTCCAGGAGCCGTCGCCGGTCTGGGAGACGACCGCCTGGTAGCCGGCCTGATGCAGCGCCGACTCGGCGTCGTTGGCGTCCTTGCCGGAGGCATCGGTCTCGACGATGCGGTAGAGCACCGCGGCCTCGACACCAGCAGCGGGGGAGTCGGCCATGTCGGTGACGGTGCCGTCATCCTCGGCGGCCGCGTCATCGGAGCCATCGCCCTCGTCGGCCGGCTCCTCGTCCTCGACGGTCACGCCGCCCTCGGCGTCATCGCCGGCAGCGTCGTCGCCCTCGGCCTCGTCGTCGGTCGCCTCGTCGGCCATGCCGGTGGCGTTGCCGTCCGCATCGTCCGCGGCGGGCAGGACCGTCATCGTGGGCAGGCCGGTCCAGCGCACGTGCTGCACGCCGTCGTTCACGTTGACGTCGTAGGAGGCGGCCATCTCGGCTGCGGTCCAGTTCTCGCCGTCCGTCGAGGTCGCCATCTCGGCGCCCGCGAGGTCGGCATCCTCGACAGCCGTCCACGTCGCGCCGTCATCGGTCGACTTCTGGAGCACGAGCACGGTGGGCACGCGCTTGCCGTCGCGATCGTTGTCGTCGAGCCAGCTCTTCGTGGCCACGACATCGCCCGTCGGGGTCGCCGGGATGTTCGTCACCGTGAACACGGTGGGCTCGGCGGCCTCGGCATCGAGCGTAACCGGGCCTGCCGGCTCGATGGAGTCGAGCACGTAGCCGGTCGGCGTGACCTCGCGCACCTCGTACTGGAGTGCACGGCCGTTGAACGTCGCCGGGACGTCCTCCCAGACGGCCTTCCAGCCGCTGGCCTCGCTCGCCGTCGACTCGAACGCGTAGCGCACGACGCCCTCGCCGGTGCCCGTGTCCGCATCACCGGGATCGATGCCGATGAGGCGCAGGTCCACGCTCGGATGCGTCGGCTGCGGATCGCGGTCGTCGTCGTAGACCTTGACGGCCTCGACGCGGTCGACGAGCTCGGTCTCGATGTTCGCGTAGCGTGTGTTCGTGACCGTGAACGCGATGTTGCCGTTCTCGTCGGTCTCACTCGCGTAGGAGGCGGTGTAGCCGTCGATCTTGTCCTCGGTCACGGTGTAGGCCACCGCGCGTCCGTCGATCTCCACCGGCTGGTTCTCCCACTTCACGGTCAGCGCGTCGCCGGTGGCATCGGCCGCGATCGTCTTGGAGCCGATCTCGACATCCTCGCCATCGCGCGTCTGCACGAGGTGGAGGACCACATCGCCGCGCATCGTCTCGTTGCCCTCGTCGTTGGCCCACTGCTTCGTGGCGCTCACGGTGATGAGGCGCGAGCTGTACTCGTTGGCGAACGTCGGGGGAGTGTCGCCGTTGTCGTACTTCACGGTGACGACGGGTTTGCCCTCCTGCGCGCTGTCGTCGATCACGACCTGCACGTTGTGGACGGTGGAGTCGTACGCCATGCCCTCGACCTTGTCCGCATCGGCGGGGATGACCTCGGACATCGTGTAGTTGTACGTGCCGGGATCGACGAGCGTGAAGGCCGGGAAGGCGATGGTGCCATCGGCCTTGTTCGTCGCCTCGGCCACGACATCGCCGTCGGTGTCGACCACGCGGAAGGTGAACTCGCCCTCGGCCAGCGGGCGGCCGGTGAGCGTCTTCTTCGCGGTGAGGGTCACCTCGTTGTCGGGCAGCTTGTACTCGTTGGTGAACAGCGGCTTGAGCACCGTGTCCTCGAGCAGCTCGTAGCCGAGCGTGCCGTCCTCGTTGGCGACGACCTTGACCTTGATGGTCTTCGTGGCACCGTCGTAGGTGACGCCGCCTGCGCCGCCCACGGTCTCGTGCACCGTGTAGGTGAACGTCTCGCCGACCATGTCGCGCGTGAGCCTCACGCTTCCGAAGTCGAAGCCGGCCTTCTCGGCGCCGCCGGCGATCTGGCCGAGCGCGTCGGAGCCCTTGAGCTCGTACCAGGTCTTCGCGGGCATCGGCGCGGTGGCGGCGTTGTCGCCGGTCGCCTCGAGCAGGAACGTGAACACGTCGCTGTCGAGGAAGTCGCGGCCGGTGAGCGCCTTCTCGGCGCCGATCGTGAAGCTGCCGACGGGCTCGAAGACGTTCGTCATCGTGCCGGCGGCTACCTCGACGGGCTCGCCATCCTCGGCGCGCGTGCCGTTGACGCTGAGCGTGCCGTCGCCGTTGTTCGTCACCTTGACGGTGACGGTGATGTCGTCGGCGTTCGTCCAACCGGCCTCCGCGGTGGAGGACTCGTGGATGGTGTAGGTGTGCGTGCCGTCGGCCGCGTACTCGATCGCATCGAAGGTCACGGTGCCGTCGGCGGCGTTCTTCGCCGTGGCCTTGACCTCGCCGTCCTCGATCAGCTGGAACTCGAACTGATCGGCCTCGAGCTCGACCAGATCGGCCGCATCGATGGTCTTCACGAGCGTGACCTGCGCCTCGATGGGCTCGAGCTGGTAGGCGTTCGTGACCGTGACGGCCTTCGTGCCTTCGGCTTCGAGCTCGAAGGCGGCCGCGGGATCGTACGAGGCCGTGTAGCCGTCGGCCACGTCCTTCTCCTCGACGGTGTACTTGATCTTCTTGCCGTCGGCGTAGACGGGCAGGTCGCTCCACGAGGCGGTCATGTCGCCGGTCACGGTGACCTCGTCGATCTCCGTGCCGTCGGCCTTGAGCACGTAGGTCACGTGGTCGGGCCTCAGGTCGGCCGTGTCGCCGGCCCAGACCTTCGTGACGTCGATCGCGCCCTTGGCGGGCTCGTGCGTGTTCACGATGGTCAGGCCGTCCTCGTCGACCGTGCTCGTGTAGCCCTCGGGCACCTCGGCCTCGGCCGTGGTGTAGACGATCGCCTCGCCGTCCTTGTAGGCGGGCAGCTCGTCGAACGTGTACGACCAATCCTCGTCGGCGGTCAGCACGTGCGAGTCGACCGCCTCATCGCCGCCATCGGCGAAGAGCTCGACCTCGACCTCGTCGGGCCTCAGGCCGTCCACGTCGTCCGCGTCGTTCCAGACCTTCGTCACCGTGACGGAGGTCTCCTCGGGCGTGTACTCGTTCGTGATGGTGAAGTGCGGCGTCTCGCCCTCGGCCGCGGTGTTCTCGATGCCGTCGAGCGTGTAGTCGGGCACGTTGTGCTCGGTCACGGTGTACTCGATCGCCGCGCCGTTCTCGTTGGCGAGCAGGTTCTCGAACGAGCCGGCCCAATCGTCGTCGGCACCGACCGTCTCCTCGTCGACCACGCGTCCGTCGGCCCGCAGGTTCACGGTGATGCTCTCGGGACGCTTGCCGTCCTGGTCGTTGTTGTCGTTCCAGACCTTCTCGAACTCGACGGCGGTCGTCTCGGGCACATGCTTGTTCACGATGCGGATGATGCCGCAGCCCTCGTCGATCGTGACGTCATCGGTCTGGCTCTCGATCGTGTAGTCGTCGAGATCCTCCTCGAAGCCGTACTCGATGGCCTTGCCGTCCGCGTAGACCGGCAGGTCGGAGTAGGTGAGCAGGTAGGCGCCGCCGACCTGCAGGGTTTCGGGCGTCGCGTCGACCGGGTCGCCGTCGGCGGTCAGCGTCACGCTGTCGACGAACTCGCCGACGGTCGGGCGCAGGCCGTCGCGGTCCGCGTCGTCGTTCCAGCCCTTGACCACGTGCACCTTCTCGGTGGCGGGCACGTGCTTGTTCGTGATCTCCAGACCATTCTCGGAGATGCTCGCCTCGTAACCGGCGGGCACGTCGGTCTCCTCGAAGGTGTAGACGATCTTCTCGCCGTTGCCCTTGTGCTCGGGCAGGCCGCTGACGGTCTTCGTCCAGGTGTTGCCCTCGCCGGTGACCTCGATGGGATCGCCATAGGGCTTGCCGTCGGCGAGCAGCTGCACGGTCACCTTGCCGGGCCTCAGGCCATCCTGATCGCTCGCGTCGTCCCACTTCTTGGTGACGGTCGCCTCGACGGTCGCGGTCTCGTGGCTGTTCGTGATCGTCGTGACCGTGCCCTCGGTGACGGAGCCCGTCTGCTCATAGCCCTCGGGCAGCGCGGTCTCATCCTCGCTCCAGGTGTACTCGGCTTCCTTGCCGTCCACATAGACGGGCAGGTCGTCGATGGTGGCTGTCCAGTCGTTGCGCTCGCTGAGCGTCACCGTCTGGGGCTCGGCGCCACCGGAGAGCGTCATGTCGATCGAGGCCGGGCGGATGCCGTCTTGGTTGTCGGCGTCGTCCCAGACCTTGACGACCGTGGCGCTCGTGGTCGGCGGCTCGTAGGTGTTCGTGATCTTGAAGCCGCCCTCGACCTCCACGGGGGTGGGGGAGACGTAGTTCTCGACGCCGCCGTTGTAGCCGGCCTTCGCGAGCGTGAGGTCGTCCTTCTCCACGACGGTGTAGGCGATCTCCTCGCCGTTCGCGTTGACGGGCAGGTCGGCGAACGCATCCTCTCGCACCCACGTGTCGCCGTCGCCCTCGGCGGCGTTTTCGGCCGTGAGGGTGACGGTCTTGCCGGTGTCCACGCCATCTGCGAGCAGGCGCACCTTGACGCTGTCGGGACGGTTGCCGTCGATGTCGCTGTCGTCGTCCCAGACCTTCGTGATGCCGATGGTCTTCGTCGCGGGCTCGTGCGTGTTGGTGACGATGAAGCCTTTGACGTCATCGCCGGTGATATCGGACTCGTAGTCCTCGGGAACGTTGGACTCGGCGACTGTGTATTCGATTAGCTCGCCGTTGGCATGCGTGTCGAGGTTGGTGAACGTGCCGGTCCAGCCCTCGTCCTCCGTGAGCGTGAGCGTCTTGCCCGTCTCCTGTTCGTCTGCGAGGAGCTCGACGGTGACGCTCTCCGGACGCTTGCCGTCCTGGTTGTCGGCATCGTCCCAGGCCTTCGTCACGGTCACGGACGTCTTGCCGGGCGTGTAGCTGTTCTTGAACTCGAAACCGTTCTCGGCGTCGCCGGTGACGCTGGGCGTGTAGTCCTCGACCGCCGCCTCGGTCACGACGTAGAGGACCTCCTGGCCGCCGTCGCGGTAGAGCGGCAGCGCGTTGCCCTCGTCGTCCTCCTCGAACGTGTACTCCCAGACGTTCGCGTCGTCGGCGCTCTCGTCGGAGTCGTCGAGCTGGTAGCTGGCGATCTGCTTGCCGTCGGCGAGCAGATAGACCATGAGGCTGGCGGGGCGCTTGCCGTCCTGGTCGTCGGCATCGTCCCAGATCTTGGTGACGTCGATCGTCGTGGTCTCGGGCTCGTAGGTGTTGGTGACGGTGAAGCCGTTCTCGGCGTCGCCCGTGATCTCCGGCTCGTCGTAGCCGGCGACCTGGGCTTCGTCGACGGTCCACTCGATCTCGTCGCCCGCGCCGTTGTATTGCGGCAGGTCCTTGACCGTCGTGGTCCATGTGTCGGTGGAACCGGTGAGCGTCACGGTCTTGTAGGGATCGTCGTCGCCGTCGGCGTAGAGGTCGATGTCGATGCTCTTCGGGCGCTTGCCGTCGCGGTTGCCGTCGTCATCCCAGACCTTCTCGATCTTGACCTCGGTGGTCTTCGGGGTGTTGACGAAGCCGAGCACCGTGTCGGAGTCGATGGAGGAGGTGAGGGCGCGGCTGTCGTAGCCGTCGAGCTCGAGCTCCTCGATCTCGTACGTCACCTTCTCGCCGCCAGCGTAGCGCGGCAGGTCGGCGAACGTGTAGGTCCAGACATCGGCGCTGCTCTCCGCGACCGTGGCGGTGTGCGTCGAGTCGTCGGAGCCGGTTGCCGTGAAGGTCACGTCATCGATGCCCGGACGCGTGAGGTCGGCATCGCCGCCGTCGAGCCACAGCTTCTGGCCGGTGATGGTCAGGGTCTCGGGCTCGTAGGCGTTCTCGATCTCGTAGGTCACGTTGCCGTGCTCGTCGACATCGCGCGACACGAGCTTGCTCGAGTAGTCCTCGGGCAGAGCCTCGCGGTCCTCGAAGACCTGGTAGAGGATCTCGTGGCCGTCCGCGTAGCGGTCGAGGTTGCCGAACGTGTGGGTCCAGACGTTCGCGTCGTCGGCCTTCTTGTCGGTGCCGGAGAGCTCGTAGGAACCGACCTGCTCGCCATCGGCGAAGAGATACATGGTCACCGGACCGCGCAGACCCTGCGCGTCTCCATCGTCGTCCCATGTCTTGTTGACGGTGACGGTGACGGCGCCGGTCTCGTGGGTGTTGGTGATGGTGAGGGTGTCGTTGTCGATCGTCGGCTCGCCGTAACCCGCGGGCACGGTGGGCTCGACGATGGTCCACTCGATCTCGGAGCCGTCGGCGTTGTACTGCGGCAGGTCCTTGACCGTCGCGGTCCACGTGTCGGCGGCACCGGTGAGGGTCACAGTCTGGTAGGACTCGCCGTCGGCGCGGAGGTCGATGGCGATGTCGTGCGGGCGGAAGCCGTCCTGGTCGCTGTCGTCGTCCCAGACCTTCGTGACGGTGAGCTCGATCGGCTGGAAGGTGTTCAGGATCACCTTGCCGCCGAGCAGCTCCTGCTTCTCGTAGTTGGCCGGCTCGGTCTCCTCCATCGTGTAGGAGATTTCGGAGCCGTTGGCGAACTTCGGCAGGTTGCTGAACGTCCACGACCATCTGTCGTCCGCGGTAACCGTGGCCGTGATGGGCTCGTCGTCGGCATCGAGGGCGGGGGAGCCGTCGGCCATCAGGTTGATGGTGATGCTCTCCGGGCGGTCGGCGGGCTTGTCGCCGATCCAGACCTTCGTGCCGGAGACGGACGTGTACTCGACCTTGTGCACGTTGGTGATGGTCTCGTCGTCATCGGCCGTTTGCTTGTTTTCCTTGGCCGTGTAGCCGTCGACGAGATCCTCGCGCACGGTGTAGTCGATCTCGGTGCCGTCGGCCTTCTTCGGCAGGCCGGTGTAGCTCACCGTGTAAGTGTTGTCGCCGTTGTCGGTGACGCTTGCCTGCGCGCCCTCGACCTCGGCGCCGTTGCCGAGCAGGTGCACCATCGCGGCGAACTCGTCTGCCGTCGGGCGGATGCCGTCGCGGTCGGAGTCATCGTCCCAGGCCTTCTTGACGGTGATGGCCGTCTTCTCGGGATCGTACTTGTTCGTGAACGTCGTGACGGTGCCGTCGACGTCCTTGCCCGTCTGCGTGTAGCCCTCGGGCATCTCGCCCTCGGTCCAGCTGTAGGCGATCTGCTGGCCGTTCGCGTACACGGGGAGGTTCTCGATCGTGCCGGTCCACTCGCCGTCGGCGTTGAGCGTAATCTTCTGCGGCTCGGCGCCACCGGAGAGCGTCATCTCGATGGAGGCCGGGCGCTTGCGGTCCTGGTTGTCCGCGTCGTCCCAGACCTTCTTGACCGTGGCGCTCGTCGTCTCGGGCACGTGCTTGTTCGTGATGGTGTAGCCCGTCGTCGCATCGCCGGTGATCGTGGTCTTGTACTCGGCCACCGCATCCTCGGTGACGGTGTAGGCGATCTCGATGCCGTGGTTGCGGTACTTCGGCAGGTTGACGAAGGTGACGGTCGCAGCATCGTCGGCGGCGTCCTTGGCGATCTTCTGGGCCTCGACGGCGGTTCCGTCGGCGTGCTTGGCCGCCGCACCGTCCGCCTTGAGGTTGACCGTCACCTCATCCGGGCGCTTGCCATCCTGGTCGTCGGCATCGTCCCAGACTTTGGTCGCCTTGACCGAGATGGTCGCAGGCACGTGCTTGTTGGTGACGGTGAAGCCAGTCTCGGCGTCGCCCGTGACGCTCGGCTCGTAGCCGTCGGGCACGTCGCGCTCGGCTTCCTCGACGGTCCACTCGATCGCGTGACCCTCGGCATCGAAGCTCGGCAGGTTCTCGAACGTGCCGGTCCACGAGTTGGAGTTGGCCGCTCCGGTGACCACGAGCGTGCGGTCGGCCACGTTCTTGACGCCCGTGCCGCCGGCCTTGGCCGTGAGCGTGACGTTGTTGGGGCGCAGGCCGTCCTGATCATCCGCGTCGTCCCAGGTCTTGGTTACCTTGACCTCGGTCGTGGTGGGCGTGTTCACGAAGCCGGCCACCTTGAGGTTGTCGTGCGTGTCGCGTCCGGCCTTGATCGTCCGCGTCGCATAGCCGGGCACGCTGAGCTCCTTCACGGTGTAGACGATCTCGTGCGTGCCGTTGTAGCGCGGCAGGTCCGTGAACTCGTAGGACCACAGGTCGTCCTCGCCGGAGATGGTGTCGGTCCTGCCCGCGACGTCAACGCCATCGGCCTGCAGCTGGATGGTGACGCTGGCCGGGCGCGTCTCGGCGGAGTCGCCCAGCCACAGCTTCTCGCCGGAGATGGCGACGGTCTCGGGGCTGCGCGTGTTCGTGAACGCGTAGGTCACGTCGCCGTTCTCGGCAACGCTGCGCGACGGCGTGGTGACGTAGCCCTCGACATCGTCCTCGACCACCTGGTAGGTGATGGCCTTGCCGTGGTCGTAGCGGTCGAGGCCCTCGATGGTCTTGGGTGCCCAGTCGTCGCTCTTGAGGAGCGTGACGGACTTGCCCTCGACCACGTCGCCATCGGCGAGCAGCGTGAACCCGACGCTGTCGGGACGCTGGCTCGGGTCGTCGCCAACCCACGTCTTGGAGACGGTCACCTTGACCTTCTCGGGATCGTAGGTGTTCGTGAGGATGTAGCCCGTCTCGGCGCTGCCGGTCGTGCTCTTGAGCGTGTAGCCCTTGGCCGAGGCCTCGGTGCCCTCCTCGACCGTGTAGGCGATCGAGTCGCCGTCCGCGTCGAACTCGGGCAGGCCGGTGAGCGTGCCGGTCCAGGTGTCGGTGGCGCCGGTCAGCTCGATGCTCTTGTCGGTTGCGGCGCCGTTGGCGAGCAAGTTGATGGTGAGCTTCGTCGGGCGCTTGCCGTCCTGATTCTCATTGTCGTCCCAGATCTTCTTGACGGGCACGTCGACGGTCTGCGCCTCGTTGACGATGGCGCGGCCGCCGAGCAGGTAAGTCGTCTTGTAGCCGTCGACCGCATCCTCGGTCACCGTGTAGTCGATGGGGGCGCCGTTCTCGTCGTAGGCCGGCACGTTCTCGAACGTGTAGGTCCAGCGGCTGTCCGTCGCGCTGCCGGTGACATCCTGGCTGGCGACCTCGGTCGTGCCGTTCATGAGGTTGAGGCCGATCTTGGCCGGGCGCATATCCAGGCCCGCGTCGCCGAGCCACAGCTTCGTGCCGGAGACGTCGGTGAGGATCATCTTGTTCTCGATGTCGAAATTGCCCTCGCCGCTGTAGCTCGTGGTGTAGCCGGCGATCGGCGCCTCGGTGACCTCGTAGGCGTACTCGTTGCCGTTCTCATCGCTGGCCTCGAGGCCGCTGAACGTGTAGGTCTCCGCGTAGCCGTTGTTGTTCACATCGCTCCACTCGGGCTCCGCATCGCGGACCACCTCGGTCTTGCCGGAGGCCGTGCGGGTCAACGTGAGGTGCACCTCGTTCTCGTTGACGTGATCGCGCTCGTAGGCAGCGGGCTCGTCCCAGGCCTTCGTGCCGGAGACGGTGGTCGTATCGGCCTCGAGCGTGCTCACGAGCGTGTCGCCGTCGGCAGCGCTGGGGACCTTCGCGGCGTAGCCGGCGGCCTCGAGCGCGTCTCCGTCCTCGACCACGGTGTAGTCGATGGCACTCGTGACGCCCTCGACGCGCTCGTTCTTCGGCAGGTCGGTGAAGGTGACGGTGTAGGTGCCGTCGCCGTTGTCCGTGACATCGGGTGTCTCGTCGCCATCGGCGATTCCGTTGGCGCGGAGCTCGACCATGCCGGCGAACTCGGCTGCCGTCGGGCGACCAGTGCTGTCTGCCGCATCTTGCCAGACCTTCGTGACCGTGACGTCGATGGTCTCGGGCTCGTGCACGTTGGTGATCACGTAGAAGCCCTCGTCGGCGCCGCTTGTCTCGGCCTCCGCGGCCGTGGGCGCGCTGTAGTTGTCGATGCCGCCGTTGTAGCCGGCCCTGGCGAGCTCGAGCTCGCTCTCCTCGACCACGGAGTAGGGGATGGCCTCGCCCGCATCGTCGTGGAGCAGCAGGTCGGTGAACGTGGCCTTGCCGGACGCGCCGATCGTGGCGGTCTTGCCGGTGTCCTTGCCGTCGGCCAGCAGGCGCACCTCCACGCTCGCCGGGCGCGTGCCGTCGACGTTGTCGCCGTCGTCCCAGATCTTGCGGACCTTCACCTCGGTGGTGTCGGGCACATGGCTGTTGACGATCGTGAAGCCGGTCGCCTGGTCGCCCGTGACCGTCTTGGTGTAACCGTCGGGCACGCTCGTCGCGACCTCGTCCACGGTGTAGACGATGGGCTCGGAGCCGTCCTCGCCGTTCTTGTTGGCGGTCAGGCCCGTCCACGTGTGGGTCCACGGGGTATCCTCGGTGGTGCCGTCGAGCGTCACCGGGTCGCCCTGCGCCGTGCCGTCGGCGTAGAGCTGCACCTGAACGCCGTCCTCCGGGCGCTTGCCGTCCGCATCGTTGCGGTCGTCCCAGACCTTGGTGACGGTGACCTCGGTCACGGCCGGCACGTGGTTGTTGCTCACGGTGACGGCCGCGTCGGCGTTCACGAGGGTCGCGCGGTCGCCTGCGGCGCCGTTGTAGGTGTAGGTTGCCGTGTAGCCGTGGACCGACTCCTCGAGCACGGTGTACTCGATTGCGGTGCCGTTCTCATAGACCGGCAGGTTCTCCCACATCGCCGTGCGATCCGCCTCTTCCGTGGCGGTGCCGTAGATGGTCCGGTAGGGCACGGCAACCTGCACGAGGCCGTCTGCCGTGCGCTTGTAGAGGTGGACGATCACGTCGTCGCGCATACCGTCGCGGTTGGCATCGTCGTCCCATGCCTTGGTGACGGAGACCTTGCGCGTGATGGGCGTATGCGTGTTCGTGACGGTGAAGCCGTCGGCGACGGTGCCGGTGATCTCGGTGCTGTAGTCGGCAACCGTGTTCTCGGTGACGGTGTAGGCGATCTCGGTGCCGCTGCTGTACTTAGGCAGCGCCTGGTCGCGCGAATCCTTCTCGAACGTGTACGCCCAGCCATCGGCCTCGCCGATCGTCTTGCTGGCGACCACGTCGTCGCCGGCCTTCAGGTTGACGGTCACGCTCTCGGGACGCTTGCCGTCCTGGTTCGCGTTGTCATCCCAGATCTTCTTGACGGGCACCGTCACGGTCTCGGGCACGTGCTTGTTCGTGATGGTGGTCTTGCCGTTGGCGGTGGCGTAGCTCACCTCGTAGCCATCGGGAACCGCGGTCTCCTCGAACGTGTAGGCGATCTCGATGCCGTGGTCGCGGTACTTCGGCAGGTCGGCGAGCGAGCCGCTCCAGGCGGAGCCGGTGAGCTCGACGGTCTTGCCTGCGACGGCCTCATCGTCGGCGAGGAGCTGGGCGGTCACGCTCTCCGGACGCTTGCCGTCCTGGTTGTTCGCGTCGTCCCAGACCTTCTCGACGTTCGCCGTCACGGTCTCGGGCTCGTGCGCGTTCGTGACCGTGAAGCCCACGGTGGCGTCACCGGAGTAGGAGGCGTCGTAGTCGTCGTTGTACGCACCGCCTGTGGTGGGAATCGCGTCGCCATCCTCGTCGAGCTCGGCGACCGTGTAGGCGATGTCGGTGCCGTTGCTCTTCACGGGCAGCTTGGTCCACGTGTACGTCCACGGGGTGTCCTCGGTTCCGTCGAGCGTCACCGGCGCACCCTGCGCGTTGGCACCCGCATACAGCTGGATCTGGACGCTGCCGGGACGCTTGCCGTCCTGGTTGTCCGCATCGCTCCAGACCTTCGTCACGGTGACGGAGGTCTCGTCGGGCGTGTAGCTGTTCGTCACGACGAAGCCGTCGGCGGCGTTGCCCGTGATCTCGGTGCTGTAGTCGGTCACCGCATCCTCGGTGACGGTGTAGACGATCTCGACGCCGTGGTCGCGGTACTTCGGCAGGCCGGTGAACTCGACGGTCGCAGCTTCGTCGGTGGCGTCCTTGGCGATGATCGCCGGGGCGACTGCCGTGTCGTCGGCGTACGTGGCATCGTTGCCATCGGCCTTGAGCCTGATCGTCACGTTATCCGGGCGCTCGCCGTCTTGGTTGTCCTTGTCGTCCCAGACCTTGGCGGCCTCGACTTCGGTGGTCTTGGGCGTGTAGGAGTTGGTGACGGTGAAGCTGCCGTCCTGCTTGGCGGTCACGGTCTTCGTGTAATCCGCGGGCACGTCGGCCGTGAGCTCGTCGACGGTCCACGCGATCTTGTGGCCCGCGGCATCGTAGCTCGGCAGGTCCTCGAAGGTGCCGGTCCACTCGTTCACATCGGCTGCGCCGGTGACGACGAGCGTCTTGTCGGCGACGCCGGACACGTTCTCTCCGCCGGCCTGGGCCGTGAGCGTGACGCTGGCCGGGCGCTTGCCATCGCGGTCGGAATCGTCGTCCCAGACCTTCTTGACGGCCACATCCTCGGTGATGAGCGTGTTCGTGACCTTGAGGTGCGTCGCCTCGTCGTACGTGGTGCTGTAGCCGGCGACCGCGTTCTCGGTCACGGTGTAGGCGATCTCCTCGCCGGCGGCGTTGTACTTCGGCAGGTCGGTGAAGGACTTCCGCCAGACGCTCGCGTTGTCCTCGGAGACGTCGCTCGCGGAGAGCGTGAGCGTCTTGCCGTCGACAGGCACGTCGTCGGCGAGCAGCTGGACGGTGACCTGCGCGGGCCTCAGACCCTCGGCGTTGTCGTCATCGACCCAGATCTTCGTCACCGGCACGTCGACGAGCTCGGTGGTGTTGACCACGACAGGCGTGTAGCGCGTGCCCGTCGAGATATCGCCCGGGGTGCCCTCGTCGTAGGCCATCGTGACGATGATCTGACCCTGCTTGTTGCTCTGCGCGTGCACGTGCAGCGTATGCGGGTTGAGGTCGTACGTCACGTTGTCGTAGCGGTACTTGCCACCGCCGAGCGACTTCGCGTCGGCGGTGGTGACGCCGTCGGGCAGCTGCTCGGTGATCGTGTAGTAGAAGTCGCCGGTCATGTAGCCGGTGCTCTTGTCGAGCGAGAGGTCGTGGATGTCGACCGCGATCGACTCGAACGGCGCCAGGTGCTGGTAGCCGCCGATATCCTCGGTGCTCTTCTTGGCCGTGGCCTCATCGTTCATCGTGAACGTGCCGTTGGTCGTGGTGCCGGGCATCGGGAAGGCGTTGCCGGCGTGCTCATCGGCAGACCAGGTGCCCGCCTCGTGCGAGACCTCCTTGCCGTAGTTCTCCGACTCGGGATCGTTGTCGTACGTGGAGTACGAGACCGGCTCGATCTTGAACGTGAACTCGTCGCTGTCCGTCCACTCGCGGCCCTGCAGCTCCTTGACCATGGCGGGCGCGACGCTGCCCTCGGCCTCGTAGTTGTTCTCGACGTGGACGATGATGCGGGCGCTGCCGATGTCGGTTGCGCTGCCATCGATGCCCATGTCGTGGAGCTCGGCGTCGGTCTTGCCGGCGATCTCGCTGTCGAACCACATCTTGTAGGTCGTCGTGACTGCGTCGTTGCCGGCCGGCGCGGTCTCCTTCACGCGGTAGTAGACCGGCGTGCCGGAGGCGTCGAACATCGGCAGGTTCGTGTAGACGTTGTAGGTCTTGAGGTTGTCGATGGAGGCGTGCTCGTCTGCCGCGGGCGTGCCGGCCGGGAAGGTCACGGTGTTGCCCTCGGCGTTGGAGTCGACCCACTTGACGGTGTCGTTCAGGGAGCCATCCGCCGTGTAGCGGGTCGTCTTGTCCGAGCGATCGATGTCGTCGGTGGTCTCCTGCAGCCTCATCGTGGTGTCCTGCACCGCGTAGTCGAAGCCCGTCCACTCCTTCTCGACGTAGATGGAGGTGAGGGCCACGTTGGCGAACGGGGCGCTGTCGACATTGGTCGCGCTCTGACCCGAGCCGGAGAGGATCGGGTTGCGTCCCGCCTCGTCCCAGTAGTAGGTGATGGGGATGTTGGGGTTCGCGTGGCCATCGCCGATCGTGCCGTTGCCGTTGTCGACGGGGGAGACATGCGCGTACACCGGGGTGGTGGTGTAGGCGATGGAGCCGTCGGCCTTGCGCCAGGTCGCGGCGGCGACCTCGGCATCGCTCATACCGGCCGTGGCGCGGTTGCCGTAGGTGACGGTCGTGCCGTTGTAGTCGGTCACGGCCTCATCCGGGATGACCTCCTCGAGCTTGTAGACGAACTCGGCTTCGGCCGGGTTGACGGTGTCGGGACGCGTCAGGTCGGTGAGCTGGACCGGGATGGAGAGCGTGAGCGTCGAGGACTCGGTCTCGCCGGTGGGCGTGACGCCCGGCTCCGGGTCGTCGATGACGAAGTCGGCGAACACGGCGTCGGAGGCGCCGGTCGCGCGGACCAGCTTGCCGTCCTCGTCGAGCTTCCAATACGCGTCTGCGCCCTCGGGCATCGGGCGGTTCAGGCCCGTCGCGGCCGAGACGCGGACCGTGTACGTGTCGCTGCCGAACACCTTGCCGTAGAGCGTCTTGGTGACCGAGAGCTCCGCGGTGCCGGCGGCGTCGTAGTAGTTGTTGAACACCGGCTGCGTGCGCGTGCCGTCGGATTCGAACACGACGCCGTCGGAGCCCATGCTTGCCATCTTGTGGTGGTCGACCGTTACGGCGAGGTTGCCGGTGCCGTCATCGGTCACGATGATGCGGACCAGGTCCATGGCCGTGTCGTAGTAGACGCCGTCCTTCTTCCACACGTACTGCTCGCGAATCGTGTCGGACGTGGTGCCGAAGGTGTACTTCACCGGCTCTCCTCCAAGCTCGACCGGCTCACCGGCGATGCGCAGGCCGGTGGCCTCGTCGATCGTGTAGGTGTAGGCCACCGCGCCGTCGGGGATGAGCTCGCGCATGACGTAGGTGTACTCGGTCCAGAGGTTGTTCGACGCGTTGCGCCACGCCTTGCCATCGCGCTCGAGCTGCTCGAGGTCATCGATCGTGAAGCTGATCGGGTCGAAGGCTCCCTGGCGCTCGGTGGGCGTGACGTAGGTGTTGTCGCGCTTGATCGTCGTGCGGTCGGTCGCCTCGCCGCCCTCGGGTGTGGGCATCGGCTTGTCCTCGGCGGTGATGATGGTGCCGCTCTCGCCGACGGGAACCGTGTACGTCGGCACGTAGTAGTCCTTGCCCGCGACGACCGCTTCGTCGGTGGTGGGGGAGTACTTGCCAATCTCGGCATCGTACTCAAAGTAGCCGGCGATGTCGGCGACGTCCGGCGAAGCGACCTTGGTGTAGCTGGAGGTCGCGTTGACCGGGATCAGGCGGATGTCGTAGCTGTCGGATGCGGTCCAGTTGCGGCCCTTGAGGTCCTTGCCCTCGAGGTCCTTGGCGGCCGTGAGGATGATGGAGCCGTCGGAACTGTAGGCCGACGTGTTGGTGACGGTGATGACGTCGTTCTCGTCGTCGTAGTCGTAGGTCACGCCGTTGATGTCGCTCTGGCCGACGGTGAACTTGCCGCCCTCCCAGATGCCGTAGATGTACTCGTCGCCGTTCTCGTCGAGCGTGGGCAGGTTGGGGTAGGTGTGCTGCCAGCCGCTCTCGCTCGACTCGCCGGTCTCCTCGTCGACGACGTTGGGGTTCTGCGGGAACGTGTACGGCGTGCCGGGCACGTACTCCCAGCCCTTCGGGGCCGTGTTGTCGGACGTGTTGTCGATGAGGGTGCCATTCGTGGGCTGCGTGATGTAGCTCATCCAGGTGGCCTGTGTGGCGCTGGCCGCGTTGGGCACCTCCGCGGCGGCGAGCTTGGCGCTGGTCGTGCGGATCAGGCGGATGTTGGCGTTGCGCGTGGCCTCGTTGACCCAGATCTTCTCCGTGTCGATGTCGGTGAAGGCGGAGTTGGTGAAGATGGCGGACGTCGCCGACTCGCCGTCGACCTTGATCTCATCGGTGCAGGCCGCGTCGCGGTAGTACTTGACGGTCGTGACCAGCTCGCCCTCGAGGTTGTCCTCCGCAACGATCTTGGCGTAGATGGTGGAGGCGTCGTAGGACAGGCCGCGATCCTCCTGGACGCTGGGATCATCGGGCACGACCTCGTCGATGGCGTAGACGAAGCTGCCCGCCGCTCCGCCGAGCGTGCTCTCGGTGCGCTTGTTGTTGTTGCGCGGCAGGTCGTCGAGCGTGAAGTCGATCGTGTGGAAGGAGCCGGTGTAGTTATCGGCGTCGGCCTTCGTGATGTTCAGGGTGTCGACCGGGTTGTCCGTGTCGTGCACGGGCACGTCGCCGATCGGCGTGAGCGTGAACCTGAAGCCCTCGTCGCCCTCGCCCCACACGGTATTGGCCCAGTCGTAGCCAACCAGGTTCTTCGTGACCTCGATGGTGTCATCGCCGGTGGCGTTATAGGTGTTCGTGAACACCGGGACGGCGGAGCCGGCGGGCTGCCAGGTGAGGTCGCCCTCGGCGGGCTCGACGTCGCTGTAGCTGACGGTTGTGATGATGTTGCCGCTGCCGTCGTCCTCGCCGTGGACGCGTACGTAGCGGACGTCCGTGCTGTAGGTGATGCCGTCATGCACGTGGTTCACGGTGCCGTCGGGCTCGACTTCGGTGACCTTGTAGTAGAAGTCCGCCTGCCACGTGCCGTCATCCTTCTGGTCGAGCATATCCTGCTCCAGCTGGATGTCGCCGAAGGCGGCCTGGCGCTGGTCGGAGGTGATGATGACGCCGCTGGCCTTCGCCTCGGCGGTATCCGTGGCGGGCATGGGAACCAGTTCCGTGTCGATGACGGTGTCGTCATCTTGCTTCATGACGTAGCCGGTGGCGTTGCCGTCGGCGTCCACGCCGGTCGCCTTGCCCACGGCCTCGATCTTGAAGGTGAACACGTCCTCCTCGGGATGCCCCTTGCGGTTCTCGTCGGCCCCGAGCCAGCTGCGGTTGTGCAGCTCCTTGACCACGCTCACGCGGGCCGTGCCATCGGAGCTGTACTCGCTCGTGTTCTTGACGGTGAAGTGGCGCGCGCCGGTGCCCTCGCGGTTGGCCTCGTAGGAGACGAGCGTGTAGAGCACGTCATCGGCCGTGGCGTGCTCGACGTCGACGCCGTCGGCCAGCTTCACCTGCTTGCCGCCGAACTCGACGAGTCCGGTCTCGAGCACGCGGTAGATGTAGCGATTGCCATCGGCATCGTAGACGGGCATGTCGGCGAAGGCGTCGGTGAGCGCAGCGCCCGAGGCACCGGCCGGGATGGTGACCGTGGCGCCCTCGACGGCGACCCAGCCCTCGGCCTCGGAGGAGGCGGGGACGAAGGTGTCGCTGGCGCGCGGGTCCGTGGTGCCCTCGGGGGCGGTACCCTCCTCGATGTCCTCGACGATGTCCACCATGCCGGGTTCGCTCGTGCGGTAGAGCTGGAAGGTCACGGGCTCGGAGGCCTGCGTGCCGTTCCAGTCCTTGGTGACATCGACCTTCATGAACTCGGAGTTGGTGAACTGCAGCTTGGCCGCCGTCGGCGTCTTGCTCGTCGTGATGTCGTAGATGAGCGCCTTCTGGGCCTCGGTGAGCTCGTTGGCGTCGCCCAGGCGCGCGCCCGAGAACTCGCACTTGAAGTCAAGCGTGCCGTCGCCCTTGTCGATGACGGTGACGCGGCTGTACTCGGTCGTGGTGTCGTAGGACAGGCGGTCGCTGTAGTCGTAATCTGTGCCGGTGGGCACGACCTCGTTGAAGCTGTACTCGAAGATGCCGTACTTGTGGCCATCGGGCACGGCGGTGCCATCGGAATACTTCATGACGCCGGAAGCCGCGTCGGCGCTGCCGTCGCCGGCCACCGTGCGGTCGAGGTCGTCGATGGAGAAGACGAGCTTGGCGAACGCGGTGTAGTACGCGTGCTCGCGGCCGTTGGTGTCGTCGGGAATCACGATGCCGTCAGCGACCTGCTGCTCGGAGTAGTGCAGGCGCGCGTAGAAGGCGTCGCCGGTGTCGACGACCTTGTTCTCGTTGCCGTTCTCGGCCAGCGTTTCGATAGCCTCGGCCTCGCTGCCTCCCTCGATGATCGCCTTGCCATCCGTGGCGAGCTCGAACGGTGCTCCGCCGATCGGGCGCTGCACGAAGAAGAAGTCGCTGTACTGCTCGGCGCCATCGCCCCACGCGTTGCCACCGGTCCTGGTGAGCAGGCTCTTGGAGACGTTGGGCTGGCGGAAGCCGTCGGCGTCGTAGTCGTTCACGACGACCGGCGTGAACTTCGTGCCGGTGGAGACATCGCCAGGCGTGGTCTCGTCGTACGCGGTGGTCACGATGAGGTCGCCCACGCGGTTGCCCTGCACGTGGATGTGAACGTCATGCGGCTTGAGGTCGTAGGTGACGCCCTCGTAGAGGTAGTGGTTGTCGCTGACCTTGGTCACGCCAGCGGGCAGGGCGTCGTCGTCGATGGTGAGTGCGGTGTAGGTGCGGGCCTCTGCGCCCTCGCCCACGGTGATCTGCTCGTAGACCTTGTAGTAGAAGTCGCCGGTGAGGAAGCCCGTGTACGGGTTGAGCACGAGGTCGTGGGTGTCGATCGTGATGCCCTCGAACGGCGCCAGGTACTGGTGCTCGCCGAGGTAGCCCTCGCTCGCCTGTGCCATGGAGGCGGTGGCGATGTCGTTGCCCGGCATCGGGACCTTGGCCCGGTCGGCCTCAGTCGTGCTGGGCTCGCTCGCCTTGCCGTCGGTCGCGCTGTAGCTCGTCACGATGCCGGCGGGTACGATCTGGAAGTCGAACTCGTCGGAGGCCAGCCAGTCGCGGCCGTTGAGTTCCTTGACCATGGCGAGCTCGACGGTCTCCTCCGCCTCGTACTCGTTGGTGACCTTCTCGGTGTAGGCGTAGGCGTTGGTCGTGCCGTCGACCAGCTCGCGCGTGTACTCGTAGGTCGTCGTGACGCCGGTGAGCTCCTGCTCGGGAGCACGGTAGGCGAGGGGCTGGTTCTTGAGGTCGTAGGCGGGCAGGTCGGTGAAGGTGACGGTGAGCTCGTTGCCCGTGCTACCGGCTTTGATGGTCCGCTGCGTGTCGGTGCGCGCCATTGCGGAGATGTTGCTGCTCGCCGCGGAGCTGCGCGATGCATCCTCGAAGTTGAGGTCGTTGGACATGTAGTCCTGGACCGGGATGCGGTAGCTGCCGAGTGCTCGCTCGAGGTCGAACGTCGTGTCCATGACGGCCTCGTCGTAGCCCTTCCACTCCTTCACCACGGTGAGCGTGGTGGTCAGGCGGTTGTAGAAGTGGGCTGCGGAGGCCGTGCCGGCCGTTCCGTTCGTCGCCGTAAGTGACGTGTACTGGTCGGTGTGGATCTCGTTGTTGCAGGCCTCGTCCCAGAAGTACCTGACCTGGACGTCTCCGCCCTCGCCGTCGCCGATGGTGCCGTCGCCGTTGTCGGTGGCGGTCACCTGCGCGTAGACGGGCTGCGCGGTGTAGACGAGCTTCTCGTGGGTCGTGGGATTCTCATAGATCCACAGCGCCGACTGGATGTAGGAGTCTCCGATGCCCGCGCGCTCGGAGTACTTGACCGTGCGGCCCTCGATGACTGCCTCGGCATCGCCGGGGATGTTCTCCTCGATGCGGTAGATGAACGTGCCGGTCGCGGCTGCGCCGGAGTTCGGGCGCGTGAGGTCGGTGAGCTCGATCGGGATGGTGAAGTGACCGCCCTTGGCGTAGGTGTAGGAGAAGTCCTTCGCGGCTGCCGAGTCGCTGCTCAGCGCGAGGGTGGCCGAGGTGATGGTGTCGCCAGAGGTCGTCGTGGTGACGACGTTGCCGGCGGTCGTGTCGGCCTCGGGCATCGGCCGCTCCTCGTTGCCCGTCGCGGGCGTAATGGTGAACGTGAAGTTGTCGTTGCTGGTCCAGCCGCGCTGTGCGAGGACCTTGTCCACGTTGACCGTGGCCGTGCCGGTGGCGTCGTAGTAGTTGTCGAACACCGGTTGCGTGCGGAAGCTGCCCTCGCCGAAGGTGATGGTCGCGGTGCCGGCATTCACGGCATTGATCTCATCCTGCGTAGGATGTTCGGTGGTGGTGTCCTGCGTGCCAGTGATGAGCTTGTGGTGAGTGACCGTGGTGGTCAGCTCGCCGGTGCGGCTGTCCGAGACGGCGATCTGCACCAGGTCGAGGTCGGTGTCGTAGAAGACGCCGTCCTTCTCCCACACGTAGAGCTCGCGCTCGGAGATGGACGTGGTGCCGTAGGTGTAGGTCTTGCCATCCACCTTGCCGTCTTCAAGTGCGACGCGCATGTACTCGTTGGTGCCGGGCACCTTCTCGTATTTCCAGCGATACGCCTGCGCGCCGTCGGGGATGAGCTCGCGCATCTCGTAGTAGAAGCTGGTCGAGAGGTTGTTATTGGAGTCGTAGGTCGCTCCCGCGTCCTCGAGGTCCTTGACCGTGAACGTGATGGGGTCGAACGAGGTGGCGCGCTCCGTGGGGGTCACGTAGCCGCTGTTGATGGTGACGTACGACCAGTTCTCGGTCTTGCGGACGGGCTCGGGATCGGCAGCGGGCGTGATCTCGTCGCCGAGCGTGTACTCGCCGTTGTTCGAGGTCACCTGGTACCACACGCCCTCGGTCATCTCGATGGCGTCGACGGTCTCGCCCTCGACCACGACCTCGTAGACGGGGTACTCGACGCCGTCGAACGTGGCGACGGCCTGCGGCATGGGCTGCTTGTCGAGCAGGGCCTGCTGCTCAGGGGAGGGGTTCGTGACGAGCACGAGGTTGTCGTTCTCGTCGGTGTTCACCATGACCGGGAGCAGGCGAATGGCGTAGACGTCGCCGTTGTGCCAGCTGCGGCCCTTCTGCTCCTTGCCCTCGAGGTCCTTGGCCGCGGTCAGGCGCACCTCGCCGTCGGCAGAGTACTTCGAGGTGTTCGTGATGATGGCGCCTTCGGTGGTGGTGCCGTCGGAGTACTCGATTTCGCCGTACTTGTAGGTCGCGTTGAAGTCGGATTCCTCGGAGTCGTGGCCGTTGCGCTCCCACACGCCGTAGGTGTAGTACTCGCCGGTCTCGGCGTTGCGGCCCGGCAGGTTGGCGTAGGTGTGGATGAGGTCGTCACCCGCGTCCGCGCGGTTGAACAGGTAGTCGGTGCCGTCGACGGCCTCCCAGCCCTCGGGGAAGTTGCCGGTGTTGAACATCTCGGTGCGGATATCGCCCCAGCCGGGCAGCTCGGTCCATGGGATCGGATCGCCGGCGCTATGGCCCTCGCCGTCGGTGGCGTAGACCATGGGCTCGTCGGATACGTAGCGCACCAGCTGCGTGGTGACGTTGCTGTTCGCAACGCCCTTCCAGGTCTTCTGGATCGTGAAATCAACCAGGCCGACGTTGGTGAAGATGGCGCCGGGGTTGGTCGTGTTCTGCAGGTAGTACGTGGAGAGGTTGGCCTCGAGTGGCGTCCAGACCTTGTAGTAGGTGTCGACGCCGTCGACGGTCTTCTTCTTGAAGTACGTCTTCTTGGCATCGAACGTCGTGCCGGCCGCGCTCTCGAACGTCGTGCCGGTGCTGACACCGTTCTCCTTGATCATGTTGTCATCGGTGCAGGTGGCCTGGGTGTGGTAGGTCACCACGGTCTCGAGCGTGCCGTCCATGTTATCGACCACGTGCACCTTGGCATACAGCTCGGTGCCGTCGTAGTCCAGCCCGAACTCCTTCTGCACGGCCTCGTCGGGGATCTCGGCGATCTGGTAGATGAAGTCGCCCTCGGCGACGCCGTTCTTGGGCGCCTGCTTGAGGTCGTTGAGGTTGAAGGTGATGGGCAGCGACTGCGCCATGCGGGTGGTGCCGTCTCCCATGTCGTCCTTGGTGACCGTCACGACGCTCTCTGCGGGCATGGGGCTCTTGCCGACCGGGCTGATCTGGAACGAGAAGCCCTCTTTGCCCTCGCTCCACACGGTGTCGTCCCAGTCATAGTTGAGCAGGTCCTTGGTGACGTTGAGCTTGGCCTCGCCGGTGGCCGCGTACTCGTTGGCGAAGATCGGAATCGCAGCGCCGCCGGTCGAGAAGTCCATGGAGCCGTCCTCCTTGAGCGTGCCGTCGGAGTACTCGACGTAGGTGAGCAGCGTGTTGGAGTTCTCGTTCTGAACGACGTAGACGTGGATGAAGAACGGGTCGACCTGGTAGGTGACGCCCTTGTACGTCCATGCGATCTCGGGATGCTTGGCCACCTGGCCGACGATGGTCGGGTCGTACTTGTATTCGCCGGATTCGAGCTTGGCCTGGGTCTCGGGGTCGACCGTCAGCTGGTCGTCGCCGGTCCCGTAGTCGCCGTAGGGGTCGGTGCCCGAGCGCAGCACGAAGGTGCCGATGGCCGGGTCGCCATTCTCGAGCGTGATTCCCTCGGATCCGTCCAGGGTGACGGTCGAGTCGTTGGGGGCGGTCTCGTACATGCGGTAGTAGAAGTCGGCTCGCTTGATGCCGGTGTCGGTGGCGATCAGCTCGTCGGACTCGTATTGGACCTCGAAGTCCTTGGAGATGGTCGCGATCGTGGCGGCGTCGAGCCCGGAGTCGCCGGATGCCGAGATGAGGGCGAGGAAGTCATCGGGCCAATGGTCGTGGATGTTGCCCTCTGGCATGGGAACGGGGACCTTGTCGGTGCCCGCGCTGACCTCGAGGCGGGAGTTGATGACGTCCTCGGTCTCGTTCACGGTGTTGAGCGGGCTTGCGACAACCCATTCGTCGCCGACCTGCTCCACCTCGGTGAACAGGGCGCGGCCGCCGTTGTAGTAGGCGTACATCTCGCCGGTCGTGATGCCATCGGCGCGGGTGTACTTGATCTTGTAGATGGGGTAGGAGCTGCCGTCGATGTCGATGGTCGCCTGGACGGTGCGCCAGGCCGGGAGACCGGCCCATTCCGCGTTGTTGAAGATCTCGGGCGCGTCGTGTCCGTTGTAGCTTGCATTATCGGCCTGGCCGAACGCATCGATGGTGAAGGCGTACGTCTCGTTGGAGAGCAGCTGGATCGGGAAGTAGTTGTACTTCTCGTCGCGCTGGTCGTCGGCCGCGAGCCGGTTCACCCAGAAGTTGCGGTTGAGCAGCTGCTTGGAGATGGTGATGCGGGCCGTCGCGCCCTGCGCGCGGAACGTGTTGTGGTTGAGGAACCGCGGCGCGTTCGGCGTGGGCTCGTTGCCGTCGACCGGGTGCACGGACGTGCCGAGGTTCTTATAGGTCACGTTGTCGACGAGCAGCTGCCCGACACCCGTGTCCTTGACCTCGACGGTGACCAGGTAGCGCGTGTCATCGTAGAGGTAGCTGCCGGAGCGCCATGTGAGACCGTCAACGTCGTAGGAGCCTCCGGCGAGCGTCTCGCGGTTGGCATACGAGGTGTTGATGACGTCTCCGGGCACCTGGGCCTGCGAGGCCTCGGCGGCGGTGGTGTTGACCTCTGCCATGGCCGTGGGGGAGATGACCTCGGACATGATGTACTGGTACGTGCCGGCAGACGTGAAGCGGTAGTTGCCGAAATTCACGGATGAGAAGTTGTTGGACGCGGTCAGGTACGCGGCGGATGCAACCTGCTCCGGGGTACCGTGCGTGACCTCGTCCCCGTTCTCATTCCAGAGGAAGACCGACTGCGTGTCGATGTCGGGATCGTCGTTGTGGGTCGTGAGGGCTTCGTTGCCGTCCTCGGTGGGGAGGATCAGCGGGGCGCGCACCGACTCCCTCGTGTAGTAGGTCTTGTCGGGGTCGATTTCCTCGTCCGTGGTGAGGGCGTATTCGCCGGTGGTCTCGTTGAGCTCGTAATAGCTCTCGATGTCGGCTTTGACGGGGTTCTCGACGGCCACGTAGGCGACGCTGGACTCGAGCGGGTCGAGTCTGAACGTGAAGAGCTTGGAAGCGAGGCCGCCCTCGGGCATGAGCTTGGTGGCCGTGAGCGTATGGGTGACGTTCTCGGTCGCGTAGCTGTTGACGAAGGTGACGTTCGTGTCGATCGGCGCGAGGCGCAGGACCGTCTCGCCGTTGTAGTTGACGTACCTGCCACCGGGCTCCGTGACGGTTCCGCTGATGTTGTAGAGGTCCTCATGACCGAGGCCCGGGCGGACGGAGAGCGTTCCGTCCTCGTTGTCGACGAGCACGGGCATGATCAGCTTGACGTCGGGGCTGTACGTGTAGCCGGGCTGGTGGTCGGACTGGTCCTCCGTGATGACGTAGACATACGGCGCGTCGCGAACGTCGTCCTGGTCGAAGGACACGAGGCCGAAGGTGGCGTCGGATTCGGTCTGGTTGTCGTCAGCGGGTTTGGGCACGACGTTGCGGACCTGGGTGATGGGGCCTTCGTTGTCGTGCGGGGCCTGATCGCCCTCCTCGTTCGTCCTCAGGTTGAAGGCGAAGATGGACTCGCCCGCGAGCTCGCCATCGCTGTAGACCGCCTGCGAGAGGTCGCGGCCGTCGAGGTGCTTGATGACCTGCAGGAGCGCCTTACCGGAGGCGGTGTAGGTGTTCACGAAGTCGATGCCGCCGGTCCGGTTGTCATTGGCTGCCGGCGGGTAGCTGGCCGTGGCGGTGAGGTGGCCGCGGCCGTCGTCGACGATCGTGACGTCGATGTCGAAGCCGGCCTTGTTCTTCGCGATCTCGGCGTCGTCGCGGAAGCCGTTCTCGGAGAGCGGCTTGTCGGCCTTGGACGTGGTGGTGTTCGGGAAGTTGTCCGCGTTGGGCCCGAACGTGTCGCTCTCGGACACGTGGTACTTGAGCGTGTAGGTGGAGCCGTCGCTGGAGACGGTCGCGTAGCCGCTCTCGACCATGTCCTGCAGCTGGGCCGCCGTGTAGGTCGGGTTGGTGAACGGGACGGCGGTCTCGGTGTTGCGGGCGCCGTCGTCGTTGGCAACCGTCTGGGTGTAGCCGGCGTAGCTCGTGCCCGTCGCCTCGCCGTTGACCTTGGCCTGCGTGAGCGTGAACTCGAACTCGTTCTCGTGGGCATCGCGGCCGTTGAGCGTCTTGGAGATGTCGAGCGGCAGCTCGCCGGAAGCCACGTAGACATTCGTGAAGTTGACGGGGGCGGCGTTGTGGTGCGTCGCGTCGTAGATGACGGGCTGGGGGGGTGTCATCGGGCGTGGTGCCGTCAGTGCCGGCGATCGTGGTGCTCGTGGACAGGTTGCCCTTGCCGTCGTCGATGAGCGTGATGGTGACGCGGCGCGTGCGGTTGGCCTGCTGCGACTCGGTGTCGTACTCGGTGCGTCCGCGGTCGATGACCTCGGAAACGTCGTAGATGAATTCCTTGCGGCGCGTGCCGTCGGCGGCTGTCGTAACGTCCGCGAGGTCATCCTGGTCGAAGTGGATGTTCTGCAGCGGGCCGAGCTGCGTGAACTGGCTCGCAACGCCCGCGGCGGCATCGCCGTGGCTGCTGTTCGAGTAGTCCGAGACGCCGGCCTTGGCCTTAGCCGCGGCATTGGACGGGATGATGTACTGGTAGAACGTGCCGGCCTCGAGCTTGTGGTCGATGAGCGTCTTGCTGATGGTGACCGGGTTGACGGTGAGCTCGGCGTTGTACTCGTTCGTGAAGGCGGCGCTGCCGGTGTTCGACGTCGAGAGGACGATGTTGCCCTCGAGATCGTCGATGGCGGTGACATTGAGCGTCATGGAGTGGCTATCGTAGGTGACGCCGTCGAGTGTGTTGCCCTCGTCCGCCTCGGTGGGGATGATCTCCTTGACGGTGTAGGAGAACTCCCGCTTCTTGCCGGTGATGGTGATGCCGCCGATGTCGATCTGCTCTTCTTCCGAGTTTTCGAAAATGCTGCCGGTGTATGTGAAGACGCCGGGGATGAAGGTCACGCTGTCGGTGCCGTCGTTGGGCTGGAGCGTGTACGTCATCGTCCAGCCGGTCGAGTCGTCTTTCGTGAGCTCGGCGGAGACGACACCGGCCTGGTTGGAGAAGACGGGTTTGGGAGAATCCGCCGGGCCACTGACGGTGAGCTGGAAGGTCTCGCCGTTCGCTCCGGCGAGCCAATCGCGGCCGATGAGCCCCTTGGTGAGCGACGGCTGGAACTCGGCTTGGGCGTCCCTGGGCGCGTACACGTTGTTGTAGTAGATGGTTCCGGCGCCGTTCGCGTCGATCGAATCCTTGTAGTCGTCGTTGTCGGTCTTCGCCTCGGCGGGGTCGAGGGTCCACACCACGTCGAACGTATCGCCGCTCGCCGTGACGTGGGCGGTCAGCTTGTAGACGTCCTTGTCGTAGGTGACGCCGTTGGTGGAGCTGGCCGGGCTGACCTCGGCGAGGTAGTAGACGTAGTCGCCGGACCGGTTGAAGGGAACCTCGTTAATCGTGACCGGTGCGGTGTAGGCGCCGGTGCTCTCGTCGCGGCTGGGCGTGCCCGAGAAGCCGCGCGCCGATGGGGCGGCCGGGGCGCCGTCGATGATCTTGGGAGCGTTCGTTGCGGTGTCCCAGTTGGCTTCCGTGTACATCGTGTAGGTGAACTCGCCTTCGGCCATGCTGCGACCGGTGAGCGTCTTGGTGATCTTGATCTGGTCGGGATCTTCGGTGGGCGAGGAGGTAACGCCGTTGGGAGCGTAGATGTTCACGAAGTTGGCCTGGCGGGCAAGCGTGTCGTCCGTGTCGCCGGTCTCCGGGTCGACCACGGGGTAGACCTGTGTAGTTCCCAGGTAGTAGTAGGGTCTGGCCACGAGCTCGCCGTTCTCCGAAGTCACGACCACGCGGAGCGTGTACATGGTGTCGGTGTAGGAGACGCCAGGCTCTGTTCCGGCCTCCTCAAGGACGTAGTAGGTGTAGGTGCCGGGCCGCTCGAACCAGAAGCGCGGATGCGCGTCGGCGGTGGGCTCGGTTCCCTCCTCGGGCGTATCGATCTGGGTGCCGTCGGCGTCCTCCCACACGTTGGTCCAGTGCGTGTCCGCGACGAGGTTCGTGCCGGGCAGGTCCTGCCCGGTAATGGCATCGTAATCGTCCTTGTAGTTCGTACCGGTGGCGACCAGCGTGCCGGTGCGCGTGGTCGAGTCGAAGCTTTCGCGCTCGTAAACCCGGAACGTGTATTTGTCGGCCGTGAGGTCGTAGTTCTCGATGGTCTCGATGCTCTTGGTGAAGAGGCCGGTGGGGATAGCATAGTCGACCGGGTCGGGCGTGAACTCGTTGTCGAAGGTAACTGATTTGGTGTCGGCCATGGCGATAGTCGACACGCCCTCGCTCGCGTCCGCATCCTTGGTGCTCGAGGTATCGCCCTTATCGAACGTCCGCGTGGTGCCGTCGTCGTTGGTGACCGTTGCCTGATAACCAGTCTGGCCTTCTTCGGCCACGGCGTACGTGGTGCCGTCGGGCAGATCCGTGATCTTGATGGTCTCGCCGTCGCGCAGCTTGAAGGTGCCCCCGGCGGCGGGGATGTCGAACATCACGGTCGAGGCCGGTACGTTACCG
This sequence comes from Coriobacteriales bacterium, assembly GCA_050946275.1. Lineage (GTDB taxonomy): Bacteria > Actinomycetota > Coriobacteriia > Coriobacteriales > CADBOM01 > JBMNUM01. The sequence continues at coordinate 188,053 of JBMNUM010000001.1, forward strand.
GCAATGGGCTCGTGGGTGTCGCGGTCGACTGGACGCCCACTGGAGTTGCGGATAAGTGCCTTGAAGTTGGTGGCAGAGGTGCCGTCAGGCAGGGTGAACGTGACGTTGAACGTGGACTCGGGGGCAGGATCCGTGGGAAGCGTGAAGCCCTCGCCTGCGGTGAAGTTCTTGGTCACCGAAAGGGTGCCATAGATGGGCATGTCGAGACGACCGTTGTTGCCCAGGTATTGGTTAGCATGGTAGCCGTCATCGCGCTGGTCGAGCGTCACGGGCGCGCGGAACACGGTCTCGACCGAATCCGTGACGTTGCCCGTGCCCTTGTTAACGTCGGCGATCGGACGCACGGTGGTGCGCTGTGTGCCGTTGGGGATGATCAGGTTGCCGGTGTCCTCGTAATACGTATCGATGTCATCAACGTTGGGACTGGTGACTTCGACGTAGTTGCCATCTTCGTCGAGCGTGTAGTAGGTCTTGCTACCGTCAAGGGTGGTGTCCGAGGTCCTCTTGTACTGGTGAGCCGTATCGCCAGACCACAGCGTGGGTGTCGTAGTCGGAGTGGTGTTGCCCACCGTGTAAACCGGATCCAGGTAATAGAACGGACCCGTGCTCGTAGCCGTGGCACGCGTGTACGTGTAGTTACCCGGGTTACCCGAACGCGTGTACAACGGCTCGTCCACAAAGAAGAAGTAGGGGTTCGAGGTTGCGACGAGCATGTCGACGCTCGCGTTGTTGTTATCGTTGTTGTTGCTGTAGAGCTTGTAGAGGCCATCTGCCCCGTCTTGCGCGGCGTCAGCGATGAAGTCCTTGTAGGCCTGAGTCTGGCTGTCGCTCTGGTTGGTAGCGCTCTCCGCGCGCAGCGCCTGCTCCTGAAGCTCTGCGACGACGTTGTTCTCGGTCGACGACTTCATGCCGACAGAGAATAGAACCTGGATGGGGTTAACATCCGTCTTGGTGACGGACGAGACTTTCGACTCGCCTGTGAGGCCATTGGTCTGCTGCTCGACCTCGTAACGGATGGCGGGGACGAGCTGGGGCGGAATGGTGACCTTAACCGTGTCGCCCACTGCCGGGTCCGAGCTGCGCGTAACCACGACGGTGATGTCGGTCAGGTTGGCATTGCCGCCGCTCAAAAGTGACGACGGAACGACCGTGTTGCTGCCAACGGCCTTGTAAGTGGACTCGTTGCCGTTGTCATCGCGCTGGAACGTGACGCTGATGCACTCAGCACCCTGGTTGCCCGTCTGGGCATAGAGCGCATACTCACCGGTGACCCTGGAGTTCGCACCGTTGTTCTTGTAGATGATACCGTCGATGCCCTTGACTTCCATGTAGGGGCCAAGCTGATCGGTGATGGTGAGCGCTGTGTTGCCGTCTCGGCCAGTAGCAGTGGCGTCGCCGCCAGAAGACGTGATGGCCGAAGCGATGCGGCTGAAGACATCGACGAGCGAGGTGTCTCCACCGGCGGTCAAGTAGTAATCGCTTCCCTCCGCACGAGCGCCAAGGTTGTTATACGCATACCCGCTCGCATTCGGATAGTTGCTAGACAGCGCATGCATATAGAGATTCACGTTTGATGTCTGTGGAGTGGGGTCTGCGCTGCTCGCTCCATTCAGAACACCAATCGTATAGACGATTGTTGGATTGGTCGTGTTGGACTTAAGCGTACGGGATGTAGAAACGGCTGCGTTCGCAACAGCCGCCTCAAAGTTGCTGCCCGAAGTCGGCTCACCATCAGTGAAGAAGATGACAACTCGCTGGGCCTCAGGACGGTTTGCCCCATTCAGAACCGTTTGAGCAAGGTTCATGCCAAAGTTAGCCTGAGTCGCTCCGCCAGAACTCAAGTTAAGTGCAACCTGATCTTTGATTCCCTGTTTATTCTCATTGGTGTAATAGTTCAGCCCGCTGAAAATCTGCGAGTTGTTGTAGTGGTTGTTGGTATCAGCGAGGGTGTTGCCGGGGGTGTTCGACTGAGTTGAGGCAAACTTTACGATGCCGATTCGATTCTGGTACTCGGCAGGAAGACCGCTGTTTAGCTCGGCGATGGTGTCAATAAAACCATTGACACCCTCCTTCAAGGCGTCCATTCGCGTGGGCTCACGCCTGACGTAGAGCTGGGTGTGCGAATCGTTGGTATCGGTTCCCGAGGTTCGCGGAATGATGCGTGTTCCTGATCCATTCTGACCCGTAAACCAACGATATCTATCGTAGTTTCTATCGCCATACAGATCATAGCTCCGGGTCCAGTTGCCGGAGTAGTATTCATTGTAAACTTGGACAAACTGACCGGCGCTATTCTTCATATAGACATTGTCGTAAGTATCGTTATATGTGCCGCCCCACTACGTCAAGCCAGCCTGCCTATCGTCGACATAGTTGTTGTAGACAGGGTAATAGTCCTCGTCTCCACCAAAGTCGTAGTTCATCGATCCCGAAACATCCAAGACCAGGACGATGTCAAGAGGAGTCGGAGTGCTCGAAACCTGCATCGATGACGTCAGCGCCGAGAGGCTCGTCTGGAACACGCCCTCGGTTGCCTTGTCGACTGGGATGTTCTGACCATTCACCATCGTGTACGTGGCCGTGGCGCCCTCGGTGTTTCCGCTGGTGGGAACGACCACAGTTTTGTCGGTCCACGTCTTGCCGGCGTCAGCCGTCGTGTTTCCAAAGAAAGGATCGTTGTCCCCATGCGCAACAGCGTAATCGCCCGTCGTTGAGGAATCGTTGATGGCAGTGGTGTTCGTTGGGAACGCATGGTTGTCGTTAGTGGTCGCCGCAAACGCCGAAGCGGGGGTCATCATGGTTGCGAGCACGACTGACATGCTGACCGTGGCGACGGCTCTCATCGCGAACTTGCGCCTGCTTACGCGCGGGCGCGCCGTGTTTTGGGCGCAGTTATCCTGCGTTTTGGCAGACGAAGGTCTCCGCGCGCCGGGGGAGTAGGTGATTGGTGATGGTTTCTGCGCTCCCGGGGATTGGCCGGCGACGGTGTCCTGCTTCTTCCAGAACGCGGCCGCTCGCTTGATGATGTTCCACCGGTTCTTCGTCTTGCTCATGATCCTACTTCCTTCACTCGGCTCCGGGCTCGCTACCGGAGGGGTCTGGGACCTTGCTGCGTCCGTTGGTCCGTTATCTGGTACGTTTGTGCGTCGTTGTTTCATCCCAAAAACTCTTTCCCGAATATGCAAATGGGCAAAGGGCATAGTATTCCCATATATAAACGGAAACATTATAAACAAAGGCTGTGAAAAACTCCATCATTTTGGCCGGTAAAGTAGGAAAACTGTAGTGATAAACCTACCTAAAGGGTGGGTATCGGCATTTGTAGGAGGTAATTCATTTCTTAAACAGTGTTTGTTGGCGGTTGTCTCGCGCGGCGCGCGCATGCGGAACATATATATCTAATTGACTAAGTAACAGATCTCGTTTGGAAGGGTTTTAAGAGGTGAATCAGCTCTTTTTATCTTGCATAGAATATGCATAGCGGAAAACGCCGAGATTTAGGAGTCGGGGCGGTTTGTACCTCGGTCATCTTGACAGGACGAGGGCTCTATTGAGCGGCGTGAGGACACCAGTGGACCTGCGCCCTACCGTTACTCTGCGAGCAGTGCCTAATGGGCGTACACGGGGTCGTCTGCGCGACGCCTCGGCCCCTGCATTTGCAAGCAACGCTACCCGCCTGGCATGCGGTGATTGATCCGTATGATTCCACGCCTCTCCACGCCAGCAGGCAAGGCTATGGGGGAGCCACAGTGGCCAAGCTCAGCCACGATGCCTGACGGCTGGCCGGACTGTTGTCCTCGAAGGCTCTTGTGGTGACGCTGAATTGTTGAGGACTGACGTGTTTTACTGCAGGGGCATTCTCTGGCGCTTCTCGTGGATTATCGGAGTGTCTTTTCTTCATTTACAGTCTTGAAATGAATAAAGAATTAAACCGTTGATTATTTCTGCTAATTCTCGATATTGTTTTACAAACGCTCGGCTGTTACTTCGGATTAAATGTATTTAATAAAGTAAAACAAACTGGCAATTAGTCCTTTTTATGGTACATAGATTATCTTAGTGAACAATCATTTGGTCGTGGAGACGTACGTTATCCGAGGCACTGGAGAGGCTGCTGGATGCCGGTTTTTAGCCGGCTCGGAACCTGCCGGTTTCTGAAAATGAAAAAGCCCCGGTGACGGGGCTCGTGTGTTCAGTGGCGGAGAGCTGGGGATTCGAACCCCAGATACCCTTGTGGGGTATACTCGCTTAGCAGGCGAGCACCTTCGGCCTCTCGGTCAGCTCTCCAACAACGTAGGATAGCAGAACGCCCCCGAATTTCCAGAGAGAAGTCCGCCGCGGGATTCGATGAGCCGCAGACGCGCGCCAGCGGTCGTCCGGGCGATTCCGCCGGGTGTCCCGGTGTATGATTACGCGTGGCAAACCCCGTAACCGGGATTCGAAACACTCAGGAACACAAAGGAGCGCCCGTGTCGCTGTCACTCGGAATCATCGGCCTGCCCAACGTCGGCAAGTCCACCCTGTTCACCGCCCTCACGCGAAAGGGCGGCCTCGCGGCAAATTATCCCTTCGCCACGATCGACCCCAACGTCGGCGTGGTCGAGGTGCCCGACAAGCGCCTGCAAGCGCTTGCGGATATCGTCCATCCCGGCCGCATCGTGCCCGCGACCATCGAGTTCGTCGATATCGCCGGCCTCGTGAAGGGCGCCAGCGAGGGCGAGGGCCTCGGCAACCAGTTCCTCGCCAATATCCGCGAGACGGACGCGATTTGCGAGGTCGTGCGCTATTTCTCCGACGCCGACGTCGTGCACGTCACCGGCGCGCTCGACCCGCACTCCGATGCCGAGATCATCAAGACAGAGCTCGTTCTCGCCGACCTGGCGACGGTCGAGAAGGCGCTCGGCCGCCTCGAGAAGGATGCCAAGCGCGATAAGGCCGCCGCACCCAAGTTCGAGATGGCCAAGCGCATGCTCGCGCACCTCAACGAGGGCAACCGCGCATCCACACTGGAGATGACCGACGACGAGCGCGACCTGCTCTACGACCTGCACCTCATCACCATGAAGCCGTTCATGTACCTCGCGAACATCGACGAGGACCAGCTGGGCGAGGACATCGCCCCTATCGACGGCGTCAAGCCCATCCCGATCTGCGCCAAGACCGAGGCCGACCTCGCCGAGCTCGAGCCCGAGGAGGCTGCCGAGTATCTCGAGGCCCTGGGTCTGGAGGAGTCGGGTCTCGTGCGCCTGGTGCGCGAGGCATACGACCTGCTCGGCCTGCAGTCGTTCTTCACCGCGGGCGAGATGGAGGTCAAGGCCTGGACCGTGCGCAAGGGTGCCAAGGCCCCGCAGGCCGCGGGCGTCATCCACACGGACTTCGAGAAGGGCTTCATCAAGGCCGAGACCGCCAGCTATGACGATTACGTGGCGCTCGGCGGCGAGAAGGGTTGCCGCGACGCGGGCAAGCTGCGCATGGAGGGCAAGGAGTACGTCGTCCAGGACGGCGACGTAATGCACTTCCGCTTCAACGTGTAACGGGCCATTCGGCTGTGCCGTAGGAGATCTTGCGACATGCTGTTCCTGCTTTCCAGCGACATAGGGACCGGCAAGACGCGCTGGCTTGAGCACGTCGTTGAGCGCATTGCCGCCGATGGCGTGCGCGTCGACGGCGTGTTGGCACCTGGCGTATGGTTGGAGCATCGCGACTCCGGCGAAGCAGAGGTCGAGCGCGAGAAGATCGCCATCGAGAACGTCTTGCTACCGCAAGGCGAGCGTATCCTGTTCGCCCGCCGCCGCGACCTCGCCGAACGCGATGGCGAGTACGACACCAGCTCCCAGGCGGCTGCCGCCAACATCGGTTGGGCAATCGACGAAACGGCGTTTACGCAGGTAAACGCTCATCTTCTTGCCCTGGGAAACGATGAATCCAGCGAGCCGGGCCTGCTCGTCATCGACGAGATAGGACGTATCGAGCTCGAGCGCGGGGGAGGGTTGACGGCCGCTCTCGAGGTCGTGGAGCGCGGCGCTACCCCGGCGCATCCCCATGCGCTCGCCGTCGTGCGCTCCCGCCTGCTCGACATCGCGCTCGAGCGTTTTGCCGCCGCGTCCTGGGGAGGCATGCTGCCGATCGCGCCCGACGAGTCCGGCGAGCAGCTTTTGCGTCAGGTGATCGCGGCGTCCATGTGAGAGCGCCTGCGCGTTGACAGGATTTCGCTGAAAAGCGGCACGATTTGACAAATCCTAGTTCGGCTTGTGGGTGATTTGGCCTCCAGAAGCCGCCATATGCTATCCGTGCGCCCTCATTAGGTGGCTTTTTGGGTCCGTTTTTGCCGAGAACCCGTGATCTAGCATCAGGATTTGTCAAATCGTGCCACTAAATCGTGCCACTATTTCCAAAAAGTTTGTCACCGGGGGTGGCTTTGCTGCCCGAATGCTAGTTATCTTCCTGCCTACGCTGGGCTTTGCGCGCGAGCGGTGGCTGCCCGCAGGCGCGCGGTCGGACGTGTTTCCATGTGGTTACAGTATCTGGATGCGCGCGTGACCGGGCTATAATCGATTCAGCTACGAGAGGGGAGAGGTTATGGCAGGCAATCAGCACGCCGCAGGCAATTCGCAGACCGTTTTCGTGTTGGATTTCGGCGCCCAGTACGGGCAGCTCATCGCGCGCCGCGTGCGCGACCTCGGGGTGTACTCCGAGATCGTCCCGTGCGATATCCCCGTCGAGGAGCTGGCTGCCAAGAACCCCGCCGCCCTCATCCTGTCCGGCGGGCCGGCGAGCGTCTACGCGGACGACGCACCCGGCATCGACCCCGGCGTGCTCGAGATGGGCATTCCCGTGCTCGGTTTCTGCTACGGGCAGCAGATCATGGCCGTCGAGCTCGGCGGCGTGGTCGGCCATACGGATGCCGGCGAGTATGGGCCCGCGACCATCGAGCGCGTCGCTCCGTCGCGCCTCTTCGAGGGCACCCCGAACGAGCAGACCGTTTGGATGAGCCACCGTGACGCCGTCGCGAAGGTGCCCGAGGGCTTCACCATCACGTCGAGCACGGCGATCTGCCCCGTCGCGTCGATGGAGTGCGCCGAGCGCAACCTGTATGCGACGCAGTTCCACCCCGAGGTGCGTCACACGCAGTACGGCACGCAGATCCTGTCGAACTTCCTGTTCGGCATCTGCGGCTTCGAGGCGTCGTGGAGCATGGAGGGCCTCATCGACCAGCTCATCGGCGACGTCCGTGCAAAAGTGGGGGATGACCGGGTGATTCTCGGTCTTTCCGGCGGCGTGGACTCGAGTGTCGTGGGCGCTTTGCTCTCGCGTGCGATCGGCCGTCAGCTCGTGTGCGTGTTCGTGAATCACGGGCTGCTGCGCAAGGGCGAGCCGGAGGAGGTCGAGGAGGTCTTCACCAAACAGTTCGACGCCACGTTCATCCACGTGCACGCCGAGGAGCGCTACGCGAAGATGCTCGCGGGCGTGAGCGACCCGGAGGCCAAGCGCAAGGCCATCGGCACGCAGTTCTGGAAGGAGTTCTTCGCCGTGGCGCAGGAGCTCGAGGGCATCAAGTTCCTCGCGCAGGGCACGATCTACCCCGACATCATCGAGAGCGGCGCGCGCAAGACGGGCGGCAAGGCCTCGACCATCAAGAGCCATCACAACCTGATCCCGTTCCCGGAGGGTGTGAGCTTCGACCTCATCGAGCCGCTCGACCACTTCTTCAAGGATGAGGTGCGCGCGCTCGGCACGGCGCTCGGGCTGCCGGATTACATCGTGTGGCGCCAGCCGTTCCCGGGCCCGGGCCTGGCGATCCGCATCATCGGTGACGTGACGCCCGAGAAGCTCGAGATCCTCAAGAACGCCGACGCGGTCGTGCGCGAGGAGCTGGACGCCTACAATGCGCGGCTGTTCGAGGAGACGGGGGAGCGCAACAGCGAGCACGCGTGCTGGCAGTACTTCGCCGTGCTGCCGGATATCCGCAGCGTGGGCGTGATGGGCGATGAGCGCACGTACGAGCGACCGGTTATCGTGCGTGCGGTGGAGAGCACCGACGCGATGACGGCGGACTGGGCCAAGCTGCCCTACGACGTGCTCGGCAAGATCTCGAGCCGCATCGTGGCCGAGGTGCCGGGCGTGAACCGCGTGGTCTACGACGTCACGCCCAAGCCGCCAGGGACGGTTGAGTGGGAGTGACGAAAGGGCACATTTCCCCAGTTAAGCATGCTAAACCCCTCTGTCGAACTGCATCCGGCAGAGGGGTTCCTTAAGCCCTTACAAGCCTTTCTAAGCCGCCGATTCTGTAAAAACAAGACTCTCTAGCTTCAAACAGAACCGTCATTTCTATTGGGAAGCTTGTTCCCGTCGGTCTTCGAACATCCCAAGATCCCCTGCGCTGAAAGACGATTCCATGCAGCCGAGGTACAGGTCGACGAAGTACCCGCTTGGGCTGCTCATGAGGCGGTCGACCAGCTCGCTCACGCCGGAGCTCTCGAGCTCCGCCTCAGCTTCCTCGGCGTTTATGTATGTATAAGGGTATTCGTTGCGGTATGGGTCGTCTCGGATGTCGCCGTCCTTCGGATCCGATCTCCGGTAGGTCGTATCCTCTTCCCGCAGGGCGCCCGTCTTGCCCGAGTACACTTCGCTCTTCTTCACCTGCAGGATGCCGCCGTCAGGTAAGGGTACGTAAACCGTCTTCGAGAACGTGAGCTTGTAGGGAGCCCCATCGTCGTCAAAGTACCTGCCGAGATAGCACCTGACGAGAATGCCCTCCTCTTCGCCTTTAAGTTCGAGGCCGTCGTCGAGCTTCCTCCACTCGCTCTCGTACCTGGCATCGGCCGCCTCTGCGAACTCGACGACATCGCACGTGAGCATCTCGTCGTACACGTTGTTGGCGCTGACCTCCCCGGTCTTCGATCCGAGGCAGCCAGCGCAGCAGAGCGCTAGCAAAAGCGCCACCAAGCTCAACGCAAGTAGGCTGTATGCACGGTGTTCAGTCAATGTCGCAGACGCAGATTTCATGGAGCGAATTATACACGAGCCGAGATAGTCCATATGTCTGGCTCGCCCTTGAAGCCAGTAACGCAGTGCTTTGTTTGGCGTTTGCTGGAACTGGGATGCGGTTGCGCCAAGGCAGTGGGACGCTCGAATGTATAATGTCAAAACCTCACCAAATATGGTAAGGTGTTGGCATGACGATTTACGATGACATATACGAGATTGCCGCCGACAACTACGGCCTGGTCACCTCCGCCGAGGCGAAGGGGGCCGGCGCGTCCGACAAGGAGCTCTCCCGCATCGCGAAGGACGGCCGGCTCACGCGCATCGGCTACGGGGTCTACCGCATCAAGCACTGGGTCCCCACCGGGCTCGACCCGTACGCCGAGGCCGTCGCCCTCGTCGGGCCGGGGGCGTACCTGTACGGCGAGTCCGTCATCGCCATGCACGCGCTGGCGCCCACGAACCCCGCGAGGATCCACGTCGCGACCCCGAACCGCGTCCGCAGGACCCTGCCCGCCTCCATCGAGGTGGTGCGGCGCCTGGATTGCGGCGACACCACCGAGCACGAGGGCATCCCGTCCCAGACGATCCCCGCTGCCATACGGTCCTGCAGGGGCACGATGATGGCGGAGAGGCTGGTCGACGCCACCCGCCGCGCAAGGGAGCTCGGTCTCATACGGGCGGAGGATGAGACGGCCCTGTTGGGGGATTTGAATGGCTGAGATCAAGGCACCCAACAGCAGGCGGAACCTCGACGAGGCCATAAGGCGGGCGCACGTCAGGGACTACCTGCGTGTGCGAACGGCCATGGCGAACGCCATCGTGGGGCAGCTGCTCCCCGAGGGCGTTGTCAAGGGCGGCAGCGCTCTCAAGCTGCGGTTCGGCAACGCCGCGACGAGGTTCACCACTGATTTGGATGCCGCGCGCGTCCACGACGTCGAGGCGTTCGTCGAGAAACTGGAGGAGCGCCTTACGGAGGGATGGTGCGGCTTCGCGGGGCACGTGGTCCCGCGCAGCCCCGCGCATCCGAGGGACGTTCCCGAGCAGTACGTCATGCAGCCCTTCGACGTGAAGCTCTCCTACAACGGGAAGTCGTGGCTGACCGTCCCGCTCGAGGTCGGGCACGACGAGATCGGGGATGCCGACGAGGTGGAGTACGGGCTCGCCGAGGACGTCGCCGCGCTGTTCGAGGCCGTGGGCCTGCCCGCTCCGGGCCCCTCGCCGCTCATGCCCCTGCACCACCAGATAGCCCAGAAGCTCCATGCCGTGAGCGCGCCCGGCGGCGACCGCGCGCACGACCTCATAGACCTGCAGGTCATCTGCGGCATGGGCGACGTCGACTTCAAGAGGACGCGCGAGACCTGCGTCAGGCTGTTCGCATACCGGAGGCAGCAGGCCTGGCCGCCCGTGATTGAGGCGGACGGCCGCTGGGCCGGGCTCTACGATGCGCAGGCAGAGGGCCTTGACGTTTTGGGCACCGTGGACGAAGCCGTCGATTGGGCGAACGAGCTCATCGCAGCCATAGACAGCGCACGTTAGCACCCGTCGAACTGGAACTCACCCGCTAGGGGGGAAGGCGGCGTTTCCGCAGGTAGACCGCAATACTCCCCATGTCGGAAAACAATACACCCCATGTTGCCCGAAGGCGCCGAAAAACGCGTTGGAACTCACTCAACCGTGATGGAGCGGCAAAATCGCAGGTCAGGGGCAATACTCCCCATGTCGTGCAGAATACTCCCCATGGGTGAGTTCCAGCTGGAACTCACCCCGCTGAGTTCCAAGTGAGTTCCAACAGAACGGAGCGAATGCAAATACTCACCTATAACGAGACGGCACAGACGAGACGTGGCGGCACGAAACGCCACGAGGGTGAAAGTTCTGGCGGAGCTGGAATCATTGAGTGGGAATAGCCACATATGTTTAGAGCATTTACACTCCTGATAAAGCTCGATCAGTTCTCATTAGAAGTAACCGACATATACTCCATGACCTTTTTGATAATCTGCTCGAACACCGTTGCGGGAATCAATGCGATGCCGACTTCGTCGCTCGCCACGATCAGCCGTTGCCCTCCCTCGAGGTCGAACAGATCCCTTGCCCCTTTCGGAATGACTATCTGCCCTCTATCGCTGATCGTTACAACGCCCCATATATTCTTTCCCGGTGGTGCGGGCGGCAATGTGCCGATGCCTTCTACTGCGAAGGTTCTCACCAAGCTGTCGATCGTGGTTCCGTATACCTGCGCAAGCAGAGCGCATTTCTCGATATCGGGCACGGTCGCGCCGCTTTCCCACTTCGCGTAGGCCTGACGCGAGATGCCGATCTTCTCAGCGATCGCCTCCTGGGAATACCCATGCATGTTGCGGAGCATCGCGAGGTTTTCTTTCAGCGCCATGACGCCTCCTATAAATCGATTCTCTCAAAATCCCTGCAGGCTTTCCTGCATGATACTAAGGTCAGCACAATCCAAGCCGCGATTCCCGCCATAAGCAGGAGCATCTGCGCCACGATGCTCTCCGTGCCGAATGCGTTCAGCCACGCAAGCCCGGGGATATGGTGCAAAGATTCGAAAATGGCGATTGCGATGAAAGCCACGACGATATAGGTGACAAACGGCCGTCCGAGCTTGTATGCCGTTTTGAAGAAACCTCCGACGAAAATCCAGCTGAAGAGCCCGAACAGCAGAAACGCGCCGCCTAGGGCGAAAAGGTTCGCGTTCATCAGCGCATTGCCACGGAATACGGCGTTGTCTGCAAGCACCGTCATCCGCAGGACGACCACGACGGCCATCAGGAGGAGCGTGCAAACCTCAATCAGGCAGACGAACAGGTAGCGCCCCTTCACAACGTCGCGCTTTGCAATGGGGAGCAGCGCAGAGAAAACGGTGTCGTTCGCTTCGCGGGCGTATTGAAACCCCTGGAATATCCCAAGTGCCGAGAAGAACGTCCCGCAGAGCACCGGATAGCCCGGGAGGAAAAACATGAGGCCGAACAGGATGAACAGATATGACAGCACGTGGGCGCTGAGCTTCATCTCTTTAAGGAGTATGTTACGCATGGATCGCCTCTCCCTCCATCCGAAGCATCGTGTCCTCGAGCGTCTCGCCCGGTGCCGAGAATTCCTCCATGAAGTCGTCTTTGGACGTGGCAGCAACAATCTTCCCCTGCGAGATGTACACGATATCGTCAGCACATTTCTCGATATCGGAGATGATGTGGGTGGAGAAGAACACCGCGACGCCGTGCCTCTTCAGTTCCAAGAAGACGTCCAGCAGTTCGTTGCGCGAAAAGGGGTCGAGGCCGCTTGTGGGCTCATCAAGAATCAGCACCTCGGACTTATGGGAAAGGGCGATCAGCAGGTTGAACTTCACCTTCATGCCCTCGGAGAGCTCCATCGGCGTCTTCGACTCATCGAGGCCGAATAGGGCGAGGTACTTCCGGTATGCTCCATCATCCCAGGTGTCGTAGAAGCGTCGTACGACGTTCACGATATCGCCGATCTTCTTCCTCGGATACCAGCTGACCGTTCCCGTGGAGTAGCCGATGTGCTTCTTGGTTTCCGTCTCATTCTCCTGCAGGGGCATGCCGAAGAAGGAGACGGACCCGCCATCCAGATGGATCAGGTTCAGCATGGCTTTTATCGTCGTCGTCTTGCCCGAGCCGTTTCTTCCGATGAATCCCGTAATCCGGCTTTTTTCAACTCCGAACGTAACGTCCTTCAAAGAGAAGGAGGGGTAGTTCTTTACGAGACTTCTCACTTCGACAATACTCATACATGCCTCCAGTGCTTTGATTTGTATGAATATTGTCACGTTTGGTTGCTCATGTTTCCACCAACTGCAGATGACAGCTTTTTGCGTTTTCTGTTATGTTTGGTCGCCTGTTAAGCCGTCTTTCCTGTCGAGGGACTCGCTTCGTGCTGCAGGGTTCTCGCAGCACGCAGGAAGATAGTCCGACTTGCTATCGCTTTCACTGCCATTGGTCGTGAAGAAAAAGCTGCATCGAGTCCTGTCGTCTCGTTTCGCCATCAATCCCGCCAGCTGTGACCACCTTTCGAGGGCTGAGTACAAAAAGCGCACCCAGTGGTGAGAACAGGTGATTACACCCTGGGGGCTGCTTCGCGATAATACTCCCCGACAACGAACGCCGCATGCGCGTACGAGGCAACACGGAGGGGCACGAGAAGGCAAACTGCAGGCGCATGGAAACTTGCCCTGCGACGATTGAGTGGGAGTGACAAAAAGGCGCATTCCCCCAGCTAAACGTGCTAAACCCCTCTGCCGAGCCGCGCTCGGCAGAGGGGTTCTTTAAGCCCGTATAAGCCTTTCTAAGCCGTCGGTAAGCTCATTGCGCATGCCTTCTGAAATCGACGAATCGTTACACCCAGGGCGATGCCCTTCTTCCCAAACTATCCGTTCAGCAATTTCTGCAGTTCTTCGGGAATCTCTGGAGCCCACTCGAGAACGACCTCACCAGCAACATGTGACCTATCAACCGTAACAAGCTCACCGTCTCGATATACTACGTAACCAACGACCTCGTCAGGGTCGCCAGGAATAAGGGCCTCATCCACTACGATGCCCTCAATTTTCTCCAAGAGGCCATCATCTCCTTTGCTGTAGACAATCGACAGAGTCAAAGGCCTGATGTGCGTGAATCCATCGTTTATCTGGTGCATGGCGTCGCTCCCTTTTAATTATTACCACTTCGACAGCCCGTCTTTCATCCGAAAGCTACCGCTTCTCACGTACTCGAAATCCGATCAGACGAGGCCCTGCTCTGATTACGACATCGTTCCCGAAAGCTTAGAAATCCTCTAGGTCGAGGTTCCCAGCATCTTGGGGCAGGAAGTTCCCATGCGGCGCATCCCCGTAGTTGTCTTCGATGCGGTTGAACCACGAAGAGTCGTCGGGTGCGTGCGATTCCAGGAATTCATCGCCTTCGCCCGACATCACGTAGTCGACGAACTCCTGCGGGAGCCTGACGTGGTATTTGGCCGTGTATTTCCAGCAGTCTCTGTCCCACCATAAGTGCCCGTCCGTGTAGCAGTAGGGGCCGAGCAGACGCTCTCCGGGTTTGAACGGATGCTCGTAGATGCCGGGCGACATCATGTAGGGCTCGGTTGTCTTCAGGTAGGCGAGGACCTTGTCGGGCACCCCGTAACCCTCCTCGATCCAGTCATGTATGCTCGTGCCTCCAAGGCGCAACTCCTTAAACGGAGTCAGACAGACCATCTCCTTCTCCTTTTCAATCCATTCCCGCACTGCTATGGCATTCGGCGTCTTCACCTCGCAGTCGCCATGGTCGGCAACATCGATTTCGAAAGGACCAGGGCCCACAAGCTCGTCGACGTGGAGCCACTTGTGGTCTTTCAGTTTCCGAAGGTCCAGTATCTCCCGCTCAATAACGGTGTCGTCCATGAGCTCGATGCAGACAGTCCCGCCAATGGCAAGGTGCTCGCCTTCTTCAAGCGTCCCTTCAAGTTCG
>JBMNUM010000002.1:0-155153 GCA_050946275.1 Coriobacteriales bacterium
CCTCGTCGACCATGCGGATGATGCCGGCGAGCGCGGTGTCGGCGCCGACGTGCTCTGCGCGCATCGTGAACCAACCCGATCGGCTCACCGTCGCGCCGATGACGCGATCGCCGGCGGTCTTGTCCACCGGCACGCTCTCGCCTGTGATCGCGGACTCGTCAACGGCACCCGAGCCCTCGAGCACCACGCCGTCGACGGGCACGCCAGCGCCGGCCTTCACGACGAGCACATCGCCCACCGCGACCTGCTCGACGGGAACCTCTGTCTCGGTGCCGTCGGCCGCGCGGCGGATCGCCGTCTTGGGCGAGAGATCCATGAGCTTGGCGACGGCGTCGGTCGTGCGGCCCTTCGCGCGCGCCTCGAAGTACTTGCCGAGCGTGATGAGCGCGAGAATCATACCAGCGGAATCGAAGTACAGCCCCATGGAGGCCGTGTGCGCCGAGGCCAGGTCGCCCGCGCCGAGCGCGTATCCCATACGGTAGAGCGAGATGACGCCGAACACGGTCGACGCAGCCGCACCGAGCGCTATGAGCGAGTTCATGTTGGGCGCCCCATGGACGAGCGACTTGAAGCCCGACGAGAAGTACTGGTGGTTCACGAAGAGGATGGGCAGCAGCAGGATGAGCTGTGTGAGCGCAGCCGGCATCATGCCGGCATGCCCCGTAAGGGGTGCGGGAAGCGGCCAACCGAACATGCCGACCATCGCGAGGTAGAACAGCGGGATGGCGAAGACGATCGAGACGACGAGGCGCCGGAGCATGCTGCGGCGCTCGGCCTCGGCGCGGCGCTCGGGATCGGGTGTTCGGGCCGCGACGGGTGCCGCGGCGCCTGCGCCCTGCGACGCATTCGCCGCGCCATCGGCCACCGAGCCGCCAGCCGTGGCTCCGCCCTCGGCACCAGTCGCTCCCCCGCCGACAGCCTCGCACGGGATTGCGCCGTAACCGGCCTTCTCGACAGCAGCGCAGATGGCGGCGACCGTCTCGGGCCGTCCGTCGAGCTCGACCTCCATGCTGTTCTTCAGCAGGTTGACGGCCACGTCGTCGACGCCCTCGACCGCACGCGTCACCTTGTCGACGCGTGCCGAGCACGCGGCACAGGTCATGCCGGTTATGTCGAATCTATACTTCATCTAGAAGATATTGTAGACCGCGGAAAGTATAGTTCGACGAACTCTCGGGCAAGCGATGGTCGCGACCCACGCAAATAACTGACACACTTTGCGAAATCGTCCGATAACTGACAGAAATCGGGCCTTGCTTGCAAAGAGCGTCAGTTAATTGTCGAACTACAGGATGCATGCCTGCAAACCTGTCAATCAAGGCGGGGCTGCTGTTGGGTTACAGAGATGAATTCTGGGACTCGTCAGCACGATTGCCAGCGCGACTTGCTCGGCAGCGATGAATGAACCCCGGATGCAGGGCAGGGTGTCATCTGGAACGAATCGCGTTTTCGATTCGAGGCAACAACCCTTTCCCGTCACCTCTCGCTCGTTCCAGCTCAGGCAAAAGAGCAAGCAACACAAGATTGCGGCCCAACCGGATAGTGGTGAGCTCCGCAAAACCTACAACCAGCACGGCCGTCACCAGAATCATGAGAGCAACGTCACCATTGAGGTATGCGTGCCACAGAAGCAAGATGTAAAGAGCGAGAATGCATGCAAACGACAATATGCCTTCGCTGGCGTAAAGCCTCACATAGGTGTTGTCGATATATGTGAAGCCAATAACGGTTTCCTTATAATCCACAGCCTGTCCGAAAAGCGATGTTGGATACGTCGCCAATACGCCATAGCTATAACGGAGCCTCGAAGAGAGAAACGAGTCAAGATCGTTGGCAAATTCGCCCGGCGAGGAATGCAGGCCGTAATAAAGAGGAAAGAGAAACGAGGCGACAACCACCAAAACGATCAAGACAAGGGATATCCAGAGAAAAAAGCGCGCCCTTTGCCCGGACGACCCCGCCAGCAATCTAAACAAGACGAATAGCACGACGAGCACGGCAGAGGAGCGCGATACGACAACGAATAAAAGAAACACGGCAAAAACCGCACTTCCAAAATAATCTAGAAGGTTGAACCTTTCATAACGAAGCTTGAAGTAAGCCATATATAAAAGCATCAATGCGGCCCCGAAATGAGTCCAGCGCTTAAACCCAAAGCTGTACCGCGCCAACCCCGTGTTCTCCTCGTGACCGATGCGGAAATCGATGGTGCCAATCAACGCAAGCACCATGATGGTGACTATAGCCGCACCCCAGATGATAAGGGCATTACGGCAAAGCTCATCATAGTCGATGTCCTTAGCTGCCATCACAAACACCAAGATGTCAACAAGATTCCAGAACCCTGAATTAATAAGGGATATGACTGCGGCCACGATGGGCACGCACATCAACAGCAGCTCGGAATTCCTATATCTGGTGAAAGCTACTGCCTTGAGCATCGCGCAGACAACCGCGATGTCCATGACAACCCGACAGGCCGCTTCAAACTCCTCGCTTTCGAGCACAGGGGCACTCTTCGAAAAGCAGAATCCAAACGCATAGACGACAAGAGCGGTATAAAACAGGATACGCCCGATCCGCCGGCGAGCCTCCCCTACAGATGTCGCCAGCCCCAGTGAGTTCCCAGCTGTCGTCTCCGGCTTCAATTTCCCACCATTCGTCAACTGAGCAGATGAACCGCGGCTAGTCGCCAACCTTCTGGTAAATGCAACGATCGCCCACCTGCCGCAAGCCAAGCGCGGCGGGATTGTCTATGAACTCAACCCGCTTGTGGTTTCCGTCGGCAGATGTAAAGAGGAACCCTCCCTCCGCTAGAGAAGCAGCAAGCTTCGCCTTCACCCGCACGATCACATCGGGAGCGAAGAACTTAATCACATTGCGGCATACGATGACGTCGAAACCCTTGGGATACTCATCGGAGAGCAGGTTTTGGTTGCAAGCGGTCACGACCTCCTTCAATTCCGGCTTGATGTAGAAACGAGTTTCCCGGAGGTCGACATACTTCCGATAGCGTTTTGGAATCTCCTCGTAGTGCATGCGATAGTACCGTCCCTCGCGAATCTTGTCGACCAGCTCGTCATTGTAGTCAGTGGCCAAGACCTCGATGCACGAGACATCCACGTAATCGAGCAGCGACATTATCACGCTGTAGGCTTCCTCGCCCGACGAGCATCCCGCACACCAGATCCGTATCTTGCCATCGGCCGGATCGTGCCCCGCAAACGACGACAGGCATTCGGCGTTGAAGAAATCCCAATCATCGCCGCGAAAGAAATGTGTGCCCTTGAGCGTCAGGTTCACGCGCAGATCAGCCCGCTCGTCCGCATCTTCCTCGAGAACACTACGATAGGCCTCCAAGTTCTCGAAGCCCTTCTTCTCGGCCAACTCCTGGAGGTGGATGACGGTGTGCCTCTTGTACATCCCCAATTCAGGGATGAGGTCGACGATTTTCAAAAAGGCACGGTATTCCGAATCGGAGACCTCCTCCGGCTTGCCCCTCAGCCCAATCCTCCGTCCCGAAAGCCGTCTTTTAACCTTGCCAATCAACGAGTTGCCCATGCGTGCGCTCCCATCGTGATGCGAAATCGCACCTTCACGCAAGCGTTTGAAGGTACACAACGATTATAGCCCCTTGTACCAAATACAATCGAGCCAGCGCGCCGACAGCTCCTCCCCACGCGGACTATTCCCGGCAAGCCTTGCGTTCGGAAAAAGTGCCCCTGATTCTCGCTAATCAATCGCCGCTCGATGCAAACACGTTTTACAATAATCAAACAAACACGAGGGGTGAACATGCGTATATTGCCGACAACCAATAGCTTGCGCAAAAGCGGAGACGAGAGGGCAATTACCGCATTGGCGGATTACCTGACGCGAGAGCATGAGGCCAGGCTCCTCCTGCTGCGTGACAATTCGGAAAAGCATGACAACGTCAAGGCGGCGGAAGTAATTATCAGCAACGGGGAGTGCTTCAACTGGGTATCGTCGATGAATTGGATTGCACGCCAAATCGACGACTTCAAACCGGATATCTCCCTCGCTTTCCTGGCCGGCGAGAACCCAATTGCCATAGCAGCGCGATACCAAGCGTCCCACTCCGCGCCTATCGTCATCGCCGAGCGCAAGGATCCCGGCTGGACCACCAAGCCCGAGCACTTGGCGGGGCGGGTCCTCCTCCCCCTCGCCGACGGCGCAGTCTTCCCGACGCCGGAAATCGAACGCTATTATAACGATCTCGGCGTGAGCAACACCACGGTACTTCCCAGCCCGCTCGCGTCTCTTTCCGACATCGAGCCACATACAGGCAAACGCACAAAGCGCGTCGTAGCCGTCGGGAGACTTGTTCCCGAGAATGATTACCGCACGCTCATTGCCGCCTTCGCACAAGTCGCATCTGAGTTCCCCGAGCATAGGCTGGAAATCTATGGAAGCGGTGAGCAGCGCAACGCACTCAAGAAGCAAGTCGAGAAGTTGGGCCTCTCTCAGCGCATCAAGCTGAAGGGACTCAAGCAAGACGTGACCAACCTCATTGCGGATGCCGAGCTCTTCGTCCACTGCACGGTACATGGGGGCACGCCGACCACCCTTATTGAGGCCATGGCGCTCGGCCTGCCCTGCGTGGCGACGGATACTCCCTTTAGTGGCACTGCAACCTTAGTCAACCCGGGTATCAACGCGCTCATGGTGCCGACAGGGAATCCGGTCATCTTGGCGGAAGCGATGCGCACGATGCTATCCGACGAAGGCCTACGCGAACGCATCGGCGTCGCTGCAAGGCGAACCGTCGAACATTTCAGTCCCGAAGCCGCCTGCCCCCGATGGCTGGCTTATCTCGAGCTCGTGGCATCCGGAGAGAAGGACGCCGGGTCACTAGCTGTCAAGCGCATCCAGGCACGCGATTTGTTCCAAGGCGTTCTCCGCTGCAATCCCGCCGTAGCGCTCAAGCAATATCTCGGCAAATCACAACTCAAAGCGCTGCGAGACATCAAAAGAGCGGCCAAGGCATCAAGTAAGCGAGCCATCGAGCTCGCGATGAAAACCAAGCAGGGTATCAACTGGAAGATCGAGGCACAACCGACAACGCAAGGAGGAGTTAGCGTCGAGCGCGAAGGTCGTCCACAAAGCCGGGAGAGCGAGCCTATCGCCATCGCATTCGTAATCCACGATCTAGCCGGAGGTGGTGCCGAGCGCGTCGTCGCGACGCTCGCGAATCATCTCGCCCATGACAACCGGGTCAGTGTCGTCTTGTATGACGACCAGAGAATCGACTACGAGCTTGACCCCGCTGTCAAGGTCATTTGCCACACGAATGATGATGACCCCGCAGTAATCCGGAAGTTCAAGGCCGTCTATCTCGGATTGCGCGAGGCGCATCCGGATGTCGCCGTCAGCTTCCTACCCAATCCCAACCTCACGGCATGCGTGGCGAAACTCCTCCCCAAGACGGACTTCAAGCTCATCGTATCCGAGCGCAATTGCCCCCATCACGCTTATAAGAACAAACGGCGCCGAAAGCTGAACGAGTTCATGTACCGTTTCGCGGACGGCGGGGCGTTTCAAACGGATGCCGCATTGGAGTACTGGAGCAGGTGGTGTCGCAACGCGCGCAAGCTCCCGAACCCCCTCAACCCCGTCATTCTCGCGACACAGCCCCGGCCCAAGATAACCGAGAGAGCACACCGAATCGTGAACGTCGGACGACTCGTTCCTCAGAAGAACCAAGATCAGCTCATCCGGTCATTCGCTCGGATAGCTAACGAGTTCCCCCTCCACACTCTGGAGATTTTTGGGAACGGTCCCCTCCGGGACGAGCTGGCATCGCTAGCCGAGGAGTTGGGCGTTGGCGAGAGCGTCGTGTTCCACGGTCGCATTGATTCGAACGCGATTGGCAGCGCAATCCAGGACGCCGAGCTCTTCGTTCTCCCCTCGCTGTGGGAGGGCCTGCCCAACGCTCTGATCGAGGCCATGGCGCTCGGGCTTCCCTGCATCGCAAGCGACTGCAGCATCGGCGGCCCGCGCGAGCTCATCGACGACGGCGTCGACGGGCTGCTCGTACCCGTCGGGGACGAGGATGCGCTCGCCGAGGCAATGCGCGAGCTGCTCGGCAACCCGACGCGGGCGGAGGAGCTGGGCGAGAGGGCGATGCAAATCGTCGAGCGATACGAGGCGCCGAAGGTGGTCCGCGCCTGGGAAGGCTATATCCATGAGGTCGCCATGGGGTCGCATGGCGCGGGTGCCTAGGGTCAATCGCAAATGGGCGTGAATCACATGACCGCTTCATCTGAAACAAAAACCATGGAAAGCAGGAAGCACGACAGGCTCCGGATAGCCCTCGTCGTCAACCATCTCCGGGAAGGTGGATGCGCGCGCATCATCTCCACGCTTGCAAATCACCTATCACGAAGACACGAAATCGTCCTCGTGCTCAGAGATGATAGTGACATCGGCTATCCACTCCCCCGCAAAGCGCAGGTCATATGCGAACGCATGGATAGCGCCTCGTACGTCCTCGGCTATTTCAGGACTGTCTACAACGGACTGCGAAAAGCCAATCCCGACATCGCGCTCGTCTTCGGACCAGGAATGTGCGGTTGCTCGCTCGTCACACGTATCCTAAGAGGAACTCGCGCTAAAATCGTCATTTCGGAACGTAATTGTCCCCACAACGACTACTCGACATGGATTCAGCGCACCTCTAACAAACTCCTATACAGGTTTGCGAATGGCGGTGTCTTCCAAACAGATGATGCATTCGCGTACTGGCAACACTGGTGCCACAGGAATCCCATCAAGCTTCCCAACCCGCTCGCGCCGGAACTCGCCGCCCGCGCGCCGCGGCCGAAGGGTCTACTCCGCGAGAAGCGAATCGTCACAGCGGGCCGTCTCGCCGAGCAGAAGAACCAAGCGCAGCTCATACGCGCATTCGCGAGCATCGCCGCAGAGTTCCCCGACCACACGCTCGAGATCTACGGGGAGGGAAGCCTCAGACCCCGCCTCGAACAGCTTATCGGCGAGCTAGGCCTTGGCAATAGGGTAATCCTCAAGGGAAGAGTGGCAACCGACGAGATTTACGGCTGCGTCCAGGACGCCGAGCTCTTCGTTCTCCCCTCGCTGTGGGAGGGCCTGCCCAACGCTCTGATCGAGGCCATGGCGCTCGGGCTTCCCTGCATCGCAAGCGACTGCAGCATCGGCGGTCCGCGCGAGCTCATCGACGACGGCGTCGACGGGCTGCTCGTACCCGTCGGGGACGAGGATGCGCTCGCCGAGGCAATGCGCGAGCTGCTCGGCAACCCGACGCGGGCGGAGGAGCTGGGCGAGAGGGCACGAGCAGTCGCCGAGCGCCTCGACCCCTCCGTTGTCTGCGACGCATGGGAAGACTATCTCATCGCGATTGCCGGCGAACGGGACTAGTCGTCGCCATCCCCTGCAACGAAGCAATCCTTGATGCCCCCTTCGCCAGCGAATATGACGACGTCCTGAATATCTTCGTGCTCATCGAGGAAGCGGTCGATCTCGTCGGGAGTGTTGAACCTCACATCAATCTCATAAACGGAATGGTAGCTCTCCGCGAACAGTCGGTCCACGCTGTTGTCAAACGAATCGCTGATCAGGAGCAGTGCGCCAGTCGATTCCGGCAAATCATGGTTCACGAACTCGATGAGCTTTTTGTCGTAATGGAATGCGTAGCCGTAAATCGCCTCAAACCTGTTCTCCAACGGCGGGGCCTCTTCCCTGCAACCGGGGTAGACGTCGGCCCAATCGACCGCCGCCCCGTCGATGGCAACAGAGATATCGGAGCGCTGATAGTCGATGTCATAGAGTTTATCCGGGTAATCGAGGCACAAGGCGGTTCGCGCGTACGTCCCATATTCCGGTGCACCCTCGATCGCCCTATACCCGAGGATCTCGACCTGCCTCCTTCCAAGCGCCCCGATAACTATGTTGTAAATCTTCACCGCACCCTGGACCTGGAAGTGATGGTCCGCGTGGAAATTATCCTCGGCGACCGTTTCCGCAGTCGACGCACGCGCATCGACGACATGAACGCGAGACAGCGCTCTCCGTTCGACTGCGAGCATGTCTTCGTACGTGTTACGAGTCGAGACGAGGTCATTTCCGGGGTTGAAGCGGGAAATGCCCCTATGCTCGACGAGGCACAGGATCCAATTGAGAGAAGGATGATGCTCCGCGAGGGCCTCTATCTCCCGGCAGGACGCTTCCATCTGTTCGAGAGGCTGCTGGCCATTCGAGGGATAGGCACTGATAATGCCCCTCTGCAAGTCGATGATATGTTTAGATCCGTAGAAAGCCGGTATCACCTCGTATCCGAACGGGGCACCCGCCAACTTGATGGATGCTCGTTGCAGCGAGGTGTAGCCGACTTGCGCCATGGCCTTGCAGGGTAGAAAATCGGATGTCGCCTCATCGACCGCGGCCTGCAAATTCTCCGAATAAAAGTCCTGCAGGCTCAGATTCTCCCTCAGCTCCTTGCCCGGCCGGGAACCTGTCAGGTACATGCCGTCTTCACCAGATATCCATGAGGGAAGATTGACAGGAAGCTCGTAGAGTGCAAACACAAACGCCGGACTTGCGAGGAACAAGAGGAAGAAGATGGCGGCTATTCTCTCTATGTGCTTGACGTCCACCTGACCACACCCCCTAGAACTGGAAGTAGATGAACGGGTTGAAACCGCCGGTCGCAATCGCAGCTGCCGAGATAAGCATGAGAGCGAGGGAAAGCGCATTGCACACTGCGAGCATGACGCGGCATGCGCGAGCATGGTGTTCCGTCGCCGGTTTGGCATCAAGCCTGCACAGACCATCGGCATCGAGTGCATGCGAATCCGCGGAGCAGGCCCCCTCGAGGATGCTCCTCGGCGACCTGCCTTCCACCCACGCCAGGAAGCGCTCCTTCAACCATGGCAGGAGGGGTAACGCACACGCTAGGCAGATGATGAACACCGGCCAGTACGCCCAAATGGTAAGTTCCCATAGCGTGGAGTGCCCGGTTGCACCAGCCAGACCAAACATGGCGCTTCCAAACCCCGACAAATGCCCTAATCCGATTCGGAACAAGGCCCAGCCCAAAAGCACGAGCAAATCCGTGATGACTATCTGCACGAAAGACGGGAGCTTTGAGAGAGCCTTGCCCCACAGCAGCTTTTCCCCAATGAGCAGGATGCCATAGTAGAGTCCCCATAAGACGAAGTTCCATGCGGCGCCATGCCATAAACCGCACAGTGCCCATACAATCAGGATGTTGAGCATCCATCTGGGAGTCGAGCACCTGCTGCCGCCGAGTGGTATGTACACGTAATCGCGCAGGAACAACCCGAGCGAGATATGCCAACGATGCCAGAACTCTCGAATGGAGCGGGCGATGTAAGGGTAGTTGAAGTTGCGAAGATATTTGAAACCCATCATGCGCCCCAGGCCGATTGCCATATCCGAATACCCGCCGAAATCGAAATAGATCTGAAAGAAATACGCAAGCAAACCGAGCCAGGCTCCTGCCATGCCAACGCTCCCGCCACCGAGGGAAAAGATCTTATCGGCGAGAACGGCGCACGTGTTAGCGAGAATCGTCTTCTTGGCGAGCCCCACGGCGAACAAGCGCATGCCGGACGTGAAGTCGGACAGGTTCACGTCACGCTCGACGATTTGCGGCTCGATGGTCTGATAGCGAACGATTGGACCGGCGATGAGCTGGGGGAAGCTCGCGATGTACATGCCGAGAAACAGCAGATTGCGTTGCGG
Source organism: Coriobacteriales bacterium (assembly GCA_050946275.1). GTDB lineage: Bacteria > Actinomycetota > Coriobacteriia > Coriobacteriales > CADBOM01 > JBMNUM01. Next base: position 9,760 of record JBMNUM010000002.1, read on the forward strand.
CTTGACGGTTCCGCGGTACGAGTCGATAACATACGAGAGCGCCTGCAACGTATAGAACGAGATGCCAATGGGCAAAGGTAGCTCGAGATTGGGGATCGCCTGCATTCCCAGCATCGCGTTGACAGAGTCCGCGAGAAGCCCCTCGTACTTAAAAAAGCCGATCACGAGGACATTGAAGGCAATCGTCGCGACGAGGAGGGCCTTACCCCTACCCAACTGCCTGCCATCGGCGACCTTGAGACCAAAGAACCAGTTCGCAACAATCGAGATGAGCATGAGGACGATGTAGACCGGTTCGCCCCATGCATAGAAAACGAGGCTCGCCACGAGGAGCATCACGTTCTTATGGCTGATGCGCCGAAACGCGAAATACACCGCGAGGAACAGTGGGAGGAACGCGAAGAGGAACACTGTGCTCGAGAACACCATCGCAATCTCCTAGAAATGGGCTCCGATGGGAGCGAGCGCCTCGAACGAGCCGTTGAGCGAAAGCGCGCCGGTGTCCGGATCGCGCGCAATGGAGTCGATGTCCGGCGACGCCAGACAAGTGCGCGCCAGGGCATCGCGATCGAAGGATGCAACCGAACTCGCATCGACAACCATGCAGTCACCCATCATTGTGGCATCCTGCAGCTGGTCGTCCTTTTCCGTAGCTGTACCCGGAATGAGCACAACGCCGTCTAACGCCAGGGAGACTTCCCCTCCCCGCGCTACCATCCGGCAATTTTGCCCGTTGTCGTATGCGGTGCAGCGCACCACGCGACAGTTCAGTGCGCCATTGGAAGTGATACCGCAATTGAGGTTGCCCGCTGCGACGCTGTTCACGAGCAGATGATCCGCGGGCATGTCGCGCCCACCGAGCTTAAACCCGTTGCCATCGCCTTGCACATACGATCCCGTCTCCTCATCCGCCGTAGTCCTGCCATTGGAATAGGAGACGCAATTCTCGATGCGCACGGGTCCAATCGGGCCGAAGGCCGCCTTCGCGAAGAGATCCCAGCCATCGTCGACATTGTGGTGCGCCACGCAACCGTAGAACACGTTGCCCTCGCCGCACGCGAGCTTGGCCGCAAAGCCATCGGCATCCTGCCGCGATGCGTCACAATTGTCGTATGAATCACAATCGACCACCAGGTTGTGCGCAGGCCAGTCCCCGCGGCTCTCCCGATATCTGACCTCGTTGTTCTCGAGGTCATGCGTAATCTGCAATCCCGAGTCTCCGCAGCCATGCATCGTGCAGCGTTCGATCGCATTGTTGCTTCCCGAAACGAGCACGCCGACACTCTCGGCATCCGCAACCTCGATGCCACGGAGATGCCACCAATCGCCCGCAACCTCGATGCCTCCGCCCTCAATCTTCGCCGTCCAGCCATCTTCGGCGACGAACCCGATGGGCGCATCCCGCCCACCCGAGGCATCCAACCGCAGTCTCTCATCAAGATGATATGTGCCGCGCGCGAGCACGATGGTCTGACCAGCTTCCGCACGCGCCACCGCAGTCTCCAAATCGAGCGGATCGAGCACCGTGCCCGAACCCCCCGGCGTTCCTCCGGGAGCTGCCCGGACTATCTCGCCGCCGCCAGCCGCCATGGCTGACGACGCTATGACATCTTCTATCGAACGTTCGTCCACCGGATCGAACTCCTCGTAGTCGACTTTCGGCATATCGAGATCCCGTCGAGTCCTCACCCGCGCGCCCGACCCCGCAGCGCTTGTCTCGAATCGGAGGTCGGTGACCTCGATGGTCACGTTCCGCGCGGCAAAAAAGCCCACGCAGACACGGTTATCGTCCTGCACGGCCACGAAGCCCTCGTCTTCGAGCGCGAGCTCATCGTCTCCGAACCTACCGGTGAATCCCTCGTCGGTCTTCTCCAGCTCGAACCGATACGAAGCACCTTCCACGAGGGGCGATCCTGTCTCGAAGGGCTCTATGAGGTTGCACCTCCTCATCACCTCGGGGTCGGACGCATCCGGCTCCACATAGCCGGAGACACCGCGCATGCAGGCCAGCCCGCCTTGCGCGCCGATCGTCATGCAGGAGATGCTGTTGTAGTAGCGGTAAGAGCTCGTATTCTCCCCACTGGGGTCGATGCCGACTAAGTCGGTCGCGCAGATGCCGAAACCCGTCTGGGTTCCCGCCCGCTCCCCCACTGCAAGCACACGGAAGGTCGCCGAGACCTCGAAGTTCTCCTCAAGGGGATCAATCTGCGTGCAAAGCATCAGGTAGCCGTCGTCGTTGTTCGATATCTCACCACTCTGTCCAGCTTCAAAGGTAACCGACGAGATGCCATCGAGCGAGCCCACATTAACTGCCGGCTGCCCCCCTAGCACATCGCCGCGTTTGATCCCGCTGCCGTCGACAATCGCGACGACGTCTTTCGGGGACTGCGTCCCGAAGGCGGCGACATGCCAGTCGCCGACATCCCCCACGAGCAGGGAGGCGCTCGAACAGCCGGTCAGACACGCGAACGCGAGAATAACGATTGCGGAAACGAGGAAAGGGCGCACGGGCCTTCTCATGCCTGCCCCCTGTATCCCCCGTACCACCGAGCGAAGGCGCGGAGACCATCCTCGAGCGGGGTGCCCGGCGCGAAGCCGAAATCGCGTTGGAGCGCAGAGGTGTCGGCACACGTCTGATAGACATCCCCGGGCTGCATGGGCAGCAGCTCGCGGGCAACCGGTCCGAGGATGGCACCTTCCTCGAGGAGCACCCGCTCGAGTGTATCGATGAAATCGAGCAGCCTCACGGGCGCGCTGTTGCCGATGTTGTAAACCTTGTGCCGCACGCCGCGCTCATCGGGCGCGGGCACATGCCCCAAGACGGCCGCAACGCCCGTAACCACATCGTCGATATACGTGAAATCGCGCAGCATATCACCGTTGTTGTAGACCTGGATGGGATTTCCTGCGCGCATCTTCTCGGCAAACTTGAAGTACGCCATGTCCGGACGCCCCATCGGCCCGTATACGGTGAAGAACCGAAGCCCCGTCGCCGGGACACCGTAGAGGTGCGCATAGGCATGGGCCATGAGCTCGTCGGCCTTCTTCGTCGCAGCGTAGAGCGATACCGGCTCGTCGGTGCGTTGCTCCTCGGAGTATGGCGGCTCGCACGTATCGCCGTACACAGACGACGAACTCGCGTAGACGAGGTGCTCGACCGGATGCTCCCCTGTCATGCTCGCCCTGCATGCCTCGAGGATGTTGAGGAAGCCGCTGACGTTCGAGTCGATGTAGGCGCGCGGGTTATCGAGCGAATAACGCACGCCCGCCTGGGCGGCGAGATTCACGACGATATCGGGATGGTGCGCGTAAAAGAGCTCGTCGACAGCCGGAACATCCGCGAGATCGCCGCGCACGAAGACGAAACCGCCGCTGCTCTCGGACGAGGCATCTTCGAGCATGCGCAGGCGCTCCTCCTTGAGGGATACGTCGTAGTAGTCGTTCATGTTGTCGAACCCGACCACCCGCGCACCCGTCTCCGCGAGCAGGCGCCTGCATGCGAAGGCGCCGATGAAACCAGCGGCGCCCGTCACCAAAACGGTCTTGTCGGCTGCGAGACCCATCCTCATCCGTTCTTCTTAGTGAACATCACTCCGAGCGTATGCAAGAGTATACGCGCATCGAGGGCAAAGCACCGCTCGTCCACATACCGGAGCTCGATCCTCTGGCGCGATCCGTCCGAGAAGGGCGCATCGTTGCGCGTGGTCACCTGCCATAGGCCCGTGATGCCCATGGGAACCGAGAGGAACTTGCGCACGTCGGAGCCGAACCAATGGAGCTCGTGCTCCGTGATGGGACGGGGGCCGACGACGCTCATCTGGCCGACGAGCACGTTGAGGAACTGCGGCAGCTCGTCGAGCGACGTATGGCGCAGGACGCGGCCGAGGCGCGTGACGCGGGGGTCGTCGGTCACCTTGCGCTCCGAGCTCCACTCGGCCAGCTGCTCCGGCGTGAGATGCTGCTCGACGGCATCGGCGGATTTGACCATCGTGCGAAACTTCACCAGATGGAAAACCTGGCCCTCGAGGCCAACGCGCTTCTGGAAGTACAGGGGTGTGCTCTTCGTGTCGATGGCGATCGCGACGGAGAGGACGAGGGCCGGGATGAGCAGGATAGCGATGACGACGAGGGAGAACGCGATGTCGAACACACGCTTCCCCACACGGTACCCTATGCCAGCTCTGCTCCGGGTCATCGAAGCTACCTCGGAAACCATCCTATCCACACCAACCCCATTGGCTGTCGCCGAAGCCATCCGTGCAGCCTGCAGGCTCACGGCCGACAAACGCCGCTGCCACCTTATTGAATATACTCCAAGCGGCAGATGCTCTACGGGTTAATACGTGAAATAGCGGCCATCAATCCCACTATCCGGGCACAAATTCTCAAAGCCCGGGAGCTAGTCGATAACGATAGCCATAACCGGTTCATTATCGGGTTGTGCGCAGGACTGCTATCATCTGACTCATCGAGAGGAGCTGGCATGCCCTACGACCCGCTGGTGAGCATCATCATACCCACGCACGCTCGGCCGCACATGGTCGACCGCGCGGTCCGCTCCGCCCTGGCGCAGACTTACGATCGCATCGAGGTGGTCGTGATCGATGACAATCCTGTCGGGTCAGTCGTCCGCAACTCGACGACCCGCATCTTGGCCCGCATGCAGAGAGCCCTCCCAGATGGCAAAATGCGCCTATTGAGAACCGGCGGCGAGGTCGGCAGCGGGGCGGCGCGGAACCAGGCGTGCGCCGAGGCGCGCGGCGAGTATCTCTGCTTCCTCGACGACGATGACGAGTTCCTGCCCGACAAGGTGGAGACGCAGCTCGCCTTCATGCGCGAGCACGACCTCGAGATGTGCTATCAGGATGTCGCCTGGTACAACGAGGACGGCAAGCTCGTGGAGCTCAGACGACTCGACCATGCTCGCAGCATGTCGTACGTCGACCTGCTGCGCGCCCATATGCTCACGCCCATCTCGCCGAGCTCGATTTACATGATGACCCGCGGGCTCTTCGAGCGCACCGAGGGTTTCGGCTGCACGAGGACGGGTCAGGATTGGCTGCTCATGCTGCGCTGCATCGAGTGCGGAGCACGCATCGGATACATGCCGGGCGTGCACGTGCACCAGCTGCTGCACGGCGACCGCCTCTCGGTGGGCGCCAGCAAGGTCGAGGGCGAGAGGGAACGCCATGAGATCGTACGCCGTTACTATGGCCTGCTGAGCGAGGACGAGAGGCGCTACGTGGAATTCCGGCACGAGGCGGTTCTCGCCGTCGCCAGCAAGCGTGCGGGCAACACGGGCGAGATGCTCGCCCACGGCATGCGAGCAGTGGCCCGAGCCCCCATAACCGCCATCCGCGAGGCAATCCGCTTCTTAGCCTGACCCGTCAATCAACCTGCCGATCAACCCCGCCTTGTTTGACGGGTTTGGCATCTGCGGCCGAGAAGACTGACAAAAGTTAACCACAACATATTGTGTTTGTTATCCTCAACTAATTCAGCTGAAGTTAACTTTTCGCAACCTTATTAGTTAGTTAAATATTACTGTTTACCGGGAAGTTTACCGTCTAAAATTTGCACGAAGTTATATATGTGCAGATGTTCATATCTCTTGTATCTTGTGTGTCGATAGTTTACTTTTGTCATATCGGGAGACTCGTTCTTCCGATGGAAATCTGGAATCCGACCACTCAGGGGCCGGACGAGGGAAAGGACGCAATCATGAGTGCTTGTACCCATTGGCTGCTGGTGGGAGCGGGGTTCCTCGCGGGCACGGCCGGCATCAAGTTCCTCAAGAGCAGGCCGTTCCACGATGCGATGGTCGCCGCCGCCGTCCAGGGCATGAAGGCGAAGGCCGAGTACGAGGGCATCGTCGAGGCCGCCAAGGCACAGTACGACGACATCATGGCGGAAGCCGACTTCCGCGTCGCCCAAGAGGGCGCCGAGGCAAAGGCCGAGTAGCGCCACGATCCGCAACGAGAACACGAAGCGCCCCCTTGAACCCAAGGGGGCGTAATGCAGCGTGCCATGGGCGGATGGGCCAGTCCCTCGTCCTGCATCGATGAGGAGCAACCATGAGGTACACGATCGTTCACGAGATTCCCGGACGCGTGCGCGTCGACCTGCTCGGCAGGATGTGCGATCACGACGCCGCATCGGTCATGGAGCTGATGGCGCGCCTCGACTGCGTGGCGAAATGCGCGGTCTACCCGCGCACGGGCACGCTGGCGATCTCATACGTCGGCGGACCGGCCGAACGCGAGCTCGTGCTCGACGCCCTGGCGCTCCTCAAGCTCGAGACCGTCATCGACAACCGCGTCGAGACGCTCTCGCTGGCCATCAACGAGGACGTCGCCTTCATCGGCGACGTCGCCGGACTCATTCTCAAGCGGCTGTTCAAGCGCATGTTCCTCCCACCGGTGATCAGACATATCTGGACCGTCTTCAGCGCCATTCACTTCTTCCGGCTTGCAGCCAAATCGCTCGCGAAGCCGGCGCTCGAGGTGGCGACGCTCGATGCCGCCGCCATCGCCGTGTCCCTCATCCGACGCGATTTCAGCACGGCTAGCACGACGATGTTCCTGCTGCGCCTCGGCGAGATCATGCAGGACCACACGATGCGCCGCTCGCAGATGGCGCTCGTCGACTCACTGCTCGATGTGCCGTCCGACGCCTGGCGCGTCGGGACCGACGGCGTGGAGGAGCTCGTCGCCACCGACGACATCGAGGTCGGCGACCTCATCCGCGTGCGCATGGGCTCGCGCATCCCGCTCGACGGCCGCATCGTCGCGGGCACGGCAGACGTGAACCAGGCGACTCTCACGGGCGAGGCGCTCGCCGTGCACCGCGAGACCGGCGACTCCGTCTTCGCCGGCACCGTCGTGGAGAGCGGCGAGGTCACCATCGAGGCGACGACCCTCCCCCGCGAGACGAAGCTGCGCCAGGTCGTGGCGCTCGTCGAGCAATCCGACAGCCTGAAGTCGCAACGCCAATCGAACATGGAGCACATGGCCGACAGGCTCGTACCCTGGTACTTCCTGACATCCGGCCTGGTCTACGCCGTCACGCGCGACCCGGTGCGCGCCTCCGCCGCACTCATGGTCGACTACTCGTGCGTGCTGAAGCTCTCGGGATCCATCGCCGCGCTCAGCGCCATGAGCCAGGGCGTGGAGCACGGCTTCACCGTCAAGGGCGCACGCTGGTTCGAGGCGGTCGCCGAGGCCGACACGCTCGTGTTCGACAAGACGGGCACCCTCACCGAGGGTCGTCCGATCGTCGCCGATGTCATCCCGCTGAATCACTGGTCCGTGACGAACGTGCTGCGCCTCGCGGCATGCCGAGGTCGAGTACGTGGTCGCCCACGGCATCGCGTCGCACATCAACGGCAAGCGCGCTATCATCGGCTCGGGGCACTTCGTTTTCGAGGACGAGGGCGTCGGCGGATACGACGAGCTGCTCGCATGCTACGGCGAGCGCATGGAGGGCACGTCGCCGCTCTACCTCGCCGTGAACGGGAGGGTCGTGGGCATCGTGTGCATCAGCGACCCCCTGCGCCCGGGCATCTCGGGCGTGCTCGACGAGCTGCGTGGCCTGGGGTTCGAGCGCATCATCATGCTCACCGGCGATAACGCCCGCACCGCCGCACGGATCGCCGCCGAGGCGGATATCGACGAGTTCTGTGCCGACATGCTCCCCGAGGCGAAACACGCCTATCTGGAGGAGCTGCGCGCCACCGGCCACAAGGTCGTCATGGTCGGCGACGGCGTGAACGACACGCCCGCGCTCGCGTTGGCCGATGTGGGCATCGCCATGGGAGATGGCGCCGCGATCGCGCGCGAAGTGGCCGACATCACGCTGTCGGGCGATGACGTGCGAGCCCTGTGCGACCTACGGCGCATGAGCACGGCCTTCATCAGTCGCATGGCGCAGTCATCGCGCTTCGCCATCGGCTTCAACACGGCCGTGCTGGCGCTCGGAATCTTCGGCGTCATCACGCCGACGCTCTCCTCGGCCGCGCACAACATCTCGACCGTCGCCCTCAGCATCGGCAACGCCAGGCGCTACCTCCCCGAGACCTGACAAACACGTCAGACGCCAATGCCATAACAAACACGTCTGACGTGTTTGCCAGGTTTGCCGGTCGCGTAATGCTTGGTGAGCCGCACCGCCAGCGTCCTAGAATAGATACGTTTGGTTTTCACGCATACGGGTGGGGCAAGCAGGTCATGAACGACGAGAATACAACGCCCGCTTCCACGGGAGCGGGCAAGCGGAGCAGTTTTTCTGGAAAGATGGGATTCGTCCTCGCGGCTGCGGCGAGCGCGGTCGGCTTGGGCAACCTCTGGCGCTTCCCCTACCTCGCCGCGAAGTACGGCGGCGGCGCCTTCCTCATCACCTACCTCATCCTCGTCGTGACGTTCGGCTTCTCGCTCATGATCGCCGAGGTCGCGCTCGGCCGCCGCACGCGCCTCTCCGATATCGGCGCGTTCCGCCACTTCGGGAAGAAGTTCACCTTCATCGGCGTGCTGGCCTCGGCCGTGCCCTTCATCATCACGCCGTATTACTCCGTCATCGGCGGCTGGGTCACGAAGTACATGGCCTCCTACGTGACGACGGCGCCGGATGAGATCGCGGCCGACGGCTACTTCACCTCGTTCATCACCTCCGCCGGCCCCGAGACGTTCCTGTGGTCGTTCCTCTTCCTCGCCATCGTGTTCATCATCATCGCGCTGGGCGTCGAGAAGGGCGTCGAGCGCTCGAGCAAGATCCTCATGCCGCTGCTCATCGCGATGTCGATCTTCCTCGCGATCTTCGGCCTCATGCAGCCCGGCGCCATCGACGGCCTGGCCTATTACTTCATCCCCGATTTCACGAAGTTCTCCGTGGAGCTCGTCGTGGCGGCCATGGGTCAGATGTTCTTCAGCCTCTCGCTCGCCATGGGCATCATGATCACGTACGGTTCCTACCTGCGCCGCGAGGACAACCTCGAGAAGTCCGTGCGCAACATCGAGGTCTTCGACACGGGCATCGCCATCCTCGCCGGCCTCATGATCATCCCAGCGTGCTTCGCCGTTACCGGCGACGGCGCCGAGGTCGCGGGCAACGCGGGCCCCTCGCTCATGTTCGTGGTGCTCCCGAAGATCTTCGCCGAGTTCGGTGCCTTCTCCAACGTGATCGGCTGCGTCTTCTTCGCGCTCGTCTTCTTCGCGGCGCTCACGAGCTGCATCTCCCTGATGGAGACGACGGTGTCGATCGTCGCGGACGGGCTCATGTGCTCGCGCCGCCGCGCCATCATCATCAACATCATCTTCATGTTCGTGGTGGCGACGCTGTGCAACCTCGGCTACAACACCTGGATCGGCGTCGACCCGATGCACTCGCTCTTCGGCATCGGCGAGCTCGGCGAGCACCAGATCCTCGACTTCATGGACTTCCTGTCCAACACGATCCTCATGCCCATCGTGGCGTTGCTCACGTGCATCTTCGTCGGCTACGTCATCAAGCCCAAGACGATCATCGACGAGGTCGAGCAACCCGGCGTAAAGTTCAAGTCGAAGAAGCTCTTCATCGTGATGATCAAGTACATCGCCCCGGTCTTCGTCGTCGCCATCCTCATCGGCTACGTCATGATGACGACGGGCGCGATCAGCCTGTAAACCCCGTGATGGGACGGTTTGAGACGAGTCGAGAGCGGACAGCCCGGACCAGGCCCGTCGCGCCGAGCCTGTCGTTTTTCGCCCCACTTTGGTAAATTGACTGTCATGGCTGGGAACAAGATCATCAAGATAGGCGCGGACAAGGGCAACCTCCCGCAGGCTCGGGCGTTCGTCGAGAAGATCCTCGGCAAGCGCTTCGTCAACGCCAGCATCGCCTCCGACGCGATGCTTCTCTTCGAGGCGCTCTTCCGCGAAATCGTCTCGCAGGTCGACGACAGCTCCGCCGAGCTCGAGATCAGCAGAGCCCGGAAGCTCGGGCACACGGACATCAAGATGACCTTTCCGGGCAAGCGCTTCTCGCTGCATGAGGGAGACGTGTCGTCGAATCCCGGTGCGAAGACGATCGAGGCGTTTTCCGACAAGATCTCCTGCTCGTATCAAGGCGGCTACAACGTCGTCCGGATTTCCGTGAGCCAGAGCGCCTGGGCCTTCATCCTCCCAAACCTCGTCGCCGTCGTCGCGGCCGTCATCGTGGGCATCGCGCTGAGGCTCACGCTCGGCGATACGGGGCAGCAGGTGCTGGCGGAAGAATGGATAACGCCGCTCGAGAAGCTGTTCACCAACGCCGTGCTCATGATAGGCGCGCCGATGACGCTCTTCTCGCTGCTCAAGAACGTGACCGATTCCTTCATAGTCGCCGAGCGCCATTCCTCATCGCGCAAGCTGTTCGCGAACTCGGTGGCATCGTCTGCCATAGTCATCGTGCTGGCCCTCGTCATGGGCTTCTTGGTCGCCCAGTCGATCCTCGCGGCCAGCGGGGTGACGGAGAGCTTCGATTTGGGCTTTGCCAACTGGTCGCTCGCCTCGGCGGTTGACCAGATAATACCGTCGAGCATCATCACCCCCTTCGAGACCATCTCCCCCATCCCGATGATCGTCGTGGCGCTCCTCATCGCCGCCGCGCTGGGTTCCATGGGCCAGACGTTCAGCACGGTGAAACGCGCGATCGATGTCTGCTACGACCTGTTCTCGAACATCCTCAAGATCGTGATGGCCGCCTTCCCGGTGGCGTGCTTCCTGCTCTTCCTGCACATCCTGCTGGCAAAGGGCGGCATCACGGTCTTCCTGGAGATCCTCTACATCGCCGTGATCGTGTTCGTGTGCACGGTGCCGGTGCTCATCGTGTATGCCCTGAAGCTGAGGGTGCGCGGCATACCGTTGCGGGAGTTCATCGGGAAGCTCTGGCCGCTCGTGAAGGAGAACATCGCGATCGGCTCCGTCATCGACGCCGTGCCCTTCAACACGCAGTACTGCGAGAAGAACCTCGGCATCAAACGGCAGCGGCTCGAGAAGGAACTCCCCGTATTGGCGCAAACCAGTCTCGACGGCAACTGCTTCATCCTCATGTTGCTCGCGACGATCTACATCTTCATCGCCAATTGCGATGTGTCGTGGATCAACATCGCGGTCATAGCCATCATCGTGCTGTTCCTATCGTTCGGCGCCCCCAACCAGCCGGGCTCCATCCTCATCGGCATGCTGATCATCCTGGCGTACCTCCATTCGGATATCGCCGTCTCGCTCGCGCCGTGCTTCGAGCTGTTCTGCGGAGGTCTCCAGAACATCCTGAACGTGATCAGCAGCGTGGTGACGGTCGCCGAGAACGAATGCAGGGAGGAGAAGCACCCTTCTGCCTAACCGCATCAGCGCGAATGAGTCGGAAGTGGACGGTCCATTTCTGACTCATTTGACTATTGGAATGCCGGAGCGATTCCCTTCCCACCTCAGTTTTAAACCGTTGGTTTCCTAAACCGTTCGAGAGCGGGGCTTTTCTTCGAAGTGTCGCTTTGCCGCCCAGACGCCGTGCCGCACAATCTTTGCTGGAGGCTGACATTCGGCAAGGAGGCGCCATGCTCACCGTCAAGCAGAATTTCCTCGAGACGATCCGCGGGGGCAAGCCCGACCGCTTCGTCAAGCAGTTCGAGCCGTTCCATCTCGTGTTCACGCCCATCCACTTCCACCGCAACGATCCGACCCCGGGCGAGATCGACAAGGTCAACGACTGGGGCGTCACCGTCTCGTGGGCGCCCGGGCAGCCCGGCATGTTCCCCAACCACCGGCCCGACCTGATCGTCTGCCCCGACATCGAGGAGTGGAAGGACTACGTGAAGGCGCCGCCCACCAAGATGCCGGAAGCCGCGTGGGAGAAACGCCAGGCGCAGTGCGACGAGGTCGACACCGAGCAACAATACGTCACGATCCTGCAGGCGCCGGGTGTCTTCGAGATGACGCATTTCCTCTGCGAGATGTCCAACGCGCTCGCCGCGTTCTACGAGTGCCCCGACGAGCTCAAGGAGCTGATGAACTACATCACCGAGTGGGAGCTCCGCGTGGCCGAGGAGACATGCGACCACCTACATCCCGGCGCCATCCTGCACCACGACGACTGGGGCACGCAGCGCTCGACGTTCTTCGCGCCGCACATGTTCGAGGAGTTCCTGCTCGAGCCCTACAAGCAGATCTACTCCTACTACAAGGAGCGCGGCGTCGAGGTCATCGTGCACCATTCCGACTCCTACGCCGAGACGCTCGTGCCCTACATGATCGAGGTGGGCATCGACGTGTGGCAGGGTGTTATGACGACGAACGACATCCCGGGCATGATCGAGAAGTACGGCGGGCAGATCTCGTTCATGGGTGGCATCAACTCCGCCGAGGTCGATTACGAGGGGTGGACCCCCGAGGTCATCGCGCAGCGCGTCGTCGAGGCGTGCCAGAACGGGCCGCGCCACTTCATCCCGAACGCCTCGCAGGGCCTCGACATCAGCACCTTCCCCGGCGTCTACGACGAGATCAACAGGCAGATCGACGCCTACTCGCCCATCTACTGGGCCGAGCACGGACTGTAAGAGCACGATGAGACAGAGGTGGACTGTCCATTTCTGACTCCATTTCTGACTCCATTTCTGACTCATTGGAAAAGGGCGAGCCGGTTGTCGGCTCGCCCTTTCGCTTGCGCTATCGGCTCGGTGTGCTAGTCCAGCCTCGCTCCGTTACTCGCGGGTGCGGCTGCGGCGCGTCGCCACGAGGACGCCGGCCGCTGCGATGACGAGCACGACCGCCGTTGCGGCACCGGCTCCGCTCGAGTCGCCGGTCTTGGGCACGCCGCCGAGCGTGTTGGTGACCGTGAAGCCCGATTTCACATCGCCGGTGATCTTGGAGGTGTAGTTCTTCGTCCACGCCTCGGTCACGCGGTACTCGATCGCCTTGCCGTTGGCATCCTCGGCGGGCAGGCCGGTCCAGGAGACCTTCAGCGCGTCGCCCGCGGCATTGGCTGCGATGGCCTTGTCCTGCCCGGTGATGGTCGTCCACTCCCCGTTGACCTTCTTCTGCAGATGCAGCGTAACGTTGGTGCGGGTCTTCTTGGCGTTGTTGTTGTCCTTCCAGACCTTCGTCGCCGTCACCGTGCACGTGGGCGTGACCTTCTTGGTGTCGTTCTTGGAGGCCTTGTCCTTGTTGTCGCTGTCCTTCTTGCCGTCATCCTTCTTGCCGTCGTCCTTCTTCTCCACCTTGTGGGTGTTGGTGATAGTGAAGCCGCCCTCGGCATCGCCGGAGACCTCGGAGGTGTAGCCGTCGACCGTCTCCTCCTCCACGGTGTACTCGACCGCTGCGCCGTCGATCTCCTTCGCGACCGGCTCGAACGCTCCCTTCCAGCTCTCGTCCGCGCTCAGCACGACGGCCTGCTCGGTGTCCTCGCCGTTGGCGAGCAGATGGACGGTGACGGCATCGGGGCGCAGGCCATCGGCGTCATTGGAGTCGCTCCATGCCTTCGTGACCGAGATCTCGATCATCTCGGGCTCGGGCGCCGTGTAGGTGTTGGTGACCGTGAAGCCCTCGTTGACGTCGCCGGAAACTTCGGGGGTGTAGCCCTCGACAGCCTTCTCCTGCACGTCGAACTTCGTGTCCTGGGTGTCGGGGGTATAGGTGAAGCCGCCCTTCCAGCCGTTGGCTGCGGTCAGCTCGATGGTCTCCTTGACCTCGTCGTTGACGACCAGGCTGAGCGCGACGGAATCGGGGCGGGCCTTGGCCGCATCGTCGTTATCCTCCCAGACCTTGGTGACGGAGATCGGATCATCGTCAGCCATGGGGGCGACGCCGGGCTTGGCATCGCTGTCGCCCTCGTCGGCCTTCGCATCATCATCGGCTGCAGCGGGCTTGGCGGCGTCTTTGCCGTCGGAGGCGGAGTCGTCCGCCGCGTCGTCCTTGTCGTCAGATGCGTCATCGGCCTTGTCGTCCGCGGCCTTGTCATCAGCTGCATCGGCCTTATCCTCGCCGGCCTTGTCGCCTGCGGCCTTGTCATCAGCTGCATCGGCCTTGTCGTCTGCAGCCTTGTCGTCCTTGCCCTCGTCGGCCGCCTTCTCGTCGGCTGCCGGTACCGGCGCGGCCTTGTCTTCGGCGGCATCGCTCGCCTCATGCGTGAACGTCACCTCGAAGCTCTGGGCATCCTTTCCCGCCTCGGGCCCCTTGACCGCGGATTTGTACTTGTCGATGGCCTTGGGCGCAACAGTGTACTTGATCGCCTTGCCGTCCTTCTTGGCGGGCGCCTTGACCGTGCCCTTCCATTCCTTGGCAGCGGAGAGTGTGATGATGACAGGCTTGTCCTTGTCGTCCTTCGCGATCTTGCCGTCCGCCATCAGCTGGACGTTCACGCTCGCGGGACGAATCCCATCGGCATCATCGTCGTCCACCCACTTCGCCTTGACGTTGATGCTGACCTTCTCGGCCGCCTGCGCGGCGCCGTCATCTGCACTCGTCTCCGCAACGGCCATTCCCGCGAACGCCGTGAGCAGCAAAGCAGCCGCAAGCACGGCGATGACAGCTCCCAAGCGACGCGTGATCGTCCGTCCCGAACGCTTACTGGACCGTGTCGTACCCATGTCAACCTCCTCGGAACTGGCTTAGAGGCTGCGTTTGTTCGTCGATTGAAAGCCACCCTGTACGTGAGATAGATTCTACTCCACAGGCGGCCAACTGCATAGAAACAGAATCTCCCCGCATAACGAGAAGCGACTGCCGCTTCTCGCCCCGCTTTCCATTGCATGCGGCAAACACGATCGCCGCCATCGAGGCGTGCCGCTACACCTCCGCGTAGTTGCCGAGGAAGATGAGGCTCTCCGTGTCGTGCTCGAGGTCCGCGAGCATCTCGACGATGCCCTCCTCGAGCACCGAGGCCTCGAGGTCGAAGAAGAACATGAACTCGAAGTCCTGCCCGACGATCGGATAGCTCTCGAGCTTGAGCAGGTTGACACCGAGTGCCGAGAACTTCCCCATCACCTCGTAGAGCGAGCCGGGCTCATGCCGGCAGGTGAGGATGAGGCTGATGCGGTTCGCGCCGGCGTAGATGGCCGGCTCGCGAGAGATGCAGATGAATCGCGTGTGGTTATTCTCGCTGTTCTGGATGGAAACGTCGAGCGGCACGAGGCCGTAGAGCTCGCCGCTGCGCTTCGACCCGATGGCCGCCAGGCCGGGCGTATCGCTCTCCGCAACCTGCCTGACCGCCTCGGCGGTGTTGGTGCACCTGACGACCTCGACCTTGCCGCGCAGGCCCTCGATGAAACGGCTGCACTGCCCGAGCGCCTGCTCGTGCGAGCGGACCTCGCGGATGTCGTCGAGCGTGGTGCCGGGCTTGACCAGCAGCGCGTGGTTCACGAAGAGGCGCTCGCTGCGCACGATATGGGCGCGGTGCTGCTGCATGAGATCGTAGACGGGGCGGACGCTGCCGTTCGAGCTGTTCTCGATGGGCAGGACGCCGAACTGGCACAGCCCGCTCTCCACCGCGGCGAAAACCGCCTCGAAGCTCTCGAAGTAGACGAGGTTGCCGCGCGGGAACATGCGGTCGGCGGCCATCTGGGAGTAACCGCCCTCGACGCCCTGGCAGGCGATGGTGCCGGTCTGCGGGAAAACGTCGCGCGGCGTGGCGAGCGCTACGCGGATCTCGTCGGCGACGCGGCTCGGACGGCCGAGGAGCCGGGCCTGGTACGAGCGCGAGAGCGCGAAGAGCGTGTTGTAGAGGCTGTTCGCGAAACGCTCCTTGTCACCGGCGGCGGCGCGCATCCGCGCGAGGATCTCGCGCTCTCGGCTCTTGTCGAGGACGGCCTTGCCGCTGCCGGCCTTCGATGCCGCGACCTCCGCGGCCAGATCCATGCGCTCGCAGAACAGCTCGATCAGCTTGTCGTCGGTCTCGTCGATTCTCTGGCGGATCTCGCTCAGCTCCATATCCGTCATCCTTTCCCATTTTGGAACGCTCCCCCGGGGAGCGTTCCAGCCATCTCGCCGTCGTGTCTATCCGTAGATGTGCAGCTCCGCGATCTTGGCGTGCAGCTCGTTCATCTGGCCGACGAGCTCGTCGAACATGTCGGGCAGCAGCGCCTGCGGTCCGTCGGAGAGCGCCTTCTCGGGATGGTTGTGCACCTCGATCTCCAGACCATCGCAGCCCGCGGCGACGGCGGCGAGCGATAGCGGCTTCACGAGGTCGCGCTTGCCGCCTGCATGGCTCGGGTCGACGATGATCGGCAGGTGCGTCGCCTTGCGCAGCATCGGCACCGCCGAGATGTCGAGCGTGTTGCGCGTGGCCGTCTCGAACGTGCGGATGCCGCGCTCGCACAGGGCGACCTTCTCGTTGCCCTCGCTCATGATGTACTCGGCGCTCATGAGAAGCTCCTGGTACGTGGCCATCATGCCGCGCTTGAGGAGGATGGGCTTGTCGACGCCGCCAATGGCCTTGAGCAGGTCGAAGTTCTGCATGTTGCGCGCGCCGACCTGCAGCACATCGATGTCCTCGAAGTGCTCGAGGTCCTCGGCCTTCATGATCTCGGTGACGATGGGCAGGCCGGTCTGCTCGCGCGCCTCGCGTAGCAGGTTGAGGCCCTCGACGCCGAGGCCCTGGAAGGAGTACGGCGAGGTGCGCGGTTTGAAGGCGCCGCCGCGCAGCATGGTGGCGCCGGCCTCCTTGACGAGCTTGGCGATGGAGACCACCTGCTCGCGCGACTCGACGGAGCACGGGCCGGCGATGATGGTGAGGACGCCGCCGCCCATCTGCGTGTCGCCCACCTTGATGACGGTGTCCTCGGGATGGAACTTGCGGTTCGCCTTCTTGTACGGCTCCTGCACGCGCTTGACGCCCTCGACGAAATCGAGCGCCGAGATGAGATCCATGTCGATCTGCGACGTGTCGCCCACGAGACCGAGCACGGTCTGGTTGACGCCCTGCGACAGGTTGATGTCCATGCCCTTGCCGCGCAGCCAGCTGACGAGGTTGTCGAGCTGCTCCCTGTTCGGGTCCTTCTTCAAGATGACGATCATGTTCCTACCCTTCCTTTCCAGACGACGCGCTGCCGTACCTCATGCGTCGCCCTGTCTACCCTACGTTCATCCTCCGCCAGAGGCACTCCGCTTGCCGCATCCGCACTCCGGCCTCACACGCCCGGCCGGTCAAGAGACCTCCGGCCCGCCTGCTCCGACTTCCAGCTACCCGCAAGCCGGATGGCCCAAAGAGAAGACCTCCACAGCTCGCGCGGCTGTGGAGGTCTTTGCGTTCAATCGCTTCACGGAATGGAAGCTCGACTAGACTCCGGCGCAGCCGCATTCGCACCTACCAAAAAAATAGTAGGCGCCGTAGCTAAAGCCGAAGTAATAGTTGCGAGACATCATGTGATGCATTCCTTTCCGTTGGAACGCACTTTAGCACGTTGAAGCAAGCCCGGTAACCCCCATTTTTGCGAAATTGCAAAATCCTACGGAAACGAGGGGGTGAACGGAGTTGCGCAGGGCGGCCGCCCCGCGCGCCACGATCCCCGGCCGGGCCACCGCGTCCGCGCTACAGCGTGGCGGTGTCGAGGACGATGGTGAAGGGACCGTCGTTGACGAGCTCGACGTCCATCATCGCGCCGAACGAGCCCGTCGCCACGTGCGGGATGTCTGCTCGGACGAGGTCGACGAAGTACTCGTAGAGGCGCTCCGCCTCGACGGGTTCCATCGCCTCGGTGAACGAGGGGCGGTTCCCCTTCTTGCAGTTCGCGTACAGCGTGAACTGCGAGATCACCAGCACCTCCCCACCGACGTCGCGGATCGAGAGGTTCGTCTTGCCGTCCCCGTCCTCGAAGATGCGCATCTTGGAGATCTTCGCCCAGAGCTTGTCGGCCTGCGCCTCGGCATCCCCTGCGCCCACGCCGAGGAGAATCAGGTAGCCGCCGCCAATCGAGCCGATCAGCTCGCCATCGACCTCGATGCTCGCTCTCGAAACACGTTGGATAACCGCTCTCATGGACGCTCCTTAAAAATGGAACGCTCCCCGGGGGAGCGTTCCAGAACACACTCGTCTATGCCAGAACCTACAGAACCTGGTTGTAGATCGTCATGGCGGGTCCCTCGACCATCATGGAATCGAGGACGGGCCCGATGCGCGTGAAGTGCTCGGACTCCAGGTGCCCCTGCATGATCTCGACGCTCTCCCACGCCTCGATGAACGCGAACTCGCACGGGTCCTCAGTGCTCTGGTCGAGCGTGTAGAGGATGCAGCCCTCGTCGAGCGCGTTGGTCTTCTCGACGAGCTCCCTCGCGGCATCGATGAACTTGTCGACGTCGCCCTCGTTGACGCGGATAGTGGTAACCGTCCTGATCATCTTCTGTCCTCCTGTTCGATGTGGGGGCTGCCTTGCGGAACCCCTCCTTGCGGGGACTCGCCCCGCGGTGCCTTTACCTTCGAGTATGCCATCACGAGCATGATGACGGCAAGCAGCGCCGAGAAACCGAACGCGACCTGATAGCCCAGCATGCCGGGGACGACCGCCGAGATGGCCGTGAAGATGAACACCATAACCGCCGTGCCGAGCGACGAGCACGCCTGCCTCACGAGAATCGAGAACGAGCTGCCGTCGCCGACGAGCGGGCGGGGCAACCCCCCGAGCATCCATGTGATCGTGCAGCCCATCGAAGCCGAGATGCCGATGCCGCGCACCGCCTGGCAGGCTGCGATGACCCACAGCGGCGTGTTCTCATCGAACAGCAGCGCGAGCAGGGCGCCGGCGAGGAAGATGATCGCCGAGACGCGTATCACGCGCTCCTTGCCGAGCTTGTCGCCGATGATGCCGGCGAGCGGGTTCACCACGAGCGCGACGACGGCACCCGGCAGGAGGACGATGCCTGCATCGACGGCGGTTCCACCGAGCGGCCCCTGGATGTACAGCGGGATGAGCAGCGTCACGCCCATGAACGAGCCGAAGAGCAGGTTCTGCATCCAAAACGCCGTGCGGTAGTTGTCGGATTTGAAGATACCCAGGTTGATGAGGGGGTTGTCCACCCTGCGCTGGCGCCGGAGGAACACGACGAGCACGACGACGCCGGCGACAAGCGATATCCAGACGAACGGATGCGCCAGGCCCCGCGAGCTCGTCTCCGTGAGCCCGGCGAGCACCCCGCCGAAGCCGATGGCGGAGAGGATGAACGAGCGGACGTCGAGCTTGACCGGAACGGGTGCGCTCCCCTCGGACGACGGGCGGACGAACAGCACCGTGAACACCACCAGGATGACCGGCAGCACGAGCAGCATCACGAAGAAGTACCGCCAGCCGAGGCCTACGGTGAACAGGCTGCCGATCGTGGGTCCGATGTTGGGAGCGAATCCCATCGCGATGCCGGCGATGCCCATCATCGTCCCATGTCGCTCGCGCGGGAAGTGCGCGATGA
Source organism: Coriobacteriales bacterium (assembly GCA_050946275.1). GTDB lineage: Bacteria > Actinomycetota > Coriobacteriia > Coriobacteriales > CADBOM01 > JBMNUM01. The sequence continues at coordinate 29,160 of JBMNUM010000002.1, forward strand.
CGATGTTCTGCATGACCGGCATCATGAAGCCGGCGGCAACCGCCTGGAAGATGCGTCCGAGCACGAGCATCCAGAACACGGGCGCCACGGCATCGAGCACGGCGCCGGCGAAGAAGATGCCGAGCGACATGAGCGCGTACGAGCGCTCGGGAATGCGCTTCGTGAGGAAGCTCGTGAGCGGCACCGCGATGCCGAGCGAGAGCATGTAGATGGTCGCGAGCCACTGCCCGATGTCGACGCCCACGCCGAAGTCGACCAGCACCGTGGGGAGCATGGCATTGAGCGCCGTCTGGGACAGGTTGCCCAGCGACGATCCCAACACGAGTATGGTGAACAGGGCGACCGCGCCCCTACCGGCCTTTTTCATGGAAACAGCGTACGCCATGGGCGCACGGCGCACCGGCCCTAATCGGTGGCGAAAGGGCGAGTGGGACAAAAGGGGGCCGACCCCATCCGCCCCACTCAGCCGGATGCGTTAGTCGCCGAAGAGCTTGAGCTCGCTCACGAAGCGCACGGGCTTGCCCTCGAGCCAGTCATGCGCATTGGCGAGCGACTGCTTGCGGAACTCCTCGTCCTTCACGAACTCGCGCGCGTAGCCCTTCAGCTCGATGAGCGTGCGCTCGAGCGAGCCGTCGTGCCTGAAGCGCTGATGCTCCTTGAACAGGCCGTAGATCTCGCTCTCGCCGTAAATGTGCTCGTAGCGGTAGAGGCTCGCCATCCAGGCGTGGATCAGCACCGTCATGTCGACGTCCTCGTCATCGATCGCGAGCACGCTCTCCTCGAGCGGAATCCAGTAGCGCTCGTACAGAGAGCCCTTGCTCGTGGGGGTCAGCTGGTCGGCCGCCGCCGGACCGCGCGGCATGTCGGCCATGAGGATCTGGCTCTTGACGAGGTCGCCCGTCACGAGCGACTTGCCCTTGGAGTTGAGGCTCTCGAATACGAGTTGCGGATTGTCGGTGCCGGAGAGCTCGATCGCCACGACGCGCAGCGCCTCGATACCGCGCCACAGCTCCTCCGGGTCGAAGCCCGGTTCTCGCATCAGCTCGGCGAAGATGCCGTAGTTGTCGAGGATGCGCTGCGCGTGCTCCTCGGGGATGTCGAGTCCGGCGACAAGCGAGAACAGCGTGTAGGTGTCGAGATGCGTCAACACGAGCTTGCCCTCGCGGTCGTCGCCCTCGCCCACGCGCAGATAGCGGTCGAGCAGGTCGTCGGCCGTGAGGCCCGCCACCGTCGTGCCATGCTCGCGCAGGTAATGCGAGAGCGCGACGAGCAGCAGGGACAGCGTCGTCATGCGCTGCTGGCCGTCGATGATGTTCACGCGCCGGTACGCGTGCCATCCCTCCGGGTCCTCGGCGAAGAGCACGACGCCCATGAAGTGCCCGCCGCGTTGCTGCCCGGCGCGCAGCGTGTCGTCCCAGAAGTCCTCGCACTCGCGGTCCGTCCACGAGTAGACGCGCTGGAAGATCGGGATCGCGAAGCGCGTGTTCGGTTGTGCCAGAAACTCGAGAAATGCCGGTTGAGTCGTTTTCATGCCGCTTCCTCCCTCCTACCAGGTTGCCTTCGGGTTGATGCCGTAGTGCTTGCGGTAGAACTCGTAGACCTTCTCGTCCTCGCACTTGACGAGCGGACGGTCGGACACGAGCGTCTTGGGGCCGTTGAGCGCCCAGTCGTACGTGCGGTACTTCTTCACCGCGTGATAGCGGAAGTTCTCCGCCCACATCGCGGCGAAACCGCGCAGCTCGCGCAGCAGGTCCTCGACCGTGCCGTCGTACTCATCCTCGCAGTAGACCTTGAAGACGAAGAACGGCGTGTGATCGTCGTCCCAGTGCATCGAGTGGCAACGCACGTTGAGCCACGCCTCGATCGACGTGTTGAGCTTGAGCGATCCAGGGTCGTCGCCGAACGCATCCTGCGTGGGCTCCCAGTACTCCTCGTAGAGGCGCGACTGCTCGCGGCGGCTCTCCGCAGTGAGCAGGTAGTTGCGCACGAGGTCGGCCGTCGTGAGCGGGATGCCCTTCGAGTTGAGACTCTCGAACACGGCCTGCGGGTTGTCGTCGCCGTCGAGGCATAGCCTGATCGCGAGCAGCGAGCGCAGGCCGCGCCACAGGAGCTCGGGGTCGAACGACTCGTCGGCCATGCGCTCGGCGAAGAACGCGTGGTTGCGGACGACATGCCTCGACGGGTGCTCCGGGAGCGCGGTGCCGTCCACGAGTGCGGCGAGCGTCGCCTGGTCGACGCGGGCCGGCGTGAGCTTCCCGGTGCCGCCGGCGCGCACGAACGTGTCGAGCAGCGCGTCGGCATCCATGCCGTAGAACGCAATGTCATGGTCGCGCATGTAGGACGCGAGCGCGAGCAGCAGCAGCGTCATCGTGACGATTCGCTGCTGGCCGTCGACGATGTACCAGACGGTGGCTCCATCGGGTTCGACCACCTCCGTATGCAGCACTGTGCCCACGAAGTGCTCCCGCTCCCCGCGCGCCGCACGCAGGGCGTCACGCCAGAGTTCCTCGCACTGCAGCTCGTCCCACGAATAGGCGCGCTGGTACAGGGGTATGGCGAAGCGCACGTCGGGCGTGGCTATCAGATCGAGCAATAGTTCTTGCTTGGCCTCCATCGCAATCCTCCTCGGATGTTGTTCATCGGTTCCATGATAGGCATCCGGATGCGAAGTGGAATGCCCTCCAACGGCGGAAAGGTGGTTTTTCGAACACTATGTCCGAATTCGTCCGGGAACAGAAGTGGAACGACCGGGAATCAGTTCCCGGGCACCCGATGTGACAATCACGGTGACCGTGTTTGTCGCTTCCCATGTTGGGACGGATGAGGCCGTCCCCGGGATCCCACTCCCCTTCTAGCTGCGGTACCTCGCCTCGACGGCCTCGAGACCGGCGGCGATGAACGTGTCGAGGGCTTCCTGGATGCGGCTCCAATCGACATCGCGGTCGAGGTTGGTTGCCACCGTGTAGCATCCGCAGACCTGGAAGCGGCTGATGGCGGCTGCGATATCGGCCGGCACGCCCGAGTGCTCGAGCGAGCGCGCCGTCGTGTCGTTGCCCAGGTCGATGAACATGTCGAGGGCGCGCGAGAGGAACTGCGGGTCGCCGACGAGCGCGTCGAACTCACCCGCGTCGCGGATCTGCCGGCAGAAAGGCTCGCGCCCCGCCGGATGCTCGCACCCCGCGCACGCAAGCTGCTCGGTCAGCGTGCTCGTCCGAGAGCAGAAGCGTTCCATGAGACGGTCGACGACCTCGTCGAGGTTGTTGAAGTGCGCGTAGAACGTCGAGCGGCTGATGCCCGCCCGCTGCGCCACCTCCGACACACCGATCTCGGAGATGGGCTTCTCCGCGAGGACCTCGAGCAGCGCCGATTCGATGGCCTGCTCCGTGCGGATGTTGCGAATGTCGACTCGTGCCATGTGCGCCTCCCTTTTCCCGCTCCATCCATGGTAGCCGATGGACCTGTCAATCAGCCCCGCCTTGTTTATCAGGTCCGCGCACTATAATGCAGACGTGTACGCCACTTTATCGGGAGGATGCCTTGGATAAAAAGTCGGTCATGCCGTTTCTCGCCGTGCTCTACGGCGCGGGATTCGTCAGCGCATTCAACGAGAATCTCGTCAGCGTGGCGCTCGTCGACATCATGGCGGAATTCGGCATCACCGCCGGCATGGCCCAATGGCTCGTCACCGGCTACATGATCACGACCTCCATCATCGTCGTGGTCTCGGCGTTCCTCGTGCAGCGTTTCTCGCTGCGCAAGCTGTTCTTCACGGCGTCAATCTGCATGATCGCCGGCGAATTCCTCTGCATGGTCCTGCCGACGTACCCGCTCGTGCTCGCAGCGCGCCTGCTGCAGGCGGTGGGAACAGGCTTCTTCATCCCGCTCATGATGAACTCCGTGATGGCCGTCGCTCCACGCGAGCGGCTCGGCACGCTGCTCGCCATCGGCAGCGCGTGCATCGTCTTGGGACCGGCGTTTGCCCCCGTCATATCGGGAGCCGCCGCCACGTTCTTCGGATGGCGGTTCATCTTCGTGTTCCCGATGGTTGCATGCGCGGTTTTCGCGCTCGCGGGTCTCAAGTTGCTGCGCAACATCGGCGAGCCGAAGCGCATCCCGCTCGACATCTTCTCGCTCATACTCGCCGGAATCGGCCTCACGCTGTTCGTGTATGGCCTCGGCGCGGTTTCGACCAACCTGGCGCTCGGCCTCGGCACGACCGTCGCGGGCATCGCCGTACTGGCTTGGTTCGTCGTCCGCCAGGGACACCTCGGTGTTCCCATGCTCGAGATGTCGCTGATGCGCAACTGGCGCTTCTCCATCTCGTGTTTCCTCGTGGTCGTCGCGATGATGATGGCGCTGCCCATGGGCGTGCTGATCCCGCTGTTCCTCGTGGGCACGCACGGCATGTCGCCCCTGATGGCGGGCATCCCCGTGCTCCCGGCCGCGCTCGTCAACGCGGTCACGGCGGGTCTGGGCGGCCGCATCATCGACAAGAAAGGGCCGTGGCCGTTGATTCCGCTCGGCCTTGCGCTCGTGCTCGTCGGGCTGCTCGGAATGATCTGGGGCGGCGCCATCGGGAGCCTCGCCGTCGTGCTCGTCGCATGCGTCTTCGTCTTCGGCGGCGTGGGTTTCACGATGAACCCCTCGCAAACGACGGGCCTGCGCATCCTGCCGCCTCCCATGCATCCGCACGGCATCTCCATCGGCAACGTGCTCACCCTGGTGGCGGCGAGCATCGGTACCTCGCTGTACGTCGGCGTGTTCGAATCGGCGCAGTTCAAGGCGCTCGCGCAGGGTGCGGCCGAGCAGTCGGCCGTGCTCAGCGGCTTCATCGCCGCCCTGGTCGTCGCCGCGATCATCGCGGGAGCGGGCCTCGCGGTCTCCATCGCTTATGCACGGAAGAACGACAACAGGCGAATCGCCCCGCTGCTCGAGGAGTTGGCAGCCCAGTTCCCCGGACCTCCCGGCGGTCCCGGCGGCGAAAGCGACGGAAACAGGCCCGTCGGCCCCAGCGAGCCCGGCAACGAGCCCGGAGGCTCCGCTTGGCACGACGGCGAGCGCGACAATCCCGGAAACCGGAATTAGTGTACAAATTTTGCTCTATAGGGGTTATTTCGCCTGAAAACAGGGGTCTTTTCACCAACTATGTACACTAATCGCCCGACCGAGCCAGCGGGCTTCCCGGCTCGCGTGCCAAATGCCCTGTCCACTTGACACGCGGACACACGCTCGACACGCGAAGGGCGCCTGCATCGCGATTGATGCAGGCGCCCTCGTCTTGCAGGCTATCGAGCGCTCTCGCGCCCTCGAGCTCGGAGGCTAGATCCTTCCGACCTCGCCCATCGTGGTGCGGTCGTACCATCCGGGGAAGGTCTTCAGCAGCGTGGCACCGGCGTTGGTGTCGGCCAGCTTGACCTTGCCGAAGATGTCCAGGTTGTTGACGTTGTAGGCGCCGCCCACGATGGTGTGCACGGGCAGGCAACCCCACGGATCGTCCGCACTCGACTTCATCTCGAGCTTGTTCACGTAGCCGGGCTCCCAGCTCTTGTAATCGTACTCGAGGCCGACCTGCAGCAGCTCGCCGCTCGAGAGCGCGGGCAGGCCGTCCGGGCCGGTGACCATGTCGAAGTGGAAGTTGAAGACGCCGCCACGCCTCTTCTCGCCCACGACCGGGTTCAGGTGGAACGCGTGCATGTAGGGCGAGTTGTACTGGCCCAACGTCATGTCGACGTCGACCAGCTGCGTGCCGCGGCGCGCGAGCTTGGCGGTCACATGGTCGCCATCGCGCACGATCTGGAACTCCGCGCCGAGCTTCTTCGGGAAGGCGGCGTTGTCGCGGCCGATGGCCGTGGCCATCTCGGCACCCGGGCCACCCAGCAGCAGGCTGGCGATGTAGACGCCCAGCTTGTCCTCGTACATGGCGTACACGCCCAGGATCGCCTCGTAGTAGTCATCGGCGAACGTCGGGTTGGCGATGTGCGACAGCGAGAGCATCGCCACGGGGAACTGGTACGGCGTCAGCGGTGCCGGCAGGATCTCGGCGATGGCCGCCGGGTCGGTGACGAAGTCCACGCACACGCTCGTCTGCTGGTTCATCTGGTTGACCTTGCCGAAGCGAGCGAGATCGCTCAGCGGGATGGCGAAGCTCGGCTCGGGCTTGGTGAACAGGGCGCGCGCCACATCGTAGCCCTGGTGCACGGACGGCGACATCATGCCGTCCTTGACGGCGCAGCCGATGGTGCACACGGGCACGTTGCGGCCCTGCGCCTTGAACGTCTCGTTGAGAGCGTCCTTCAGCTCGTTGTTGGGACGGTTGCCCATCGAGAGCACGACCACGTCGGCGGCCAGCTCGCTGCGGGCGCCGCCCTCGACGGCCTCGATCACCACGCCGCCATCGGTGACCTCGACGAGCTTCTGGCTGAGCACCATCTCGACGCCCATCTTGGTGAGGCGCGTCATGACGTCGAGGACGTTGGTCTTGTAGGCCTCGGGAGCCGGCCTGTCGACCATGTCAACGACCTTCACGCTCGCGGCGCCCTTCTCGGCGATGAACTCGGCCGTCTCGAGGCCGGTCATGCCGGCGCCGACGACGATGACGTTCTTGCCCTCGATCTCGACGTCGCCGTCCATGGTCTCGCGGACCAGCTTGACGAGCGGCTTGTCGATGCCGGGGATGGACGCGGGACGCACGGGAATACCACCGACGGCGCAGATCACCGCGTCGGGCTCGAGCGCGGCGACGGACTCGGCGGTCGCCTCGGTGTTGAGCTGGATGTCGACGCCCAGCTTGGGCAGCACGACGCCGTAGTAGCCCGCGACGGCGTTCATCTTCTCCTTCAGCGGGGGCTTGGCGGCGTAGTTCACCATGCCGCCCAGCTCGCCGTCACGCTCGATGAGCGTGACCTTGCAGCCGCGCTTGGCAGCGGTCTCGGCAGCGCACATGCCGCCGGGACCGGCGCCCACGACGACGACCTTGTGGTGCTCGGTGTCGGGCTCGAGGTCGCCCGCCGTCGTCTGGCGGCCCAGCGTCGGGTTGACGGCGCACTCGAGCGGCAGGAGCCTGGCGGCATTGGCGAACAGGCTCTCGAAGCAACGGAGGCAGCTGACGCACTTGCGCTGCTCGTCGGCGCGGCCCTCCTGCACCTTGCGGCCCCACTCGGGATCGGCCAGCCACGCGCGGCCGAAGCTCGCGAAGTCGATGACGCCCTCCTCGAGGAACTTCTCGGGAACCTCGGGACCACGGTAGTTCGACACGGCGATGATCGGCAGCTTGGTGTTCGCACGGACCGCGGCGATGAGGTCGTGGCGCCAGCCCTCGGGGTACGACACGGGCTCGATGGCGGTGATGCCGGTCTCGTAGAGGCCCACCGACACGTCGAGGAAGTCGATGCCCATCTGCTCGAGGGCGACGGCGATCTTCACGCCGTCCTGGATGTGGATGTAGTCCTCGGTGACGCCGGTCTGGTCGAGGAACTCCTCGACGGACAGGCGGACACCCAGCACGAAGTCGGCGCCGCAGGCCTCGCGGATGCCGGCGATGATCTCGGAGATCATGCGCATGCGGTTCTCGAAGCTGCCGCCGTACTCGTCGGTGCGGTTGTTGGTGTAGGGAGACAGGAACTGCTGCAGCAGGTAGCCGTGAGCCGCATGCAGCTCGACGCCATCGGCGCCCGCCTTCTGCACGCGCACCGCGCCGTCGATGTACTTCTGGATCATCTCCTTGACCTCGTCGGTGGTCATGGCGCGGGTCTTGGCCTGCGTGGTCTTGCACATCCTATCGGAGGCCGACACGCAGTCCTGCCCGCCGATCATGGCGTTGGCGGTCTCGCGGCCGGGATGGTGCAGCTGGATGAAGAGCTTCGTGCCATGCTTGTGCACGGCGGCGGCCAGTTTGGCCAGGCCGGGGATGTTGCTGTCGCGCGTAGCGGCGATCTGGCGCGGCGTGCCGACGCCGGTGCTATCGTCGACACGGCAGATCTCGGGGATGATGATGCCGGCTCCTCCCTCGGCGCGCGCCTCATAGTAGGCGATCATCTCCTCCGACGGCGTGCCGTCGAGGTTTGCCATGTTCACGCCCATGGGAGACATGACCAGGCGGTTCTTGGTGCAGACGTTGCCGATCTGCCCAGCTTCGAAAAGCTTCTCGAACATGTTGATTCTCCTCTCGCGTAGCAAACGTTGTGCAGTGTGCACTCTCCTAGCTGCAAGTGTACTCCCGTTTTACATCGACTCTACGATTTAGCTGGAAAAACGAAGTTTTCGCCCGAAAACTAGCGCATGGAACAAACCCCTTACAAACGCCTGAAAGGGTGCGCACGAAGGACATGGATGCTCACGCATCCGCGTCCGATGATGCAGGTTATGGACGATGGGGGGCGGCCCGCTTGCCGGCGGCCGCGCGGAGGCTAGATCAGCTTGCCCTTGGAATGGTCGAGCATGTGCTGGATGAGCTCGGCGACCCAGCCCTGGAACTCGCGCTTGCGCTTGACGAGCTTGCCGTTGAGCATCTCCTCGAACGTGATGGTGACGAGGTCGTAGCGGTTGACCTTGACCTCCTCATCGCGCGTGAGACAGGTCTCGGGGACGCGCGATCCGCGCAGGCCGCGCTTCAGGGCGGCGTTGTAGATGACGTGGGGCCTGTCCTGCTTGTCGAGGTAGACGAAGATCTGCTTCGTGACGCCGATCTGGTTGGCATGCAGGCACGCGGCCTCCTCGAGCGTCGCGAGCGTGTCGAGCAGGTCCTGCGCAACTTGCTCGTCGGCCTCCGTCGCCGGCTCGCACGGCGTCGACAGAATCTCCTCGTCCCTCACAAGCTCCCTGATCATCGAATCCTCCTCGGCTGCGCTTCGCGAATTGCATCGCCCCTATCATAGCAGTGAGTCAAGGGGGCTGGCCCCCGATTGCCCCACATGACAAATACGGGCACCGTAATTGTCACATGGCGAAGGGCCCCAATCGTTCCACCCGCCCGCCTACACGCGCTCACTTTTAAACCACTTGAAACAATTCTTGGGTAATCTGTGTCTCGAGATCATCGAAGGCAACGAGAGCAAGGAGCATCTCATGGCAACTCGCATCGGAATCCTCGGATATGGCAACCTCGGCCGCGGCGTCGAGTTGGCGATCCGGCAAAACGACGACATGGAGCTGGCGGCCGTCTTCACGCGACGCGACCCGACGAGCGTGCAGATCGCGACGGAGGGCGTGGCCGTGCGCCCCGTGGCCGACCTCGACGGCGCCGCGGTGGACGACATCGACGTCCTCATCATCTGCGGCGGCAGCGCGACCGACCTGCCCGAGCAGACCCCGCGCTACGCGAGCCTCTACAACGTGATCGACAGCTTCGACACGCACGCGAACATCCCGGCGCACTTCGCGGCCGTCGACGCCGCCGCCTCCGAGGGCGGCAAGACCGCGCTCATCTCGTGCGGCTGGGATCCGGGCCTGTTCTCGCTCAACCGACTGTTCGGCAACTGCTTCCTCCCCGAGGGCGCCGACTACACGTTCTGGGGCAAGGGCGTGAGCCAGGGCCATTCCGATGCCGTGCGCCGCATCCCCGGCGTGGCGAACGCCAAGCAGTACACGATTCCGATCGACGCGGCGCTCGAGGCGGCCCGCAGTGGCGAAAACCCCGAGCTCACGACGCGCCAGAAGCACCTGCGCGAGTGCTGGGTCGTCCTCGAGGAGGGCGCCGACGCCGCCGAGGTCGAGCGTCAGATCGTCGAGATGCCCAACTACTTCGCCGACTACGACACGACGGTGAACTTCATCTCCGCCGAGGAGTTCGAGCGCGACCACATGGCGATGCCGCACGGCGGCTTCGTGCTGCGCAGCGGCAAGACGGCGGGCGATAACACCTGCGTCATCGAGTACTCGCTCAAGCTCGACTCGAACCCCGAGTTCACCGCGAGCGTGCTCGTCGCCTACGCCCGCGCCGTCGCGCGCCTGGCCGCCGAGGGCACGACCGGCTGCAAGACGGTCTTCGACATCGCCCCGGCCTACCTCTCGCCGCTCGACGGCGCCTACCTCCGCGAGCACATGCTGTAAGCTGCAGCCGACAACCTGCAAGCGAAGCGCCTCCACCCAACCGGGCGGAGGCGCTTTTCATGACAAGCACGCCTGACGTGTTTGCCGGGTTTTAGGCGAGCTCGGCGAGGATGTCGGTGAGTCCCTTGCGGCCGATGATGGTCTTCTCGCCATCGTTGACGATGAGGAACGGCACACCCATCACGTTGTACTGGTCGACGAGGGCATCGAAGATATTCGCATCGTAGATGTCGACCGTGACGTTGGGGTTGAGCGCCGCGATGCGCTGGACCGCCATGGCCACGTCGGGGCAGTTCGTGCACGTGAGCGTGACGAGCAGGTCGAGCTTGACCGGACGATCGATCGCCTCGATGGCGGCGAGGTCGGCATCGTCGATGGGCTGACCCGGGCCGGCGACGTTGTAGAGCGTCACGATGAACGAGTTGAACTCGTGCCCGCCGGGCACGCCGTGGAAGCGCATCCCCTTCGAAACGCCCTCCGCGTCGCAGATCTCGACGTAGGGTAGGTCCGGATGCGAGGGGTTGTCATGGGGGCGCACGTCGAGCTTGCCGCCGAGACGCGCGAGCTCGTTCGCGAGCTCCTCGAGCTCCTCGGCGACGGGGCTTCCGTCGAGCGCGAGCTTGAGCACGAGCGGGCCGTCCATCCGATCGAACGCGGCGATTATCTCCGCCACGTCGGCCGGGGCGAAGATGTCGCTATCCGGCAGGTTGTCGGGCAGCTCCGGCTCCGCCTCGCCCACCGGCATCGCCTGCACCGTGCGCACGGGTGGGTCGGGCACGATGCCCGTCTTCTCCTGCATCGCCTTGAGGTAGCGCTCCATATCCGTCGCGACCGTGGCGGCCTGGCCCACGGCGGTCGTGACCTGGCGCAGCGACTTCTGGCACACGTCACCCGCGGCGTACAGGCCGGGCGTCGAGGTGGTGCTCGCCTCGCCGAGAAGCACGTATCCCTGCTCGTCGAGCTCCACGAGCCCCTCGACGAGCGCGGTCTCGGGCTCATACCCCACGAACACGAAGATGCCGAACGTATCGCCGGGGTCGGCGTACATGGTGAGCTGCTCGCCCGTCTCCGTGTCCTCGAGCACCATCGAGCGCAGCACCGTGTCGCCCGCGACGCTCGCGATGCGCGTGGTGAAGAAGACGTCGATGTCATCGCAGGCCTCGACCTGGTCGACGACCGACTGCTCGGCGCGGAAATGGTCCTTGCGCACGAGCATCGTCACGTGGCTCGCGTACCTCGTGAGGAACAGCGCCTCCTCGCATGCCGCGAGGCCGCCGCCCACCACGTAGACCTCCTTGCCGGTGAAGAACTCGCCATCGCAGGTGGCGCAATAGGCGACGCCGTGGCCCTGGAACTCCTCCTCGCCCTCGAAGCCAACGCGCTTGGGATGCGCGCCGGATGCGAGCAACACGCCGAAGCACTCGATGTCGCCCTTGGTGGTGGAGACAGTCTTGATATCGCCCTCCATATCGAGGCCGGTGACCTCGGCAGCGAGGAACTCCGCGCCGAAGCCCTCCGCCTGCGCGCGCATCCTCTCGCCCAGCTCGGCTCCGCTGATGCTCGGGATGCCCGGGTAGTTGACGACGTTGTCCGTGATGGTGATCTGCCCGCCGTAGCGGTCCTTCTCGATGACGAGCACCCGATAGCGGGCGCGCGCCAGGTAGAGCGCCGCGGTGAGGCCGGCGGGCCCTCCACCGACGACGACGGCATCGAACAGCTTGCTGACATCGGTCATGGCAAACTCCTATCGATTTTGCAGGATTTAGCGTCCACGAGCATTATGCACGAAAACCGGGACGAGCGGCGGGTCGCTTGTCTCAGCGCGAGCTAGGCCAGCTCGAGCTCCTCGCCGGGCTCGAGGATGATACGACCCGGCCCCTCGAAGCGCTCGCAGCGCTCGCGGCTGAAGATCTCCTGCTGGTCGGGCGAGCTCACGGGCACCATGTGCACGGGAATGCTGTGCTTCGCCGCGACGAGACGCGCGCACTCGCTCGCCTCGGGGATGTCCATGTTGTAGAAACCGTCGGCCGGGAAGACCGCGTAGTCGATGGCCATCGCGGCGAGCTTTCCGGAAGCCATGTCCTCGGTCGTGCTCGTATCTCCCGATGCGTAGAAGCGGATGCCGTCGAGGTCGAGCGCGTAGCCGACGCACTCGTCACTCGGGTGGTTCTTGTTGTATGCCTGCACCGCCTGGATGCGCACGCCGTGGCTCTCGCAGGCGAGGTACGTCGCGGGATCCGGATGCACATCAGCCGCGCGGACGATCTCGCAGCCCTGCGCGTGCGGCATCTTGTCGATATGCGTGTGGTCGAAATGCTCGTGCGTCACGAGGATCAGGTCGGCCGGCAGGTCATAGCCATCGCCGATGAACGGATCGACGTACACCACCGTGCCATCGGCGAGCACGATCCGATAGGAGCCATGCCCTTGATACAGCATCTTCGCCATGAGAGTTCTCCTTTCCGACAATGAACCGCGGAGCCGTCCCCCAACGCATCCGGGTCATTACCCCAGCCGCTCGGCCCACTCCTTCTCGCGGAAGCCCACGAGCACGAATTCGTCGCCGACGAGGATCGGGCGCTTCACGAGCATGCCGTCGGTGGCGAGCAGCTCGAGCATCTCGTCCTCGGACATCCCGGGCAGCTTGTCCTTGAGCGCCAGCTCGCGATAGAGCATGCCGCTCGTGTTGAAGAAGCGCTTCAGGGGAAGCCCGCTCGCCGCATGCCAGGCGCGGAGCTCGTCGAGCGTGGGGTTGTCGAGCTTGATGTCGCGCTCGTCGAACGCGAGGCCATGTTCCTCGAGCCATGCGCGGGCCTTCCCGCACGTCGAGCACTTCGGATAGCAGACGAACAGCATGGGAACCTCCTCGGGATAGCCTGTTCCCACATTGTACGCGAAGCGGGACGAATAGGGCCCGTCCCCTTCCGTCCCGCTCGACTCCTGGGACAGTTTCGACCCGGTCAAACCTGTCCCACGATGTACCTACACCGCCTTCTCGCCGCGCTCGCGCGTGCGGATGCGGACGACTTCCTCGACCGGCGACACGAAGACCTTGCCGTCGCCCACCTCGCCCGTCGCGGCGACGTCGCAGATGAGGTCGATGAGGCCCTCGACTTTCGAGTCCGCCACGACGAGCTCGAACTTCACATTCTTCACCATGTTCAGCAACATCTCGCTGCCGCGGTAGTATTCCTTCCAGCCGTGCTGGTTGCCGCAGCCCGTCACCTGGCCCACGGTCACGCCGCTCACATCCGCGGCGAGCAGCGCCTCCTTGAGCGGCTCCATCTTCTCCGGCCGCACGATCGCGATGATCCTCTTCATGTTTCGCTCCTTCTCCGTGTCAAATGGACAGGGCGTTTGACACGCCTGTCCCTCGCGACCGTGTCAAATGACCTGTCCATTTGACACGGTCGCGTCGTCCGTCAGTCCAGTCCGTTGTACGCCGGGTAGGCGCTCTCGCCGTGCTCAGCGACGTCGAGGCCGCCAGCCTCGGCCGCATGGGAGACGCGCAGGTCGCCATTGAACACCCTCTTCACGATGAAACCGAGGATGAAGCCCGCCACCACGACGAACACGAGCGTGACAACGATGCCGAGGAACTGGCTGATGAGCAGCGACGGGTCACCCGTGTAGAACAGGCCGCCGAAGTCCGTCCACGACAGCTCGGGCACGCAGAAGAGCCCGGTCAGCAGCCCGCCGACGATGCCGCCAATCGTGTGGCAGCCGAACGCGTCGAGCGCGTCGTCGTAGCCGATGCGTCTCTTGAGCGACGAGATGGCGAAGTAGCACACGGGCGACACGATGAGGCCCATGACGATGGCAGCCCACGGCTCGACGAAACCCGCGGCGGGCGTGATCGCCACGAGGCCGGCGACGAGTCCCGTGCAGGCGTCGACGAGCGTCGGCTTGCCCTGGCGGACGCGCTCGACGAGCATCCAGGACGCGAGGCCCGCGCCCGAGGCGACGACCGTGTTGAGCATCGCGAGCCCGGCGACGCCATCGGCCGCGAACTCCGAGCCCCCGTTGAAGCCGAACCAGCCGAACCACAGCAGCGTCGCGCCGAGCACCACGAACGGCACGTTGTGCGGGCGGTAGTTCATCATGCCGAAGCCCTGGCGCTTGCCGAGCAGGATGCAGAGCACGAGCCCCGTCGTTCCCGAGCTGATGTGGACGACGTCGCCGCCCGCGAAGTCGAGCGCACCGATCTTGTCGCCGATGAAGCTGCCGTCCCCGCCCCACACCATGTGCGCGAGCGGCGGGTAGACGAGGATCGCCCAGAGCGCGATGAACACGACCACCGCGCCGAACTTCATGCGCCCGGCGACCGATCCCGTGATGATGGCGCAGGTGATGGCCGCGAATGCCATCTGGAACACGACGTCCACGATACCCGGGTACGTCGAGCTCGAGGCGACATCCTGCCCGTTGGCGACCTCCTGCGTCATGCCGCTGAGGCCGAGTTGGTCGAAGCCGCCGAAGAACGGGATCGAGCCATCGCCGCCGTAGGCGAACGACCACCCACAGACGATCCACGTCAACGCGACGATGCCGATGACCGCCATCGGCATGATCATCGTGTTGATCACGTTCTTCCGGCGCGAAAGGCCCCCATAGAAAAACGCGATGCCCGGTGTCATCAGCAACACGAGCATCGCGCACACGATCATGAATCCTGTGGATCCACTATCCATCGCAACCACGCTCCTCCCTATCCGCTGCATTCGGAGGAAACCACCGGTGACGTTCCGATAATCCCCTCCCCTAATAGGAATTTGCCGTAGTTGTGTTTCGGGAGAATTGCACCGATATTAACAGCATGTTAACCACGGGTAACGGATGTGGACGGCTCCGCCATGCGCGCGGGCCCGCGTCTAACGGACAGGCTATGTAGCGCGGAACAGCCCCATCCGCGCCGAAGGGCCGCATCAGCCCCGCCCGCCGCCGCGATCCCGCTTGCCGCCGCGATCCCGCCCGCCACTGCGATCCCGCTTGCCACTGCGAGCCCGCCCGCCACTGCGATCCCGCTTGCCCACTTTTTTCGGAAAAGTACATCTCATCGATACTTTTCCGAACAAATGGGTCACGATTGGGCCGATACGGGCCGAATGGCCATACTTTTCCGAACAAAGTGGGCGAGCGGCGGACGTCGGGGTCGCGGCGAGCACGGGGCGCGGCGGACATCGGGGTCGCGGCGAGCACGGGGCGCGGCGGACGCCGGGGTCGCGGCGAGCTGCAGGGCGCGGCGAGCGGACGGGGCGTTCGGCACGGGACGCTTCCGAGCACTCAAAATCCCACCGAACGGGTATAGTTCGAGTAGCAAAAACGGAGCATGACCAGAATCGAGAAGACGTGAACACCAACGACAGCTACATCCGCGAGTACCTGGGCATCATCGACGCGCTCGACGGCGACCTGCCCGGACGGCGCGCCGCGCAATCGTACATGGAGAACTCGACGGCCATCGTGCACGGCAAGCACGTCCCCTCGTCGTATGTCCCGCGTTTCTTCGGGCAGGAGACGTACGGCATATTCAAAGATGTGGCGGAGACGACACATGCGATCGTCGCGAAGATCATCACCCGCTACCGCGAGGACCCCGCGTACCGCACGCTCTTCGACCTCGACGAACGCGTCGCGGAGCTGGTGCTCCTCCCTTGCGGCTATCCCGACGTGCTCCCCCTGGCGCGCATCGATGTGTTCCTCGACGAGGACACGGGCGCCTGCGGCTTCTGCGAGCTCAACACCGACGGCTCGAGCGGGCTGAACGAGGACCGGGAGCAGAACCGAGCGCTCGCGGGCAGCCCGGCCCTGCGCGAGTTCGCGCGGCGCCACACGCTCGCGACGAGCGAGTTGTTCGAGAGCTGGGTCGACGAGTTCCTCGCCATCTACGGGCGCGCGGAGCAGCGCGTCGACGACCCCCGGATCGCAATCGTCGACTTCCTCGGCACCGGGGCGATCACCGCCGAGTTCCAGGAGTACTGCCGCCGCTTCAGCCGGCGTGGATACACCTGCTTCGTGGCCGATGTGCGCGATCTGCGCTTCGACGGCGCGGTCCTGCGCACCACGGACGGGAAGCGCATCGACGCCATCTTCCGCCGCTGCGTCACGCCCGACATCCTCGCCCACTGGGAGGAATCGCAGGCGCTCATCGAGGCGGTCCGCGCGCAGAAGGTCGTGCTCATCGGGAGCTTCGCGGGACACCTCGGCTATGACAAGCAGATCTTCGACGTGATGCACCATCCCCTGACGCTGGAATTCCTCACGGAACACGAACGCGAGCTGGTCGAGGCGTGCGTCCCGCAGACGAAGCGGCTGGACGCATCGTGCATCGACCTCGACGAGGTCCGGGCCGAGAAGGACCGCTGGATCATCAAGCCCCCGGACGGCTACGGGGCGCGGGATGTACACGCGGGCAACATGTACGCGCAGGAGGAGTGGGAAGCGCTCGTCTGCCGCCTCGCCAACGGGGCCGCGGGCGCGCCGTTCCTCGTGCAGCGCTACATCCAGCCATACAAGACGCCCTTCCTCATGCCAGACGGCGAGCTGCTCTCGAGAAGCGACGGCGAGATCGCGCGCACGACCGTCTCCATGAACAACATGAGCGGCCTCTTCATCTTCAACGGAAGGTTCGCCGGCGTGTTCTCCCGCATGGGAGAGAAGCCCGTCATCAGCGAGGGTGCGGGCAGCCGTCACAGCGCGGGCACCATCTGGGTCGATTGCGAGCTCGACGGTACGATGCAATCCTGGGGAGAAGAACGGCGCTGAGGTATAGGCGATTCCCATCCGGGGATTCGCACCACTCGAATGTCATGCAAATGACCGGACGAACTGCCATGGACGCGCACTTGGCGCGCTGTCACGCGGCGGGCAGGATCAGCTGAGGTAGAGCTCGCAGAGGCGGGCGCGCTCGGTCTCCCCCAGGCCGAGGGCATCGGCGAGGTAGCGGTCGATGCCGCCGAACTCGC
The DNA here is from genome assembly GCA_050946275.1 of Coriobacteriales bacterium. Lineage (GTDB taxonomy): Bacteria > Actinomycetota > Coriobacteriia > Coriobacteriales > CADBOM01 > JBMNUM01. Next base: position 46,172 of record JBMNUM010000002.1, read on the forward strand.
GCCCGATCGCATCGAACGCCGCATCGAGGAAGCGTTCGTCGGCCGACGAGAGCACGCGGATGCTGTCCGCGAGCCGCTCCTCGAGATGATAGGCGGCGAGCGTGTTGCGCACTCCCTCGCCGGCGTTGCCCATGTGCCCGTTCGAGGCGAGATAGTCTGCCATGATCGCATCGCGGTCCGCGCCGAGCGCCGCGAGCAGCAGGGCGGTCGCCACGCCCGCGCGGTCCTTGCCCGACGAGCAATGCCAGAGCACGGCACCGTCCCCGCGCGAGAGCAGCGCCTCGAAGAAGCGCCGGAATCCGCTCCTGCTCTCCTCGTCGAGCACCATCTTCGAGTACACGTCCATCAAGATGCGCTCGGGATGCTTCTTGACCGTGCGGATGAGCTTCCATGCGCCGCGCAGCTTGCCGCCCTCATGCGTGACGCCGAACTGCGCGATGTCGAAGATGGGGATGCGAACGAGCTCGACGCCGGGCAACAGCCCGACACAATCGGGCTTGGCTGCGGCTTCGTCATCCGTGCGCATGTCGATCACGGTGCGGACGCCCAGCTCGTCGATGAGGGCGCGCGCGTCATCGACGGTCATCGCCGCAAGATGACCCGAACGGATGAGCCGCCCCACGGCCACGGAACCGCCTCCCGCGGCGGGAATCCCACCGAGGTCGCGTGCGTTGCTAATACCCTCGAACTCCAGAAACACGGCTCTCCCTCACCGACGCTGGAACGCTCCCCCGGGGAGCGTTCCACTTGCTGCACATTCTACCCGGTTTGGATGTCGTTGGATGTGACCGATAAGATACATGGGTGACTTATAGTCAACATGCTTGAAGGTGGGGGCAAGCATGATGATTCCATGATCCATGACGAGGGCATCCTAAGGACCCGCGAGCAGTTCGGCGCACGCGTCCGCGTTGAGCGCAAGCGTCAGGGCCTCTCGCAAGCACGCCTCGGCCTCATGATCGGCATGGATCGCACGTACATCTCGGGCGTCGAGCACGGCAAGCGCAACATCTCGTTCGACAACATCGTGAAAATCGCCCAAGGTCTCGACGTCTCGCTCGCCAAGCTGATGGACGGCGTCGGAGCACCTCCCTCGCACTCCGAGATCACCTACTTCCACGGAAGCATCGCCCCGAAAGACGGACTTCGCTAGCAGTTGGCACGAACGCTACGCGAGCAGCTCCTCGAACGAGCGGATCGCCACATCCGCATGCCTGCTCAGCTCCTCGAAGGAACCCGTGGAGTCGCCATCGTAGGCGCCGATCGTGCGCAGTCCCGCGGCGCGCATCGCCTTCACGGCGTACAGCGAGTCGTCCGCACCCCACGTCGTGGCGACCTCGGAGCCCATGCGCTCGCACGCGAGATGGTAGATGCCGGGATCCTGCTTGGACATCCCCGCCGCATCGGTTGAGATAATAGCCGCGAACAAGTCCGTCATCCCGCAGCGGTCGAAGCCGGCGAACAGGTAGCGGTCGGGGCTCGACGAGACCACCGAGCACGGCACGCCTCGCTCCACCATCAGCTCGACGAACGCCCGCACGCCGGGCAGCGGCTCCACCTGCGTCGCATAGAAGTCCTGCAGGCGCGCGTCAACCTCGCGGATAACCCACTCGGGACTATCGCCCAGGCCGTACTTCTCGTGCAGCAGCACGCCCGCCTCGTTCATGGGGAGGGAGCGGATGACCTCGAGCTCCGGCATCGTCAGGTCGCGGCCGATCGACTCGATCTGCCAGCGCTCGACCTCGTCCCACGCGCGCATGGAATCGAGCAGCGTCCCATCGCAATCGAACACGAAACCGCTGGCATCATCGAACAACTCGAGCATCAAACTCTCCTCACCATCCTCCGGACCGGATGATTATAACCGGAAATTAGGGTAACCTAACAATCAAGACGGCACCCCGTGCCAAATGGACAGGCCATTTGACACGCAAGTCGCCCGGTCATATCCGTGACAGTTAAGGGATGAACATGCTCGAGAACATCGCCGACCTCGCACCCACGCCGGCACAACGCGACGCGTGCCTCAGGTGGTTCGCCTTCATGGAAAACGACGTGGACTTCTGGCCCTTCGGCGGCCTCATCCACCAGAAGCGCCATTGGTCGCGCGTTCTCGTGCTCGCGCTCAAGATCGCCGAGCACATGGGCCTCTCCGAGGCCGACATCGATGCGCTCGCCATGGCGGCGAGCTTCCACGACACGCGGCGCAAGGACACGTGGCGCGACATCGAGCACGGCGACCGCGCGGCCGAGTACTACCGCACCTACTGCGACGAGCATGGGCTGTCCTTCGATCCGCGCGCGTATCTCGCAGTCAAATGGCATGTCCGGCACGACGAGGAGGGTGTGGCCGCCGTCGCGGAATGGGACCGCACCCATCCGATGCACGACGATTGGAGCATCGATGCCACGACGCTCCTCAAGATCTTCAAGGACGCCGATGGACTGGACCGCCTGCGCCTGAGCGACGAGGCGCTCAACACGCGGTTCCTGCGCATGCCGCATTCCCACGAGCTGCCCTCGTTCTCGAACGACCTGCTGCGCCTGAGCCGCGACCTCGGCGCATGGCCGTCCGATGAACCGGAGCCACGCCGCTATCTGGTCGTCGTCGACGTGCAGAACGACTTCGTCGATGGGGCGCTGGGGACTCCCGAGGCCCGGGAGGCGCTTCCCCACATGGTCGAGAAGGTGAGGAACTTCGACGGCACGGTCCTCTTCACGAAGGACACGCACACGAGGCACTACCTGCAGACGCAGGAGGAGCAGAACCTGCCCGTCGAGCACTGCATCTGCGGAACGCCGGGTTGGGAGCTCGTGCCCGAGCTCGAGGAATACCGCCGTAAGCACAACTCCCCGACGTATCTCAAGGGATCGTTCGGCTCGCCCGACCTCGCGCAGGACCTCGAGGCGTCCCATGCGCGCGGCAACATCGAATCGGTGGAGTTCATCGGCCTGTGCACCGACATCTGCGTCATCAGCAACGCGCTGCTCGTGAGGTCGTGGACGCCCTGGCTACCCGTCAGCGTCGACGCGAGCTGCTGCGCGGGCGTGACGCCCGAGAAGCACCTCGCCGCCCTCGAGACGATGCGCAGCTGCCAGATCGACGTGCGCTAGAGCGCGGGCGTGACGCTTTCGACCCGGTCGAATCCGTCCCACTCCCCCTGCTTTGCGGGTTACATCTCGAAGAAGTCGCGATAGAGCTGCGTGACGGCTGGATCGGGGGCGCTGCTGGCGAACTCGACGGTGCCCTCCTGAGAATCGGGGGCGAGCAGGCCCTCGGCATCGAGGCGACGACGCAGCTGGCGGGCCGTTCCCGCACCGCTGTCGTAGAGCGGCGCGTCGCCGAGCGCACGAGCGATGGCCTCACTGGCGAACGGATAGTGGGTGCAGCCGAGCACGACGCCGTCGACCTGGCCGCGATACTCCCCCACAAGATCGCCGAGCAGCGCCTCCATCTCCGGGCCGTCGACCACGCCGCGTTCGATGAGGTCGGCGAGGCCGGGGCACGGCACCGCGATGATCTCCGACTGGCTGCTGAGCTCCTCGGCGAGGCGATGGAACTTGTCGAGCTCGATGGTCACATCGGTCGCCATGACGAGGATGCGCTCGTGATGGTCGGCGATCACGGCCGGGCGAAGCGCGGGCTCGACGCCCACGATCACCTCGTCGGGATAGCGCTCGCGCAGCGTCTGGGCCGCAACGCTCGTCGCCGTGTTGCAGGCGATGACGATCGCCTTGGCATCCTCGGCGAGCATCCGCTCGGCGATATCGCAGGTGAGGCGCAGGATCTCCTCGACCGGCTTGCCCCCGTAGGGCGCGTTCGCCGAGTCGCCGAAGTAGCGGAAGCGCTCATGCGGGAGCTCGCGCACCAGATCGCGCAGCACGCTGATGCCGCCGATGCCGGAGTCGAACACCCCGATATGTCCACACGCATGAGCCAAGCGAGACCCCGTCCGCCGTCCGATTGCAACGTATCAAGTATACGCCGACGGCGGCAAAGTGGGACCTGGGGGAGTTTGCCCCCCTCATCCCATTCCGGAACGCCCTCCACGACCGGGCTGCAACGGAATCGGAGAAAGGTCGCTTACAGCATCGACATCCCGACGACGACGGTTACCACCACCGCGATAATCGCCAGTGCAATGGACGCGATGCCGCAGGCCAGGCCTCCCTTCGCGGGTCCGGTCTTGAGCCCGTTCTTATTCCCATGGGAGATGCCGACTCCTGAGAGGACGGTGCCGATGATGCCGAGGATAAGCCCGACCGCAGGGCTGATGGCCAAGGTGAAGATAAGGCCGATGATGCCGACGACCAAACCGCCCGTTCCAAGTCCGTTGGGCTTCTGCCCCTGCTCCGTCTGCTGGTCGGTCATGGTCTGCCTCCTTCTGTCGAGATGCCTGTGTTCATGGAAGGCGTACGACCTGTGTTTCCGGGGCATTGGGCAATCGGGTGCTCGCGAAGTTCATCTTGCATCTGCAGAAAACCCGATGTGTCCAACCCCGCCGGCTTGTTCGCCTATAATCGGGGCATGACGAAACTCGCCCGCATACGACGGATCGGAACGCTGCTCGCGATGTGCCTCATGGCCGTCGCGGTCGTGTTCGCCGTGGGCTGCGGGCAGAAGGCGGCACCCGACGACTCTGGAACGAGCGCGCCAGCTGGTCAGGAGCAGGCTGCGGACCAGGGCACCGAACCGGGGAACGGGGCGCAGGCAGACGACCCAGGCGGCGGCTCGGGTTCCAGCTCGCCGAATGCACAGGCGGCCGCCTCCATCGATGAGGATGGCAGCTACACCTCGAAGGAAGACGTCGCCCTCTACATCCACACATATGGGCATCTACCGGGCAACTTCATCTCCAAGAGCAAGGCGAAGAAGGCCGGATGGGTCGCCAAGCAGGGCAACCTCGACGAGGTGTGCCCGGGTATGAGCATGGGCGGCAGCCAGTTCTACAACGACGAGGGGCAGCTGCCCGACAAGAACGGCCGTACCTGGACTGAATGCGACATCAACTACCACGGGGGCTACCGCGGCGAGGAGCGCATCGTGTTCTCCAACGACGGCCTCATCTTCTACACGGACGACCACTATCAGACCTTCGAGCAACTGTACTGAGGTGCGCGATGAGGCAGATCGAGATTCGAGAGACCGAGTATCCCGGCACCGATGACGCCAGCCGCGCGGCCCTGCACGCGCGCCTCGCATCCGAGCTGGGATTCCCGTCGTATTACGGCGCGAACCTCGACGCGCTCAACGACTGCCTCGAGGAGCTCGACGAGCCAACCGAGGTCACGGTCGTGCGCGCGACTGAGGAGGATTTCATCCGTTACGAGAACCTCATCGCCGGCGGCGACGGAGAGTGGACGTGGTTCGACAAGCTCTGCCGCTGCCTCGAGCGTGCCACCGGAGAGAACGACGAACTCGAGGTCACCTTCGCCCACGAGGTGACGGCCATCGACTTCGACGACTTCGTGTACTGGGACGACGACGAGTAGCGCGAGGGCGGCATCGGAAAACGCGATGATCGGCCCGCCTCAGACGGCAGGCTCGCGGGTGCGCCAAGCTACTTAAAGAAGCGGCTCCGTATGAAGAACACGATCACAGCCGCGGAGACCACGATCGAGATGAACAGCGCGAAGAGCCAGTTGACGGCAAGCGGCAGATCGCCGACGTTCATGCCGTAGAAGCTGAAGATCATCGTCGGGATGGATAGCACGATGGTGACGATGGTCAGCGTCCGCATCGTGAAGTTCAGGTTGTTGTTGATGACGCTGGCATACGTGTCCATCGTCCCGTTCAAGACGCCCGTGAGAACCGTGCACATCTCCATGGCCTGGCGGATCTCGATGAACACGTCGTCGAGCAGGTCGCGATCATCCTCGTACAGGCGCAGGAAGCGACCGCTGCTGATGCGCGTCAGCGTGGCCTCCATCGACTTGAGCGATGTCGAGAAGTAGACCAACGACTTCTCGAAACCAAGCATCTTGATGAGCTCGGAGTTGCGCATCGACTGGCGCAGCTGCCGCTCGTTCGCGTTGAACTGGCGGTCGATGTTTCGCAGGTACGCGAGGTAGCGCTGCGAGATGCGCAGCAGCATCTGCAGGAGCATGCGGGTGCGCTGGTTCGTGTTCATGTGGCGCACGCGACCCTGCTCGAAGGCGTCGAGCGCGTCGTTCTCGCGCAGGCTCACCGTGACGAGCATGTCCTGCTCAGGCAGGAAGAGCAGCGAGAGGGGGTGCGTGTCGTACTGGACGATCTCGGGATGCTCCGCCTCCTGGTCGTCCTCGATGAACGGGCAGTCGAGGATGACAAGCACCTGTCCCGTGTCATCGTCGTAGTCGACGTGCGAGCGCTCGTCGTCGTCGAGGGACGACTGCACGAACTCCGGCATGATGCCAAGGCTCCGCTCAAGCCAAGAACGCTCGTCGACGCTCGGTGAAACAACGTTCACCCAGCAGCCACGCTCCGGCTCCTCAATGGGGCTGGTCGCACCGTCGATTGTCTTGTAGAACTGGATCAAAGCGCTCTCGCCATCTCTTTTTGCACATACGTAGATAAGAATACTACCAAACGGGGAAATCGGGAAACGCCAAGGCAAGCCAGCGGGTCGGAAACAGGCCGGCGAGGCAACAGGCCTCCTCGCCCGAGACAGCCTCCACATCGGACCTGGCGAGCAGCCCTGCCCTGTTTGTCAGATTGCCAAAGCGCGGAGCTGGTCGGCGAGGGCTCGGGCCGCCTCGCCAAGGGGCAGGTCGCCCGCATCGAACGTCACGTCGGCATAGCGCTCGTAGAGCGGGGCGCGCTCGGCATGGAGGCTCTCGATCGAGTGGTCGGATGAGCTCCGGAAAACGACGCCGCGCTCGACCGTATCGCCCAAGCGGTCGCGAATCGCCTCGACGTCCGCGTGCAGGTACACGACCAGCCCCGTCGATGCCAAGTGCCGCATGCCCTCCTCCGAGTACACGGCCGAGCCGCCCGTCGCGATGACGGTGTTCTCGTAGCATGCCCGCGCGAGTGCATCGTTCTCGACCGCGATGAAGCCCTCCGCGCCCAGCTCGTCGATGAGCCTTTGGAGCGTGGCGCCCTGCTCGGTCTGGATGACGATGTCCATGTCGACGAAGCGCATCCCCAAGATCTTGGCGAGCACGACGCCGAGCGTCGACTTGCCCGATGCCGGCATGCCGATGAGAACGATGTTGCCGTCTGGCGCGTTGCGCACGGTCGCCTCCCCTTCTCGCGTTACCCCTATGGTATCAGTTGCGAGGGCACCGGCGGCCAAGGTGACAACGACGGTCACCGCGGTTATCACCGTGACAATAACGGTCGCCGCCATTGTCATGTCGCGCGACCTGTTCCCCTGTCCCAAGCGACCTGTCCCCTTGTCCCGCCTTGTCACCTCCGTTTGTCGCCCATTACAATCGAGTGGTTGGAAGTTGGAGATGCGGAGGTTGCCTTGAAAGTCGTTTGCCTGGATATGGAGGGCGTGCTCGTCCCCGAGATTTGGATCACCTTCGCAGACGCCCGGGGCATCCCCGAGCTCAAGCGGACGACCCGCGACGAGCCGAACTACGACAAGCTGATGGAGTTCCGCCTGGGCATCCTGCGCGAGCACGGCCTCGGGCTCAACGAGATCCAGGAGACCATCGAGACCATCGAGCCCCTGCCCGGCGCACGCGAGTTCCTCGACGAGCTCCGCACGCTCACGCAGGTCATCGTCATCTCCGACACCTTCACGCAATTCGCCACGCCGCTGATCCGCAAGCTCGGTTGGCCCACGCTGTTCTGCAACGAGCTCGTCGTGGGTGACGGCGGCGAGATCACCGGCTACCGCATGCGCTGCCCCGAGTCGAAGCTCACGACCGTGCGCGCGCTGCAGTCGTGCGGTTTCGAGACCATCGCCGGCGGCGACAGCTTCAACGACCTCGCCATGATCCGCGCGAGCGCCGCGGGCTTCCTGTTCCGCAGCACCGACGACATCAGGCGCGACAACCCCGACCTCCCCGCCTTCGAGGAGTTCGACGACATGCTCGCCTTCATCAAGGGAGTTCTGTAAATGGGACAGCCCATCATCGACCCGAGCGTCTTCCTCGCGCACGGCAGCGTCATCAGCGGCGACGTCGAGATCGCGGAGGGGTGCGGGATCTGGTATAACGCGGTCGTCCGCGGCGACATCGCACCCATCACCATCGGACGAAACACGAACATCCAGGACAATGCGGTCGTCCACGTCGACTTTGACATGCCCACGCGCATCGGCGAGGGCGTGACAATCGGCCACGGCGCCATCGTCCACGGTTGCGAGGTCGGCGACAACACGCTCATCGGCATGGGCGCGACGATCCTCAACGGCGCGAAGATCGGCAAGAACTGCATCGTGGGCGCCGGTGCGCTCGTCCCCCAGGGCAAGGAGATCCCCGACGGCACGATCGCCCTCGGCGTTCCAGCCCGTCCGCTGCGCGACATGACGGAAGAGGACATCGAGTCGAACCGCTTCAACGCGCGCTGCTATGCGGAGGAGGCCAAGCGCCTCGCCGAGCACGACGACGCCATCATCGGCTAATCCGCCCACTCCGGGACCCCACCATTTTTCACGAAAAAGGACGTTTACGGCGTTCTATTCCGAAAGAAATGGTCGAGAATCTCCCTTTTTTGCGTTTTCGGATGTCCTATTTCGAACAAAATGGCAAGGCCTGAAACTCGCGGCCATCGACTCGCACCCCTACTCGGGCAGATCGATCGTGTGGCTCTCCGGCGGCTCGGAATCGAGCGGCTCGTCGCGTTTGGCCGTCTTCTTCACCACCACCATCGCGATGATGATGAACACGATGTCGAAGACGAGTGCAGCCGTCGCGAAGGCATCGCTGCCGAACGAGAGCGCCGAGTCGTACAAGCCGTGCTCGATGACGGGCACGAACAGCGCGAGGAACATGAACGACAGGTAGTTCGACCTCTGGCCCAGGTTCTTATACTTGTGCGCCAAGCCGAAGAAGCAGCCCATGATCACACCATCCGCACAGTGGCCGGGTACGGCGAAGATCGCGCGCGAGACAGCCGTTCCGACTCCACCCTCCATCACGTAGAGCACGTTCTCGAGCGCGGCGAAGCCGAGCGCCACGGCAACACCGTAGACGATGCCGTCGAAGACGTAGTTGAACTCGGGTCGCTTGGCGACGCGCGAGAGCACGAAGAACTTGACGGCCTCCTCGATAAGCGCGACACCGAGGAAGTTCGAGATCACGACCTGCTGGAATCCGGCCGGGATGTTCGCCTCGATGGCGCCACCGGCGGCCATCTCGAGGAGGATGGCGGGGATGATGCCCACGGCACCGAGGACGAACATGCGCAGCACGAGTCCGATCGGCTCATGCTCGACCGTGTCCTTCTTGTACACGTAGTACAGCAGGACGAGCGCCGGGGCGAGTGCCAATCCGATGAGGATGTCCACGGGGTTCCTTCCAACGAGGTGCCAACACGAAGATGGTACTACAACGGGCACGTCCGCGCGGCAGGCGCGACAGGTCGCCCGGCGTGACAGGTCGTTCGGCGTGACAGGTCGTCCGGCGCGACAGGTCGTCCGGCGTGACAGGCAAAACTGTCACGCATACGACCGGACGACTTGTCCCGACGAAAGCAGAAGGGGCGTCGGCTTGCCCGCCGACGCCCCTGAGGCGCTAAACCGAAACAGCCGTCTACTCGACGATGCTCGCATGGATCTCCTGCAGCGAGCGAATCTCGGTGCCACCGCTGTCCTTGACGGTCTTGATGCCGAGCGCCGTCGCGAGGCCGGCTGCCACCGTCGTCATGTAGGGCACATGCGCTTTGATGGCGGTCTTGCGGATGTAGCTGTCGTCCGTGACGCTCTCCTCGCTCGCACTCGGCGTGTTGACCACGAGGTCGATGTCGCCGTTGACGAGCATGTCGATGAGGTTCGGGCGACCCTCGAAGGACTTGTTGACCTTCTCACACGGAATGCCCGCCGCGGTGAGCTGCGCGTACGTGCCCGCCGTGGCGACCACCTTGAAGCCCGCGTCCACGAACGCCTGTGCCAGCTCGTTGAGCTCGCCCTTGTCGCGGTTGCTCACGCTGATAAGCACCGTGCCCTCGGTGGGCAGCACCGTCTGCGTCGCCTCCTGCGCCTTGAAGAACGCCTCGCCGAAGGTCGGCGCCAAGCCGAGCACCTCACCGGTCGAGCGCATCTCCGGGCCGAGCACCGGGTCGACCTCGGGGAACATGTTGAACGGGAACACGGCCTCCTTCACGCCGTAGTGGCTGTAGGTGACCTCGCTCATCGCCGGCACGGGCGACGTGCGACCCGTCAGGGGAAGCGTGATGACGTCCGTCGCGACCTGCACCATCTGCACGCCGCAGACCTTCGAGACGAGCGGCACCGTGCGGCTCGCGCGAGGGTTCGCCTCGAGCACGTAGACCGTATCGCCCTCGATGGCGTACTGGATGTTCATGAGGCCGCGCACGTGCATCGCCTCGGCGATGAGGCGCGTATATTCCTTGATCGTCTTGAGGTGCTCGTCCGTGATATTGATGGACGGCAGGATGGCGGCGGAGTCGCCGGAGTGGATTCCCGCGAGCTCGACGTGCTCCATGACGGCCGGCACGAAGGCATGCTCGCCGTCGCAGATGGCGTCGGCCTCGCACTCGAGCGCATGGTTGAGGAAGCGGTCGATGAGGATCGGCCTGTCCGGCGTCACGCCCACGGCAGCCGCCATGTAGGCGCGGAGATTATCGTCGTCGTACACGACCTCCATGCCGCGGCCGCCGAGCACGTAGCTCGGGCGCACCATGACCGGGAAGCCGATCTTGTGCGCGATCTCGAGCGCATCGTCGACTGTCACGGCCATGCCGGCCTCGGGCATCGGGATGCCGAGCTCGTCCATGATCGCGCGGAAGCGGTCGCGATCCTCGGCGAGGTCGATGACCTCGGGGCTCGTTCCCAGGATGTTCACGCCGGCGGCCTCGAGCTCGCTCGCGAGGTTCAGCGGCGTCTGCCCGCCGAACTGGGCGATGACGCCGAGCGGCTTCTCCTTCTCGTAGATCGAGAGCACGTCCTCGGCCGTCAGCGGCTCGAAGTACAGCTTATCGGAGGTGTCGTAGTCGGTGGAGACGGTCTCGGGATTGCAGTTGACGATAATCGTCTCGAAGCCGAGCTTCTTGAGCGCGATAGCCGCATGCACGCAGCAGTAGTCGAACTCGATGCCCTGGCCGATGCGGTTCGGGCCGCCGCCGAGGATCATAACCTTGCGGCCATCGCTGACGGTCGACTTGTCGGGCGCGTTGTACGTCGAGTAGTAGTAGGCGCTGTCCTGCGTGGAGCTCACGTGCACGCCCTCCCACGCCTCGGTGATGCCGAGCGCGGTGCGGGTTCCGCGGATATCGACCTCGGGAATGCCGAGCAGCTCGGAGAGGTAACGGTCGGCGAAGCCGTCCTTCTTGGCGCACTCGAGCATGCAGTCGGGCAGCATCTCGCCCGGATTCTCCTCCGCGAAGTGGCGGATGGCCTGCTCCTCCTCGACGAGCTCCTTCATCTGCTCGATGAAGTAGCGCTTGATCTTCGTCAGCTCGTGGAGCTCGTCGACGGTCGCGCCTGCGGCAAGAGCCGCGTACATGACGAACTGGCGCTCGCTCGTGGGCGTGTAGAGCATCTTGAGGAGCTCGTCCTTCGACTTGTCCATGAACTTCGCGACGTTGCCCAGGCCGTAGCGGCCCTTCTCGAGCGAGCGAATCGCCTTCTGGAACGCCTCCTTGTAGGTCTTGCCGATCGACATGACCTCGCCCACGGCGCGCATCTGCGTGCCGAGCTTGTCCTCGACGCCCTTGAACTTCTCGAACGCCCAGCGCGCGAACTTGATGACGACGTACTCGCCATCGGCGACGTACTTGTCGAGCGAACCGTACTTGCCGCACGGGATCTCGTCGAGCGTGAGGCCGCCGGCGAGCATCGCGGAGATGAGGGCGATCGGGAAGCCCGTGGCCTTCGATGCGAGCGCGGAGCTGCGCGATGTGCGCGGGTTGATCTCGATGATGATGTCGCGATCGGTCTCGGGATCGTGCGCCCACTGCACGTTCGTGCCGCCGATGACCTTGACGGCCTCGACGATGCGGTAGCTCTTCTCCTGCAGGCGGTCGATGACGGCCTGGTCGATCGTGATCATGGGAGCCGCGCAGAACGAGTCGCCGGTGTGGACGCCCATGGGGTCGATGTTCTCGATGGTGCAGACGGTGATCATCTGGCCCTTGGCGTCGCGGACGACCTCGAACTCGAGCTCCTCCCAGCCGAGCACGCTCTCCTCGACGAGCACCTCGGTGACCGGAGATGCCGCAAGGCCGCGAGCCACGACCGTGCGCAGCTCCTCGACGTTGTAGACGAGGCCACCGCCCGTGCCGCCCATCGTGTATGCGGGGCGCAGCACGCACGGGTAGCCGAGTTCCTCGGCGATCGCGACGGCCTCCTCGACCGTGTGCGAGACCTTCGAGCGCGCCATCTCGATGCCGAGCTCGGCCATCGTCTGCTTGAAGATGTCGCGGTCCTCGCCGCGCTCAATCGCGTCGATCGGCGTGCCGATGACCTCGACGCCGTACTTGTCGAGCACGCCCTGGGCGGCCAGCGCCGAGGACAGGTTCAGGCCCGACTGGCCGCCGAGGTTGGGCAGCAGCGCATGGGGGCGCTCCTTCTCGATGATCTGCGTGAGGCGCTCGACGTTCAGCGGCTCGATGTAGACGACATCGGCCGTCTCGGGGTCGGTCATGATCGTCGCGGGATTCGAGTTGACGAGCACGATCTCGTACCCGAGGTTGCGCAGGGCCTTGCACGCCTGCGTGCCCGAATAATCGAACTCGCACGCCTGTCCGATGATGATGGGTCCGGAACCGATGATGAGCACCTTGTTGATGTCGTTTCGCCTTGGCATGTTCGCAGATTCCTTCCTCGATAAACGCTCAGAGCACAGGCTAACGCAAGGCTCTTCGAAAGCTTCCTAACCATTATAGGGGCGCGCACGGCAGCACACCGTGGGAATCCGGCGTTTAATGCACAATTAACAATCGGAAAGCGCGTGGACCCGCGGATGGGTCGAAGGGCAACCCCCCCCACGACTCGTGCGGATCATCGGGACGCACTCGACTCCGGGCGAGAGACGGTGGCGACGCGGGCGGCGCGGGTGGCGTGGGCGCGGGTGGCGACGCGGGCGGCGTGGGCGCGGGTGGCGTGGGCGCGGGTGGCAACTTCATTCGCAAAAGGGCGCCACATACGCCCTTTTTCGAACGGAATTGCCATATTGAACTCAAATTGGCCCGATTTGACGCCCTTTTTCGAACAAAATTGCCAAACCCCGGATGGGGGGGTGGTCATGTGGCGCCGGAGCGCTTGTGCCAGGAGAATGTCCATCCGATACCGAGGTGCCCTTGGCCTGGAGAAGCTGTCCCGGTTCGCGCCGCTTGGGACCCGGGAAGAGGGTCCCGCCCTATCTCTTGCGGAGCTCCCAGAAGGCGACGGCGCTCGAGGCGGCGACGTTGAGGGAGTCGACGCCGTGGCTCATCGGGATGCGCACCTGGAAGTCGCAGGCGGAAAGCGTCGAGTCGGCCAAGCCGTCCCCCTCGGTGCCGAAGACGAGGGCGAGACGCCCGCAGGCCTTCAGGCGCGGGTCATCGAGCGGGATGGAGTCGTCGCCCAGGCCCATGGCGGCAACGGTGAAACCCAGCTCGCGCAGTTGTGGCACGCCCACCGCGCTCCAATCATGCGGATCGTCCCCGATGCGCGCCCACGGAACCTGGAAGACCGTCCCCATCGACACGCGCAGCGCCCGGCGATAGAGCGGGTCGTAGCAGGCGGGCGTGACGAGCACGGCATCGACGCCCATGGCGGCTGCCGAGCGGAACGCCGCCCCCACGTTCGTGTGGTTGCGGATGTCCTCGAGCACTGCGACGAGCGAGGCATCGGCGCACACGTCGGCGACCGACCTCTCCGACGGGCGACGGAACGCGCAGAGCGCCCCGCGGTTCAGCTCGAATCCGGTGAGGCGCCGCACCTCCTCGTGCGGAAGCACGAACAGCTCGAACGTAGGGCTCGCCGTCGCCAGCTCACCGAGAAGCCCCTCGATTTGGTGGAGATGGTGCTCCTCCGAGAGCATCGCGATCGGCACTCCCCCGCCCCGGACGACGCGTCCGATGACCTCGACGGTCTCGGCGATGAAGACGCCCTTCTCCGGCTCGATGCGGCTGCGGAGCTGGAGGTCCGTGAGACGCGCGAACACATCGAGACGCGCGTCATCGAGGGTATCGAGTCTCGTTACCTGCAAGGAATCACCTCTCGAAACCTGACAAGCACGTCAGACGTAGTTGTCATGGCAAACACGTCTGGCGTGTTTGCCATTTGACGCGTTTGTCATTGGCAGGCCTTAGGCCTCGTCGGTCGGCGCTGCCGGTGCGGCGGGTGCTGCAGGCGCGGCAGGGGGCTCATCGACGACGATCTCCTTGAGCGCCGACGCGATGCCGGCCAGCCCCTGCATATCCGACGGGATGATGAGCTTCGTCGACTGCCCCTTCGAGACCTCCTTGAGCGCCTCGAACGACTGCAGCGTGAGCACGGCGGAATCGGCACCGGCCTCGCGGACCATCCTGATGCCGTCGGCCGTGGCCTGCTGGACGTCGCGGATGGCCTGCGCCTGGCCCTCGGCCTCGCGGATCTGGCGTTCCTTCTCCGCCTCGGCGGCGAGGATCGTCTTGGCCTTCTCGGCCTCGGCGGCGAGGATGATCGCCTGCTTGTTGCCCTCGGCGATCGTGATGGCGCTCTGCTTCTCGCCCTCTGCGAGCAGCACCGCCTCGCGCTTCTCGCGCTCGGCCTTCATCTGCTTCTCCATCGCCTGCTGGATGGCAGCCGGCGGCGTGATGTTCTTGACCTCCACGCGGTTGACCTTGATGCCCCAGGCGTCCGTCGCCTCGTCGAGAATCGAACGCATCTGCGCGTTGATCGTGTCGCGCGAGACGAGCGTCGTATCGAGGTCGAGGTCGCCGATGATGTTGCGCAGCGTGGTTGCCGTGAGGTTCTCGATGGCCATGATCGGATTCTCGACGCCGTAGCAGTACAGGCGCGGATCCATCACCTTGTAGTAGATGACGGAGTCGATGGACATCGTGACATTGTCCTTGGTGATGACGGGCTGCGGCGGGAAGTCCGCCACCTGCTCCTTGATCGACACACGCTTGCGGATGCGGTCGATGAACGGGAGCTTGAAGTGCAGGCCGTTGCTCCACGTCGTGAGGTACGAGCCGAGGCGCTCCACAACGACCATCTCGGCCTGAGGAACGATCTTGATGCACGACAGCAGGATGAGAACGATGATGATGACGATGACTATGAGAACGGGCATTTCTAGATCCTCTCCACCACAAGCTTGATGCTCTGCTGGTCAACGACGCGGACGCGGGTGCCCTCGGGCAGCACGCTCCCGTCAGCCGACACCGCCGCCCATGTCATGTGATCGGGCGTCTCCACGCGGCCGACGAGGGCATCGTTGTCGATCTGCTCGACGACGATCGCGTTGAGGCCGACGGGCGTCGCCTCATGCTGCTCGCCACGCTTGCGGTTCTTCATGATGACCGGACGCAGCAACGCCAGACAAACGAGCGACACCGCGATGAACACCACGATTTGCAGCCATAGGGGGCCGCCGGCGAACTGCACGATGAAAGCGGCGACGCCGCCGATCACGAACCATAGCGTGATGAGCCCCATCGAGGCTACCTCGATTATGGCCATGACGGCGGCGATGATGAGCCAACCGTATGTCATCCAAGCACCCACGGTTCTACTTCGCGGTCTCTACAGCTCCACGGTCTCGTCGCTCGACACGTCGTACTCGGTCTCCCCATCGGAGCTGCTGGACGACGTGCCCTCGGACGAATCGCCGGACCCGGAAGCGGAGTCGCTCGAGCTGCTGCCGTTGTCGATCTGATAGCTGATGGCACGCGAGTCCATCATCCAGCCCTCATCGCCGAGCGCCGGCGAGCAGATGAGCTGGGAGCCGTCCTCGGAGTTCACGAACACGAGGCCCGCCGACTCGCCATCGACGATGCACGGCTGCGCCATCGCGTCGTAGCCGAAGTACTTCAGCATCTGCGCGATGAGGGCGGCCTTCTCGTAGTTGTTGCCGCTGTTGGCATCGAGGATCTGCTTGGCGTACTCGAGCTCCCAACCAGAACCGCCGGGATTCTGGTTGTTGTCGCGGATGTCGCGCTCCATGGCGACGATCACATCGTAGGTCGCCTTGGCCGCGGTCTCGGCGTCGGCTCCCTCCTGGGTGTGCTGGTCGCAGTAGTCCTTCAGGCGCGCATCGAACGTGGCGTCGCCGGACGAGAACGTCTTCGACTCGGTCCACGGGCTCTCGACGCCGCCGGTCGTGGCCGCGCCATCAGCCGCCTCGCCGGTCTTGCCGTCCGTGGCGGCCTGCTCGGCCTTCGTGCCCTCCTTGGCCACGTCCTCGCCCACGGAGTTCACGCTGCCGACGCACTTCGCGATGCCGATGATGACGAGCACGGCGATGATGATCGCGATGATGATGACAATGCGCTGCGACCGCGCGTTGTTGCCGCGCGGCGCCTCGCCTTCATAGCGCTCGCGGAGGCTGCCGCTCGAACCGTCGAACATCGGACGGTTACGGTCGGTGCGGGCGCGCTGCGACGCCGCCGAGCGCGAAGCCCGGCCGTTGCCGCCGGAGCGCTTGCTCCGCATGTCCTGGTACTCGAACTCGTCATCGCCCGAACGAGACCTCATCTGGCCACGCGAGCCCGCGTAGGGCTGGCTCCTCTCCTGCCTCTTGGGCGGGGGACCCTGTCGCCTGCGTCCGCTGTTGCCATTTCGCTGATCCATGAGCTGAGCCTCCGTCTGTTTAGGTTGCAATTCCAGGCTTGCCTACTGTTACGAATCCGCTGCTTATGCCTCCGGGGTAGCGGGAGCATCGAACGCGCCGCCGCAATGCGGGCAACGGGTCGCGCCCTCCTTGACCTCCTCCTTGCAGAACGGGCAGGTGGGAGCGGGAACCTCGGCCTCCGCCTCGTCGCTGTTGCGCCTCATCTTGTTGATGCCCTTGATGAGGCAGAACACGACGAGGGCGATGAGGATGAAGTTGATGATCGCGCTGATGAAGGCGGCGAGTCGATGAACCCACCGTTGGGAAGGGCGATTCCGAGTCCCTCGAGGTTCGAACCGCCCAGCATGGAGATGATCGGCTGGATGATCTTCTCAACCAGGGACGTCACGATTGCGGTGAACGCGCCGCCGATGATGATGCCGACGGCCATGTCCATAACGCTACCCCTGCTGATGAACTCCTTGAATTCGGACTTAAAACTCATAATCACCCTCCTGAACACTCGAACCACAAGTTCTATGGCGGTGCATCGCCGCCGAAAACCATATATAGCATTAGGATACGCCACAAGAAGGGTGCAAACAATACAGCTACACACAAGTTTTTCACATGACGGGCGGGTTCATGGGCGTTATCGACCTCGATGGGTCGATGAGGAGGGCGTTTTTGACCCGCGGGCCGATCATGGCGGTTACGATCGGCTCATTCCGAGGCGGGACGCTCCTGCTTGTCCGCGGTGCCGATGCGCCAGCCGGAGTCGATCGCACCGTGGGTGCACGTCGCCTTGCAGGTGCCGCAGCGGATGCATTCGGGCGAGTTGACATCGTGCGTCACCTCTACGCGCATCGGACACGCGCGCTCGCAGTCGCCGCAGCCGACGCAGCGGGAGGCATCGTGCCTCATCTGGTGGAGCGCGAAGCGGTTGAAGAGCCCGTAGAAGCCGCCAAGGGGACACAGGTAGCGGCAGAACGGGCGGCGAACCACCATCGAGAGCACGACGATCGCGACGAGCACCGCCATCTTCCAGCTGAAGAGGAAGCCGATGAGAGCGCGGAGCGCCGGACTCGCGGCCACGAGCGGAATGCCGGCCTCGAGCGTGCCGGCCGGGCAGAGCCACTCGCAGAAAGCGGGGAAGCCGACGCCCGTCGCCGCACGTGCACCGAGCGGGATGACGACGACGAGCACGATGGCCACCACGTATTTCAGCCAGCGCAGGGGCCGGTCGATGCGCCTCGGGAGCTCGCGCTTGGGGACGGGAATCCTGTGCAGCAGATCCTGGATGAGGCCGAATGGGCAGAGGAACCCGCAGGCGAGGCGGCCGAGCACCACGCCGAAGAGCAGCAGTGTGCCGAGCACGTAGAACGGGATGCCCCGATGCGCGCCGGCAAGCGCCTGCTGGAGCGCGCCGACCGGACATCCTCCCACGGCACCCGGGCACGAGTAGCAGTTCAGGACGGGCAGGCACACGGCCTTCGTCGGGCCGGCGAAGAGCTTGCCCTTGGCGAATCCGGCGACGTAGCCGTTGGCGATGACGGCGGCGGCGATCTGCACCACGAGACGCAGGCGCCCCTGGCGACGAGCGTTGGAGCCGTTCCCGTCCCCTACCCGATCCCCATGCACTCGAGGCATACCTTCACCCCCTGCGAGAGCACGTCGAGGTGTTGGCCGGCGGCGATTCCGCCGACAATGAGGACCGCTGCCGCGGCGAGCGCTACGATGCGGATGACGCGCATGGGCCTCATGCCCCGGCGTCCTTCGACCCGGTGAGGGCCAGGGCGTCATCCACGATCATCCCGTAGGCGCCCGCGACATCCTCCGGGCTGCCGACGAGCGCCGACCCGAGCGCACGGCCCTCGGAGTCGAAGGCGATGGTCGTGGGGATGTACTGGATGTGCTGGATGAGCTGCTCGAAATCTCCCCCGCCGCCCGTGATGGTGATGCCCTCGTAACCGGCATCGGCGAGGATCTCCTCCACGGGCTCGACGCCGACCGCGCCCACATCGAGGCACGCCGTCACGAATTGCACGTTGCCGGGAAGCTGCTCGGCGAACTCCGCGAGATCGGGCATCTCCCGCAGGCAGGGGCCACAGTACGTCGCCCAGAAGTTGATGAGGGTCACGTCGGCCTGCGCGAAGATGTCCTCCGTCACTTCCTCGCCATCGAGCGTGAGGCCCGTGAACGAGATGAGGTTGCCGTACTCCTCGGAGGCGAGGCCCGCCGATGCGTCGGCCGCGGAGCCCGCGCCGCCGTCCACCACCTCGGCCGTCGAATCCTGCGCTTCGGGAGAATCGGACGACGCGCCGCATGCAGCGAGCATCGCGAGCGCGCAGCAAGCGAGTGCGGTAAGGGCGAGTACGAGAAGGCGACGCATGGGATTCTCCCGTCGATCGGGGCCGTTTCAACACCCCAAGGATAGCAAACGTCCGCAACGCGGCCCTGACGATGAGCTGGCGACGACCACGTCCGGCTCATCTCGCGTGGGCAGTCCGCGGCATCCGCTTTTCGCCCACGCGCGCGCCAGCTCGCCTTGCCAGCCCGATGCTACAATCGGGCGCAAGGACACGACGGCGATTGCATGGGAGCGCGATGAGGGCGTACCGCACGATACGGGGCACCTGGGTAGCGGAGTTCGAGGAGAAGAAAAGCCGCTTCATAGGCCACGCCACGCACGTGGAGAGCGAGGAGGAGGTCATCGCCTTCCGCAGCGGCATCAAGGAGCGCATCCCCGAGGCGAGCCACTATGTATCGGCCTATGCGATCCACGACCCGTTCACGGAGCATTACTCCGACGCGAAGGAGCCGCATGGAACCGCGGGCCCTCCCGTGCTGCAGGTCATCAAATCGCTCGAGCTCGAGGATGTCGTGTGCGTCGTCGCGCGCATCTTCGGCGGCACGCTGCTCGGCCGGGGCGGTCTCATGCGCGCCTATACCAAGGCGGCGCAGCTCGCGTTCGCCGAGGCGGAGGTCGTGACCCGCGCGCCATGCCGCGACACCATCGCGAGCATCGAGTACCCGCTCTACGAGCAGGCCCGCAAGCTGCTCGAAGCCGAGGGCGTGCGCGTGCTGGGATGTGATTTCGGTGCCGAGGTGGCCATCGAGTTCCGCACGCTCAGCCAGGACACCGACGAGACGTGCCGCAAGCTCACCGAGCTCTGCAACGGGCGCATCGAGCTGCTCACCGGAGACGAGTCGATACAGTCTCTTTAATAGGGTTGTCCGAGGTCTCGATGCTCCTACTGGTTGGAGTAGGGTTCCTCGCGATCGATGAGGACCTCGGCGGCGCGTTCCCAGGCGGGCAGCGTCTGGGCGAGCCGCTCATGAGCCTCGTCGACGTCGATGCCGGCATGGGGCATCAGCTCGCGCCAGATGGTGTAGACGAGGCAATCGACGGGATAGGGGACGATGTCCTCGGACAGCCACAGCGCCGAGCCCTCGAGTTTCGCGAAGCGCCCGTTCATCGTGCGCATCCGCACCTGCAGGCCGTCGATCTGCACGTTGATTCGCTTCGCGCAGGTCGCCGCCATCATCGCGGCGTTCTTGAGGATCACCTGCTTGGCGTAGGACATGAACGCCTTGCGCACCTGGTCGTAGTTGTTCTCGTTCATCACATAGAGGGTGAGCAGGCTCACGTTCGTGTCGACCTCGTACTTGACGGTCGCCCGACCGCGGGCGCCCTTCTTGCCGCCCCGCATGCCCTCGAGCTCGTTGACCTGCAACATGAACGGGCGTCCCATGATGTAGGCGACGTCACCGGTCCGGAACATGCAGCGGCGTGAGGCTCCCTTGGAGAAGCGCTTGACCATCTTGGGACGCAGCTCCTCGACGCGGGCCACGTTGTCGCGGTAGTACTCGAGGATGTCCGAGCCGTTCATCCCCTCGGGCGCCACGATGTAGGGGTCGCCCTCCGGCGGCTCGAGCGCGATGAAGGCCTCGGCGGCATTCGCGCGGCGCACGGGCACGATGGTCTTCTCGCCCTTCTTGCCGTACTCGATCTGCTCGAATACCTCACTCATATGTGATGGCCTCGCCTTCTTCGCTAACCTGCAATGCGCACATGATACTACCAGACGCCATCGTCGGGACGAGTCAGATTCGGACAGTCCGGTTTTGGCTTCCAAGCCGAAGGCGTCCTTCGGCTCATCGCGCGGCCGGTTACTCATGCGGGTCGGTATATACTGCATGGGATACCGAATCGATTCTTGGGGGCACGATGGCTGGCAAGATCTTGCAGAAGACCATGCGCGAGCACGCGAGGGTCCGTGACGCGTACATCGACGCGCTGCGCGGGCGCGGCATCTCCTTCGCGGCGCCCGGCTCGTCCGACGAGCGCATCGCGGAATTGCGCGGACAGCTCGTGGAGCGCGGGGCGACCTTCCGCAACGCCGGCGCGAGCATCGTGCATGGCTGGATGTCGCAGGCGTGCGTCGAGTGCACGGGCAACAGCGGCAGCGAGACGTTCTCGACCACGTTCAAGTGCCATCGCGACTGCTACTTCTGCTTCAACCGCAACCAGGCCGATTACGACTACTTCTTCGAGCACGGATGCCCCTGGGAGCAGACGCTCGCCGACTCCAAGCGCGTCAACGGCTCGATCGCGTGCGTCGGGCTGACGGGCGGCGAGCCGCTAATCGACATCGACGAGACCATCCGCTTCCTCGAGACGGCCCGCGAGACGTTCCCCGGCGCGCACATGAGGATGTACACGTCGGGCGACCTGCTCGATGAGGACAAGGCCCGCCGCCTCGCCGAGGCCGGTCTGCGCGAGATCCGCTTCAGCGTGAAGAACGACGACCGCCCCGAGATGCAGGAGCGGGTGCTGGCGGCGATGCGCCTGGCGACCGAGTACATCGACGACGTCATGGTCGAGATGCCGATCGTCCCCGGCACAGGCGACGAGATGCGCGAGCTCATGCGCGCCTTCGCCGCCGCGGGCATCGACGGGATGAACCTGCTCGAGTTCTGCTTCCCCTTCGCGCGGTGGGAAGACTTCGCGGACCGCGGATTCGAGGTGCGCAATCCCCCGTTCGACGTGATGTACGACTACAGCTATTCGGGCGGCTTGCCCATCGCGGGGAGCGAGGAGCTGGCACTCGAGCTCATGCTGTTCGCCATCGACGAGGAGCTGGGCTTCGGGCTGCACTACTGCTCGCTGGACAACAAGCACCGCAGCGAGATGCGACAGATCAACGAGCCCGCGGCGCATCTCAATCCGTGCTTCACCTTCGATGACGGGGACTTCTTCCTCAAATGCGCCAAGGTCTACGGGAACGACCGCGCTGCCGCCGATGATTTCCTGCGTTCGATGGGCTACCCGCACGCGATCCGCGACGATGCCGGGCAGTCGCTCGCCTTCCCCGTTCGCTTCGCGCGGATGGTGGCGGGCACGGGCGCGGAGGTGGCCATCTCGACGAACGTCCTCGAGAAACGAGACGGCGCCAAATACATCAGGGAGCTATCCGTCGAGCCGCTATAAGCAGCCAAGCCAAAACAGCGCAGTCAAGCGCGAAGCGCGCAGACAAGCCCGGCCCCAACCGAGCGCATTCAAGCGCGAAGCGCGCAGACAAGCCCGGCCCCAACCGAGCGCAGTCAAGCGCGAAGCGCGCAGACAAGCACACGAGAAAAAGCCGGGGCATCGTTCGTAAAGTCAGCGAGCGGCCAGCCCAGTGCGACAGATTCGCCCGAGCCAAGGTTCTCGCTGGGCTCATGCCCGCGAGGTTCTTGGATCGGGCGAAGATGGCGTGCTGGATGGCCGCGCAGCGTCGAGCCCTTCCGGCCGTTCCGATAGGACGGCCGGACCCCCCTACTTCCAGAGTCGGACCTCGGGCTCGAGCTCGACGCCCGCCGTCTCGCGCACGGCCGCCCGAACATCCTCGATGACCTGCAGCACGTCGGCCGCGGTGGCGCCTCCCGTGTTCACGACGAAGCCGCAGTGTTTCTCGGAAACCTGGGCGCCGCCCACGCGATGTCCGCGCATGCCGGCTTCCTGGATGAGCTTGCCGGCGAAGTAGCCCTTCGGCCTCTTGAACGTTGATCCCGCGCTCGGCAGCTCGAGCGGCTGCTTGGACTCGCGGCGCTCCTTCAGCTCGTCCATGAGCGCGCGGATCTCGGTCGGGTCGCCCGGCTTCAACTCGAGCACGGCGGCGAGGATGACGTATCCGCGATCGGACATCATGCTGTGCCGGTAGCCCCAATCGGCCTCGTCACGGGGCACCTCGACGACTGCGCCATCTGGCGCAAGGCACGTCACGGAAACGCACACATCCCGGAACTCGCCGTCGTAGGCACCCGCGTTCATGATCGCCGCGCCCCCGATCGACCCGGGGATTCCGCTGGCGAACTCGTAGCCCGCGAGGCCCGCGGCGCACGCGGCCTCTGCAGCCTCCTCGTTGGTTGCCCCGGCTTCCACGCGCAGGATGCAGCCATCGATCTCGATTGATGCGATCGCCTCGCCGACCTGGATCGTCACGCCGGGCAGCCCCTCATCGGCGACGAGCACGTTGCTCCCCTGCCCCATGACGCGCCAGAGCACGCCGGCTCCGCGGGCGACCTGGATTGCGGCCGCCACCTCCTCGGGCCCTCCCGGCTTCACGAAGTACTCGGCTGGACCGCCGATCTCGTAGGACGTATGCAAGCGCATCGGCTCGTCGACGAGCACCTCTCCGCTCGGAACGGCGTCGCGCAGTGATTGCAGGATCGATCCCTCTCCCATGGAAACCCCCGGTTCGGCTCTTTCGGGCCCCTCGCCTGTTGTTCGCCATCCATTGTACATGCTGGCAAGAAAGGCCAGCCTGACAAACGCGTCGGCTCATCGCGCCCCAGCTCGTCTCGCCTCCCCCGCTCCACTGCCCGATAAACGGGCAAATCCCCCCTTATCCGGGGGGATTTGCGCTAGCATAGTACTCGTTTTTCGCGTGGGAGCCCGCGCGATTCCAACCAACAACCGGAGGGTAACCAAGATGAGCGAGGCCCAGGACATCCTGCACATGCCGCACGAGCAGATCGAGGATCTGCAGCTCGAGGGCATTAAGAAGACCGTGATCAGGTGCTACGAGAACGTCGAGTTCTACAAGAACCTCTTCGACGAGGCCGGCTTCGATCCCTACAAGGTCGAGAGCTTCGATGACCTGAAGAACGCCCCGTTCACCACGAAGCAGGACCTGCGCGACAACTACCCGTACGGCTTCTTCGCCGTGCCGCTGTCCGACGTGCGCGAGATCCACATGTCGTCGGGCACGACCGGCATCGCCACCGTGGGAGGATACACGGAGCGCGACCTCGAGATCTGGGGCGACTGCTTCGCACGCGGCATCCGCTATGCCGGCGGCGGCAAGGACGACATCTGCCATGTGTGCTACGGATACGGCCTGTTCACCGGCGGCCTCGGCGCCCACTACGGCGGCATCGCGGCCGGTTGCACGACCATTCCGATGAGCGCCGGCAACACCGAGCGCCAGATCCGCGTGCTGCGCGAGATGGGCTCGACGATCCTGTGCTGCACGCCGAGCTACGCGATGCACATCGCGGACACGGCCATCGAGATGGGCATCGACCCGAAGACCGAGTTCTCGCTGAAGGCCGGCATCCACGGCGCCGAGCCGTTCTCGAACAACTTCCGCGCCGACCTCGAGGAGAAGCTCGGCTACAAGGTCCTCGACGTCTACGGCCTAACCGAGACGATGGGCCCGGGCGTCGCGATCGAGTGCTGGGAGCAGGACGGCCTGCACCTCGCCGAGGACCACTTCTACGCCGAGATCATCGATCCCGACACCGGCGAGGTGCTCCCCGACGGCGAATGGGGCGAGCTCGTCCTCACGACGATCGACCGCGAGGCCACGCCGGTCGTGCGCTATCGCACGCGCGACATCACGCGCATCATCCCCGGCGAGTGCGCCTGCGGACGCACGCATCGCCGCATCAGCCGCCTCCATGGCCGTACGGACGACATGCTCATCATCCGCGGCGTCAACGTCTTCCCGAGCCAGATCGAGGACGTCATGAAGACGGTGCCGGAGCTCTCCTCGTGGTATCAGATCGAGGTCGACGTGAAGGACTCGCTCGATATCGTCCGCCTCAAGGTGGAGCTCAACCCGGGCATCGATTTCGACCAGATCAGCGCCATCGAGCGCCTGCAGAAGCAGATCCAGGCAAAGCTGAAGACGGCGCTGTCCGTCGGCCTGCAGGTCAAGCTCGTCGAGCCGAAGTCGATTCCGAGAAGCGAGGGCAAGGCCAAGCGCATCGTCGACCTGAGGACCCACATCAAGTAGTCGACACCAACAAGGCAAAAAGGAAAGCGCCCGTGAGAACACGGGCGCTTTTCGTTAGAGACCGCGCATCGTTCGCAGAGTCAGCGAGACGAAAAGCCGGGGCATCGTTGTAGGGACAGCGAGCGGGCCCACAGTGCGTCGAATTACCCTGAAACAAGGTTCTCGCTGCTGGGTTGTAGCCGGGATCGTTCGTAACGTCAGCGAGAGGCCAGCTGCCGAGTGCGATAGCCGCGTCGAGCGGCCGAGCGTGCTTTTGCACGTGAGGGCAAGCTCGAAAGCGGCTAGCGTGCCGGCAGATGGCCTCGCAGCGTCGAGCAGTCCGGCCGTTTGGCAAAACGACCGGAACCCCTAGTCTTCCTCGAAGGGGATGCCATCGCGCTCGCAGATGTACTTCTGCTTGCGGCGGTTGCAGATGGAGATGACGGTCTCCTCATCGCCATCATCGAAGAGACAGTACGTCTTGTATCCGCAATTGCCGTAACCGCTGCACGAGCGGCACTTGATGAACTCGAGGTCCAGGCCCTCGAAATCCTCCTCGGTATACGTCTGGACGCCACCGAACTCGTCTGCAACCGACATTACATTCCCCTCTCACCTTTTTCTCTATCGAGATTATATACGCCACGCCACCGGGGTTTCGTCTGGTTTACCATAGAAGGGATGCACATAGAGGAGAGAGGACCCGACCATGATCAAGCTGTATGACGAGGGCGTCTACCTGGTGAACGGAACGGAGCTGGTGCCCGAGAGCGAGAGCGCGCGGGTTGAGCAGCTGACCGGCGCATCCGCCGACAAGGCCGCTGCCGCCAAGGGCACGATCGCGCACGGCATCCTCGCGAGCCACAACATCGCCGACGGCATGGAGCACCTGCGCCTGCGCTTCGACGCGATGGCGAGCCACGACATCACCTACGTCGGCATCATCCAGACGGCGCGCGCGTCGGGCATGGAGCGCTTCCCGCTGCCCTACGTGCTGACGTGCTGCCACAACTCGCTGTGCGCGGTGGGCGGCACCATCAACGACGACGACCACTTCTTCGGCCTCTCCGCCGCCAAGAAGTACGGCGGCATCTACGTGCCCCCGCACATCGCGGTCATCCACCAGGTGATGCGCGAGCGCTTCGCAGGCTGCGGCAAGATGATCCTCGGCTCCGACTCGCACACGCGCTACGGCGCGCTCGGCACGATGGCCATCGGCGAGGGTGGCGGCGAGCTCGTCAAGCAGCTGCTGCGCGACACGTACGACGTGGCCTATCCCGGCGTCATCGCCATCTACCTCGAGGGCGAGCCCGCGCCGTTCGTCGGCCCGCAGGACATCGCGCTGGCCATCATCAAGGCCGTGTACGCCAACGGATACGTGAAGAACAAGGTGATGGAGTTCGTCGGCCCCGGCGTGGCGAGCATGACGACGGACTTCCGCAACGGCGTGGACGTCATGACGACGGAGACGACGTGCCTGTCGTCCGTGTGGCGCACCGATGCCGACACGAAGGCCTATCTCGAGCTGCACGGCCGCGGCGGCGACTTCCGCGAGCTGAACCCCGCGCCCGTCGCCTACTACGACGGCTGCGTGCGCGTCGACCTCGGCAAGATCAAGCCGATGATCGCGCTGCCGTTCCACCCGTCCAACGCCTACACGATCGACGAGCTCTACGCCAACCTCGGCGACATCCTGCGCGAGACGGAGAAGGCGGCCGAGAAGGTGGCCGAGGGCCGCGCCACGTTCACGCTGCTCGACAAGATCGCCGAGGACGGCAGGCTGCAGGCGCAGCAGGGCGTCATCGCGGGCTGCGCGGGCGGCACGTACACAAACATCGCCGAGGCAGCGGCGGCGCTCAAGGGCGCCAACATCGGCGACGACGAGTTCTACCTGTCGGTCTATCCGTCGAGCCAGCCGGTCTTCGTCGACCTCGACCGCAAGGGCATGCTCGCCGACCTCATGGACGCGGGCGCGATCATCCGCACGGCGTTCTGCGGACCGTGCTTCGGCGCGGGCGACACGCCGGCCAACAACGCGCTTTCCGTGCGCCATGCGACGCGCAACTTCCCCAACCGCGAGGGCTCCAAGCCCGGCGAGGGGCAGATGTCGGGCGTCGCCCTCATGGACGCACGCTCGATCGCCGCGACGGCCGCCAACGGCGGCAAGATCACCTCGGCCGAGGAGCTCGACTGCTGGGGCAACATCCCGGCGTACTCGTTCGACGACCGCTCGTACAAGGCGCGCATCTACAACGGCTTCGAGGCCGCGCAACCCGAGCGCGAGCTGCGCTACGGCCCCAACATCAAGGATTGGCCGGAGATGGAGGAGCTCGGCGAGCACATCGCGTTGAAGGTCGTCTCAAAGATCCTCGACGACGTCACCACCACCGACGAGCTCATCCCCTCGGGCGAGACCTCGTCGTTCCGCTCGAACCCGCTCGGCCTGGCCGAATTCACGCTCTCGCGCCGCGATCCGGCGTACGTGGGCCGCGCGAAGGAAGTGCGCGCGCTCGAGGAGGAGCGGGTCGCCGGCACGATCGGCGACGAGGTGTCGCAGATGCTGGCCGCGGCGCAGGGAATCGACGGCTGCGACGGCATCGTCGCCGCCGACGTCGAGATCGGCTCGACGATCTACGCCCGCAAGCCCGGCGATGGCTCGGCCCGCGAGCAGGCGGCCTCGTGCCAGCGCGTGCTCGGCGCGCTGGCCAACATCACCGAGGAGTACGCGACGAAGCGCTACCGCTCCAACTGCATCAACTGGGGCATGGTGCCCTTCCAGATGGAGGCGGCGCCCGACGGGCTCGAGGTGGGCGATTGGATCTTCGTGCCCGGCATCCGCACTGCGCTCGACGGCGACCTGCAGCACATCGCGGCGCATGTGATCCGCGATGGCGCCGTGGTCGGCGAGCTCGACCTCCACATCGCGGACATGACCCCCGAGGAGCGGCAGATCGTCAAGGCCGGCTGCCTCATCAACTACAACCGCAACCGCAGATAAAACACGAACGGGACGAATAGCGGCTGTCGCCTCTCGTCCCACTTCGACATCCCGAAAGCAACCGGCCCGGTGGAAATCCCACCGGGCCGGTCGTTTCATCGGTATGTGCTAGCGGACCTACGCCCTCTGGTAGGTCATCGTCATGCCCTCGGCCGTCATGGAGAGCTTGTCGCCGTCGAGCGTCAGCGTGTAGAGCGGGTTGCCCTCGAAGCTGAGCACGACATCGGTGCCATCGAACGTCCACTCGCAATCCTGGCTGAAGCCCTGGCTCTCGTCGACCATCGAGAGGGTGCCGTCCTCGTGGATCTCGATGTACTGCTGCGCGAGCGCCTCGCGCGTTGAATCGTCGACATCGTCGAGCGTGAGCGTCTCATCGCCGTTGTCGATGGAGTACACGTCCCACCTGCCGACGATCAGCGCGGGGTCGCCGCTGTTGTCGCCGGAATCCGGAGCGACCTCCTCGACGCTGGCGCTCTCATCCGCCTGCGTGGTTGCGGTATCAGCCGGAGGGGTGGCGGGGTCGGTCGGCTCCTCGGACGAACCGCAGCCCGCGAGCGCAAGGCACAGCGCGAGCGCGCAGGCCGTCGCCGAGATGATCTTGAGCTTCTTCATGTCTGTTCTCCTCTCGTGACCGGAGTCCTTCCATGCTTCTTGTTCCCCTTCATTGTACCGTGGGGCAAGCACGCATTCCCAATACCCACGAGAGTTCCACATCAGCGCTGCGCGAAACACTCTAAGCACGGCAACGGGCCATGCTGTCCGGCTTCAGGCATCCATGCCGTTCAAGGGCGGGATTGCTACAATGTGGGCAACGCATCCGCCGCGACTCGAGGAGCACCCATGGATATCAGCATCATCGCCGCGTTCGACAATAGCATGCCGCTGCAGGCCAATTTCTTCGACGGCATCTTCGCCGTGACCGACCTCTCCGATTGGGAGCTCGTCATGGCCTCGGACAAGTGCATGAACACCGACACGCTCGAGCTCACGCGCAAGATGGCCGACGAGCACGAGAACGTCAAGCTCGTCGAGTGCCCCAAGAAGGTCGGCTACAGCAAGGCGAACAACGCGGGTGTTGCCGCCTCGACCGGCGAGTACCTGCTCTTCATCAACACGGACGTCTTCCCTGAGCCCGGCGCCATCGAGACGCTGCGCGCGGCCTTCGATGCCAACCCGAACCTCGGCGCGGTGCAGGGCCTGCTGCTCTACCCGCAAAACGAGAAGGTCATGTGCACGGGCCACACGTTCAACGACTACATGAACCACCATCTCTACAACGGCCGCAAGGCCACCGACGCACCCGTGCAGGTGGCGGGTCCGCGACAGGCGCTCAACTCGGCCTTCCTCATGATGCCGCGCAAGGTGTTCGACGAGATGGGCGGCTTCACGGAGTTCTACTACAACGCCTACGACGGCATGGAGCTCACGTTGCGCGTCGGGCAGGCGGGATACGACCTGCTGTACCTGCCCGAGGCAATCGGCTGGCACTCGACCGGCGGCTCGCGCGACTACATCCGGCACAACAACGAGTACCAGTCGAAGTACTTCTACCGCTGGTTCGGCGAGTCGATCCGCACCGACCTCCCCGACTATCTCGCGCCGCAGCTCGCGGAGATGGAGGTTGCCGACGAATACTTCGTCGTGAACTGCACGTTCTCGATGACGGTGGACGACCTGCTCGCGCAGCTGGGCCTGAAGAGCTGCGGTTATCTGGAGATCGAGAGCCGCGACAGCTCGCACATCGACCTCTACCGCAACGTCGTGCCCGAGGTGCTCAACATGGACAAGCCGATCCTGTTCGTGGTGAACCACTTCGGTGACATCTCGTCGAACAACCGCTGGTTCTCCAAGCGCCCGCGCAAAGACGACCTCATCATCGACTTCTTCGGGAATGCCATGAAGGTTGTCGATCGGTAGGTTCATGCTCTGCTGACCGCCCGAGGGCCGGGAGCCCCTGGCGGGCGAAGGCTCCGCAAAACGTGATCCCAAGAAGCCCCTGCAGCTCGAGAGGGAACGCTCCGCGTTCTTTAGCTCTCGCTCCCGCAGGGGCTTCTTGGGATCACTGCTCCGCAATTCGCCCGCCAGGGGTTCCCGGCCCTCGTGCTACCTGCTTCGCTTGTAGCCCCCGTGAAAACAAGCGGCAGTTGCCCGGCCCCCTTTCAGGGGCCGTCGCAACTGCCGTTGCTGCAAGCTAGCCGGCGTTGAACAGCTCGCTTAGCTCGTCGGCGTGTTCCTCGAAGACCTCGAGCACGTGCTTGTCCCAGTGGCGCGCATCGCTCGAGCTGCTGCCGAAGACGTAGTCCTCCTGGCCATAGTCAATCACGTCGAAGCCGGGGATGGCCTTGGCCGCGCCCGCGGTGCGATACGCCGCCGCATCGGCCAGCGTGAACGACACGTCGGTGACGTCGCTCGCGTCGACCCAGCTCGAAAGATCGGTGCCCGTCGCGCTCGTCGCAGTGCCGTTGGCCGTCTGCGCGGAGGCCGCCGCCTTCTCGATCTGCTGCGCGCCGTCGACGTACTCGCCGTACATCGTGTCGACCCACAGCGAGAAGGACTCGCCGAGCGTCTCGGAGGGAACGTGCCCACCATCCCACTGCCACTCGATCGTCGAGTCGACGCCGGCGTTGAGGAACGCGACCTGCATGTTGAGGGAGGAGAGCATCGACATGTCGCCCTCGCTCGCGCCCATCACGATGCGAACCCACGTCGGATCATCGGTATCGTCGACGCCGATGTAGTTCAGCGGGTTGTAAAGCTCGACGATGTTGTTGCCGTACTCGTCACCGGCCTCGATCTCGGCGATGTCAGCCTGGTAGGCGGCGAGCATCTCATCGAAGCTGCTGTAGTTCTGCGAGTCAGTGCCGCTGCCAGAAGCCTGCGTCGTGCCGGCGTCGGGCGTTCCGACCTCCATGGAGTCGCCGATGCTGTTGGCCGCCACATCGCTGTTGGAGGTGGAGTCGGAGCCGCCGCCGCTCGGGGCACCGCCAGGAGCCTCGCCGGAGGGCGCGCCGCTCGGGGCGCCATCAGTGGAGCTGTCATCGCTGTCGGAGCCGCCGGGGCCTCCGTTGCCGTTCGGGCCGCCATCGCTCGGAGCACCGCTGGGAGCCTCGCCGGACGGCGCGCCGCTCGGACCGCCATCGCTGGGTGCGCCGCCGTTGCCGCCGGGGCCACCGTTGCCGCCCGGACCACCGTTCATGCCACCGCTGCTGCTCTTGGCGTAGCGGCCCTCGACAAAGGCCTGCGCCTTGTCCTCGGACGTCATCGACGCGACATCCTCGTCGGAGAGCGCGTTGCCGTCCTCGTCGAACCATGTCCAGCCCTCAGCGTAGTCGAGATTGTCGAGGTACCACTGCAGGTTCTCCTCGAACTCCGCCAGGTATAGATCGAGGTACGTGCCGCCGTAGCCGTTCGTGTCGGCACACCTCTCCTCGTCGTACTCGATCGTGAGCGCGACCGTGTCAGTGGCGCTGCCGTTGCCATCGACGTCGTAGCCGAGGTCGGCCTCGTCCACCGTCAAGTTCTGGCCGTTGATATAGTCCATGTACTCAGCCGCGAGGTACTCGGCGGTCTTGGCCTGCATCTCGCTGCCGAAATCGTAATCCGGGTCGAGGTAGTACTCGAACGCCATCGCCATGTCGGCCTCGGAGAGCGACGTGATCGCGCTGTACGCGATGCAGCCCCAAGCACCGTCGCTGATCTCGTACTCCTCGCCGTCGATGGTGACGGTCGTGCTGTAGCTGCCGTCCTCGTTCTTGTAGACGCCCACGGCGCCGGCCTCGATCTCGTAGTCGTAGTAGTCGGAGTTGTTCGAGGTGGCCGCGAACATCGCCGCGTGCGCGCCGCCGCCCGATCCGCCGGTCGACACGAGGTAGTCGACGTTGCCGGGAAGATTGCCGAGCAGGATGTTGTACTTCACGAAGCGCACGGCGTTCTTCTGGTCGACGAGGCAGCTCGGCGCGTCGCCCGTGTAGCTGCCATCCTCGAGCGTGTCCTGCTTGCCGCGGTTGCCGCACGAGACGTTGATGTAGCCCTCGGACGCATAGGTCGACGAGGCGTTCGTGTTCGTGGACGAACCGTAGCCGGCCGCGCCCGTGTTCAAGATGATGGGAGCCGTCGCGGCCGTGTAGACCTGGCCGTTGCTGCTCGTGATCTGCGCGTCGTAGTCGATGACGAGCGTGCCGACGGCCGTGCCATCGGTCGCATCCACCTCGCCGTCGCCGTCCGTGTCGATGCCCTTCACATAAGCGCCGGGAACGTTGACGGACACACCCTGCTGGTCGAGGATCTCGGGGTTCGTCACCGCCGCGACCGGCGAGAGCGTCCAGGAATCGGAGCTGGAATCGTAGGTCCACTCCGCGTCCATGTTGGCAAGGTCGAGAGCGGCCTCGATGGCCTCGGCGTCGTTGGTCGCCGTCTCCTCGGCCGCCAGCGTCTCCGTGGCGGCGGCCTCCATGCCGGGGTTGCCCGACGACGCATCGGTCGACGTCGCCTCGCCGCCGCACCCGGCCAGACAGCCGAGTGCCAACGCACACGCGCACGCCGCCGCGATCAGTTTCTTCTTCATTGGTCGATCCTCCCCGCTCGTCCGAAGCACCTGTGATGCATATTCGCGAAACAGCCGAATCCGGCATGCAATCACTGTAAGCGGCCTCGCTGAATCGAACCTGAAAACCCAACGGTCACGTCTGACGTGTTTGTTATGTTTACTCGCTCACGTAGCTGGTGGTGGTCACCGCGATCGACGAGCCGTCGGATTTCATGATGACGGAGCCGTCGAGGTCCGTGCGGTAGATGGCCGCACCGGCCTTCGCGAGGCGGTCGAGCACCTGCTCCTTGGGGTGGCCGTAGTCGTTGCCGGCTCCCACGGAGATCACGGCGTATTGCGGGTCCACCGCCTTGAGGAAGGCGGGCGTGGAGGACGAGCGCGACCCGTGGTGCGCGACCTTGAGCACATCGGCGGCGAGGTCGGCCCGGGCCGAGAGGAGCGATTCCTCCTCCGCAGCCTCGGCATCTCCGGTGAAGAGGAACGACGTCTCGCCGAAATCGACACGGCACACGAGCGAGTTGTCGTTGTCGCCCTCGAGCTGCCGCACGGGTCCGACGAACGTCAGCACGGCATCGCCGAACTCGACCGTATCGCCCGGCTCGGGCACGGCGAGCGTCACGCCGGCCTTCTCGAGGTTCGCGAATAACGACGAGAACGTGCGCAGGCTGGTGTCGACATCCCACGTCGAGCAATAGCACGCATCGCAGCCAGCGGCGTTGAGTGCCGCGGAGATGCCGCCTATGTGATCGACGTCGGGATGTGAGGCGACGATGGCATCGAAGCGCCCGACGCCGATATCGCGGACGATGCTGTATACCTTGCGGGAAGCGTCGCGCGGGCCGCCGTCGATCAGAACGTGATGCCCGTCGCATGACAGGAGCGCGCAATCACCCTGCCCCACGTCGATGAAGCGCACGACGAGCTCGCCGTCGACATCACGTGCGGGCCGGTTGGAGACGGCATCCGCCGCACTGCCCCCGACCTGCGAGGGAGCGCATCCCGCCAAGCAAAACGAGAGCGCGAGCACGAGCGCGACGATGGGACAAACGGGGCATATCCCTTTTCGTCCCGCTCGCGTGCTCATCGGGCATCCTCGGGTGCGGGAACGTAGTCGCCGTCGTACGACCCCTCCCCCGGACCGGCACCATCGTCGCCCTTGAGCAGGCGAATGGTCTCGAAGATGCCGTAGGCGACGACCGCCACCTCGATGAGCGCGACGATGGTCCAGAACAGGCCGGTCGTGTCGCCGAACGCGAACGTGAAGGCCACGATGGCGATGATGGCGAGCGGCGCGAGCGCGAGAGCCGTGAGCACCACGTAGCGCCCCCTCTTGCCCGGACGATACGCCACGCGCGCGATGATCGTGAACAGCAGGGAGCCGATCGCCAGGACGATCTCCACGAAGGCGAGCAAGATCACCGCCATGATTCCCACGTCGCCGAGCGCGAGGCCGAGCATGTTGACGAGCATGCCGTAGCCCTCCGGGTCGCTGATCTCGCCTTGGCTCGTCGCGGGAACGACCTGGTCGGAGAGGACCTTGATGCCGTCGAGCAGCACCGACGCGCCCACCAGCAGGACGACGCCGATGAGAATCGCGACGAGCGCGCCCACGAGCTCGACGATCAATATGCGTGTCTGCCTGCGCATCGCACCTCCCGCATCAACTTAGTTCAGGATTTTGGCACATTTTGTGCGCCACTGCAGGCCGGGCAATCACTCCGCTCCCAGATAGCGGCCCGTGATGCTGTCCGGGCATGCGGCGACCTGCTCCGGGGTGCCTGCGCAGACGATACGACCGCCGGCCTCGCCGCCGCCCGGCCCCATGTCGATGACCCAATCGGCGTTGGCGATGACGTCGAGGTCGTGCTCGATCACGACGACCGTCGCGCCGTGCTCCACGAGGCTCTGCAGCACGCCGAGCAGCGTCTCGACGTCGAGCGGGTGCAACCCGATCGTGGGCTCGTCGAAGACGAACAGCGCACCGACCTGGTCCTTGCCCATCTCGCTCGCGAGCTTGAGGCGCTGCGCCTCGCCGCCGGAGAGCGCCGGCGTCGACTCGCCGAGCGTCAGGTAGCCGAGCCCTAGGTCGTCGAGGATCTGCAGCTTCTTCCGCGCGCGCTTGAGCCCCTTGACGCCGTCCAGTCGCACAAGCGCCTCGCGCACCGTGAGAGACATGAGCTCGGGCAGCGACAGCGCATCGTCGACGAAGCCATCACCTGAAGCATCGTCGCCCTCGCCTTCCGTCCACATGCGCACCTGGTAAGCATCCTCGCCGTATCGGCTCCCCCGGCAGTCGGGACACGTGATCTCCACGTCGGGAAGGAACTGCACGTCGAGCGAGATCTGCCCCGTGCCATCGCATGTCGGGCACTTGAGGCTGCCCGTGTTGTAGGAGAAGTCGCCCGCTTTCAGGCCCCGCTCGACCGCATCGGGCAGCTTGGCGTAGGCCTTGCGGAGCTCGTCGAGCACGCCGGAGTACGTCGCCACCGTCGAGCGCACGTTGATGCCGATGGGCGTCGCGTCGATGAGGTCGGCGCGTTTGAGCCAGGACGCGCGCACCGACTGCACATGCGCCGGCATCCGCTCGCCCTGCAGCATCGCCGTGCACCCGGGCACGAGGCTCTCGAGCACCATGGTCGTCTTGCCGGAGCCGGACACGCCGGTCACCACCGTCATGCGGCCGCGCGGCACGCGCACCTCGAGCGGCTTGACCGTGTGGATCGCGCCGGTCTTCAGGAAGATCTCGCCCTCCTCGAACACGTACTCGGACGCGACGGGCTGCCGCACGCGGACATGCCGCTCGCCGGCCAGGAAGGGCGCGATGCGCGACGCAGGGTCGGCGCACACGTCGGCGACGCTGCCCTGCGCGATGATGCGTCCTCCGTCGGCACCCGAGCCGGGACCGATCTCGATGATGTGGTCGGAGTGCCGCAGGACGCGCACATCATGGTCGACCATCACGACGGAGTTGCCGTCGGCAAGCAGGTCGTCCACCACGCCGAGCAGGCCCTCCACGTTGGAGGGATGCAGGCCGATCGACGGCTCGTCGAGCACGTAGAGCACGCCCGTCGTCCGGTTGCGCACCGAGCGCGCGAGCTGCACGCGCTGGCGCTCGCCGGTCGACAGCGTCGAGCTGGCACGGTCGAGCGAGAGGTAGCCGAGCCCGAGCTGCTGACGGCGCTCGATGGGCTCGGTCGTCTCCGCGACGATGCCCGTGGCCATCTCGCGCATCTCGGGCGGCATGAGGTCGGGCACACGCGGAATCCACGCGGCGAGCTCGTCGAGCGTCATCGCGGTCACCTGTCCCAGGTGCATGCCGTCGAGCAGCGTCGAGCGCACCCGGGCGGAGAGCCTGGTGCCGCCGCATTCGGGGCATGGCTGCTCGCTCAGGAACTTCGACACGCGCTTGAGGCCCTTCTCATCCTTCACCTTCGACAGCGCGTTCTCCACCGTGTAGACCGCGTTGTAGTAGGTGAAGTCCATCTCGCCGGCCATGCCGGTCTTCTCGTTCATGTAGAGGATGTGCTTCTTCTCGGCCGGACCGTGGTAGACGATATCGCGCTCCTCATCGGTCAGCTCGCAGAACGGCACATCGGTGCGGACGCCCATCTCGCGGCAGATGTCCTTCATGAGCGACCACATGAGTAGGCCCCACACGGCCACGGCGCCCTCGTCGATCGTCTTGGTCTCGTCGGGGACGAGCGTCGAGATGTCGACCTGCCGCACGATGCCGGTGCCGGCGCACTCGGGGCAGGCACCCTCGCTGTTGAACGCCATCTCCTCTGCGCCCGGCCCGTAGAACTCCTCGCCGCACTCGGGGCAGGTGATCGGCAGCTCGAGCGCAACGTTCATGCTCGGGGGCACGTGATGGCCGTTCGGGCACATGTGGCTGCCGAGACGCGAGAACATGAGGCGCAGGTAGTTCAGCAGCTCCGTGGACGTGCCGAACGTCGAGCGCACGCCGGGGATGCCGGGGCGCTGGCGCAGCGCGAGCGCTGCGGGCACGTGGAGCACCTCGTCGACATCGGCGCGCGAGGCCTGCGAGATCCGGCGGCGCATGTAGGTCGACAGCGCGTCGAGATAGCGGCGCGAGCCCTCCGCATACAGCACGCCAAGCGCCAGCGAACTCTTCCCCGAGCCCGACACGCCGGCAATGCCGACCAGCTCGCCGAGCGGGATCCTCGCGTCGAGGTTCTTGAGATTGTGCACGCGAGCGCCGCGCACTTCTATATATTCCGGCGATTCCTGTGCCACCCGTGCTCCTATTCCACCCCATCCGTTACCATAGCCATGATACTGGAACGCTCCCCGGGAGAGCGTTCCAGATATTACCCGCGGCGAGCAGCTGGGGTGCTCCGGGAAGAGAGCCCCGAAATCGGGAGGAATACGCATGGGATTCGAGATTCGCGAGGCGACACGGGACGACATCCCCCTGTTCATGGGGATGCTCCGCAGGATGGCCGCCTACGAGAAGCTGGAGGACTGGATGACGGCCGAACCGGCCTCCATGGAACGCTTGATCTTCGACGAGCGCGTTCTCGAGGTGTTCTTCGCCGTCGAGGACGGCATCGAGGTCGGTTTCTCCGCGTACTCGAAGAACTTCTCCACGTTCTACGGCTTCCCCACGCTCTTCCTCGAGGACATCTTCATCGAGGAAGAACATCGCCGGAAAGGCTACGGCCGCAAGCTCGTCAAGCACGGCGCGCGACTCGCAGTGGAGCGCGGATACGGCCGCATGGACTGGTACTGCCTCGACTGGAACAAGGCGGGTATCGACTTCTACGAGTCTCTCGGCGCCAAGCCCCTCGGGGAATGGGTCCTCTACCGTCTCGAAGGCGAGGCCCTCGAGGAGGCCGCCTCAAAATGAGCCGAGCCGAGCACGGCGCCTCTCTGGAACGCTCCCCCGGGGAGCGTTCCAGTCATTGTCACATTTGCCCAATTATCAACAGGGGAATTCGTGCGGCTTGACCTTGAATCTGCTGCATCGAAGATGAAAGAATGGTAAACGCTAAGAAGTCGGAAATCACGACAGCAAGCTAAGGAGGCAGATACATGATCAGCGATACCATCACCGCCGCCAATCGACCCGAGGCCATCGAGCCGTATGACAAGGTCTGGGGCGTCGGCGTGTCGGGTCTCGACGAGGAGATCTCGCCGTTCCCGCGCATCAACCGCATGCTCGAGCGCGCCAAGTCGGCCAAGAGCCGCATCGACACGCAGCGCATGGAGATCATCACCGAGTCGTACAAGAAGAGCAAGGGCCAGCCGCAGATCAAGCGCGTCGCCCAGGGCTTCCACGACATCATCGAGAAGTGCGACGTCCGCGTCGGCGACGACGAGATCATCCTCGGCGAGATCGCCGCTCCGGCCTTCGCCGCCCCGATCTACCCCGAGTTCTCGATCAACTTCATGATCGAGGAGATGGACGCCATCGACCGCGGCGAGGCCGTGCCGTTCGAGGAGCGCAACAACGACAAGTACTACATCACCGATGAGCAGAAGGCCAAGATCCGCGAGCTCGCCCCCGCATGGGACAACGAGACCGTGTACAACAACGTCATGGCCCAGCTCGGCCCGGAGGAGAAGAAGGGCGCCGGCTTCGCGTACTTCAACGACCTGTACGCCACCGCCGGCATCGGCCACATCTCCGTCGACTACCCGATGCTTCTCAAGCTCGGCTGGAAGGGCATCAAGGCCCGCATCGACGAGCAGCTCGCCAAGCTCGAGCTCGGCACCCCCGAGGCCATCCAGCAGCGCACCTTCTGGGAGGCGCAGCTCATCTCCGTCGACGCCTCGATGCTGTACTTCCGCCGCTATGGCGAGAAGGCCGCCGAGGTCGCCGCTGAGTGCACCGACCCGCAGCGCAAGGCAGAGCTCGAGCGCATGAGCGCGAACTGCCTGTGGGTGTCCGAGAACCCGCCGCGGGACTTCTGGGAGGCCATCCAGCTGTGGTGGGGCGCCACGAACCTCATCCTCATCGAGTCCAACGGCCACTCCGTCACCTATGGCCGCTTCGACCAGTTCATGGGTCCGTTCTACGAGAACGACATCAAGAACGGCACGCTCACCCGCGAGTTCATGCAGGAGCTCATCGAGTGCTCGTTCCTCAAGATGGACGAGCTGCGCAAGTGGCGCGACTACTTCAACACCATCATCGCCTCCGGCATCGGCTGGGGCGGCACGGCCCTCAACGTCGGCGGCGTGAAGCCCGACGGCACCGACGGCGTCAACGACGTCTCGTACATGGTGCTCGACGCGCATGCGCACACCCGCATCACCAACCCGTGGATGGGCGTCAAGCTGTCCGAGAAGAACCCCGAGGAGTTCTGGATCAAGACGTTCAACGTCTGCCGCATCGGCACCGGCGAGCCCAAGGTCTACAACGACGACCTGTACTACAAGACGCTCTCCAACTACGGCGTGCCGGTCGAGCAGGCCCGCGACTGGGTCGGCATCGGCTGCGTCGAGCCCGAGGTTCCCGGCTACACCTACGGCTGGCATGACGCCGACTACTACAACTGCACGAAGGTCTTCCTCCTCGCCATCAACAACGGCGAGACGTTCGAGGGCGAGAAGGTCGGCGCAGAGACCGGCTACCTCACCGACATGAAGAGCTTCGACGAGGTCAAGCAGGCCTTCGACATCCAGATGAAGTACTGGTGCGACCGCATGCTGTCGACCATCAACACGATGGATCTTGTGCACCAGCGCGTGCACCCCCTGCCGTACCTGTCGCTGCTCGTGCACGACTGCACCGAGCGCGGCGTGGACATCAGCGCAGGCGGCGCACGCTTCAACTACTCCGGCCCGCAGTGCGTCGGCCTCGGCACCGTCACCGACTCGCTGTGCACCATCAAGCAGCTCATCTTCGAGGAGGGCAAGATCACCGCTGAGGAGCTCATGGAGGCCCTGAAGGCGAACTGGGAGGGCCACGAGGTCCTGCAGGCCATGGTCAACTCCGACCTGGTGCACCACTATGGCAACGACGACGACTACGCGGACGAGATCGCGAAGTTCGTCATCGACACCTACTGCAAGCACGTGGAGCATCGCCCGAACGCCCGTGGCGGCGAGTTCCGCCCCGGCGTCTACTCCGTGTCGATCAACGTGCCGGCCGGCATGCTGTGCGACGCCTCCCCGGACGGCCGCAAGGCCGGCGAGCCCGTGTCCGACTGCCTCGGGCCGGCGCATCCGGACGGCAAGTCGCACGACATCAAGGGCCCGCTCGCGATCGCGAACTCCCTGGCCAAGCTCGACCAGACCCGCATCGCCAACGGCGTCATCCTGAACTGGAAGTTCACCCCCGAGACCCTGGCCGGCGAGGCTGGACTCGACAACTTCATCAACCTGTTCAAGGGCTACTTCGGCAAGGGCGGACTGCAGAGCCAATTCAACGTCACGAGCAAGGAGACGCTCGAGGCCGCGCAGAAAAAGCCGAAGGACTACCGCGACCTCATGGTCCGCGTCGCCGGTTACTCGGCGTACTTCACCGAGCTGTCCCCCGAGCTCCAGAGCGACCTCATCGGCCGCACCGAGCTCTCGTTCTAAAGAGTTTCAAGGAAGGCCCGGGGTCGCGAGGTCCCGGGCCTTCGTCTGTCAAGGTGCCAAACAAGACGGGGCTGTCTGGCACATCCCACCGAGGCAACACGAGGAGAAAAGCATGAGCGCCGACAAGGGCATTGTCTTCAACATCCAGCACCTGACCGTCCATGACGGCCCGGGCATCCGCACGGAAGTCTTCCTGAAAGGCTGTCCGCTGCGCTGCCGTTGGTGCTCGAACCCCGAGGGCCTCGACCCCCAGCGCCAGCTCGGCATCTACCCCGACAAGTGCCTCGGCAAGGACAAGTGCGGCCTGTGCATCAAGGCGTGCCCGAAGCAGGGCAAGCCGCTCGAGTTCACCGAGGACGGCATCATCATCGGCTCGAACATGGAGTGCATCCGCTGCATGTCGTGCGCTCAGGCCTGCTTCGTCCACGCGATCAAGTCGTGGGGCAGCATCATGACCGTCGACGAGGTCATGGCCGAGGTCATGGCCGACACGCACTACTACGAGACGTCGGGTGGCGGCATCACCCTGAACGGCGGCGAGGTCATGATGCAGTGGGAGTTCGCGGTCGAGCTGCTCAAGGCCTGCCGCGCCAATGGAATCAACACGTGCGTCGAGACGACGGGCTTCTGCAAGCCCGAGATCCTCGAGCACTTCTACGGGCTCACCGACCTGTGGCTCGTCGACCTCAAGTTCATGGACTCCGACAAGCAGAAGAAGTGGACCGGCCAGGGCAACGAGCGGATCCTCGCCAACCTCGAGAAGCTCGCCAAGGACGGCAACAAGATGGTCGTCCGCATCCCGGTGATCCCCGGCATCAACGACGACGATGAGAACATCCGCGCGAGCGCCGAGTTCGTGCGCGACAAGCTCGGCGACGCCGTCGTGCAGCTGCAGCTGCTGCAGTACCGCAAGATGGGCGTCGAGAAGTACAACTCGATCGGCGTCCCCTACCCCATGCCCGCGGACTTCCAGCCCGGCGAGCGCAGGGACCGCGAGCTGCGCCTGCGCGAGCTGGCCGCCATCATGCAGGAGTACGGCATCCCAGCCGTCGCGGGCAGCAACGACATCATCGACACCGGCGAGAACGAGTAGCGCCTGCACCGTACGGCACTCGGCTCAATACCCGCTAAACGGCCGGTGACCCCGCCTTGAACGACGGAGTCACCGGCCGTTTTACCACACTAGACGTAATCACGATGCGGAAATCACACATTCATCTCGCCTAGTGTGGTTTTTCATAACCTGGCAAGGGGATCCGAGGCCATTGCCATGGCGCCAGCGTCAGGCCCCTTTGCCATACGCGCCTGTGGGCTAAACGAGCTTGTCGAACTTGTCGTTGAGCGCCTGAACGAGCTCGGCCTCCTGCTCGGCGGACAGCACATCATGGGCATCCTCCTGCGAGGGGACCGTGCCGTCCTGGATTGCCGCCACCTCGCCTCCGCGGATGAAGATCACGAAGGGCGTGTAGAGGTGCGGAACCCCCTCGTCATCGTCGGAGAGATGGGAGCCGAAAAGGTCGACGAACAGATCGTAGTCGGCGATATCGGTGTTGCTCTGCCATGCGGGATCGGCGCGTGTGTCGAGATATCCGACGCGCACGCCGCGCTCGAGCGCCACATCGTTGAGATACGGGACGAGCGCGTTGCACCACGGGCAGTCCGCGAAGCCGCAGAACACGGCGAACGTGGAGCCGGCCCTCATCTCCGCGGCGATGTCCGCCACGGTCATGGAGACGAAAACGGTCTCGTCGCCCGCATCGAACGCATCGTAGCCGCTCATGTCCGACACCGGATACGCGTCAAGCGTGGAATATGCAGGCGCGAGAGCCGCCACACCCGATCCGGCGGCCTCCGAATCCCGCATGCCATCCGAGCATCCGTTGCACATGACGATCAGCACGGCCATGGCGAGCGTAAGCGCCCATGCAACCCGACCAGTCGCCAGCCCTTTCCCTATCGCACCCATCACCGTTCTCCCATCTCAACCAACTCGCCATCTCAGATGAACGCGAGCTGTTTGCCCTCACGCGCGCATTGCACCAAGAAGAGGTTGATGAGCCTCTGGTACGGGATACCCGTGCGGTCTGCCTCTCTCTTGAAATAGTCGATGGCAAACGTGTCGAGGTTCATCGTCACGGGGCGGCGCAGCTTATCCGCATAGGGGTTGGGCCGCGCATTCGAGAAATCGTATTCAGCCTTCATAGCGCTTCCTCCAATAATCTGCTTCCTCCCGCTTCGTCGCCTTGCGGGCCGAGATGATACGCACGAGGTCA
Organism: Coriobacteriales bacterium; assembly: GCA_050946275.1. GTDB lineage: Bacteria > Actinomycetota > Coriobacteriia > Coriobacteriales > CADBOM01 > JBMNUM01. The sequence goes on from JBMNUM010000002.1 coordinate 88,658, forward strand.
TATGCCTCCCGGAAGCAATGACACACCGTGAGCACACGGCTCTTCGCACTGATGCCCAAGAGGATGAAGCGTTGCTCCTCCTGCGAGTGGGTCTCGTCATCGATCAGCAGCGCATGCGGGTCGTAGAACACCGTCGACGCCTCCTCGAAGCTCACTCCGTGCTTCTTGAGATTCGAGGAGGCCTTTGCCTCATCCCATTCAAAGGTTATGAACGCATACGTAATCATATTGATATTATACATATTAATATTGATATCATCAATATAGTTAGCGCCTTGCCGACGATGGAAGCATCGTCTGCCAGCCAAGCCGCAGAACGCACATCCCCCGAGTTGCCAGCGAGCATGCGGCGCCTACACCTCGACTTCCTCCGCACCCGCGAAGCGCAGCAGTTGGTCGACGGCCTCCTGGCTGCGGAAGCAGTACTGGACGATGAGCTTGTCGCGCTCGACGAGGGGTGCCAGCTCTTCGGGCTCGAGCGCGCCCGTGCTGACCAGCTCGACCTCCATGGTCGCGATCCAACCGCGCACGACAGCCGGCTCACCGAGGCCATCGACGGCCGTCTCCCCCTTGCGGCAGCGCATTATGTAGCCGAGCCATGCCGAGATGCCGCGTTCGTCCATCTCGAACGAGAGCCCGAACGGAGCATCGGAGCCCTCGCGGGCATGCCGGTGGTCGCCCAGCCCAGGCCCTCCTCGTCGAACTCATACGTCGAAACGACCCCGCTCCGCCCCGAGCGCACGGGCCCGCGTGCGGGCGCGCCATACCGCCGCATCGCGGTCGACGGTGAGGTAGAAGCCCCGCCCGAAATCGGCGTTTCCCGTGTTGCGCGAGACGTCAGGAGCCTCGATGGCGACATCCGAACCGTGATATAGCGCGACCATTCCCAACCTCCTCGCATCTCGATACGGGCAAACGGCTACAGCACGCCCGCTTGCGCACACATCGCGGAGACCCGGGGCGTCCCAAGCGCTCCCCGGGTAAATTAGTGTACACAAGTTTGCAAATCACCCTGTTTTTCGACGGTTTTCGAGGCCATTTCGGCAACTTGTGTACACTAATTCACTCGCACCGGCCCAATCCGCGCCCGCGCCCATCGCGCCCGCACCCGGCCCGGCCCGCGCCCGCTCCCGGCGCGCACCCGCGAGCGATGGCGCGCAGGCAGACTTCAGGGCCGGTATAGCATCCTCAATCCACCCGTCTGTGCGCCGTTTCTCTATTCATTGTTGAATAGCTGGAAAACTGCACCTTTAACACGGTATTATTTCTAAATGCGCTTTTGTGCATTAAAGCGTTTGGAGAGCGGAGGAGAGAACATGGCTAGGTCTTTCAAGTCGATGGATGGCAACAACGCCGCCGCATATGTTTCCTATGCGTTCACGGAGGTTGCCGGCATCTACCCCATCACCCCGTCGAGCCCCATGGCGGACTACGTCGACCAGTGGGCTGCGCAGGGTAAGAAGAACATCTTCGGCACGCGCGTCGAGGTCGTCGAGATGGAGTCCTAGGGAGGAGCCGCGGGAACCGTGCATGGTTCGCTGTGCGCCGGCGCCCTCACGTCCACGTACACGGCCTCGCAGGGTCTGCTGCTCATGATCCCGAACATGTACAAGATCGCGGCCGAGCAGCTGCCGAGCGTCTTCCATGTGAGCGCCCGCACCGTCTCGTCGCACGCGCTCAACATCTTCGGCGACCACTCCGACGTCATGGCCTGCCGCCAGACCGGATTCGCCATGCTGGCCGAGGGCAACGTGCAGGAGGTCATGGACCTCTCCGCCGTCGCGCACCTCTCCGCCATCAAGGGCAAGATGCCCTTCCTCAACTTCTTCGACGGCTTCCGCACCTCGCACGAGATCCAGAAGATCGCCGTGTGGGATTACGACGAGCTCGCCGAGATGTGCGATTTCCAGGCCGTCAAGGACTTCCGCGCCCACGCGCTCAACCCCGAGAATCCGGCCATGCGCGGCACGCATGAGAACGGCGACATCTTCTTCCAGAACCGCGAGGCGTGCAATAACCACTACGCCGCCCTGCCGGCCGTCGTCGAGCACTACATGCACGAGGTCAACAAGCGCATCGGCACGAACTACGAGCTGTTCAACTACTACGGCGCCCCCGACGCGGACCGCGTGATCGTCGCGATGGGCTCGCTGTGCGACGTCGTCGAGGAGGTCGTCGACTACCTCAACGCCCACGGCGAGAAGGTCGGCCTCGTGAAGGTGCGCCTGTATCGCCCGTTCGTCGGCGAGAAGTTCCTCGCGGCGCTGCCCGAGACGGTTAAGAAGATCGCCGTCATGGACCGCACCAAGGAGCCGGGCTCCCTGGGCGAGCCGCTCTACCAGGACGTCATCAACGCGCTCTACGAGCAGGGTCGCGCCGACATCAAGATCGTCGGCGGCCGTTACGGCCTCGGCTCGAAGGACACCCCGCCCGCGTCGGCCTTCGCCATCTACAAGGAGCTGGAGAAGGACCAGCCGATGCGCGAGTTCACGATCGGCATCGTCGACGACGTGTCGAACCTCTCGCTCCCCGAGGACCCGAACTGCCCCAACACGGCGGCCGAGGGCACGATCGAGTGCAAGTTCTGGGGTCTCGGCGGCGACGGCACGGTCGGCGCGAACAAGAACTCCATCAAGATCATCGGCGACCACATCGACAAGTACGTGCAGGCCTACTTCCAGTACGACTCGAAGAAGACCGGCGGCGTGACCATCAGCCATCTGCGCTTCGGCGACCAGCCGATCCGCAGCCCGTACTATGTGAACAAGGCCGACTTCGTCGCCTGCCACAACCCGAGCTACATCACGAAGGGCTTCCCGGTCGTGCGCGACGTCAAGCCCGGTGGCACGCTGCTCATCAACTGCCAGTGGGACTTCGATGAGCTCGAGAAGCACCTCACCGCCGAGGCGAAGCGCTTCATCGCGCGCAACGACATCCAGCTCTACACGATCAACGCCATCGACCTCGCCGTGAAGGTGGGCATGGGCAAGCGCACGAACACGATCCTGCAGTCCGCGTTCTTCGCGCTGGCCGAGGTGCTCCCGCGCGAGGAGGCCATCAAGTACATGAAGGACGCGGCCACCAAGAGCTACCTCAAGAAAGGCCAGGACGTCGTCGACAAGAACCACGACGCGATCGACGCCGGCGCCACCGCGTACGTCAAGATCGACGTGCCGGCCAGCTGGGCCGACGCTCCCGACGATCCGGAGCCCGCGCCGCTCGAGGGCAAGCCCGAGCTCATCAAGCAAGTCCGCGAGATCATGGAGCCCGTCGGCCGCATGGAGGGCGACAGCCTGCCGGTCTCGGCGTTCGTCGACCACATCGACGGCCAGTACGAGACGGGTGCCGCTGCCTACGAGAAGCGCGGTGTCGCCGTGCTCGTGCCGAAGTGGCACCCCGAGGACTGCATCCAGTGCAACCAGTGCTCGTACGTGTGCCCGCATGCGACGATCCGCCCGTTCGCGATGACGGACGAGGAGGCAGCCGCGGCTCCCGCCAACGCGCAGATCATCGACATCAAGGGCGGCAAGGACGTCGCCACGAAGTACACGCTCGCCGTCTCCCCGCTCGACTGCATGGGTTGCGGCGTCTGCATCGGCCAGTGCCCGCGCAACGCGCTCGAGATGGTTCCGATGGACGACGAGCTGCCCCAGCAGGAGGTCTTCGACTACTGCGTGGCCAACGTCGCCGAGAAGAAGGAGCTCGTCGCTCCCAACGTCAAGGCGAGCCAGTTCGCCCAGCCGCTGCTCGAGTTCTCCGGCTCCTGCGCCGGTTGCGCCGAGACCAGCTACGCGCGCCTCGTGACGCAGCTGTTCGGCGACCGCATGTTCATCGCCAACGCGACCGGCTGCTCCTCGATCTGGGGCAACCCGGCCGCAACGTCGCCCTACACCGTCAACGCCGACGGCCACGGCCCGGCGTGGAACAACTCGCTTTTCGAGGACAACGCCGAGCACGGCCTTGGCATGATGATCGGCTACGAGGCCGTTCGCAACATGATCATCAATGAGACCGAGGCCATCATCGAGGGCGCCGCGGAGAAGCATCCCGAGATCGTCGAAGCCGCCAAGAAGTGGCTCGAGACCAAGGACGACCCGATCGCCGGCAAGGAGACCGCAGCCGCGTACCTCGAGGCGCTCGAGGCCTGCGACGGCCCGCACTCCACGCTGATCCGCGAGAACCGCCAGTTCCTCACGAAGAAGTCCTTCTGGATCTTCGGTGGCGACGGCTGGGCCTACGACATTGGCTACGGCGGACTCGACCACGTCATCGCCTCCGGCCACGACGTGAACATCTTCGTGTTCGACACCGAGGTCTACTCCAACACGGGCGGCCAGGCGTCGAAGGCCTCGAACATCGGCCAGGTCGCCCAATTCGCGGCCGCCGGCAAGGAAGTCAAGAAGAAGAGCCTTGCCGAAATCGCGATGAGCTACGGCTACGTCTACGTGGCGCAGGTCGCCATGGGCGCCAACCCGGCGCAGACCATCAAGGCCATCGCCGAGGCCGAGGCCTATCCGGGACCGTCGCTGATCATCGGCTACTCGCCGTGCGAGATGCACTCCATCAAGGGCGGCATGGTCAACTGCCAGGCCGAGATGAAGAAGGCCGTGGACTGCGGCTACTGGAACCTCTACCGCTTCAACCCGGCAGCCGAGCCCGGCAAGAAGTTCTCGCTCGACTCCAAGGAGCCGAAGGGCGGTTACCAGGAGTTCCTCATGAACGAGGCCCGCTACAGCCGCCTGACCCGCGAGTTCCCGGAGCGCGCCGAGGAGCTGTTCGCCCGCAACGAGCAGGCGGCCATCGAGCGCTACGAGCACCTCGTGAAGCTGAAGGACCTCTACGCGGAGGCCTAGGCGAACGCGAGAGAACCGCAAGCCAACGGGGAGCGTCCAACCGGGCGCTCCCCGTTTTTTAGCGGACCTGTCAATCAAGGTGGGGCTGCTTGACAGGTTTTGACTAAGCACAGCCCGAAAACCTGACAAACAGCCCCACCTTGATTGTCAGGTTCATCTGCTACCCTCTTTGATGAAACCTTTCGATCACACGCGAGGAGTGAGCCATGACCGAGTTCCGTCCCATGAGGCGCCATAAGCAAGCCGCAACGCCCGAGGAGTGCGCCGAGATCCTGCGCACGGTGAAGCGCGGGGTGCTCGCGGTGGCAGGCGAGGCGGGATATCCGTACGCCCTGCCCTTGGATTTCTACTACGACGAGGCGGAGAACGCCATCTACTTCCACTGCGCGCGCAGCGGCCACAAGATCGACGCCATCAAGGAATGCGACAAGGTGTGCTTCACCGTCTGGAACGAGGGATGGCTGGACGAGGACGGCTGGTCGCTCCACCCGACGAGCGTCATCGCACGGGGACGCGCCGAGCTCGTCGACCCGGCCGAGGACGAGCGCATCCTCGAGAAGGCGTGGCTCTTCGGACGCAAGTACTACCCGACCGACGAGGAGCTCCAGGAGGAGATCCGGAAGGACGCCTGGCGCATGCAGCTCGTCGCCATCCACATCGAGCACCTCTCCGGCAAGCACGTCCACGAGAGGTAACGGCACCAGCTGCGAGTGGGACGGTTCTGGCCGGGTTGAACGTGTCCCGGCCATTCGCTTGCGAGCATCCATATCCGGCTCGCCATCACCTGCATCCGGCCCCTCTGTCAGGTGTCAGGCATGGCCTGCAACTCCCGTATCGGTTGGATGGATATCGGATATCTCGCGGTACAATCACGCCATGGAGCGACTTGTATACATACTCATCGGCTATCTATGCGGCTGCGTGCTGACGGCCAACATCGTCGCGCATCGTGAAGTCGGCAGGAGCGCGTTCGAGATCGGCTCCGGCAATCCGGGCATGGCCAACATCGGACGCGAGCTGGGCACGGGAAAAGCCGCCATTGTGCTCTTCTTCGACATCCTCAAGACCATCGCGGCCGTCATCATCGCGGGCATCTGGTGCCGCGCGTTCTTCGCCGATGGCACGCTCACGGCAACCATCCTCGCCTCGCCCGCCCACCTCGGCTTCCCCGATTCCGGAACGCTCGCCACGCTCTACGCAGGCCTCGGCGTGACCTTAGGACACAACTTCCCGTTCTGACACCGCTTCAGCGGCGGCAAGGGCGTCACGACCACGTGCGCGACGATCATCCTGTTCCACCCGATCGCCGGTGTCATCGCCTGCATCATCGGACTCGGCGTGGTGGTCGTTAGCAAGCAGCTGTGCTACGGCGCCGTCGTCATCCCGGTCGCCTTCCTCGTCGCGGCCATCATCCTGCATGCGCCCGCGGAAGCGGTCGTGCTGGTGGTCATCTTGACCATCCTGATGTTCATCGCGCATGGAGGTCCCTGTATCCGCGCGATGCAGGGACGCGAGCCAAAGGCGAGAATCTTCAGCTAGGATTCAACGGCGCGCGGTGCCTTGCGGCCCGCCGGACCCCTGCGGCACGGCAACGCGCGGCGCCCTACGGCCCGCCGGACCCCCCGCGGCACGGCAGCGCGCGGCGGCGACTACCCTCTGACCATTTATTTCGAAATAGGACGTCCGAAAACGTCAATTAGGGTTTCTCGTAACCATTTATTTCGAAATAGGATGCCTCAAACGTCCTAATTCGAAAGAAATGGTCCGGGCTCGATACGGAATCCCCTCAGCGTGGCAGTCGACCGGCGGCGTTCTGGTGCGGGCCGCCTTCTTCAACCTGCGCCAACAGTCGGCGATCTTCGCTATCCTACCGCTCGAGTTCCGCGAGGTTGCGGGCCGCCTTCCTGAGGAACAGGCGCCCCAGAACGATCGCGAGCACGAGACCGACCACGGCGATCACCGGAAGGACAATCGTCCAGGGCGCACCGGTCAGGGCGATGAGCGGGAGTGCGGCGTAGACGACCGTCGCGATATAGGCCCGCAGCAGCCCCGCTCCCCCACCGACCGTCTTGTTGTCGATCTCCGCATCGTTGCCCCACGACACCCGCGGGTTGGCGGTGTCGGAACTCACGGCGAGGCAGGAGCTCAGCCACGCGAGCGCGCAGCCGAGCACGATGGTGCATGCGAGCACGAGCGGTGGGAGCCCGGCCGCGATGAGGGGAACGACCAGTGCGCAGATCGGCACAATCAGCAGGACCATGTTGACGATCAGACCCGGGAGCATCTTCGACTTGAGCAACCGCCCATAGGGCACGGGAATCATCTTCATGAAATCCCAGTTCGATCCCTCGCGCGAGACGACGGTTCCGCTCAGGCGGTTCGCGCCGCCCACCAAGCCCGCCAGCAGCACGGTCATCGAGCAGGTGAGCGCGGAGGCGAGCGCGATACCGGAATCTCTCAATCCGGCCATCGACTCCATCAGCGGCGGTATCGCCTGCATGCACATGGAACCAGTCGCGATCGCCATGATGATGACGGGTACCAGCGCCTGGTTGAGCCACAGCGCGGGGGTGCGGAATGTGCGCCGCAGGTCCGCGCGCAAGATCGCGCGGCCGACGCTGCCCGAGGCCTTGCCGACCTCGCCGCCATAGGCGCGTGATCTGCCCCCGCTCGACGAGAGCGATGTGACGGTGCGCAGGTAGACGAGCTGCGCGAACGCGACGAACACGGCGAATCCCGCGAGGGAGATGACGATGAAGAGCAGCAACGCGGGCAGCGACGACGTGCTGGCGGCATCGACCGCGAAACCGTACGACGGGAACGCTGCGATCAGCCCGTGCGCCACGCCTCCGAACCGCGCGAGCGACGCCACCGACGAGGCATCGTTGAAGAACTGCTGCGTCAACATGCAGACGATCACGATGGCAATCGAGATGACCGTCGTGATCGTCGTCACCACATCCTTGCGCCGGGCCGCCTTCGAAACGCGGGCTATGAGCATCGAGACGATGCCGGCGTAGGAGAAGGGCAGAAGCGGCGCGAACAGCACGATCGCGACAACCGTCAGCCAGTAGAACGCGCTCCCTCCCACGGCGATGCCCCAGCCCAGCAGGGGCCCGAGCAGGATCATGGTCGGGAACACGTACGACGAGATGAGCGCCGTGATGCCCTTGGCCGTGACGATCGACGCAGCGGAGAGCGGCATCGGCAGCAGGTCCTCGACATCCGACGAGGCATAGAACGACCCGAGGACCGACGGGATCGTCAACATGAACATGATCACGCCGACCGAGCCGAGCAGCAGCGACAGGAGCGGCCGGCCGAGGCCGAGCGAACCGCCGAACGAGCCCACCCCATAGCCGAGGCCACCGGTGATCGCGAGCAACACGATGGCGATGATTCCCGTCGCGAGGAGCGAGCTGCGAGACGACCGCTTGCGCCTCGTGTTGTCGAGGCCGAGCATGGTCGCAAGGTTCTGCTTGAGCAGCACCTTGGTGAGCAGGAAGACCTTACTCATGGTCGGTCATCTCCAGGAAGATCTGCTCGAGGCTCATGTCCGGGTGGGCTGCCTTGAGCTCGTCAAGCGTGCCGTCGAACAGCTTGCGCCCGCGCGCGATGATGCACACCTGGTCGCAGAGCCTATCGGCCACCTCGAGCACGTGCGTCGAGAACAGCACGGACTTCCCGCGTGCGGCATGCTCTCGCATCATCTCCTTGAGCTCGAACGCACCGCGCGGATCGAGACCCGTCATCGGCTCGTCGAGGATCCACACCGACGGATCGTGGATGAGGGCACCCATGATCATGATCTTCTGCCGCATGCCATGCGAATAGTCCTGAATGCGATTGGCGAGCGCGTCATAGATCTCGAGACGCTTGCCGCAATCCTCGATGAAGGGAGCGCGCCTCTCCGCGGGCACACCGTAGACATCGGCGACGAAATCGAGATACTCGATGCCCTTGAGGCGCAGGAAGCGGTCGGGGTTGTCCGAGACGAAGCCGAACTGGCGTTTGGCCTCGATGGGGTCGCGCACGATATCGAGCCCGTTGATGCGGATCGAGCCCTCGTCGGGAGCGTAGATGCCCACCGCCATCTTGAGCGCCGTCGACTTGCCGGCGCCATTCGGCCCGAAGAAGCCGGTGATCTTGCCGTCCGGAACCTCCCACGTGAGACTATCGACGGCCTTTACCGTCTTGCCGCCATACGTCTTCGACACATTCTCGAACGAGATCATCCGGCCCTCCCCCATGCGCTTCCATTGGGAAGATTCTACCAGCATCCGGATCGTCCTCCCGGGGAGTCCGGAATCATAGGCGGATAATAATCGGAACGCTCCCGGAGGAGCGTTCCGCAAGTTGCACGCGATCGGCTATCGGATGGGCCCGCCGTTGCTTTCCCTCGGCGCGGTCGCCGGCTAGCACAGGTGCGGGCCGTGGTCGCCGAAGAGCTCGTCTCGGCCCCCGCGGCCCCTGCCGCGACCGCCGCGCTCACGTCCGCCGGGCCCGCCGTGCCCGTGGCCGCCATGTCCGTGACCGTGACCGCGGTGGCCGTCCGGGCCATGCCCACGGCCCTGGCCGCCGTGATGCTCGAAGAACTCCTCGCGACGTGCGCGTCCTTCCTCGAGCAGAGTCTGCGCATCCTCGCCCAGCTCCGCCTCGAGATTGGCGATGATCTTGGTCAGGCCGGCGTCGAACATCTCGAGCTCCTCGTCGCCGAAGCCCGCGAAGACCTTGTCGTGGAGACCGTCGTCCTGACTCTCCTCGCGTCCCTTATCGGTGAGATAAACGAGCATCACCCGTCCATCCGCCTCGGATTGCACGCGCTCGACCAGACCATCCCGCTCGAGCTTCGCGAGCACCTCGTTGAGCGAGGACACGCGGATGCCGAGAATCTGCGCGATGTCGCGCGTCGGGACTCCGTCCCTGAGCTTTAGCAGCGCGATGATGCGGCCACGGCCACGCGTGGGGTCGCCCGCCGGCCCTCGCTCCATCATGTGCTTGCGATGGAGCATCTCCATGATGCGCTGAGTGGCGATAAGTTTCTCGAACGTCTCGCTGTTGGTGATGGTGTCGGAGTCTGCCATGATTGGCTCCTTTCGTTCCGATAAATTTTAACGGTACCTGTAAAAGTTTCATGGCATAAATATAACCGGTACCTGCTAAAAGTCAAGAACTTTTTTACAGGTACCGGTTATAGATGGAACAATCCCCCAAGAACGCTCTACATGCTTTACGCGGAAGCACTCCCATCGCCGGGACTCCCCGCCCCATCGCCGTGCCTGTTCAGGAACTCCATGCAGCTGACGGAGAAGAGCATCGGCGCCCAATCCCCGAAGCTCTCGTAATCGACGCCGAGCAGCTTCTTGAGCTTGTCGATGCGGTAGTAGAGCGAGTTGCGGTGCACATGAAGTTCCGACGCAGTCGCGGACACGTCGCAGCCGTGCCGCAGGTAGGCGATGAGCGTGTCGTAGTACTCGGTGTTGTTCTCGCGATCGTATGCGACGAGATCGACCAGCGCCGGATGGCACGCCTCGCGCAAGGGAACCTCGCGGGCGAATATCGAGAGGGCGTGCTCGGACGAATACTCGAAGTAGTGATGCACGCGTGACTGGTCATCGACATCGGCCCTGAGATACGGGATGACAGAGACGAGCCTCCGGTACACGCCTGCTGCCGCGGCCATCGAGTCGAAGGGGCTCGACAGCAGGCAGAAGCAATCATGCCGGGCGAGATAGCCGGGCAGGACGTCCTCGATGCGCTGCAGCACGGAATCGGCCCCGCCCTCGCGCTCCGCCGGGCAGAAGAACACGAGCCGCCGCTGATACATCGCGCAACGGCACTCCGGCAGGATCGCCTCGATGTAGTCCATGAGCGCGAAGTCGTAGTCGGTGACCTGGATGGCCTGCTTGAAGAGCACGAGCCCGAGGTAATACCGCGATACGTTCGCGATGCCGAGGTCGTTCATGGAGACTGCGATGCTCGCCTCGTCGAAGCTCTCGCCGTCGAGCAGGTCGGTGAGGAACTGCTCGGAGAGCTTGCCGCGGCCGAGCTTGACCTCCTTGAACATACCCAGATGCGAGACGATGCGCTCGATGGCGAACTCGGCGAGCTGGATGTGGAAGCGCTCGTACGGCTTGCCGGTGGGCTCGGCCGAATGCATGCCGAAGCACGCGAGACCCTTTCCGCCACGGCGCAGCAGGTACACGCGGAGACGTCGCCCGCTCACGTTGTTGATGCCGTCCCAGAGATCCTCGCCGCGTTCGTCCATCTCGTTCACGCGCGGGATGCTCTTCTCGATGATGGAGTAGTAGCGGTAGCCGTAGCCGTCGACCATGGCATCCCACAGCGCATCGCCCTCCGGCTCGAGGACGGTCGACTGCGCGAGGACGCAGTTGTTGAGGTCGAGCATGCACACGGGCACCTGGATGATCTCGGTAATGATGTCGAGCACGACCTGCAGGCTCTCGCCCTCGGCGAAGGCGCGGGTGAGCCTCTCGTCGAGCTGGATGTACTTCTGGAAGACGCCCGTGACGGCGTTGACCACTGCGAAGGGCGAGAGCCCCTCGAGCACGATGATGTTCAGGTCGTCGCGGCGCGCCTCTTCTGGCAACGGCCCATCGACGACGATGATGTTCGACCCAGCCGGCATCTCACCGAGTGGAGCCGATGCGGCATCGACCGCGAGGTACACGAGCGAGCCGTCATACGAATCACGGCTGCCGTCGAGCACCTGGAACGATGAGAGCGTGAGACCGGTATCGGGGAGCAACGACGCCTCGACAACGCTGTCGCCCAACTCATGCGCCAAAACGTCCATCGATATAAGCATGGCCGCACCTCCTCCGATCAAACACTACGGTTGATTATCGCATAGGCGGGCAGCCATTTGGGCATTTTGCACAAAACGAGCGCATTGCCAATCGGGGAAACCCTCGGCAACGAAAAAAATGAGTCGGGGGACAGTCCTCCGACTCATTGAGGAAGCACCCTTTGAATGGCGGCTTAGCAGACGTGTTGGTTCTTGAACTCCTCGCCCATGGCGTCGGCTGCGAGAATCGCGGCCTTGATGGTGTCGAGCTCGACCGTCTTGACGATCTGGTGGATCAGACCGTCGGAGTCGGCAATGCCGGCGGCGAAGTCGAGCTCCTCGTCGGTGATGCCGCCCTCGTAGCCGAGCTGCGCGAGCGTGACGGGCAGGCCGATGCTGTCGAGGAACCCGATCGTCTCCCAGATCAGGTGCTCGTCGGCATCGACGATGATCAGGTGGGCGATGGTGCTGAACGCCACGAACTCGCCGTGCGCATGGCCGGCGGCACGCGGATTGCTGGAGAGGCCGTTGTTGATGGCGTGCGCGCCGGAGGTTCCGCCGCTCTCGAAGCCGACGCCCGAGAGCAGGATGTTCGCCTCGATGACGTCCTCGAGGGCGCGCGTCACGACGTGACGGCCACAGGCGAGGTAGGCCTTGTAGCCGCTATCGACGAGCGTCTTGTAGCACTGCTCGGCGATGGCATAGGCCGCAAGCGTGATGCGGGAGCCGATGAAGTTCGGGCCGTCGGCATCGTAGAGCGCCTTCATCTCGAAGTAGGTCGCGAGCGCATCGCCCATGCCCGCGGCCAGCAGGCTCGCCGGACCCGCGGCGATGACCTCATTGTCGACGAGCACCACATCGGGGTTGCGGCGCAGCATGAGCAACTGGTCGAGCGGACCGCCCGGCTTGTACACCACGGACAGCGCGCTGCACGGCGCATCGCTCGCGGCGTTGGTGGGCGCGCACATGACCGGAAGGTCGGCAACGTGCGCGGCGCCCTTGGCGGTATCGAGCACCTTGCCGCCGCCCATGCCGACGATCAGGTCGGCGCCGATCTCCTTGGCGATGGCGGCGAGGCGATTGATCTCGTCCATCGTGCACTCGGTGGAGACCTCCTCGACGAACGTCTGGTCGGGCGCGGCGGCGCGGCTCGCCTCGATAACGTCGTGCATGCGCTTCTTGCCGCCGGCGCTCTCGACAATCAGCACCGTATCGCCGTAAAACGACGTGTAATCCGCAAGGTGGGCGAGGGTGCCGTTGCCCTGCACGTACCTGCTCGGGGAAATGAACACGCGGTCTAGCATATCGGTCTCCTTCATGTCCGTCTGATGGGCCGAAAGACCATCCTTCGACCCGTTCGGTTGTCATCAACCATGATACTCGGATGGACGCTCCCAACCCCTCGCGAAATGCACAAAATGGAAAGGGTATGTTCGTGCGTCTTGACGTTGAAACAACACCGCACGGGTGAACTATAATGGCACCATGCTGTAACACCATGTCGTTAAGCATCCTAGTGAGGAGGAAAACTGCCATGAGCACGGAAACGAAAAAGCGCGTCAGCGATATCGCAGAGGCCATCGAGCCCTACGATAAGGTCTGGGGCGTCGGCGCCTCGGGATTCGTCGTCGACCCGTCGCCGTTCGAGCGCGTCAACCTGATCCTCGACGACACCGAGAAGACCACCAACGGCGATGTCTACGCCCAGCGTGCCGTCGTCGTGACCGAGGAGCTGCGCGCCCACGAGGAGGAGCCCCTCGAGATCCAGTGGGCCCACGCTATGGCCGCCTGGTTCTGCAAGTGCCCGATCATCATCTACGACCACGAGCTCGTCGTCGGCACGCTCGGCTGCTACAAGAAGGGCTGCCCAGTGTTCCCGGAGTTCGGCCTCGAGTGGATCATCGACGAGATGGAGACCGGCAAGCTGGGCTACAGCGAGATCCGCACCCATGACTGCTACTTCCACACCCCCGAGACCCTGGCCGACCTCAAGAGCGTCCAGGAGTACTGGCGCCACCGCAGCGTCGACCAAAAGGTCATCCCGCTGCTGACCGAGGAGGAGAAGCGCGCCTCGCACCTCGGCGAGGGCGTCTTCCTGGGCGATGCCTACATGTACGGCGGAGCCGGCCATCTCGGCATCAGCACCGAGCGCCTGTTCTACATGGGCTACGGCGGCATCCACCAGGAGATCCTCGACCGCATGGCCGAGCTCGACCCGGTCGATCCCGAGGACCAGAAGCGCATGATCTCGCTGAAGGCCGACCTCATCGTCAACGAGGCCGCGACCGAGATGATCAACCGCTACGCCGACAAGGCCGAGGAGATGGCAGCCGAGAAGGCCGAGAGCGATCCCACGCGCGCCGAGGAGCTGCGCCAGATCGCCGCGAACTGCCGTCAGATCGCCTCTGGCACGCCGCAGACCTTCTGGCAGGCCCTGCAGGCGCTGCACTTCGCGCACACGATGGTCCAGATGGAGTCGAACGGCCACTCCATCTCCTACGGCCGCTTCGACCAGTTCATGTTCCCCTACTACAAGAGGGACATCGAGTCCGGCTACATGACCCGCGAGCAGATGCAGGAGCTCATCGAGTGCTTCAACATCAAGATCTGGGACATGAACAAGGTCCGCTCGCTCAACACCGTGCAGATCTTCGCCAACGGCGGCATCGGCGGCCCGGCCCTGACGGTCGGCGGCCTGCTCCCCGACGGAACCGACGGCACGAATGACCTCACCTTCATGTTCCTCGACGCCATCGCCCACACCCGCGTTCCCACGCCGTGGACGGCCGTGCGCCTGTCGCTCAAGACCCCCGAGGAGCTCAAGATCAAGGTCGCGAACCTCATCCGCCTCGGCCTCGGCGAGCCCAAGATCTTCAACGACGAGGTCACGATCGAGACCATGGTCAAGAACGGCCGCTCCTATGAGGACTCCGCGAACTACCAGGTCGTCGGCTGCGTCGAGCCGGACGCCACCGGCAAGGAGTACGGCTGGCACGACGCCGCGTACTTCAACTGCAACCGCGTGCTCGAGCTCGCCATCAACCACGGCTACACGCACGATGGCCACATGGTCGGCCCGGACACCGGCGGACTCGAGGAGTTCGAGACCTTCGATCAGGTGCTCGAGAGCTACGACAAGCAGATGGAGTACTACGTCACGCAGATGCAGGCGTTCCTGAACAAGCTCGACTACGTGCATCAGAACACCAAGCCGCTGCCGTTCGTCTCCAACCTCATCGAGGGCTGCGTCGAGAGCGGTACCGATGCCACCAAGGGCGGCGCCATCTACAACTTCACCGGCCCGCAGGGCGTCGGCGTCGGTTCCGTCGGCGATGGTCTCTCCACCATCAAGAAGCTGGTCTTCGAGGAGAAGGCCGTCACCGCCGAGGAACTGCTGCAGGCTGTCGCCGACAACTGGGTCGGCCACGAGAAGCTTTACGCGCTCGTCAACAGCGACCATGTGCCGCACTATGGCAACGATGACGACTACGCCGATGAGCTGGCCAAGTTCGGCATCGAGACCTACTGCAAGCACGTCAACGGCAAGCCCACGGCGCACGGCGGCCACTTCCAGGCCGGTGTCTACTCCGTCGCCGTCAACGTCGCACTCGGCATGTTCCAGGACGCGTCGGTCGAGGGTCGCGTGAGCGGCGAGCCCATCTCCGACTGCATGGGTGCCACGCACACGCACTGCTGCCCGCATGACATCAAGGGCCCGGCGGCCATCTGCAAGTCGGTCACCAAGATCGACCACAGCCTGGCCGGCAACGGCACGCTGCTGAACTGGAAGTTCTCGCCCGCAGCGCTCGAGGGCGACGCTGGACGCGACGCGTTCATCTCGCTGCTCGACGACTACGTCGCGCGCAAGGGCATGCACAGCCAGTTCACGGTCGCCAGCCGCGAGACCCTGGACGAGGCGCAGAAGCACCCGGAGGACTACCGCGACCTGCTCGTCCGCGTCGCCGGTTACTCCGCGTACTTCGTCGAGCTCTCCAAGGAGCTGCAGGACGACATCATCGGCCGCACGGAGCTGAGCTTCTAAGCGAGCCGTCGGCTGCATTCCAGCCGCTAGATAGACCAGAAGGGCCTCCCGGTGTGGAGGCCCTTCTTTTTCCCCGCTCGCTAGGGGAAAATAGGCCCCGACCTGAAAACGAGTCAGATGCGGGCAGTCCGTATTTGACTCATTGCGAGCATGGAGGAGAGCACGAGCATGTCCCAGAAGATCAGTCCGCGCGCATATGTCGAGCTGTTCCACGGCGGGCGCATGGTGCGCACCGTCATCGGTGGATTCTTCGGGCGCTTCCTGCTTGGACTCGTCATGATCGGCACGCTGTCGATGTACACGATGTCGGGCTACTCCTACACGCTTGCCGGCGTCGCCATCGGCATCACTCAGCTGTCGTGCTGCCTCATCGGACCGCGCGTCTCGCGTCTCATCGACAAGAAGGGCCAGACGAAGGTCATGCCCATCGCCGCGCTCATCTCCATGATCGGCGTCGCGGCGGTCATGCTCATCGTGCACTTCCTTCTCCCGATTGCGGCCGCGTTCGTCGCCTCGGTCCTCATCGGCTTCATGCCGCAGACCGCCTCCATCTCGCGTGCCCGCTGGAGCTACGTCATCCAGCGCGACGGCGAGGAGAACACCGGCATGCTCGGAACGGCGTTTTCCGTCGAGGGCATTCTCGAGGACCTCTCCTACATGATCACGCCCGCACTCGCCATCGTGCTGTCGGCCCAGCTCTTCCCGGAGGCCGGCATGCTCTTCGGCGCACTCTTCTACATCGCCGGCGTCATCATCATGCTGACCGACCGCAAGAGCGAGCCGGACGTCGAGTTCATGCATCGCCAGAAGCGCGCAGGCGAGGCGCTCGCCGACGAGGAAGGCAAGCGCAGGAAGCGCTCGGTGTTCCTCGCCTACCCGTTCCTCATCGTGTTCTTCATCGTGATGATCCTGCAGGGTTGCCTCTTCGGCTTCTTCGATCCCGGCACCTACGGCATGGCGGCCGAGATAGCCACCGAGGAGCTGGCCGGACCGGCGTTCATCTGCGGCACCGCGGCGAGCGTCATCGCCGTGTTCATCTTCGGCATGATCGACTGGAAGGCGAGCGCCCTCAAGAAAGTGCTGATCATCGGTGTCGCCGTGGGTATCCTCTACCTGCCGGCCGCCATCGCGACGAACCTGCCGCTGCTCTACGCGAGCCATGCGATCGGCGCCATCGCGTATGGACCGCTCAACATCGTGCTGAACCAGACGGTCGAGCAGAACGTGAGCCCGAGCCGCGTGACCGAGAGCCTCACGTGGGTCCTCGCCGGCATGCAGCTCGGCATGGCAGGTGGCCCGACGCTCGCCGGCCTGCTCATCGACACCTTCTCCGCGCAGGCCGCGCTCATCGCAACGAGCGCGAGCGGCGTGCTCGTCCCCGTCGTGCTCTTCGCCTGCATCCCGGTCCTGCGCAAGGGCCTCTCTCGCAAGAAGGAACCCGAGGCGGCCGAGGCCTAAACGGCATCGTGCTCCCCGGCGATGCGCCGGAGAGCACGATGAGATGCATCCGTATGTGGCTTGGGTCCTACTTGGCCTCGCCGCTGTTCTTGCGCTCCCTGCGCTGGCGAGCCACCTGGCTTCCCCCGAACACGAAGAAATGCACGAAGGGCAGCAGCAGGCCAACGCCCATCAGCGGCAGCGCGAATGCGCGCTCCGACCAATTGGGAACGAACAACGGTAGGAAGATGCACACCAGGAGCAGGAAGGCGATGATGACGATCATCGCGATGAAGGGAACGGATCCGTTATCAGATTTCATGAGTCTCTCCTGTCCTAGTTAGCCTCGGCGCCTGCAGCGTCGGTCGGGATGACTCCCTCTTCCTCCATGGCGAGGTCGTCCATGCTCTTGCCGCTGGTCTCGCGCTGCACGAACACGAGCGTGCAGATGAGCCCGAGAACGAACGGAACGATGAGGACGAGCACGAGCAGACTCCAGTTGGTTCCACCACCCGTCTGGAAAACCGCCATGCCGGCGAGAGATCCGAGCACGACCGAAGCAGCCGATCCGCCGAAGCGGGCGAACGCCTGGCACCATGCGGTACCAGTCGAGCGGATAACGGTGGGATAGCTCTCCGGCATGAGCGGCTGGACCGCGGTGATCGCGTAGTTCAGGCAGAAGCCGAAGAGCAGCATCAGCCCGATGCACAGGCCGAAGCTGTTCGGCGCGACGAACAGCGAGCAGAGGATGATCGCCACGATGCACAGCAGCCACGCGATGGTGAGGTTGCGCTTGCGCCCGATGCGGTCCGAGATGAAGCCGACCGCGATGTTCGAGGCGATGGCGGCGACGTTGTTGAACGTCTGCAGGGTCAGGGCCTGCCCCGGCGTGTATCCGATGCCCACGAACCAGGCGGGCAGCCAGGCGTTCATACCGTACACGCAGAACTGGCCGATGAAGTACGTGGACCAGATGGCGCAGGTTGCGACGATGAACTTCTTCGAGAAGAGCGTCGCGGGACCCGTCTTCTTCAGGCGCGGCGGCACGGTGAGCAGCTCGGGGTTGCGCTCGGTGACATGACCGGTGATCTTGCGCTCGATCTTCGCGAGCGCGGCGATGGCGTCCTCATTGCGGCCCTTGCTCGCGAACCAGTGCGGCGTCTCGTCCATGGCGAAGTGCAGGATGATGCCGTAGACGATGGGGATGGCGCCGATCAGGTAGCACAGGCGCCAGTTGGCGTACATGGTCACCATGTGCCCGCTGGGATCGACGTACTGCACCTGCTCGCAGAGGCCGGGGATGATCGGTCCGGCAGCGTTGCAGATCGGGTTGCCGATGACGCCCGCAAGCACCCAGCCGACGACCATGAAGGCCATGCCGAAGGTGACGAAGACGCCGCGGTGCTTCGACGGCATGGTCTCGGAGAAGACCGTGGTGACGATGGGGATGCACGAGCCGACGCCGAAGCCCGCGATCAGGCGGAACACGGCGAAGAAGCCGTAGCTATGCGCGAATGCCTGCGGCAAGGTGAATACGCCGTAGAAGATGACGGCGATGACGAGCGTCCTCTTGCGGCCTATCTTGTCGGACATGATGCCTCCGACGGCGCCGCCGAGCACCATGCCGAGCAGGCCCCACGTGCTCAACGAGCCCATCAGGGCACCCGGATTCTCGAGCTCCGGCCAGAACGTGTGCGCGACGAACATGTTCGACGTGTTGACGACCATGAAGTCGTAGCCGTCGAAGATCATCGCGAACGCGAGCAGCACGAACATGAGCCACGTGTGCCTGTTGATTCCAAAGGAATCGACGACTTCGGATATGGTGAAGTTCTTCTCGACCATATACCCCCCTAGCGAAACAATCCGGGACAGCGCGCCCCGCAAAACCGATATGGGGTGGAGGTCGGATGAACGACGCCTGCACACGAGTACGTCCTGCGCGCGTTCCGCAATCTCCACCCTCTAAGTTCGACGAGTGTAACATGCTGCAAACGGAAGACCGGCGATGCGAGCGCGACAATCGGTGACGGGGAAGCGGTCGAAGCCGGCCGAGCGCGGGTCGGCAGCCGAAGCCGGTGCTGGGGTGATGCTTCCCAGGCTCGATGCTTCCCAGCCGAGCGCGAAACCACCCGGGCATCGTCCGGGCACATTGCACAAATATGCACGAGCATCCTTGGTCACCCAAGCGCGTGCCCGTCCGGTATCATGGGGTACGGGAGAGAGGAGTGTCCATGAGCGCCGAGAGCGGCATCGTCTTCAACATACAGCGGTACACCATCCACGACGGACCAGGCGTGCGCACCGAGGTGTTCCTCAAGGGCTGCCCGCTGCACTGCAAGTGGTGCAGCAACCCCGAGAGCATCAACCCAAAGCGCGAGGTGGGCGTCTATCCCGCCAAGTGCATGGGCAACGACAAATGCGGGTCGTGCCTCGAGGTGTGCTCGCTCGGCGGGGCTCCCCTGCTCTTCAACCCGAAGGACAACAAGATCGGCGCCATCGACCGCGACATCTGCATCGGATGCATGAAGTGCACCGAGGTGTGCTTCATGCACGCGCTCAAGTCGTGGGGCAACGTCATGACGGTCGACGAGGTAATGGCCGAGGTCATGGCCGACAAGACGCTCTACGAGAAGTCCGGCAGCGGCGGCATCACCATCAGCGGCGGCGAGTCCACCGTGCAGTGGGAGTTCGCGCAAGCCCTGCTGAAGGCGAGTCGCGACGAGGGCATCCACACCTGCCTCGAATCCGCGCTGCACTGCACGACCGAGGTGATCGACCAGCTCCTCCCCTACACGGACCTGCTCATCACCGACATCAAGCACATGGACTCCGAGGTGCACCGCGAGTGGTGCGGTCAGGGCAACGAGCGCGTGCTCGCCAACATCGCGCATATCGCCCGGGACACCGACGTGCCGGTCGTCATCCGCATCCCCGTCGTGCCCGGCGTGAACGACACGGAGGAGAACGTGCGCGCCACCGTGCGCTTCATGCTCGACGACTGCGGTGGCAACATCGAGCAGCTGCAGCTCCTCACCTACCTCAAGATGGGCGCGGAGAAGTACGACTCGCTCGGCATCGACTACCCCATGGGCCCGGACTTCGAACCAGAGAAGGCCGCCGACCGCCAGCCGTGGATCGACCATCTCGTGGAAGTCGCGCGCGAGGCGGGCTTCGAGGAGACGTACGCCGGCTCGAACTACTGGAACGTGAGGGACGCCAAGCGCCGCATCGGCTCCGAGAACACCAAATCCGAGCACAAGTAAAAACCTGACAAACACGTCAGACGAGTTTGTCAGATTGATTGTCATGATTGTTACGTTGCGCGGGGCCGACGTCATCCTGTGACTGCCGGCCCCGCTTCGTCTTGCACATCGATCGATCGGTTGATGCTAGGCTTGCTCCGCCTCGCCCTTGTGCGCGTCGATCCACTCCCGTGTAACCGTCATGTCGGGAGCGATGCTGATGTTGGCGTAGTGCTCGCTTACCTTCCCATCATTCGCCGCGGCATTGAACGAGAAGTCGACATCGCCGAGGTAATTGCGGCTGCCGATGAGAATCCTCGAGTCGGTATTGCCCTTCTCGATATCCTCCAGCACCGCCTGGTACAGCCCGTAGGCGTTCTTCCCCTCGAACGAGTAGGTCTCGAAGAGCACCTCGCCATCATCGGTGTACTCGACGCCGGAGGCGTTGGACTCGTTGGAGGTGGCGATGTTCACCGTCGCATAGGAGATGTTCTCCGCGGTGATCGTCCCCGGCTCGACGCCGAACACCATCTCGTGAGTGTAGCGGGGCGTGGCGAGCGCATCGGCCATGATGTCGCCGGCAGGCGAGGGCTGATCCTCGTTGTAGGAGACGGTGTAGCTGCGATGCATCACCGAGCCGTTCGCCATCGTGTAGCTGAAGCTCACGGTGCTATCGCTGTACAGCCCGTAGGGCCAGCCGCCGCTCGTCGTATCCTCGTCGTACGCCTCGACCAGCCGCGTATGCAGGGCTGCGGCATCCGCGGGATCCATCGCGATATCGCGGCCGTTGTAGGCGACCTGCACCTTCTCGACCTTCTGGGGGTCGGGCACCTTGTGGACGACCCCGAGCACGTCGGCGCGCAATAAGCCGGTGACAGCCAAGATGGCCACGGCGAGGATGAGGCACGAGAGGAGCGACCGCCTCGACACCGCGCGCAGAGTCCGGCCCACGATCATCTCGGCGATAAGCCATCCGACGATGGCGAAGATGATATGGGCGACGAGCACGGGCGCGAGCACGGAGGTCGTATCGCCGCCCGCATACCCCACCGCAACCACGGTGGTGGCGCCGATTGCGGAGACGACGAGCGCGAGCAGGACCTTGCAGATGACGCGGACGGCCTTGAACGCAACCGTCTCGCCAGCGGACTCATCCTTGCGGATGCGGTAGAGCCAGGCCGCCAAGACGAGCAGCACGATGCCGACGATCAGGTACACGACGATACAGCGCGGATTGGCGACCGGTGGAATCGTCGTGGCGGCGCCGCCCATGACCGCGGTGGCATCCGCGTCATGCCAGAGGCCGGTGATCAGCTGGTACATAGGCGTCCACCAGCGCGCCGGACCCTCGATGAGCGTCGCAATGTCGATGCCGGGCAGCAGCGCGGAGATGAGCGCTCCGAATCCGAGCAGGATGACGACGACCACGCAGTTCATCGCGATGTATACGAGAATCGATCCGAGCACGTTGCCGCAGACGATGCAGGCGACAGAGGCCATGCCGAGGAACAACAGCAGGCAGAGGAGCGAAAACCCTATGAGCCGCACTATGGCCGGAATCGCCTGGGACGCACCGACGGATGCCGCCATGCCCATGCATACGAGCAGCCCCACGACCAGCGGAACCGCGACGAGCGCGAAACCGCAGACGTAGCGCGTCACGAACGACGACAGCCTCGTCAGGGGCAGGCCATGGTAGAAGCGAATCTTCGAGCGCTTGCGCAGGTGGTCGAACACGAGCAGCGCAGAGAGGAGCGCCGCCGGTGCAACGAGCACGACCATCACGGGAATCGCGAAGTCGACGATGTCGACCACATAGGAGGCTGCCTGGCCGGGCATCGAAAACGCCGGAGCGTTGAAGATGGCGATGCCGGGGAACAGCATGACGACGACGAACACCGCCACTGCCAGCGGCCAAAAGCGCCGCAGACTGTACTTGAAGAGCGTCGGGTTAAAGAAGGATGTCGTGAATTGCATCGTCCGCACCCCCCATCTCGTAAATGAAAATCTCCTCGAGGCTCAGCGGAATCGCCTCGACATACTGCGGGCTGAAAGCCGACAGGCGCGCCTGCGCCTCCGCGGGAGCAAGCCGCACGATGTACGTCCGCATGCGTCCCGTGGCGCTGGTGTGGAGCACCTCGATGTCCTCGGGCAGGGCCGGATCGGAGACGCCCTCCGGGAAGAGGACCTGCACCTTGGCCACGCTTCCCTGCAGCTCCGACAGGTTGCGCTCGATGAGCATCTTGCCCCTGTCGAGGATGCCCACGTGGTCGCAGACGTCCTCGAGCTCGCGCAGGTTATGCGACGACAGCAGCACGGTGGTGCCGTACTCGGCGACATCAGCGGCGAGCAGCGACCACACGCGACGGCGCATGACCGGATCGAGGCCGTCGACCGGCTCGTCGAGCAGCAGGATCTCGGGCCGGCAGCTCATCGCCAGCCAGAACGCGCTCTGGCGCACCATGCCCTTGGAGAAGCGGCGCAGCGGCGTCTTCTCATCGATGTCCGGGAACGCCGCGGCCAGCTTGGCGTAGCGCTCTGCATCGAACGTGGGATACACGCCGGCGAGCAGGCGCTTCATGTCGCGCATCGAGGCGCCCATGTGGAAGTAGATGTCGTCGTAGATGCTGAAGACGCGCTTCTTTGCCTCCACGTTGTCGTACACCGGCTGGCCGTCGATGGTCACCGTGCCGCTATCCGGACGGTACACGCCCGAGATATGGCTGATCACCGTGGACTTGCCGGCACCATTGGGACCGACGAGCCCGTAAACCGATCCGCGTGGGACCGTCAGGCTCACGCCATCGAGAGCACGGGTGCTCCCGAAGGTCTTCGTCACTTCCCTAACCTCAATCATGGTCCTTACCTCCCTCGAACACGCGGGCGACGATGTCGTTCACGTCATCGACGCTCGCGCCCAGCAGCCGCAGCTCGGCCAGCGTCTCCTCGAGTTGCTCGAGGAGCTCGGTTTGCCGTGCCTGCGCCGCTTCGTCTCCGGACGAGGCGAACGCGCCCTTGCCCGGAACCGTGTAGATGATCCCCATGGATTCCAGCTCGCGATATGCGCGCTGGATGGTGTTGGGGTTGATTGCCAGATTGGCAGCGAGCTCGCGCACGGACGGCAGCTTCTCATCGGCCGCGATCGCACCGCTCATGATGAGCTTGCGCATTTCATCACGCACCTGCTCGTAGATCGGCCGCGCGTCTCTCGCGTTGATCATCAGCACCGCATTGCACCTCCTTCGCAAATCTGTACTAACTGTATTAGTTGTATTAATACAGTTAGCATAGAGTCCTGTCAAGAAGGAATTTTGGAAATGCGGAAATCCCGTCGTATGCAACCCGTCGAAGATCCCCGGAGCTGCCAAAGGTCCCCGAGGCCGTCAAAACCGCCGAAGTGCCCCATGAGAGACAAGTCGAGACTCGTTTTTGCATGAGATTGAGGTTTTTGCGGTGAGAAGAGGGCGACTTCGGTTTGCGAATTGGCTTTTGAAAGGCGGTAACAGGGCCGGAAGGCCCTTTGATTCTCTTCTTGCCGCCCCTTGAGCTCCCGTTTCTACAGCAAAAACCTCAATCTCATGCAAAATCAGCGAGTCTCTTGTCTGCGGCCCGCAAAATCAATCGATTCTACCCTCCTCTCCTTCCAAAGCGGCTCGGGGCTCATGATTGCCAGGGCATGGGGGTAAACAGCGCTTTCCTCAAAGCCGTGTTTGACGCGAGGAACCCTTCTGGAAGCTGCCTTCTCTTTCCGAGCGCCTTGGCAATCTGCGGGACCACCCCGTGGAAAACGAACTGGTTGCGAACCTGATTGAAAGTTAGCGTGACAACCCTTATTCCAAGGTGCTCGATGGCATTGCGCCGGATCGCGTCCCTGTTCAAGCTAGCCGATGATGAATGGAACTCATTGCTGTCATATTCGATTGCCAATCTCGCGCCCCGCCAAAACAGGTCGCATTTGTAGAAGGGCTTGCCTCCCCACACCTCGACATCTGGGGGAACGTCAATCCGAGAGTTCATCTCCGGTATCGGGAAGCCATATCCTCCGCGCCTGTAGGGTTCGCAAAGCAGCAGCTCGACGATGGTCTCCATGGGCGAAGCAGATCCGTCGGCAAGATATCGCAGAGGCGAGACTGCCGTTGCCGCATAAGAAGCCGAATGTTCCTTGCTCAAGAAGGTCTGCAGCTTGTGAATCGTCAGCAACGGCTCGCGCTGCTTGAATCCACCCGAGTCACCCGTCCCCAACGTGGAGTAGCACCCGCATAGCTCCATCGCCAGCATTTGGCGCTCCACATACGACAAACCCCGCAACATGCGCATATACGCCAACTCCGGCGCTTCGACCAAGACGCCATCGCCCATATCGCACAGCGTCCTATCGGGCACTGGCCGGGAATGCACATGGGCGATGAAGCCATCGGATGCACTGCGTTTCCCAGGCCTATCGATAGCGAGGTGAACTGGAGTTCGCAAGCCCAAAGCATGCAGGAACCCCAGCTCCGAGTCGGTTGTGGGATGAGCGTTGCCCGTCGGTTTGCGAATCCTCGATCGCGTGCGCTTCGCGTCGTCCGAGCCAAGCGCCTCCCATACTTCAAGCGCCGAGATATTGGAGATAACTATCATGGCCGGAATTCTAGGACGCGAAGCACGAGAATCATCGTGAATTTGGCGACTGCCTTTTTGCTGTTTAGGTTTTGCTTAGACTCTGTTTAGGTTCAGGTTAGGTTTTGTTTAGATTCTCGAACCTACCGTTTGCATCTTGCCTGCTCAGACCCTATTTCCGCGCGCACGCAAGCAACGCGGGACCCGCGCCAGCTTTTGCTAGAGAATCGCCACTTCTCTCGGCGAGCGGAAGAGGTCCCGCATCCTGCGCCCTACTCCTGGACCTTCATGGCGAGGGAGAGGGGCACGCGCTTGATGCGGCGGATGTGGAGGAAGGCGATGAGCGTGTAGGCGATCATGCCGACCACGATGAGCACCACGTAACGGGTCGCGGGGATGACCAGCGGGAAGTTGCCCGCGTAGCTCATGAACACCACCTTGAGCAGCAGCGCCATCAGCACGACGATAATCGGGATGCTCACGATGAGGCTGAACAGCACCGCATACGTCTAGTCGCGGGTGAGCTTGCGGTGGGCGCGGTGCATCTTGAGGGTGTCGGGGCCGAGGCGCTTCTCGCGGTTGGCCTGGTAGTCCTCGAAGTTGCCCTCGAACCAGAACCAGCGGCCCGGATTCTCGTCGTCGCCCTCCCACGCGAGGATGTGCGTGGCGATGCGGTCGAGGAACCAACGGTCGTGGCTCGTGATCACGGCGCATCCCGGGAAGGCGAGCAGCGCCTCCTCGAGACTCTCGAGCGTCTCGGTGTCCAGGTCGTTCGTGGGCTCGTCGAGGAGCAGCAGGTTGCCGCCCTGCTTGAGCGTGAGCGCGAGGTTCAAGCGGTTGCGCTCGCCGCCGGAGAGCACGTCGACCGGCTTCTGCTGGTCGCTCCCCTTGAAGCCGAAGCTCGCCACGTAGGCGCGGGTCGGCACCTCCGTCTCCCCCACCATCATGCGGTCGAGCCCGCCGGAGACGACCTCCCATACGTTCTTGCCGGCCTCGAGGCCCGCGCGCGTCTGGTCAACGTACGAGATCTGCACGGTCTCGCCGATGTCGAGCTTGCCGCCGCTGACCTCCTCCTGGCCGACGATCATCTTGAACAGCGTCGTCTTGCCAACGCCGTTGGGGCCGATGACGCCGACGATGCCGTTGCGCGGTAGCACGAACGAGAGGTCGTCGATGAGCACACGGTCGTCGAACTTCTTGCACAGGTGCTCGGCCTCGATGACCTTGCTGCCCAGGCGCGGGCCGGCCGGGATGTGGATCTCGGTGAAGTCGATGCCGCTGGCGGCCTGCGCCTCGGCGGCCATCTGCTCGTAGCGCTCGAGACGCGCCTTGTTCTTGGCCTGGCGGGCCTTGGGCGAGCTGCGCACCCACTCCAACTCGGCCTTCATCTTCTTGGCGCGCTTGGCATCCTGCTGACCCTGCATCTCGAGGCGCGCGGACTTCGTCTCCAGGTACGTGGAGTAGTTGCCCTTGTACGGGTAGAGCCTGCCGCGGTCGACCTCGCAGATCCACTCGGCCACGTTGTCGAGGAAGTAGCGGTCGTGCGTGACGGCGAGCACGGCGCCGGGATAGCGCGCGAGGAAGTGCTCGAGCCACAGCACCGACTCCGCGTCGAGGTGGTTCGTGGGCTCGTCGAGGAGCAGCAGGTCGGGGGCCTCGAGCAGCAGGCGGCACAGGGCCACGCGCCTGCGCTCGCCACCGGAGAGGATGTTCACCGGGGCATCGGGGTCCGGGCACTGCAGCGCGTTCATCGCCTGGTTGAGCTGGCTGTCGAGGTCCCAGCCGTTAGCCGCGTCGATGGCCTCCTGCAGCTCGCCCATCTCGTCCATGAGCGCGTCGAAGTCGGCATCGGGATCGGCCATCTCGGCACCGATCTCGTTGAAGCGCGCGATCTTGGCGAGGATGTCGCCGAAGGCAAGCTCGACGTTCTCGCGCACGGTCTTATCCTCCTCGAGCGGCGGCTCCTGCAGCAGGATGCCCACCGAGTAGCCGGGCGTGAGCATCGCGTCGCCGTTTGAGACCTCCTCGAGACCCGCCATGACCTTGAGCAGGGTCGACTTGCCCATACCGTTGGGTCCCACGACGCCGATCTTCGCGCCGGGATAGAACGCCATCGTCACGTCGTCGAGGATGACCTTGTCGCCATGCGCCTTGCGCGCCTTGTTCATAACGTAGATGAATTCAGCCATGTCGAACCCTTTCGGCCTGCGAAACGTTTCCCAAACATTGTTACATATCAACAAGGGGACGGAAAACCTGTCAAACGAGGCGGGACTAGTTGACGGGTTTGCTGACGGGTTTGCGCAAAAACCTGCCAATCAGCCCCGCCTCGTTTGACAGACTTGCCGGATTATCGCGGACGAGGAAACCAAGTGCGCAAAAGAGGGCGTTTCGGGGTGCAAATGCAAGCAAAGGCTGTTTGTTGCAGCCCACCTTCTCCGATACGTTTTCCATAGGCAGGAAAGGCCATATCGATCACAAGGAGGAAACATGGCTTTCATCCCGAACAAGCAACTGCTCGACCAGATCGACCAACTGCAACTCGATGGCCGTCTCGCAACCTGGCGCGAGGAGGTCAGGAAAGCGCCCTACGCGTATTATCCCGCCCGGCAGGCCCTCTTCATCGAATCCTGGAAGGAAACCGAGGGGGAACACATCCAGATCCGCCGGGCACTGGCCTTCAAGCACATCTGCGAGAACCAGCCGATTTCCATCCTTCCCTGGGAGCTCATCGTCGGTAAGGCGACCCCCGGCATCATCGGCTGCCAGTCCGAGATCGACATCGTCGGCGACTACATCCCCTCCATCTGGAACGACGAGGAGGCCATCGGCATGGGATGGGAGTCCAAGGCATCCATGAGCATGGAAACCAAGATGATGCTGCGCGAGGCCGTCGAGATGTTCCGCGGTAAAAACGCCGTCGACGTCATCCACAACGGCCAGCGCGCCCTCTATGGCCCCTACCTCGACTACATCACGCAGGGCCGCCTGAAGGATCCCGACGTCGACTGCGCCATCTTCTCCGGATGCGACGGCAGCTGCGACTTCCCGTACATCATCAACTACGGCGTGGGAGACTACATCAAGCGCGCGAAGGAGTACATCGAGCTCGAAACCGCCAAGCAGTACCCGTCGGTCGAGAAGATCTACTTCTGGAAGGCATCCATCATCTGCATGGAGGCCATCATCGCCTATGCGCACCGCTACGCCGACCTCGCCGAGCAGATGGCCGCCGAGGAATCCGACCCCACCCGCAAGATCGAGCTCGAGAGCATCGCCGATGCCTGCCGCAACGTCCCGGAGAAGCCGGCGACCACGCTCCAAGAGGCACTGACCTCCATGGCCATCGTGGCCTGCGGCAAGGTCTTCGAGGCCCCGACGCACAACTACCCGCACTGGGGCCGCGCCGACCAGTACCTCTACCCGTTCTTCATGGATGACCTCGACCGCGGCAGCATCACCCTCGAGGACGCCTACCAGATGTGCGGCGAGCTGCTCGGCCGCTGGGGCACCTCCCTCATGCTGCAGTCCGAGGAGATGTCGGAGTCGCATCAGATCAACTGGGGCATCAACAACATCGTGCTCGGCGGTTACACGCAGACGCACGAGGACGGCGCCAACGAGATGTCGTGCCTGTTCCTGCACGTCGCGGCCGATCTCAAGCTCTCCTCGCCCACAGTGAACGTGCGCTGGACGAAGAAGACGCCGAACTGGCTCATGGAGAAGGCCATCGCCTGTAACATGGAGACCCGCGGCGGTATCCCGCTGTTCGAGAACGACGAGTCCGTCGTGAACCACTTCGTCGCCGCCGGCGTGCCCTACGCCGAGGCCTGCGAGTGGATCGGCCTCGGCTGCATCTACCCGACGCTTCCGACGCGTTCCGAGCACTACGGCATGCACGGCCTGGGCGCCTTCAACCTCGCGGCCATGCTGCAGTGCGTGCTCCATCACGGCAAGGACATCAACGGGAACCCGTCCGGTCCCGACTGCGGTGACCTCGCCAACATGACGGACGCAGAGACGATCATCGACAACCTGTGCGACACGTTCAAATACATCTTCGACCGCACCGTCGCCCTGGCGCGCGTCGCCGTCGACCTCGAGCCGACCGCTCTGCGCCAGCCGTTCATGTCGACCGTCGCCATCCCCTGGCACTTCGCCAACGGCCAGGACCTGCTCTTCCCCGACCCCGAGTACTCCCAGTGGGGCTTCTCGCTGCGCGCCATCATCGACTGCGCGGACTCCATCATGGCCATCAAGAAGATCTGCTTCGACGACAAGGTGATGACGCTCGAGCAGCTCGTCGCCGTGCTGGACGCGAACTTCGAGTGCGAGGGCGGCGAGGAGGTTCGCCAGCTATGTCTGGCCTGCCCGAAGTTCGGCAACGACATCGCCGAGGTCGATCAGCTCGCCAAGGAGATCTCGGACCGCACCTCGGCCATCGTCATGACGAAGGACAACAGCCCGTACCGTCCGTTCATGGTCGCCAACGAGGGTCTCTCGTGGCACTACTACGGCGGACTCGGCGTGCAGGCGCTCCCCAATGGGCGCAAGGCGCTCGAGCCCCTCTACGACGGCTCGATTTCACCCATGGGCGGCGGCGACACGAACGGCCCGACCGCCGTGCTGCGCTCCGTGCTCAACGGCTGCCAGAAGGACGCGTACTCGACGGCGCTCAACCAGAAGTTCTCGTCGTCCATCCTCCAGACCCCATCGAACCGCCAGGCGCTCATCGACTACACGAACGCCTTCTTCAATGCGGGCGGCACGCACATCCAGTACAACATCGTCGATACCGAGGAGCTCAAGGACGCGCAGGTGCATCCGGAGAACTACTCCGACCTGATCGTTCGCGTGGGTGGCTTCAGCGCATACTTCACGCAGCTGTCCGAGGGCATCCAGGGAGACGTCATCAGCAGGAGCGAGAACTCCCTGTAGGAGATTCACCGCTTCCAGAAGACGTGCAGCGACTACCCGCTGCGCACATACCGCCACGGCCCGCCTTCCCGGCGGGCCGTGGTGTTTTCCGGGGAAATGCCCCGCCGGACATGCGAGATTCGCCGACAATGCCTGCCAAGCGGGGCTGAGGTAGTATTCTCGTATCCACCCGAAGGAAGGGGTCGACCATGACCATGATCCGGAGAATCACCATCTCGTGCATCTCGCTTTGCCTGCTTGCCGCGAGCATGCTGACGCTCATCGGTTGCGCGGGAGGGAACGGGAGCGAGCCCTATCAGACAATCGATTCGGATGAGGCCGCCCGGATCATGCGGGAGGAGAGCTTCAAGTTCATCGTCGATGTCCGCACACCCGAAGAATACGCCGCGGGACATATCCCCGACGCCATCAACATCCCCGTCGAATCGATCGGAGACGAACCTCCTGCGATGTTGCCAGCCCCCGACGAGCTCGTCATGGTGTACTGCCGCACCGGAAGACGAAGCGCGCAAGCCGCACAGCTGCTCGTCAACCTCGGCTACACCAACGTCGTCGATTTTGGCGGCATAGAGAGCTGGGAGGGTGAGGTCGTAACCGGGTAGCAGCACTTGGATGCAGGGATGCTGCCACGAAAGACGGGGAGGGAGCTCGTGCCCCCTCCCCGTCTCGTTGCAGGGTGGAATACCCGCGCGGCTGCGCTCAGCCCGCTATCCTCAGCGGATGCTTAGGCTACGTGCAGGTCCTTGCCCTTGATCGCCAGCCAGATGAACGTGATGATCGCGAAGATGATGTGCACGATCGCAGTGAGCAGCATGCAGGGACCGCCGGCGGTGAGGCCCATGGACTCGACGATCATGTTGAAGATCGTCGGGCCGAAGAACTGCGAGGCACCCAGCACGCACGTGGAGATGCCCAAGATGACAGATGCGTTCTTCTTGCCTCCGACGTTACCGATGAGACCGACCATCGTCGGCATGAACATACCGGTGCCGAAACCCTGGATGACGGAGCCGATGGCGACCATCGTGAAGTTCGGTGCCTGGGCGACAATCACCATGCCGATACCGGTGAGGATCCAGCCGAGGCCCATGGAGTAGCGGGCCATGAACTTGTTGTTCATCACCTTGCCGAAGATCACGCCGATGATCAGCGAGCCGACGGTGAACATCGACTGGCCGAGGCCGGCGGTCGCGGAATCGCCGATGCCCTCGCCGACGACCTTCATGGAGATGTTCGTGAAGTAGGTCATGTTGCAGAAGTTGTACACGAAGTACAGAACGATGAGGATGACGGCCATGCCGACATAGCTCTTGGCGGGAGCCGTGTCGAGTTCACTCTCGGCCGGTTTCTCCTCGACGAGGCCTTCTCCCTCGGCAGCGGCGGCAACGTTCTTCCTGTGGTTCGGCAGGAAAATCGCGCAGAAGACGAGGACGGCGATCGGGACGAAGTAGGTGAAGAACGAGAACCTCCAGCCCATGAGGGCGAGGTTTCCACCGATGTTGGCCCAGATGATGCCACCGACGGAGGTGACAACGGAGTTGAAGCCGAGCATCGTGTTCTGGCGCTGACCGCTATACAGCTCGACGATCAGCGACTGGGCCAGCGGCCACATGACGCCGACACCAAGACCGAAGACGGCACGCCAACCGATGATGAACCCGAAGGCGTTGGGATCATGGGGCGTGAAGCCGGGAAGAACGCCACCGACGATCAGCAGGATCGACGCGATGACGAACAGGATGCGGAACGAGACGCCCTTCTTGCGGCAGAACGAGTAGATGAGCGACGCCGGAATCATCATCAGCGACGGAACCGTGGTGACGAACGCGATAGAACTGAACTCGAGTTGGTTGAACTCCTCCGCGATGTACGCGAGCGCCGGATTCTCAGCACCCGATGATTGGCAGAGCACGCCAACCAGGAGCACCGCAATCATAGCGATTATGGTATTCGGATCGCGGAATGCCCTCTTTGCTTTCTCGACCATACAAACCCCTCCTCTTTTGTCTAAAACGAACCCTTCCGTTCGCCTACAACCAACTTGCACCCCTTCAACCGGCCCGCGCGCAAGGAGTGACGCGGGCCGGCATGGGGAAATGACCTAAATCGCAAGCTCCGTCCTGCCGATGACATCGTTCTGGATGCCCTCGGACAGCTGCACAAAGTACGCGGAGAAACCGCCGATACGGACGATGAGGTCCTGGTGCTCGGCGGGAACCTCCTGGGCCTCTATGAGCTCCTCGGTGTCCATGATGTTGTACTGGATGTGCGTTCCACCGGCGGACATGAACGCATTTGTGTAGTTGACGAGCATGTCGCGCGCGCCCTTGGTCTGTAGCATCGTCGCGGTGAACTTCTGGTTGAGAACCGACGCGCCGGCATCCTTTTGCTTCGCCTTGAGGACGGAGCGCAGAACCGCAGTCGGGCCGTTCTTGTCGGCACCACCCATCGGCGAGAACGAACCGTCGTCGAGCGGCTCGTAGGCATGACGACCATCCGGCAATGCACGGACACCGAGGCCCGCGAAGAAGTGCCAGGACAGGCCCTCTCGCGTGATGATGAAGTTGCGGTACGGCGAGTTGTCCATCCGCTTGATGTAGCCGGCGGAGCGATCGGAGATCTCGGAGACGAGCATGTCGACCTCGTCGATGTCGTTGCCGAACTTCGGAGCCGCGAGGCACCACTGGCGAATCTCCTCACCGCGCTCGCCCGCGAAGTCGGAGTCGAGTGCCTCCATGAGCTCGGCCATCGTGAGCTTCTTCTCGTCGAAAACGAGGTGCTTGATGGCCATGAGCGAGTCGGCGGTATCGATGATGGCGCGATCGGAGAAGCCGAACATCGACATTTCCTCGTCAGGGAAGAGCAGATCGCGGCCATCGGCGAAGTAGAACGGGATGCAGATGGTCGACCAGAACGGCATGCGGAAGTAGCGCGGCTGCACGTCGATGGCGATGTGCGCACACTTGACGACGCCGTCGAGGATGCGCTTGTGCTGCGCGAACAGGGCGTCCTTGATCTCCTCGATGGACTGGAAGTCAACAGCGTCGCCGCAATCCACACCGGTCAGCTTGCCCTTGCAATCCCTTCCGTTGTGCAGCGCCATGTCGAGCATCGCTGCTAGGTTCACGGCGGCCAGGCCCTCCATGCCGTAGTGCTCGGCGCGAGTCGGAAGCGTCGGGTACACACAGCCGAGGCCGAACCACTCGCAGGCCTCGTTCCACGGGATACCGTTCTCGAGATACTGCTGGATGGTCTTGATGTCGTTTTGGAACAGCGGGATGCCGCCGCGTGTCGCCATGTTGCACTCGATGGCACGCTGCATCAACCAGTCGGGCGTCTTCTCGGTCCAGCGGATGCTCACCGTGGGAGACGAGATGCACAGCTGGCCGGAGACCTTCAGGAACAGGGCGGACAGCTCGTTGGACATGTCCTCGTAGTTCTGGCCGTAACCGCCGAGCGACAGCGCGTTGATGCCGAAGTTGACCTGATGCGACTCGGACATGGAGGCCGGGTTGATGGCCAGGCAGGTGCCCCAGCGACCATACAGCTCGCCGACCATCTGGAACGCATCCTCAACCGTGATCTTGCCCGACTCGATGTCGTTGATGAAGAACGGGTAGAGATACTGATCGCCGCGGCCCCAGTGCGGATAGTTGTGCGTCGGGTGCTCGTAGACCTTGCCGCAGCCCGTGATGGCCATGGCGGTCAACGCCTCCTGCAGCGAGGTCGCCGGCTTCTCCGGTACCTTCGCGCAGACTTCGGCGATGCCGCGCAGCTGCTCGGCGCGCGCGGGATCGTCGCACTCGTCGGCGAGTTGCGAGGCGAGCTCGGAATAGCGGTGCGCCAGCGTGATGATGCCCTCCATGCAGAGCTTGGAAGCCTGCCAGAAGAAGATCTTGTCGGTGTTGGGGCGATGCTTGCGCTGCTCGGCCTCGATATAGGCGTTGGCGCGCTCGATATAGGAGCCGAGACCGTTGTTAATGATGTACTTGAAATCGCAGGAACCCGTGATGGAGCCGAACAGCACGGCATCGTAGTCCGGGTCGGCGACGCATGCCTTGCAAACGTCCTCATGCCAATCACCCACGGCGGCGCGGACGGCCTCGGAGGTCATGGACGCAACGTTGTCATTCCTGAACGTGACAGCCGCCTCGCGCAGTATCTCCTTCTCCTCCTTGGTCAGCATCGCCTTGTTGTCCCAGCCGATGGAGACCTCCTCGTCGTCCTCCCAGATGCTGGGCATGTAATCTCCGTTGATGTCGAAGCCGGGAACCGCGCCCACGACACCGGGGGTCGCCTTGCCGACGATGACCTCCCAAGGCAGAATCGAGATGGGGATGTTCTCGCAGATATGCTTCAAGGCCATGGCCCTGCGCAGCTCGATGTCGTGTCCCTCGGTCTCGCGCCACGACTCCATGAAGAGAATCTGGCGGTCCGGGTACATCATGTACGTCGCCTCCTTCATGGCCTTGCGCCAATCAGCCAGGCGACCGCCGAGCTTCAGCTCGTCGATCTGCGCGAGGATCTCCTCGTTAACCTTCCAAGCCATACTTCCTATCCTTTCGCTCCGAGCCCCGCGGGGCTGCCTTCACCAGTTTGTCCTTCGCTTATACACGTCGTTCTCATAGGTCACTTCGAGACGCTGCAGTCGATGCCGAGGTCCTCGAACCGCTGCCGCACGGCCTCGACCTCCGACGTCTCCATCACGGGGACGTCGACGGCGGGGTACGGCATGTCCAGGATCTCGTACTTGCTCTGGCCCATGCGGTGGTATGGCATGAGCTGCAGATGCGGGTTGCGGATACGCCTCATGAACTCGGCGGTCTGGACGATGTTGTCCTCGGAATCGTTCACGCCCGCCAGCAGCGGCATGCGGAACAGCACGTTCGCGCCCTCCGAGACGAGGGCAGTGGCGTTGTCGAAGATCAAGCTGTTCGACTGGCCGGTGTACTGCTTGTGCTTGAGCGGGTTGGCATGCTTGATGTCGAACAGGAAGAGGTCGGTCAGGCCGAAGACCCGCTCGAACGCGCCCCACTGCACGCAGCCCGCGGTCTCGATCGCCGTGTGTATGCCCGCGCCCTTGAGCAGCTTGAGGAGGTCGTGCACGAATTGGGGGTGGAGCAGCGGCTCGCCGCCGGAGATGGTGACGCCGCCTCCCGATGCCTCGTAGAAGATGATGTCCTTCTTGGCCTCGTCGAAGACCTCCTGGGCCGTCATGGGATCGCCATACGAGGTGAGAGCGCCGTAGTAGCACGTCGCGACGCAATCACCGCACGCGATGCACTTGGAGTAGTCGACGCGGTGCTCGCCCGGCTCGGTGACGATTGCGCCATGCTGGCACGCCTGCAGGCACTTGCCGCAGCCATGGCACAGCTGGGCGTTGAAGCCGATCTGGCGAAGGCCGGAGAGCCCCTCGGGGTTCTGGCACCATTCGCAGCGCAGGTTGCAGCCCTTGAGGAACACGGTCGTGCGGATGCCGGGACCATCGTGAATCGAGTAGCCCTGGATGTTGTTTACTAGCACCTTCTCCACAACCAAAAACCTCCGCGAGATCATTGCCAGCGAGCGCTTTCGAACATGCCCCCCGAGCGAAAAGTGAGTCTTTTCAAGGTTTCTGGTTCCATGCTATTGGCGCCGCAGGGCACCAACAATCAACCGCTGGATTCCAAACCGAAGGACCCCTCCGAGAACGGAAACCCTCGGTTGCGCAATTGAAGAAAGTGTTTTCTTTGGTGGAATTTATCGTCGAGATGCAACCATCGGTTGCATTTCTCGCAATGACGCTAGGGACTGCAGCTGCCAGCCCGAGCATGAAGTGCGGGCGCACAGACAGCGCGCGGCTACGGGAAGACTACGTCAGGGGAGCTTTGAGGCCCCCGCCATTCGACGCCGTCTCGTATCCGGTTCTCAGCTGCTCGATGCAGTAGTCGATGAACTTGCGGGCGTTGCGGTTGAGCGACTGACCCTTCTTGACGATGAGATCGAACTCGCTGCAGACCCCATCGGCGCGGATAGGGATGGCGACCTGATTGTCGAGGAGGAGCTGGCCGATGTACTCGCCGACGGTGATAGAGATGTTTCCGGTGATCTGGCTGTACGAGATCGTCGCATACGGATCGGCGCCCCAAAAGTCGATGTTCGGGTCGAAGCCCATCTTCCGGCAGGCGTACGTGAAGTTGTAGTAGATACGATAGCGCTCGTCCGCGATACCGAGGAGCTCTCCCTGGAAGTCGAGCAGGGTCAGGAACTCGCGATTCGCCAGGGGATGGCCCTTGTCGACGAGGGCATAGAGCGGGTATCGGACAATCTCCTCCACCTCGAAGATGTTGGTGTCGCTCGGGCCGAAGCAGAAGGCAAAATCCGCTGCGCCCGAGAGAACGTAACCCTCGCAGGCGATGTCGGGCATCTCGTACACGCGGACATTGATGTTGGGATTCGCGACCTTGAACGGCTCGATGGCAATCTTCGCCACACGGTCGTAGCAGCCATTGGCCATGGCCACGGAGATCTCGGAGTAGCTCGAATCCTCGCGATATGCCTCGAGGCTCGCCTCCATCCTGCCGGCATGGATCATCAGCGTCGATGCGTAGGAGCGCACGCATTCGCCGGCCGGGGTGAGGCACAAGCTGTTTCCCTTGCGGTAGATGAGCGTGAGGTCGAGCTCGTCCTCGAGCTTCTTGATGGACTTGCGCAGGGCCTGCTGCGAGATGAAGAGGCTCTGGGCCGCTTCGGCGTAGTTCTTGCTCTCGCAAAGCTGCAGGTAGTACTTGAGTTGCTGGATCTCCATGATGCCACCCGCCTTTGAAAGGATGCGTCCCCCCTGACGCACAACCGCTTTAGTTCAAGATAGCGGCCAAATGGCAATCGCGCAAACCTGCCAAACGACACGCCGCCCCGCTTGAGCTTGAGATCCGCCGTCGCCCACCGCGCGATGTAGTCCACGATGAAGATGATGACGCACACGTAGTCGAGGACGACGAAATGCGGACGGGAATCGTGCACGCACAGCGGGACGAGCGAAGCTACGATGACGACCGCCATGACGATCGCGTACACGCGCGATGCCCTCGAATCGCCCTCTCCGCTCAAAACCTCGTATAGCGCCTTGCGGCTCAATACGATGCGCCCCCCTATACGATCGCTCAAACCACGACCGCTTGCACGGTCCGCCCCGTTATAGCCCGGCTCCTAGTACTCGTCGACCTGGATCAGGCTGTAGAACTCGGCGTCCGCCACCTCAGCGAGCTTGGCGCGCGCGTTGAAGGGGGTCAGCTCGAGCAGAAATGCGTAGCCCGCCACGCTGCCGCCCGCTTTCTGGATCAGCTGTGCCGCCGCAACGGCCGTACCGCCCGTCGCGATGAGGTCGTCGACGATGAGGACCTTGTCGCCGGGGACGATCGCGTCCTTGTGCAGCTCGAGGGTGTCGGTGCCGTACTCGAGCTCGTACTCCTGGCTGAACGTCTCGCGCGGGAGCTTGCCCGGCTTGCGGACGGGCACGAAGCCAACGCCCATCTCGACCGCCACGGGTGCGCCGAACACGAAGCCGCGTGCCTCGGTGCCCACGACCTTGGTGACGCCCTGGCCCGCGAAATGAACGACGATGTCGCGCACGGCGGTGGCGAAACCCTCGCCATCGGAGAGCAGCGTCGTGATGTCCTTGAAGATGATGCCCGGCTTGGGGTATCCGGGGATGTCGGTGATCAGGCTTTCGTAATCGATCATGGAACCCTCCCGTAACAGTCTACAAACAGGGATAAGTGTAGCGCAGCGCAGCCGGGCCGCCCGCCATGAGAGTGCCAGCCGGTGGAACGCTCCCCCGGGGGAGCGTTCCAGATCTCACTCGCGTTCCGCGGATTCGCCGGTGTCGACTCCCTCGACGCGGCTGATGACCTTCTCGCGAATCGACTCCTTGCACGCGTCCGACAGGCTCTCCCCGCCGTCCCGCAGGCCCTGGGCCATCCCCTCCCGGCCCACCACGTCGCGCACCTCGCGGTAGACATCGGCCATCGCCTTGCGCCCCTCGCGCGTCCGCACGCTGTGACCCGCCTCGATCATCTCCTCGTCATCGAACCCGATCGAGCGGCCGAACGCCATGAGCTTCGTGCGCGAGTGGTAGATCAGCCACTCGTGCCATAGCGCGAAGTAGACGGCAGCCGTGTCGCATATGAGGTTCACCATGGGATTGAAGTTCGTCGCGAACGCCACGATCACGATGAAGGCGCACGTCCCCAGCCTGCCGGCGAGGAACGCCTTCGTGTAGTGGAACTCGGGCTTGTTCCAGAAGCCCAGCACGAACGACGTGAGCAGGTAGAGCACGAGCCACGCCATGAGGAAGAGGCTCTTCGGCAGGAACGCCACCTCCGGATCGGGCATGAACTCCAACCCCACGGTCAGGTTGCCGATGACGAGGATGAGCCAGCCGGTGACGGTGAGGAACGCCCTGCCGTCGCTCTTGCGATGATGGTCGAGCATGTTGTCGTGCTCGTAGATGTAGATGAGGAAGAGCCCCACGACCAGCGCGAACACGAGGATGGAGTACGCGATCGTCGACGCGCCCGTCATGTACGTCGCGATGGCCACGATCGTCTCGCCGAACGCGATGATCACGAGCAGCGAGCAGCGCTCGGCGAGATGGCCGAAGCGCGAGTCCTTGCGGCGGTACGCCTTGTTGCGCGCGAACACGCCCATGCCGAACGCGAGGCCCACCCACGAGGCGATCTCGCTCGGCGCCGTCGGCAGGAAGGCGGCCGTCGTCACGATCACCAGCTGCATCGCGAGCACAACGATCGTCATGTTCATGATGCTCTTGTCGTCCTCGTCGAGGTTCGTGTACCGCACGCGCTTGATGGCCCAGTGCACGAGCAGGTTCACCAGGATGAGCGCCCACGCGATGTTGAACGTGAAGAACGTGTTCTCCCAGTCGGTCCGTATGCCCGACGCGAGGAAGTACAGAAGGAACATGTTGATGAACAGGCATATGTTGTCGGAGGCCGAGCGGTCGCCGTAGCGGTTCATGAGGAACGTCGTGAAGAACCACACCTGCAGCACGACGAGGAACGAGAACATGTAGATGCCCCACGTCCCCCAATCGAGGAAGTCCCCCTGCAGGTGATGGCACAGCGACGTGATGATGCTGATGCAGTACACGAAGATGAGGTCGTAGAACAGCTCGATGTTCGAGACGCCCTCGACCGCCTTGAATATGCGCTTTCTAATCACTCTTCACGCTCACTATGGAGCGCTCCCCCACGGAGCGCTCCGTTTATCTACCTCATATAACTGACGGAACACCACTGCGGGCAGCGTTCCGATTCCCTACGACGAGCTGGGCATGTGCGCGGCGATCACATCGGCCAGCGTGGCGAGCGGCATCGTCTGCAGCCAGACGGTTCCCGGTCCGGTGAGCACCGTGTTGAACAGGCCCTCGCCGCCGAACATGATGTTCTTCGCACCCTTGATGCGCTCGATGGCCATGTTAACCGATGCGCTCATGGCGAGCACGTTGCCCGTGTCGACCACCAGCGACTGGCCGGCAGCCAGCTCGTACTTCACGAGCGAGCCATCGCACTCGATGAAGGCGATGCCCTGTCCGCTCAGGCGCTGCATGATGAAGCCCTCGCCGCCGAAGAAGCCGCCGCCGAGCTTCTGATGGAAGTGCATGGAGATCTCCACGCCCATCTCCGAGGCGAGGAAGCCCATCTTCTGCACGATCAGCTCCTGGCCCGGAGCGATCTGCACGGGCAGGATCTTGCCGGGGAAGCTCGAGCCGAACGCGATCTTGCCGGGCGCTGTGGCGGTGTAGATGTTCTGGAACATCGACTCGCCCGAGAACAGGCGACCGAGCATCTTGCCGGCACCGCCGCCCTTGGTCTCCATCTGCATGACCGGATCCATCCAGACCATGGAGCCCTTCTCCGTCTTCATGACCTCGCCGCGCTGCAGCTCGCAAACGACTGCCGGGAACGGCTCACCGACGATCTCGTACTGCATGGTTGCTCCTTCCGCACATGAGATTCGACGCGCGCCATGCATGGCCGCGCTAGCTAGATTGTACGAGATTGCAGGTATGATAACCATGCACGCACCAATGAGCCGAAGGGCGGTCCCTCGACTCATTTCACCACCGAGGACGAGGGAGGAGAGGCCTGTGTTCAGCATCGGCGGAGCCATGTCGAGCATCGTCGCGTTGCTCCTCATCACCGTGCTAGGCTATATCGCGGCCAAGCTCGGCTACCTCACCGACGGCAACAAGAACCACATCGCCAAGCTTCTCCTCAACATCACGCTGCCCTGCATGATCATCGCGTCGATGGCGAAGATGGACGCCTCCGAGGGCGGCGCGCAGATCGGCTGGTCGATCGTCCTCGCCGTCGTCTTGTACTTCGTGTTGCTCGGCGTGACATGGGTGAGCAACGTCGTGTTGCGCGTGCCGCGCGGGCAGCGCAACCTCTACCTGTTCATGGGGACGTTCGCCAACATGGGCTTCGTGGGCATCGCGGTGGTCGCGGCCGTCGTGGGCGGCGGCGCGGCGTTTCTCGGCAGCCTCTTCTGCGCGATCCAGAACGTCTTCCTGTTCAGCATCTCCACGGGCATCCTCACCTCCAAGCGCAGCGAGCGCCCGGGCGTGCGCGGTCGCCGCTCGGTCGATGTGAAGGGGCTGATCAAGCGCATCATCAGCGCGCCGCTCGTCGCGAGTGTCATCGCGATGGCGCTGTTCTTCACGGGGACGACGCTGCCCGGCCCAATCATGCAGACGCTCGACATGGCCGGAGCCGTCACCGCACCGCTCGCCATGATGCTCATCGGCCAGGCGATCGCAGCCTCCAACATCCGCGAGATGGTGCGCGAGTGGCGTCTCTACGGCTTCACGGCCATCCGCATGCTCGTGGCGCCCATCGTCGCATGGGTCGTGCTCGGGGCGATGGGCGTGGACCCGACGGTGGCATGCGTCTTCACGATCATGATGACGATGCCGGTCGGCACGATGGTGCCGGTGCTCATCACGGTCTACGGAGGCGACGAGCAACTGGCGACCAGGGGCACGGTGATGACG
Organism: Coriobacteriales bacterium; assembly: GCA_050946275.1. GTDB lineage: Bacteria > Actinomycetota > Coriobacteriia > Coriobacteriales > CADBOM01 > JBMNUM01. Next base: position 129,633 of record JBMNUM010000002.1, read on the forward strand.
ACGGTCCTGTCGTTCGCCACGATTCCCATCGTGCTGGCGCTGATGTCGGTGCTGTAACCGGGACACTTCTGACCCGGTCGAAAGCGTCCCGCAACGGTGCCGTCAATTCCCGTTTCGCCTACAATGGTCTCAACGATCCAACGAGGAAGGGAGCAGGTCATGGCCGTTATGCCCGAGCGCGTGCAGGAGCTTTTCACCGAGGTCGACGACGTCTTCTTCTCCACCGCCACCGCGGAGGGGCAGCCGAACATGTGCATCGTCGGCATGAAGAAGCTGATCGATGCGGAGACCGTGTACCTCTCCGACCAGTTCTTCAAGAAGACGCTTGCCAACGTGCAGGCCAACCCCAAGGTCGCCGTCCTCATCTGGAAGGGCCGCGAGGCCTACGTGCTGCACGGCACCGCGCGCTACGTGAACGAAGGAGCGGAGTTCGAGGAGCTTAAAAGCTGGGTGGACGAGAAGTTCGCATCCATGGGGATGCCCATCAAGGCCAAGGGCGGCGTCTTCGTGACCGTCGAGTCCGTCTACACCTCGACTCCTGGCGGCACCGCGGGCGACCAGATCGCATAGCACCGCAAAACCTGTCAATCAAGGCGGGGCTGTTTGGCAGGTTTTGCAGATGAGATGACAATTTGACCCGCCTTGATTGTCTGGCAGGTTTCAAGGGATGGAGGCCGCCATGAGCGCCTATGCAAACCACGTCCAGCTCGCCGAACTGATGAAGCTCGAACTCGAGCCCGTCGGCATCTACTTCGGCAACACCGAGGCCGTCTGCGACCTCGACGCCAAGCCCGATCGACGCAATTGCGTCGTGCCGTTCCTCATGACGGCCGCCAAGGGCCGCAGTTGCTCGATGACCGAGGAGACCTGCAACTGCGCGGGCGGCAAGGTGGGCTGCTGCTTCGGCGACGGCTTTGAGCGGGGTCGCCCCACGATCCACAAGATGCTCTCGCAGGGATACGCCGAGGGCGAGGCGCCTCCCGGCATGCCCGAGCACCTGCGCGTCGGCGAGCGCTTCTACTGCGACGAGAGCCTGGGGCTGCTGTGGCGCGAGTCGCTGCCCCTCTCGGAGCGCGCCTACCCGCGCATCGTGTTCGCGCCGCTGTCCAAGTGGGACGAGATCGGCCAGCCGGACCTCGTCTTCGCGTTCGCGAACCCCGACCAGATCTCTGCGTTCGTCGTCATGCTCGGATTCCACAACGGCCGCGCATGCAACACGATCGTGCCGCAGTGCGCCGCGTGCCAGTCGATCATGTTCGCCGCCAACGAGATCGACAGCGACGACCCGCAGGCCGTCATGGGGCTCTTCGATGTCTCGCAGCGTCGCCCGGTGCTGGCGAACCTGCTCTCGATGACGATGCCCTATGCCGTATGGGAGGGAATGACGCACGACCTCGACAAGACGTTCTTCCACACCCACGCCTGGGCCGAGATCGCCAAGCGCCTATAAGCGGGACCTGTCAATCAGGGCGTTAGAAGTAACGGTTCACGCCGGCGACTATGCCGTTGGCCAGCTTGTTCACCTGTGATGCAGAGCGGCTCGAGGCCCGGTCGCCCACCTCGAGGTCGACCGAGGGGATGGTCGAGTAGGACGTCTGCGTCAGGTCGATGGCCATCGAGCCGCCGCCCATGATCTTCACGCCCTTGCTGCGCAGGCCCTTGACCAGGTTGCTGCCGAGGGCATTGTGCTGCCTCCAGTGCGCCTTCACCGGCTGCATGTTTCGGTATGAGCTCACGTTCGGAACGCTGATGTAGAAGGCTCCCTTGTCGCTGGACGTGCTGTCGTAGTGAATCGAGATATGGCAGTCCGCAAAGCGGTTCGCGATCACCGTGCGCGCGATGTTGTCGAACCGCGCATTGCCGTCCTCGCGCAGCATCAGGACGTCATAGCCCGCGGCCAGCAGCTTCCCGCGCGTGACCATCGCCACCTTCAGCGTCGCCGACGCCTCGCTCGTCCCGCCGGACAGCGTCGTGCCATCCGCGATCGCCGTCGCGTATTTCGAGCCCGCCGCGGTGCTGCCTCCAGTCACCTTCGGCGTTCCGTTCGGATGGCACAGCGTGCGGACGGACGAGCCTCCCCTGGTGCCGTGTCCGGCGTTGATGGCGACCACGATCCCCTTGCGCTTCGCTGCAGGCGAGATGTACAGCGCGGCCATGTCGCTGTGAATCTTGGAGTAGCCGGCGTACTTCCACTTCGGATTCCACTTGATGAGCTGGATCGTCCTGCCCGACGTCTTGAGCACGCTCGCGCAATTGCCGCCGTAGGACCTCACGGTGTACGTGTACCTCACGCCGGCCTTCGCCTTCTTGTCGGTGTAGCTCAGGCCGTGCGTGCTCCCCAGCTTCACGAAGCTGCCCGACCCGGCCTTGCGGTACACCATGTACCCCTTGGCGCCGGGCGTCTTGAGCCAGCTGACCTTCACGCCCGCGTCGACGTGCAGGAGGTTCTTCATCGCGGGCGCCTTCAGGCAGCGGATGGGCTTGCCGGTGCCGTTGAACGCGCTCCATGCCGGCGAGATGCTCCTGACGGTGTAGCGGTAGTCCTTGCCCGCAGCCGCCGTCTTGTCGATGAAGGAAAGCGCCGTCGTATCGGTCAGCGTCTTCCAGTTGCCGCTGCCGAGCTTGCGGTAGACGCGGTACTTCTGCGTGCCGTTCGTCTTCTGCCAGGCGACCTTGACGCCCGCCGCCGTGTTCTGCAGGGTCGTGATCTTGGGCGCCGCGAACGTGGCGCCACACTTGGTGCACTCGCAGTTCGACCACGTGTGCCCCTGCACCACCGTCGTGCCGCAGACCTCGCAGGTTGCGACATGGTTCGCGCCGTCCTTCTTGTCGGTGTACACGTAGCTGTGACCGTTGGCCTCGCAAGGATCGGGCTGCTCGTCAGCCGCCGGGTCGCCCTCAGTAGCGCCCGGTGCATCGGAGTCGGCCGCGAGCGTGTACTGCTGCCCCACTCCGAAGGCCGGGGTGATGCGGGCCGGCGCGATGGCGACAACCAGGGCCACGGCCAGAACAAGCGCCGTTCCCAGCACGATGCGCCCGAACTTCATGAGAATCCCCCTTACCGCGGCAGACGAGACCGCTCTCCCATGATACCGAAACCTGACAATCACGTCAGACGCCGGTGTCATGACAAACACGTCTGACGCGATTGTCAGGTTTTGCCATGTTTGAAGTCCGCTTGCGTGAGAAATGCGCGTCCTAGCGGCACGAATAGTTAGTCTCTTGTAACTTAAAGTTATCATCATGTAACTTATTCTGAGCGTTGGAGACGATGGGGGTCGCCTCCGCGATTTGAGGATATGGGGATACATGGAGACTGAAGCACGTCAGATTCAGGGCGCGGCCACGCTCGCCGCGCTCGAAGAGGGCAAGACCGGATGCGTCACCATCGTTGGAGGCGAGGGCGCGCTGCGCCAGCACTTCCTCGACATGGGAATCGTTCCCGGTGCGCAGGTCACGTTCGTGAAGCGCGCGCCGATGGGCGACCCGCTCGAGTTCCGCATCCACGACTACGAGCTCACGCTGCGCGCCAACGACGCCGCGCAGATCCAGATCGAACCGGTCGACACCCCCGTCGCAAAGCACCCGAGCGCCACGAAAGCGCCGGACATCCCGGTCTCCCCCACGCCCGAGCTCGACCACCCCGGACTTGGCGAGGGCGGGCGATTCCACTCCCGCGCCGACGAGAACCCGCTACCCGACGATGCGCTGCTCACCTTCGCGCTCGCCGGCAACCAGAACAGCGGCAAGACCACGCTCTTCAACCGCCTGACCGGCGCGAACCAGCGCGTCGGCAACTTCCCCGGCGTCACGGTGGACCGCAAGGAGGGCCCCATCCGCGGGCGCGAGCACACGAACGTCGTCGACCTGCCGGGCATCTACTCGATGTCGCCGTACAGCAACGAGGAGATCGTCTCGCGCCAGTTCATCCTCGACGAGAAGCCGACCGGCATCATCAACATCGTCGACGCGACGAACATCGAGCGCAGCCTCTATCTCACGATGCAGCTCATGGAGCTCGACGTGCCCATGGTGCTCGCGCTCAACATGATGGACGAGGTGCAGGGCAACGGCGGCTCGATCCGCATCAACGAGATGGAGGGCATGCTCGGCATCCCCATCGTGCCCATCTCGGCCGCGCGCAACGAGGGCGTCGACGAGCTCGTCAGCCACGCCATGCACGTCGCGCACTACCAGGAGCGGCCCGGACGGCTCGACTTCTGCGATGCGAGCGAGAACGGCGGTGCCGTACACCGGTGCCTGCACGGCATCATGCACCTCATCGAGGACCACGCAGAGCAAGCGGGCATCCCGCTGCGTTTCGCCGCGACGAAACTCGCCGAGGGCGACGAAAGCGTCACCAAGGCGCTCGGCCTCACGCAAAACGAGCTCGAGACGATCGAGCACATCATCGTGCAGATGGAGCAGGAGCGCGGCCTCGACCGTGCGGCCGCCATCGCCGACATGCGCTTCTCGTTCATCAACAAGGTCGTCGAGCGCGCGGTCGTGAAGCCCCACGAGAGCAAGGAGCGCTCGCGCAGCCTCTCAATCGACCGCATCCTCACGGGCCGCTGGACCGCCATCCCCGTGTTCATCGTCATCATGGCGGTCATCTTCCTGCTCACCTTCAACGTGATCGGGCCGTTCTTCCAAGACCTCATCCAGCTCGGCGTCGACACCGTGACCGCCGCGACGGAGTCGGCGCTCGAATCGGCCGGAGCCGGACCCGTCATCACATCATTCATCATCGGCGGCGTCTACAACGGCGTTGGAACGGTGCTGCTGTTCCTGCCGCTCATCGTCATCATGTTCTTCTTCCTGTCGCTGTTGCAGGACACGGGCTACATGGCGCGCGCTGCGTTCGTCATGGACCGCGCGTTGCGCAAGATAGGCTTATCGGGCCGGTCGATCGTCCCGATGATCATGGGATTCGGCTGCACGGTGCCGGCCGTCATGGCCGCGCGCACGATGCCGTCCGAGCGCGACCGCAAGCTCACCATCATGCTCACGCCGTTCATGAGCTGCGTGACCAAGCTCACGATCTACGGCTTCGTGGCCAACATGTTCTTCCCGCGCCATGCGGGCTGGGTGATGATCGGGCTGTACCTGCTCGGCATCGTCGTCGCTATCATCACGGGACTCATCTCGCATCGCTCGGCGTTCAAGGGCGAGGCCGTGCCGTTCGTCATGGAGCTGCCGAACTACCGCATGCCGTCGGCCGTGAGCGTGGGACGGCTCGTGTGGGACAAGACGAAGGACTTCGTGACCCGCGCGTTCACCGTCATCTTCGTGGCGACGATCATCGTGTGGTTCCTGCAGTCGTTCAGCCCGCAGCTCGTGCTGGTGAGCGACCCGAGCCAGAGCATCCTCGCGCTCGTCGCGGGATGGATCGCGCCGGTGTTCTCCCCGCTCGGCTTCGGCGACTGGCGCTTCGCCACCGCGCTCATCGCGGGCTTCATGGCCAAGGAGGTCGTCGTCTCGTCGCTGTCCGTGATGTTCGTCGGCGGGTCGCTCGTCGCGGCGCTCTCGCCCGCAGCGGCCGCGAGCTTCCTCGTGTTCTGCCTGCTCTACACGCCATGCGTGGCGGCCATCGCCGCCATCAAGCGAGAGCTCGGCGGAAAGTGGGCACTCGGCATCGTGGTACTGCAATGCGCCATCGCCTGGGTGGTGGCGTTCATCGTGTACGGCATCTGCATCGCCTGCGGCCTGGGATAGCATCGCAACAGTAGCCTGTGGAACGCTCCCCCGAGGAGCGTTCCAGTCGGGAGCGCTCAAGCCCGCAGCGCCATGGCGGCCGCACCTATTGGAACGCTCCCCCGGGGAGCGTTCCACAGGTGCCATGTCCAGCTGCCCTTCTGGCACCATGGCCAGCCACCCCGTTGGCCGATTAGTGCACACAGTTCTGCAAATTGCAGCTCAATTGCCCCGATTTCGACCCTTTTTCGAAAACTATGTACACTAAATTACTGAAGTCAGGCGAGCTGGAGACAGTTGTCCGTCCAGCAGGCTTCTTGCCTCGGCCATATTTCGCGGACAAGCTCGCGCCAGCTGCCGTACCTGTTGCGTCCATTGAGAGGAGCACAACGTGAAGCGCATCGGCCTGCTCTCGATCATCGCCTTATGCGCCGTGGCCGTCGTGCTCGCGCTCACCGCGTGCGGCGGCGGGTCAGGCGACTCGCCTTCCGGTGGCGCCGCGGGCATGGGCGACCCCTCGGAGACCATGGCGCCCCTCGCCGACGAGAACCTCGAGGACCTCGAGTTCACGCGCGCGAGCTTCCGCTGGGATTCCAACGACGACGGCACGCTCGAGACCGTGCTCGTGAACTACTACAAGAACGGCGACGAGGCACCCGATGCGATCGGGCTGACGATGGGCCGCAGCAACGACGAGGGCATCATCGACAGCGCATACGAGATCGAGCGTGTGCAGGAGGGCTCCGACGAGGAGGGCCCCTTCCTCGTCATCGACTATCTCAGCGGCGACCAAAACTCCCATGACACGACGGCGCGCAGCCTCGTGCGCCTCGTCAACGGCGAGTTCGAGACCGAGGCAATCGACTAGGATAGCAACGCGTTTTTCTCGCCAATTCCCCACCAACCCCATTCGCAGGGACGTTTTCGGGACATTCCGCGTTTGTCGGCCTCTCTATAATCTGTGGCGGCAGGTAGCCAAGACCACGGAAAGGAGCGGATCGTCATGGTGCGCGAGTGCACGCAAGTCCACGTGAACGCCCTGTTCGGCAACACGGATTATGCGGATGGCGTACCCGATGCCCGCTCCACCGACCATGCGGGTGACGACGAGGGCAACTTGCCCGAGGACAACCCACCTGCCAAAAGCCGGACGTGCCGGCCCCTCGAATCGCTGGCGGAAGGTCTCTCCCCCGCCGCCGGGCCGGTCTACCTCGAGGGACGGCTCGTGCTCTCGCTGTCGTTCCAGCCCCTTGACGGGCAGATCGAGTGGCTCGGGGAACTCGCACGCCATCTCGCCGAGTGCAATGCGTCGCGAAGCTGGATGGGAGACCCTCTCGAGCGCTTCCGGATCTGGGACGATAGCACCGGCGCCTGGTTCACGGGAGGTCCAACCGTCCTGCGGTTCGAGAACGCCGACGTGGTGAAGTACGGGGAGGACGAATCCGCACCGGTTTGGATCGGCGCGGTCGACACCCGCAAGCGCGTGATACCGGTCCCCGACTTCGGCAGGGCGGGCGCCGCGGAGAACCAGCTCCACGACCTCCGCTGGAAGCGCTGCTAGCAACCAGCGCCAATCACCAATGAGTCAGATCCGGGCAGCCCGGATTCGACTCACTCGGGCAGCTCGTCGGCGAGGCCACGCAGCCACGTGCGGTACTCGTCGACGAGCTTGGCCGGCCCCACGATGGTCACGTGGCCGTTCATGCTGGCGACCCACCCGAAGAACTGCGGGCTCTTGCGCACGGCGACGCTCAGCTCCGCCGTACCGTCATCGCAGGCGCTCGGATGGATCTCGTCGCCGAAGCGGTCCACCACGATGTCCATCGCATCGGCCGCAACGCGCAAGCGAGGATGGATCAGCTCGCCATCGAACATGCCGAACGACTGGTAGGCGAAGCCCTCGAAGGCGAAGTTCGCGATGCGCTCGTTGCGGGTGGCCTTCTCGTCCGTTACCTGCACGATCCTCATGCGGTCGATGCGGAACCGCACGAACTCCTCGTAGGTGTCCGTCCAGGAGACGAGGTAGTAGAAGCCATCCGAGAACACGACCTGCACCGGCGTGTGGACATAGGGCTTGCCATCATGCTGCAGCACGGGCTGCATGTTGATGTCGTACTTGTAGTAGAGGAAGCTCACCTTGCGCTTGAGGCGCATTGCCTCGTGGATCACGTCGACGTTGTGGAACACCGACTCGTTCTGGTGCTTGACCCGGTCGTCAACGTGCACGCGCTTGTCGAGTTGGTCGCGCTCCCGCGGACTCGCGAGCTCGCGGACCTGATTCACGAGGCGGGCGCTCATGCGCTTCGTGAGGAAGCGGCACGACTGCACAGCGTCCACGAGCAGCATGAGCTCGGACAGCTCCATTCCCGTGCGCTCGAGCGTGTACTCCACCGGCATGCGCTGGATGGTGTTGATCTTGTAGCCGAACTCGCGCAGCACATCGATGTCGCGGTAGATTCCCTTTCGCTCGGCGGGGATCCCGAGCTCTTCGAGCCGCTCGAGGATGTCGGCCATGGAGAGGCCGTGATCGGCATCGGTCTCCTCCGCGAGCATCTTGTACAGATAGAGCAGCTTGAGCTTCTGCTTGCCATTCGCAGCCATGGGGAATCCTCCTCCGAACAGGGGTTTCGCGATAGCAAGAGTATACCATTAATGGGACAGACGCGTGTCAAGTGGACAGGGCATTTGGCACGGGACCGTGCCCAATGCCCAGTACACTTGACAAGCGCTTCGCGTCCACATCCACGTAGAAGCCGTGCATCTGCAGCGCGCCCTCATGGCTCATCACCACACGCGTGAGCTCGGACTGCATGTCCATCACCGCATCATCCGTCGTGTTGCGCGAATAGATGCCGACGGTCGCCAGCGCTATGTGGTGTTCCTGGTAGACGGCGGCTTGCAGGCGCCGCGTCATCGCGTCGATCTGCGCGGCCGTCATGGTGTCGGCCACCTCGACGTGCACGGCGCCCACGGTGAGGTCGGGGCCGTAGCTCTCAAGCAGCAAGTCGTAGGCGCCTAGCACCTCGGGGTCGTCGCACACCGTGCGCTTGATCCCCGCGGAGAGCTCGGGATCGGGCCGGTGCCCGAGGATGTCGTCGAGCGCCTCACGCAGCATGTCGATGCCGGCCTTGATGATGACGACGGAGATGACGACACCCACATAGGCCTCGAGGCTGAAGCCCGTCGCCAGGTAGATGAGCGCCGCCGTGAGCACGGAAGCCGAGATGGCCGCGTCGAATAGCGCATCCTTGCCGGAGGCGACGAGCGAGCCGGAATCGACCGCGCGCCCCTTCGCCGTGACATAGCGTCCCAGCACGATCTTGGCGACGACGGCGACGGCGATGATGACGAGCGTGACGGTCGAGTAGTCGGGCACGCTCGGGTCGATGATCTTCTTGACCGACTCGACGAGCGACGTGACGCCCGCATAGAGCACGATCGCCACGATGACGAGAGCCGAGATGTACTCATAGCGGCCATGGCCGAGCGGATGGTCCTTGTCGGGCTTCTTGCCGGCGAGCTTGGCACCCACGATGGTGACGACCGACGACAGCGCGTCGGTGAGGTTGTTCACGGCATCGAGCACGACGGCGATGGAGTTCGCCGCCAGACCGACGATGGCCTTGAACGCCGCCAGCAAGACGTTGGCGACGATGCCGACGATGCTCGTCCGGACGATTACGCGCCCGCGTTCCTCAGGCGTCATTCACACTCCCCCTTCGATTGGAACGCTCCCCCGGGGAGCGTTCCACATGCTTGTCGGGCTATTCTAGCGCGGCGGCTACGTCCTTGAGACGCGCCATCACGTCGATCTGCTGCGTGCAGACCTCGTTGCACTGCCCGCATTCGATGCATTCGGAGGCCTTGCCGCCCCCGCGCACAGCCTGCTCGTACGCAACCTTCGACTCCTCGATCTGCCCGTTGCCCAGCCGCAGGTTCATCGCCTCGAACACCTCGGGAATCGCGATCTTCTGCGGGCAGCCGTCCACGCAGTAGCGGCAGTTCGTGCACTGGATGATCGGCGAGTCGTGCATGATCTGCTGCACCTCGCGCAGCACCGCGCGCTCCTCGTCGGAAAGCGGCTTGAAGTCGCGCATGTACGAGACGTTGTCGCGCATCTGCTCGAGATTCGACATGCCAGAGAGCACGCTCAGGATGCCCTCGAGCGACGCGACGAAGCGGATGGCCCACGAGGCAAGCGACGCATCCGGATTCGCGGCTTTCAGCAACTCCGCGGCCTCGCGCGGCGGCTTGGCGAGCTTGCCTCCCTTGACGGGCTCCATCACGACGATCGGCTTGCCGTGCTTGCGCGCCACCTCGTAGTTTGCGCGCGACGCGATTGCCTTGTCCTCCCAGTCCGCGTAGTTGAGCTGCAGCTGCACGAACTCCACCTCGGGATGCGCGGTGAGAATCTGGTCGAGCAAGATCGGTCCGGCGTGGAACGAGAAGCCCACGTGCTTGATGAGCCCCTCCTCCTTCTTCTTCTGCGCCCAGTTCCACAGGTCGAGACGATCGTACATCTGATAGTTGCCGTTCGTGAGCGTGTGGAGCAGGTAGTAATCGATGTAGCCGGCCCCCGTGCGCTTGAGCGTGGTCTCGAACTGCTTGTGCGCGGCCGACTTCGTCGGGGCCAGCGGAGCGTACACCTTGCTGGCCAGCGTGAACGACTCGCGCGGATGACGCTTGACGAGCGCCTTGCCGATGGTTTGCTCGGAACCGACGTACACGAACGCCGTGTCGAAGTACGTGAACCCGCTCTCCAGGAACAGATCGACCATCTGCGAGACCTGCTTCACGTCGGTACGCCCGAACTTGCGCGGCAGGCGCATGAGCCCGAAGCCCAGCTTGCCCGGCGTTGCGGCGATCAGGTCGTCCATCGCCAGCTCCCCTCTCCATCCAATTGCCCCGGTAGGATACAGCCTAGTATAGGCGCAAATGGGGCGCTGATGACTGTCACAACCGACTCATTTACACTAGAGGATGAGTCAATGATGACTGTCACGAGCGACTCATCGGGAGATGGAGAACGGCATGAACATCCTGGTCTTGCAGGGAAGTCCCAACATCAACGGCTCGACGTCGATTCTCGTCGAGGAGTTCGCGCGGGGAGCGCGCGAGGCAGGGCACGCGGTGGAGCGCGTGGACGTCGCGGAGCTCGACATCGCGCCGTGCACCGGATGCGTGGCGTGCGGCTACAACGGTCCGTGCGCGCTCAGCGACGACATGGACCTGCTGCGCCCGAAGATCCTCGGCGCAGACATGCTCGTGCTCGCCACGCCGCTGTACTACTTCGACATGACCGCTCAGCTCAAGACCGTCATCGACCGTTTCTGCAGCGCGAACACGCCCATCACGGCCAAGCACCTCAAGTCGGTGCTGCTCACCGTCGCCTGGAACGACGACAACTGGTCGTTCGAGGCGCTCGAGGCCCACTACGACACGCTCGTGCGCTACCTCGAGCTGCGCGACTGCGGCCGCGTGGTCGGCAAGGGCTGCGGCACGCCGGGCATGACAAGGGGCAGCAAGTACCCGCGCGAGGCCTACGATCTCGGCCGCGGCCTAGCCTAGTGGGACAGGCGGGATCTGACCCCGCCTCACCCAAGGAGCCGATGTGGACAAGCAGTACCTGTGCATAGACTTGAAGTCGTTCTACGCATCGGTCGAGTGCGTCGACCGGGGACTCGACCCCATGACGGCCAAGCTCGTCGTGGCAGACCCCGAGCGCACGGACAAGACGATCTGCCTCGCCGTGTCGCCCGCGCTCAAGGCGCTCGGCATCCCGGGGCGCGCCCGCGTGTTCGAGATCCCCAAGGGCATCGACTACATCATGGCGCCGCCGCGCATGGCCCGCTACGTCGAGGCCTCGGCAGAAGTCTACGCCATCTACCTGCGCTTCTTCTCGAAGGACGACATCCACGTCTACTCGATCGACGAGGCGTTCTTCGATGTCACCAACTACCTGTCGTTCTACGGGTGCACGGCGCGCGAGCTGGGCGAGCGCATCCGCCAGACGGTGCTCGACGAGCTTGGCATCCCCGCGACGTGCGGGCTGGGTCCCAACCTCTATCTCGCCAAGATCGCACTCGACATCACGGCGAAGCACAGCCCGACGTTCTTCGGCGAGCTCGACGTGGAGAGCTACCGCGCAACGCTCTGGAACCACACGCCCCTGACGGACTTCTGGCGCATCGGGCGCGGCACGGAGCGGCGCCTGCACGAGCTCGGCATCCGCACGATGGGCGAGCTCGCGCTCTACCCCGACCTCGAGGTGCTCTACAAGGTCTTCGGCATCGACGCGGAGATCCTCTTCGACCACGCCTGGGGCCTCGAACCGTGCACCATCGCGGACATCAAGGCCTACGAGCCCAGGGCGCACTCGATCGTGAACGCGCAGGTGCTGGGCACGGGCTACCCCTTCGAGGACGCCCTGCTCATCGCCAAGGAGATGTGCGACACATCGTGCCTCGAGATGGTGAAGCGCGGCGTGGCGGCGGAGTCGATGACGATGCACGTGCGCTACGACCACAACGTGATCGACGGCGCGGGAGGCCACGGCACCGCACGCTTCGGCGAGCCGACGAACGCGCGCAGCGTCATCATGCCGCGGACGGTCGGGCTGTTCGAGCGCATCGTGGACCGCGAGGCGCCGATCCACGGCATCATGCTCGGCTTCAACAACATCATGCCGGAGGAGGAGGGCTCGGCGCAGCTGTCGCTGTTCGCCGACGAGGAGGCCAGCGCCGAGGAGCGCAGCCGCCAGGAAGCCATCCTCGACGTCCAGAGCAAGTTCGGGAAGAACGCCTTGCTCAAGGGCATCGACCTCATGCCGCAGGCGACGCAGCAGGAGCGCAACCGGCAGATCGGAGGGCACAAGAGCGGTGAATGACATGAACACGCAGTCCCGCGGCCCGCAGCAACCGCCCCTCCCCCGCCCGCGCATGCCCATCTCGCAGCGCGTCAAGATATTCGTGCCCTTCGACCCGCTCAAGGGCTATCAGGAGGCGCTGCGCCAGAAGGAGCGCGAGGCCGAGGAGGCCCACGACGAGCGAGGCGGCAACGAGGAGATGGCGTAGAGCGACGCGAACGCGTGGGACACCTTCGACCCGGTCAAAACTGTCCCAGAACGCGTGAGCGCGCCTCGATGCCGGCGCGAATCCTCTCCACGAGCTCGGATACGTCATCCGACACGTGGCTCGCCAAGTCTTCCACGGCGACGTCGAAGACCTCGAGCATGGCCGCGGAGAGCTCGCGAAACTCGCGGTCGACCAGCTTGGACGAGACGCCCATAGCGTCCGCGAGCATCCCCAGATCCTCCGCAGCCACCTTGTCGATGTTCGAATGCGCACCGATGCGCATGCCCATCCGCCGCGAGAGCGCGCTGCCGAACGTCCCGTCGTACACCGTCGTGGAGACGAGGTCATATGCCGGCGCGAGCCGCACAGCCTCACGCGCCCCGAGCATCATAGAGTAGTTCTTCGCATGCGCATCGCAGTTACCCACGAGGAAGTTGAACAGCGCGAGCCGGAGCAGCGCGAGGAGGTCCTCCAGAGCGTTCGCGCTATACCCCAGCAGCAGGACGCGCACGTCGGCTATGGACGGTCCCCCATCCGCCTCATATTTGCGCGATGAGTCGAACCCGAGCGCCTGGCAGAAATCCTCCTGCCTCAACCGCCTTTGCACCGTCAGACCGTCGGCATTACGCCGCTCCGTCCCCTCACGGTCGAAACGCTTGACCACGAGCAACGGACGCCCGCACGAGACGATGTCGACATCCGCGACATCGATCCGCGCGAGACGGGCGAGCCGCATGCACAGATACTCGTTGTGCACGAGCCGGGGATAGGCCTCGTTAGCCTGGGGCTTCACGATATGTGTCGAGGGAGAGCCCTCGAGGGGAATCCACCATCCGGTTTCCAGGGGCTCGCGGCTGTCGTGGTACAGGGCGATCTTCTCCTGTCCACCGGCAAGGGAGAGCCTGTTCTCGGCTCTCAAGCGCGAGATCTCGCCGAAGGGATTCGCCGCTATGCGGGCAAGACCCCCGTCGAGGCGAGCGTAGAGATCCGAGGCCGGGGGCTGATACGGATCGTCCTCCTCGAGTACCGCGATGTCGCCCGCGCAATCCTTGCCGAGCGCCCGGAGCAGCTTAGCGGGGCTGCGCTCCGATATGCCCAGCTGGCGTGCCACGGAGGCCCGGACGTCGCCTTCCGGGAGAAGCCCCTCGAAAAACGGCAGGGCATCCGCGCCGCAGAAGCGGTTGGCCCACAGGGGAAGCGACAGCGAGAGGGGCAGCGCATGCTCGGATGAGAGATACGACGGGTCGTAGGCGAATCCGTAGAACGGCTCGTCCGCCGCCATGTCGAGTACCCCCACCCGTGCGCCGCCGGAGTAGACGACCAGGCTCATGAGAAGCTCCTCTTGCCCAGGCAGACGTCGATGCTCAGGGTGTTGAGCACGCGGATGGCCTTGTCGAGCTCTATCGTTGGCTTGCCGTTCTCGAGATCGGACAGAAAGCGGACGCCGCAGCCGCACACCTCCGACAGCTCGCGCTGGGTGAGCCCCGCCGCCTTGCGCGCAGCGCGGACGACGTCGCCTACATCGTATGCCGAATGGACTTTACGCATGATGACCTTGTCATTCCCGTTCGGGATTATCTATCGTGTGCTGGATTATATGTTACCGTTCGGGAACGCACAAGCGATTCTCATCATACTTTCCCGCACGGGAACGAGAACGACCGCGTACCCCTAGCGCATGCGGCGCGCCAGGAGCGCGAGGCCGTCCGAGTCCGCGGCCGACTCGTCGAAGCAATCGCGGTAGATGCGCAGATAGCCGCCGATCGTCGTCTTGAACGGGTGGCAGGGCATGTCGTTGCACACCCGCTCCCAGTAGCAGTTTCCATAGCACACCGGCAGCAGCTCGCAGATGCTGCACTTCGGATCGCGCGTCGCATCGAAGACGATGTCGGAGACGAGCCACGTCAGCGGGTCGTCGTGCAGGTTGAAGCGCACATGCGAGCGGTCCCCCACCCAGCCATCGCAGTTGTAGACGTCGCCGAGCAGGTCGATGACGAAGTAGTTGTCGAGGTTACCGGCGCAGAAACGGTTGATGGGTGCGAGCAGCTCTCGCATCTCGGCGGCATTGTGCTCCTCGGAGGCGAACAGCTCGAGGCGCGCATCGAAGAACTCCTCGTGCGTGAAGAGGTCGAAGTCCGGCGGTGCGAAGGGAGCCTCGCCGAAGAAGTGGCCGTAATCGCACAGCTTGCCCGTCCCGAGCTCGATGCCCTCCTCGGCGAGCAGCTTGTCACGGAACTCCGCGTAGAGCGGCCACGACACCTTGTCGACGTTCATCGTCGCACCCACCTCCACGCCATTGGCGCGCAGGTGGCGGGCCGCCCGGATGTTGGCCTCGTAGGAGTTGCTCCCATCCGCCGCGACACGCCGCGCGTTGTGAACGTGCTCGGGCCCGTCGATCGTCAGCAGCACGGGAGAGATGCGGCAGCGCGCGATGAGGGCGGCGGCCTCTGCGTCGATGAGATTGGCGTTGGTGAGCATGAGCGCCTGGTAGGTGATGCCGCGCTCGTCGCACCAGGTGATCAGCCGGTTTGAGAGCTCGGCCACAACGTCGAGCGCAAGCGACGGATCGCCGCCGTACCACTGCACGGAGAGCAGCTTGAAGGGCTCCGCGGCATAGCGGTCCTCCACGAAGACCATGATCGTGTCCATCATCGCGGCATCCATCTTGCCCGGAATGGAATTGTGCCCCTTCTCGTAGCAATACGGACAGCGGTAGTTGCAGATGTACGTGGGAACGAGGCTCAACTCGAGCTTGGAGCGGTCGGCGCGCACGGTGTCGAAGCGCTCGCAAATCGCATCGAGTTCCTCCGCGGGAAGCAGGGAGGTGAGGAAGCCGGCCTCGGCGAGGCGTTCGGCATGAGGCCCCTCGCCCGCGAGCAGCTCGGCGTGGACCGCCGCATCGAGCGCAGCGAACGCGCCGTTAGCCGTGTTATAGACCAAGAACTCATCCCCGTAGGGTTCGATGACGTTGTACCGCGATGACCGCATAGCGCCCCCTTCCAACACATACATGATACGGCACGCGCGGAGAGAGCGAGCCAGTGCGATTCCGCCGCATGGCGATGCAACTATAATTGGAGCAAGCAGATGAAGAGGAGGAGCGGTGGCACGCAAGAACAAGCTCGCTGTGGTCACGGCCACCTGCACCGCGGCGCTCGCGCTGGTGCTCATGGCCGGGTGCGGCGGCACGGCAAACGAGGAAGCGACGGAAACCGGGCAGCCCGCAATCGAGGAACCGCAGACGGACAAGGCGGCGGAGACCGCAGCGACGGAACAGGCTCAGGAGGCGACCGCGTTGAACATCAAGGTGGGCGACAAAACCCTCGAAGCGGTCCTCGCGGACACCCCCGCGGCGCAGGCCCTCGCCGAGCAACTCGCACAAGGACCGCTGACGCTGCAGCTGAGCGAATACGGCGGATTCGAGAAGGTCGGCCCGCTCGGCTTCGAGCTGTCCGCAAACGACGAGGAGATCACCACGGAACCCGGCGACATCCTCCTCTACCAAGGCAACCAGCTCACGATCTACTACGACGAGAACACCTGGAGTTTCACAAGGTTAGCCAAGATCGAGGGCGCCACAACGGAGAGCCTCCTCGACACCCTCGGCGAAGGCGACGTGGAAGTCACGCTGGAGCTGGGGTAGCAGACGCTGCACCCCGGGAGGAACAAGCCCATGAAATCAATCGATGTGGTTGCGGCCATAATCTGCCACGAGGGAACCGTCTTCGCCACACAGCGCGGATATGGCGACTTTGCCGGCAAGTGGGAGTTCCCGGGAGGGAAAATCGAGCCCGGCGAGACCCCCGAGGAAGCGCTTGTCCGTGAGATACAGGAAGAGCTCGAGACCACTATCGAGGTCGACTCGCTGCTCACCACCGTCGACTACGACTACGACACGTTCCACCTGCACATGCAGTGCTTCCTGGCGCACGTCAAAAGCGGTCACCTGCACCTAACGGAACACAGCTCCGCGCGGTGGCTCGACGGCAACACCATCGACGACGTGGAGTGGCTGCCGGCAGACGTGCAGGTGATCGAGGCAATCAAGAGGCAAGGACTACTTGACGCATCCAATTCAGGCGCAGATTAGATTAGCTCTAAACCAAGGCTTCTCAGATAGTTGAAAGTGCCATCGTAGAACTCGGGAAGACGAGTACTGTCTTCAGGAAATCCGCTCGCCGTCCGATTGCTGTTACCTTCGGGAACACAAATGACCATCCCGGAACGTGCTCTGGTCAGCAGGACGCGATAGGCATTGAGCATGTACTTCATCTGCTCGTGCTTGTTTTCAGAAGAATCGATCAGCTCTCGCCACTCGGTTTTCCCGTTGAACTTGTAGAAGCGCCACTTTCCGTTTTCGTAACGCATATCGGCATCCCACAACAGGCAGGTGTAGTCCAGCTCGAGTCCCTGCACCTGAATTTCCGTCGCCGCATCTTCCAGGTAATTGGAAGATCTTGTATCGACCTTATCTTCGAGGAACCAATGAACGGTATTCTTGTCGTCTGAGGGCAAAACGTGAACTCCCAGCGGTTTGTATCGCGCCGATTCCTTGGTGATGAGCACCCCGGTTCGTTCGGTACCCCGCACCTTGGAATGGAGCCACTCCTTCGCCGTTTCCATGTTTCTTGTAAGGGCAATGGGATAGCGATCCTTTATTTCCGCGTAGATTTTGGCGGCATTCGGATCTAGCTCAAGCAGTGCATGGACAAAAGCTGAGAGCTTTTCCGCCCTGAACGACCTAAGAGACACGCTCAGATGCAAGGCTTCGGAATATGTTACGTTCTCGTTGTCCCGCAGAAGGTCGTTCACCTTCCCTTCTGCATACTCCGGCTCAGTTAGCTGCGGCGAGATGAAGACCTTCCAATGGGTAAACGTCTCGTTGAGAGCCTTGATCCATTCGGATATCCCCGCTTCGCCCGTATGGATCTCCTGCCCTCCACCCACGAGACAGACGATGGTGGCCCAATCCTCCCGCTGGTCGAGCGACCATATCAAAAACGATGCCTCTGACACGGGAAAATTGGGCACTTTTAGCTTGTTGCCGTACGTTCCGCCACGCTTCAGGTAGTCGGCAAGCCTCTTGTGCGTCCAAGCCCGCTGCGCCTCATCGAATATGGCCACGTGTTCCACTTCACCGTAGCCGGCAGCCTTCATTTTGACCGCCTTCTTCGGATCGATTTCGAGCACACCGTTTTCAACGGGATTCTTTATCTTCGCCAGCATGTTGTCGCGATAGCGATGGATGATCTGGATGAACTTCCCGACTTCTCGCCTGGAATCGGTCTTCTTCTTCGCTTCACCCCTATCGCGGCTTTTTTGGTAGTCATTGCGCGCGAGCGCCTCGGTGAGCACCGCAACCAAAGGGCCATTGCCCGATAGATACACCGCCCCTTCATCATCGACAGGCGCATCCGAGTCCTGATACGTTTGCCTTACTGCAACGTCGAGTCCAACCAGCGTCTTCCCCGCACCAGGCACCCCGGTAACAAAACAGATGCTCTTCTCGCCGCGCTCTTTGCTTTGGTGAATCACGTCCAGAACAAATGAGATGGTGGCGTCCGTCGACGCATCATCAGCCTCATGTCTGGTTATGTCTTCAACGGTGTGATTTTCGTATAGCGTTCTAGCAGCTTCGATAATGGTGGGAGTTGGCGCGTACGGGCTGATGATCCAACGACTATCGATAGGTACTTCCTCAGGGAACAGCATGCACACCTTGTTGATGAGATTGCGAACTCCCTGTTCGCCGGTCACCAGGGGATTAGCAACCCGGTCGTCATAAACCGACGGCTGGACGAGGTCTGACGATGAGTTGTACTTGGTCGCAACCAGGATGGGCACCACCAGCCGATCTTCGCTGAACTTGTGAAAGTTCTTCAGATCGAGCGCATAGTCGAGGACTTGATCTATATCGCTTTCATAGATCGAGGATTGCCCCACCTTAAATTCCAGGCAAAAAACGATTCCCCGCAAAAGCAACACAACGTCTATTCGCTTACCGAGGCGCGGGATGTCGTACTCGAATACGATGTGTCCGTCTGAATCTTTCCATGGAACGAGAACGGTTTGCAGGATGTCGATCTCTCGCATCCAGGCCTCGCGGGAAGTCGTTGGGATGTCGCCGTGATAGTTATCGCACAGAATCCCGAGGATCGACTCGCGGTCCCCCAAAAGAAACCGTTCGATATCGCTGTCATACAAGCATCTCGGATTCTTCTTCACTGCTCTCCATCCGTTATCGCAACACATCGCAGTGTCGCGCATCGCATAGCATGGATTCTTGCCCCTGGATTAGCAAACATATGCGATTTAAATGCATTTTATCGATGATGGCCCGCTTCAGCTAGATCGGCACTAATGTCTGCCCCAGCTCACAGCCTCAACCCCTACCCCGTATACGCGTCCTCTTTCCCGCAGCTGAAATCGTGCGTCGTCAGGTAGCGCTCGTCTTCCTCCGTCTCGGGGATGTCGATGCGCTCGAGCTTGAAGACGACCGGCCTCGTGCCATCGTTGCAGCAGGCGATCATGATGCGCTCGTCGTTCGTCCAGCCCTTCATGATCGCGCCGCCCGCGAGCGCCGTGTAGATGTAGCGGCTGATGGCGTCCCAGGCCTCCGCGCAGGGGAACGGCGGGTCGAGCTCGCGGCCGAAGTGATAGAAGTCGTCCTTGTCCGGCTCGCGGTCGAACAGGTACTCCTGCCCCACCTCGAAGCACGGGCACGTCCCGCTCTCCGGGTCGGCCAGGTACTCCCGCTGGTACTCCGGGAACAGCTTCTTGTCGAGCACGGTCACCTTGCATCGATGCTTCATGGCCCACCCCCCTGGTCAAACACATGCAGCCTTCGGCATAGCATGCTTCCAAGTGTAGGCGAAACCAGAAGCATAACAAGGGCTCGAACAGGCCATCTACCGGCGGCGTTAAGGTTTTGTTCAGGCCTTGATCAGGTTTCGGTCAGGTTCTGTTTAGAAATCTCAAGTGGATTGGTTAGATTCGGGTGCTAGCATCCGCTTTTCGAGGGCGTGGATCCCAGGATGTGTCTTCCGAATGCCGTGCACGCCGGTGGCAGGAGGGAGGTGGTGCCCATGGTCGAGCTTTTCGTCTTGAGCACAATCCTGTCCATCGCCGACGCGATTGCCAAGGCAGTCGCGCTAGCGACCGACATCGTCGGCCTGCTTAGGAAGCGATCTGAAAGAAAGAACTCCGGCGACTAGCAATCGTCGGAGTTCACCCAAAAACTGGAAGACGCATCCAACGCAGGGGATCCACGTCTTCGTTACACGCCATTGTAGAGGGGCCTCGGGACAGACGCAAGTGGAGAAACGCGTTATCTTCCCAGTTCAGGAGCCCACTCCCCGTCTCATCAGAGACATCGGATCCGAAGGCGGTGCGACCCGGGCGGCAACTCGAAGCCTAAGAGCGAAAGCTTGCATCGTAGAGCTTCTGGATGTCGGGAGGCAAGTTGTCGGGCATCATGGCCTGAATGCGCTCCTCGCCGCCGTCGGCGAGCGCGGTGCCGTAGTACCAGCATTTGTACTTCAGCATGTCGCGCATGCGCGACAGCCGGTCGATCTCCTCCTCCAGGACATCGAGGCGCCGCTCGAAAAGCTCCTTTCGCTGGGCATATGTATCGGGGCCCTGGACGCACCAATCCATGAACTTCTTGATGTCCTTGATCTCGAGTCCCGAGCCCTTCAAGCACTCGATGACACGCAGGGCATCTATTTCGACCTCGCTGAACCTCCGTATGCCCGACTTGCGCTCGAGGGAGGGGAACAGACCCTCCTTGTCGTAGTATCGCAGCGTGGAAATGGGCAGGTCGAACATCTCCGCAACCTGGCCGATGGTGTACGTCATGACCTCTCCTCGAAAACAATGCTTGACCTAAAGTCAGGTTTAGCTTTTACGATGCCATCATACCCCAAGACGGGTACTTGGCAACCGACCTTTAAGGAGCCCGATATGATGAAGACCGCAGACCTGCAGCTGACCGCCGAGTGGGACAAGGTGTTCCCCCGCGACGAGCGCGTCGACCACGCGAAGGTGACGTTCGTGAACCGCTACGGCATCACGCTTGCGGCGGACCTGTACAAGCCGAAGGATACCGAGGGCAAGCTCCCCGCCATAGCCGTGAGCGGCCCGTTCGGCGCCTGCAAGGAGCAGTCGAGCGGCCTGTACGCACAGGAGATGGCGGTCCGCGGGTTCCTCGCGGTCGCGTTCGACCCCTCGTTCACCGGCGAGTCCGGCGGAGAGCCCCGGCGCATGGCCTCTCCCGACATCAACACCGAGAACTTCCTGGCCGCGGTCGACTACCTGAGCTGCCGAGACGACGTCGATCCCGAGCGCATCGGGATCATCGGCATCTGCGGCTGGGGCGGCATGGCCGTCAACGCCGCCGCTCTCGACCCGCGCATCAAGGCCACCGCGGCGATGACCATGTACGACATGACGCGCATCGCGCGCGAGGGCTACTTCGGCAGCGCCGACAACAAGGAGGCGCGCGACGAGCAGCGCGCCGCGTGGGCGGCGCAACGCACGGCCGAGTACGCCTCGGGCGCATACGTACGTGGAGGCGGAGTCATCGACCCGCTTCCCGAGGACGCCCCCGATTTCGTGAAGGACTACCACGCCTACTACAAGACCGGCCGCGGATACCATGAGCGCTCGGGCAACTCGACCGACGGCTGGAACAACACCGGCACGATGTCGTTCATCAACCAGCCCATCCTCTCCATGGCCGGCGAGATCGACGCCCCCGTACTCCTCGTCCACGGCGAGAACGCCCACTCCCGCTACTTCAGCGAAGGTGCTTTCGAGCTGCTCAAGGGCGACAACAAGGAGCTCATGATCATCCCCGGTGCGAGCCATGTCGATCTGTACGACAACTTCGAGGCCATCCCCTTCGACAAGCTGGAGGAATTCTTCGGGAGATACCTCGGGTAGGGTGGCTGAGTGAGGATGAACCGCTTGGGGAAGGTGCCGGCGCCCGCATTGTTCTCGGCCACGCTCGCGCCTTCCCTGTAAGGTCAGCGAATCCAGGAGCCCGTGCTATGCAGCACTTCGCGGCCCACCCCAATGGATCCAAGCTGAACCGAGGTTATCTCGGAGACCCTGGGGGCTTTGAGCAGGTGCCCGGCTTTGGAATGCACCTGCTCGATGAGCTCCTCGAGCATTCCCTCATGCGCGACGACAGACACCGCGATCCAGCCTTGCTCGGATGCTATAGACGAGATGGTCGAGAGCAGCACGGTCTTACCCGAGCCCCTCGGGCGGTCAGCCCTCTTACGCCAGCGCTCCGTACTGCGAATCATCCACCGGCTCAAGCCACTCCGCATGCCCGTTAACCCCAGGCACCTCGATGGCCAGATGCGAGAACCAAGAATCGGGCGCGGCGCCGTGCCAATGCTTGACGCCCGCGGGGATGTTGACAACGGTACCCGGCGTCATCTCGATGGGATCGCAGCCCCACTCCTGGTAGTAGCCGCGCCCGCCGACGCACACGAGCATCTGCCCGCCCGCCTCGTCGGCATGATGGATGTGCCAGTTGTTGCGGCAACCCGGCTCGAAGGTGACGTTGAAGATCGGCACCTGCTCGAGCGAGAGCGGAGCGAGATAGCTTTGGCCCACGAAGTATTGGGCGAAGGCGTCGTTGGGCTCGCCGATCGGGAAGAAGATCGAGTTCTGGTGGCGGTCCTTGTCCGTGAGCTCGGGAACCTCGTCGTTCCAGACCTCCTTGGCGAGGCGGAAGACGGCCCAATCCTTCGGCCAGCCGACGTACATGGTCGCATGCGTGATGATGGCGGTGGCCTCCTCCTTGGTCACGCCGTGGGCCTTGGCGTTCTGCAGGTGATAGACCAGCGACGAATCCGTGATGCCCGAGGCCATGAGCGAGACGACCGTGATGATGCACTTCGTCTTGACGTCGATCGCCGTCTCGTTCCACACCTCGCCGAACAGCACATCATCGTTAAGATGCGCGAACATCGGGGCGAAGTCCCCCAGCTGGTCGCGTCCCGCCGTCTGCACGATCTTCTCCGCCATTGTCATTCTCCTTTTCTCGTCGATGAGTCAGATCTGGACTGTCCACTTTTGACTCATTTTGCGTGCGCGGCGTTGATGCAGGTGAGCACGAAGTCCGCATAGGATTGCGCGAACGTGCCCTTCGTCTCGGGGAGACCCGCCGCGCGCATGGCCTCCCGCGTCGTCTCCGCGAAGTTGTGGTGGCTGTAGAGCCCGGGTGCCTGGTAGAGCAGCCGCAGGTAGAGGTCGATCGCCGCCTCCTCGTCGACGCCGCATTGGCGCTGGAGCAGCCCGGTCATCGGCCCGAGCATCTCCGCGAACCCCCGCTTGAATTCCGTGAGGCGCTCGAGGGTCACGTTCGACTCGATGACCGAGACGAGCATCTCCTGATAGCGCAGGAAGCTGCCATGGCGGTCCGTCACCTCTGCCCAGATGCGCGCGAAACGCTCGGCGGGCATGGGCGCGTCGGCCAGCTCGGCTTCGAGCTCCTCGAACCACGCGCGGTTCTTGGCCGAATGCAGCGCCAGGAAGATCTCCTCCTGCGTGGCCGCGTACTTGTACAGGTTGGAGCGCGACCATCCCAGCCGTTCCGCGATGGTGCCCATCGTGATCTGGTGGTACGGCCGCGATGCGAACAGCTCGTCGGCCGCCTGCATGATGGCATCCATGCGCTCCTGCTTCTGCTCCGGCGAGCGCGCGCGTAAATAATCGCCCATGGGATCCTCCCTTCCGAGGCGATTCTAACAAAAGTCTTGCATAAGTGACAAGATGTCGTTTATACTTTTAGCGACACATTGTCACTAACTGGGACCAACAGAAAGGAACTCACCATGGCAACCCTCATCGCGTACTACTCCCGCAAGGGCGAGAACTACTGGGCCGGCGGCGTCAAGAACATCGAGAAGGGCAACACCGAGCGCATCGCCGAGTTCATCGCCGAGGCGACGGGCGGCGACCTCTTCGAGATCGACACGGTCAAGGAATACGCCGCCGACTACTATGAGTGCATCGACGACGCGCAGGCCGAGCTGCGACAGGGCGCGCGACCGGAGATCGAGGCGGACGTCGAGAACATGGACGACTACGACACGATCTTCCTCGGCTACCCCAACTGGTGGGGCACCTGCCCGATGTGCGTGTTCACCTTCCTCGAGGGGCACGACCTCTCCGGCAAGCGCATCATCCCCTTCTGCACGAGCGAGGGCAGCGGTCTGGGTGGCAGCGAGCGCGACATCAAGAAGGCCTGTCCCGGCGCAAAGGTCGAGCGCGGCCTGGCCATCGTCGGCCACAAGGCTGCGCAATCGCACGACGAGGTCGTCGCCTGGGCGAGGAAGTTCGCGTAGGCGCGGGACGGAGGAAGAAGGGGGCTGGCGGCATGGCTGGCAACGAGGTGCTTCTTTGGACGGGCGCCGGGCAGATCGGCATGGCGATCGCGCGGCGCGTGGGCTTTGGCAAGAAGATCGTCGTGGGCGACAAGTCGCTTGCGAACGCCGAGGCGGTCGCGAAGACGATGACTGAGGCGGGTTTCGACGTGGAACCGGTCGAGATGGATCTCTCGAGCCGCGAGTCGGTGCTGCGGATGATCGAGCGCGGGCAGGAACTCGGAGAGATCGCGATGCTCGTCAACGCCGCCGGCGTCTCGCCGAGCCAGGCCTCCATCGAGACCATCTTGAAGGTCGACCTCTACGGCACGGCGATGCTCCTCGAGGAGGTCGGCAAGGTCATCGCGCCCGGCGGCGTCGGAGTCACCATCTCGAGCCAATCGGGAAAGCGCATGCCGCAGCTCACCGCCGAGGAGGACCGCGCGCTGGCGACGACCCCTCCCGGCGAGCTGCTCGACCTGCCGCTGCTCCAGCCCGAGAACGTGCGCGATACGCTGCACGCCTACCAGCTCTCCAAACGCTGCAACGAGAAGCGCGTGATGCACGAGGCGGTCCGTTGGGGCGAGCGCGGCGCGCGCATCAACTCCATCTCCCCCGGCATCATCGTGACGCCGCTGGCCATCGACGAGTTCAACGGCCCGCGCGGCGACTTCTACAAGAACATGTTCGCGAAGTGCCCGGCCGGACGTCCCGGCACGGCCGACGAGATCGGCGCCCTCGCGGCGTTCATCATGGGTCCTCAGGGCGCGTTCATCACCGGAAGCGACTTCCTCATCGACGGCGGCGCGACGGCGAGCTACTACTACGGTCCGCTGCAACCGGAGGGAAGGGAGTAGGCCATGACCCCCGACGAGCAGGCGTGCGCGCAGCTCTACAGAGACCTCTGCGACGCATCCATCCGCAAGGATGCGGCCGGCATCGCGGCGACGCTGGCCGACGATTACGCGCTCATCCACATGACGGGAATGCGCCAGTCCGGCGACGAGTATATTGAAGCCGTTCTGGACGGAACGCTAAACTACTACCAGGCAAAACACGAGGAAATCGAGGTGACCGTGGCCCCCGATGGGCTCACGGCCAGCATCCGGGGCAGATCGCGCATCACGGCGGCCGTGTTCGGCGGGGGCCGGCACACCTGGCGCCTGCAGCAGAATCTGCGCGCAATCAAGCGCGACGGCACGTGGCTGTTGCTCGAATCGCGCGCCTCGACGTACTAATAGGAGAGGATGGAATCATGAAGGCACTGCTGGTCAACGGATCGCCGCATAAGAACGGCTGCACGCATACCGCGCTGAACATCGTGGGCGACAGCCTGCGCGAGAACGGCATCGAGGTCGACGAATTCTGGATAG
>JBMNUM010000003.1:0-124436 GCA_050946275.1 Coriobacteriales bacterium
GGGGTGCCTCCCTCGGCACCCCGGGTCCCGGCTCCCAAGCCCCCTACAGGCACACGCAAGATCGGCGCGCCATCCCGCATCCATGCCGCGGGGTGGCGCGCTTGCCGCTTAGGGGTGCCGTCGGGCCCCCGCCCTGCTTTATAATCTGCTTCATGCAATAGACGGCACTGACCGGGGCAATCCGGGCTCGCCCAGCCCATCGTGAGAAAGTTGGTTATCCAATGGCTACTGGCCTTTCCGAAAGATTAGGCGGCGCACTCGACAAGGTACGTTCCAAGGGACGCTTGACCGAGGGGGATATCGATGACGCGATGCGCGATATCCGCGTCGCGCTCCTCGAGGCGGACGTCAACTTCAAGGTCGTCCGCACGTTCATAGCCCGCACGCGCGAGCGCTGCATGGGGGCCGATGTCCTCCAGTCGCTCACGCCGGGCCAAAACGTCGTCAAGGTCGTGCTCGAGGAGCTGACGAGGCTCCTGGGCTCGGATGATTCGAAGCTCGTGCTCCCCGGCAACATGCCCGACGTCATCATGCTCGTCGGCCTGCAGGGTAGTGGTAAGACGACTGCGGCCGCCAAGCTCGCCTACTACTTCAAGCAGCACGGCCACATGCCGCTGCTCGCCGCTTGCGACGTGTACCGTCCCGCCGCTGCCGACCAGCTCGAGACGCTCGGCGGCGAGATCGGCATCCCGGTCTACCGCGGTGACGGGAAGAGTCCGGTGGGCATCGCCACCGAGGCGATCAGGCAGGCCAAGGCCGATATGCGCGACATCGTCATCGTCGACACGGCGGGCCGCCTGCACGTCGATGAGGAGATGATGAAGGAGGCTGTGGCCATCAAGGAGGCCACGAACGCCGACGAGGTCCTGATGGTCGTCGACGCGATGACCGGTCAGGATGCGACGAACGTCGTGCAGGCGTTTGCCGATATGGTCGACTTCGACGGCGTCATCATGTCGAAGATGGACGGCGATGCCCGAGGCGGTGCCGCGCTGTCCGTGCGCGAGGTCACCGGCAAGCCGATCAAGTTCGTCTCGGACGGCGAGAAGCCCAGTTCCCTGCAGGAATTCCACCCCGACCGCATGGCGAAGCGCATCCTCGGCATGGGCGACATGATCACGCTCATCGAGCAGGCGCAGCTCGCCGCCGACCAGGAGTTCGAGGAGCGTGAGGCCGAGCGTCTCGCCCGCGCCGAGCTCACCCTCGACGACTTCATCATGGTCAACCGCCAGATCCACAAGATGGGCGGCGTGGGCAAGGTTCTCTCCGCTCTTCCCGGTGGCGACAAGCTCGTCAACCAGGACAACGCCCAGCTCGACTTCTTCGATCGCGCCGAGGTCATCGTCAACTCCATGACGAAGGAGGAGCGCCGCAAGCCTGCCGTCATCAACGGATCGCGCCGCGCGCGCATCGCAGCCGGTGCCGGCGTCAAGGTCAGCGACGTGAACCAGGTCCTCTCGAAGTTCGAGGAGACGAAGAAGATGCTCAAGAAGTCCATGGCCGCGCAAGGTGGCGGCGGCATGGGCCGCAAGCGTCCGAAGAAGTCCGGCAAGGGCGGCAGCCGCAAGGCCCAGCGCAGAGCCGAGAAGCAGAGGCGCGGCGGCAGGATGAGCGGCGCCATGGGCCTCGGCAAGGCCGGCCTGGGTGGTCTCTCCGCAAGCGACCTCAAGAACCTCGAGGATATGTTCGGCAAGTAGGGGTTCCGCCGTTCTACCGAACGGCCGGAAGGACTCGACGCTGCGCGGACCCACAGCACGCCGCCTTGCCGTTCAACAAGAACCTCGCGTGCATGAGCACAGCGAGAACCTTGTTTCGCGGCAATTCGACGCACTGTGAACCCGCTCGCTGACTCTACGAACGATGCCCCGGCTTGCCACCGTGTGTTTGTCTGTGGGGTTTGCTGACCGCAAGCGAC
This sequence comes from Coriobacteriales bacterium, assembly GCA_050946275.1. Lineage (GTDB taxonomy): Bacteria > Actinomycetota > Coriobacteriia > Coriobacteriales > CADBOM01 > JBMNUM01. The sequence goes on from JBMNUM010000003.1 coordinate 1,916, forward strand.
GACGGCAATCAGCAAACCCGCATTTCGACCTTCCATGTGGGGTTTGCTGACCGCGTTCGGGGTTCCAGCAGTCAGCAAACCCGCATTTCGACCTCCCATGTGGGGTTTGTTGACCGCGTTCGGGGTTCCAGCAGTCAGCAAACCCGCATTTCGACCTTCAATGTGGGGTTTGCTGACCGCGCTTATGGCGGGCGACAGAGTATGGCCGCCAGGCTAGCCCTCATTCGCCTGCCCCTAAACGCGGGGATGTCGAAAACGGGGGCGCCCATGCACGTTTTCGCGGCCCGCCTGTCCCAAATTGCGGGGTTGTCGAAAGCGGATCCCTCCCGCGTGTCCGAAATTGCGGGGTTGTCGAAAAATCTTGCCCGAAAATGCGGGATGTCGAAAAATCTGGAGCGCAACGCTTTCGACATCCCCGCATTTTCGGACACGGGAGGGCGTTTTCCGTGTAAGACGGGACCAGTTTTCGACAAACCCGCATTTTCGGACAAGGAGGCCGGGTCTCGCTGAGCCGGCGTCGGCCGCGCCGCGCGGGGTGGTGGCGCTGCCGGCTCGCCTGCACGCATGTGCGATGGGCGGCGTGTCTGCGCTGGATTCACAGTGAGCTGACTGCAGAAGGCGGGAGATTCGTCTCGCGTTGCGCTATCATTCTCGTGTATCCATGGAAAGGACCTTCTGATGGGATTCCGCGAGATTCCGATAGATGAGTGCGGCCTCAACTTCGTCACGGCGCTGCGCGACCGGTACTGCCTCATCTCCGCCACGCACGATGGCGTCACGAACATGCTGACGGCGGCCTGGTGCCAGGTGGGCCACGTATGGCAATATCCCGTGGCCACGACGTACATCCGCCCCTCGCGTTACACGAAGGAGCTCATGGACGCGAGCGGCCGCTTCACGATGTGCTTCATCGATGGGCACGCCGACGACCTGATCTATCTCGGCCGCCACTCGGGTCGCGACGGCGACAAGCTCGCGCAGACGGGCCTGCACCTCGTGGACTACGCGGGCGATCCTGTGTACGAGGAGGCGGATGTCTCGCTCATATGCCGCACGCTCTACGTGCAGCAGCTCGACCTGTCGTGCTTCCTCGAGAGGTCCATAGTCGATGTCAGATATCCGGAGGGCAACGTCTCGTACGAGTACGTCGGCGAGATCGAGAAAGTCCTCGTGAGGGAATAGGGGAGTGAGATGATCGCGATCATTCCCGCCGCCGGCCTGGGGACGCGCTTCCTCCCCATGACGAAGGCGCAGCCCAAGGAGATGCTGCCGGTGATCGACAAGCCGGTGATCCAGTACGTCGTCGAGGAGGCGCTCGATGCCGGCGCCGACGAGGTCGTCATCGTCAACAGCCGGGAGAAGCGCTCGATCGAGGAGCACTTTTCGCCCGCTCCAAAGCTCGTCGAGCTGCTCCGCTCGAGCGGAAAGGACGCCTACGCCGATGTGGTGGAGGCGGCGGGGAACCTGCCCGTTTCGTTCGTCTACCAGGACGAGCCCCTGGGGTTGGGCCACGCGATCCTCATGGCTGACGAGAAATCCGGCGGAGAGCCGTTCTTCATTCTGCTGGGCGACATGATCGTGCCCGGCGGCGGCATCCTCGAGCGGATGTGCGACGTGCACGAGGCGCATGGCGGGGCGAGCGTCATCGCCGTGTTCCCCGTTCCCGACGGCGAGGTGAGCCGCTACGGCATCATCTCGGGCGAGCCGGTCGCGGGGGAGGAAGGTGTGTGGCGTGTCGATCGCCTCGTGGAGAAGCCGTCGCGCGACGAGGCCCCCTCGAACCTGGCCATCTTCGGTCGCTACCTGCTCTCGCCGCTCGTGATGGAACTCCTCCGCACCGAGGAGCCGAGCGTCGGCGGCGAGATTCAGCTCACGGGCGCCCTCGACGGCGCGCTCGCGCAGGAGGAGATGTACGCCGTCGTCATCGACCCGTCCGAGGGATTCGACACGGGCACCGTCCCCTCCTATCTCGAGACCATCGTCAAGCTGGCCCTGCGAGACGAGTCGCTCGCGCCCGTCGTCAAGGAGGTGATCGGACAGTGAGCGAGGCGCCGAGGGGGAAACACGTCGCGTACACGCCCGAGATCTCGGTGCTCGTGCCCGTTCACAACGTGCAGAAATACCTGCGCGAGGCGCTGAACTCGATCCGCACGCAGACGCTCAAGGACTTCGAGGCGATCTGCGTCAACGACGGCTCGGCGGACCGCTCGCGCGACATCCTTCACGAATACGCCGCCGTGGACAATCGCTTCAAGGTGGTCACGACGGAATACGCCGGCTACGGGGCCACGCTCAACTTCGGCATCCAGCGGGCGAGGGGGAGCTACATCGCCATCCTCGACCCAGACGATTTCTACGCGCCGAGCGCGCTCGAGCGGCTGCTCAAGGCGGCGAAGTCATCCAACGCCGACGTGGTCAAGGCGAACTACTGGCTGCATACGGAGAAGGCGCGGGCGAAGAACGTCGTCGTCGAATCCGTGACCGACCTGATGGTCGGCCATGCGTTCCGCCCCATCGACGAGCCCGACGTGTTCTTCGTGGGTCCGTCGGTATGCTCGGCGATCTACAAGCGCTCGTTCATCCTGGGCAACGGGCTGAAGTTCCTCGAGACGCCGGGGGAGAGCTACCAGGAGCTCGGCTTCTCGTTCAAGGTGTGGGCCCGCGCGCAGCGCGTGGTGTGCATCAAGGACCCGGTCCTCTACCGACGCCAGGATGCCGAGCGCGCCTTGCCCGAGGATGCGCGCAAGGTGTTCTGCGTGTGCGACGAGTTCGATGCGATCGAGGATTTCATGGACGTGACGCCCAACGGGCGCCAGCTGCGTCCGTATGCGTATCGCGTGCGATACGACAGCTACATGTGGCACTTCGAGCGTCTGCCCCTCGAGCTCCGCGCGCGCTTCATCGACACCATGGTCGGCGACCTTGCGCGCGGCATGCGCCAGGGCGACTACCTGCCGAGCCTGTTCGCGCAGCACCAGCGCCAGAACCTCGCGTTCCTCCTGAGCGAGCCGCAGGAGTTCCTCAAGCTGTATCCCGAGAAGCCGACGAAGGCCTCGCGCTCGCTGTACTACCGACGTGTTGGAAAGAAGATGGGCCACGTGCTATCGTAGCGTCGCCCGGCCGATGCCGCGGAACCGCGCTGTTCTGCGGGCTACGGCTCAAGATCACGAGGAGATCATGATGATGACTGAAGATATGCAGGGCACGGCAGGACCCGCTCTGGAGACCGTCAAGGCGATTGCGGCCGAGCTCGGCATCGACCTGGCTGCGGATGAGGCGACCGGTGACGTCGCGGCATGCGAGGCGCGTCTGGACGACGTCGCGCGCGTGCTCGAGGTCTGGGCCGACAAGCGCGAGAGTGCCGAGCAGGACCCGGAGGCGATCGAGTGGACCGTCGATTACGTGCTCGATGCGATCATGTCGCTCGGCCACGATGACCGCTCGAGGCTCGCGGGCCGCTACGCCGAGATCCTGAAGGCCCGCTGGGACAGCGCACTGCTGAAGATCTACCCCATCAGCTCGGCCCATGCGCGCCTCATGACCGCGGCCCTCGACGGCGCCGATCTCAGCGACAGCCAGGCGAAGATGCTGCGCTTCAAGCTCATGCGCTCGAAGGAGGGCCTCGGCAAGCGCGGCTAGCCCACGTCCGCAGCGGCCGCGGAGGGTCCCTAGGTGCCACTCGCGTGCGGCGCGGAGGGTCCCGGGGTGCTGCCCCGCCCGCGGCGGCCGCGGAGGTCACCGGGAGCTGCCCTCGTGCCTCGGCGGCATTCCTCGTCGTGACCACTTCTTTCGGAAAAGGACGTTTGAGATGTCCCTTTCCGAAAGAAATGGTTACGAAAATCCCCAATCGACGTTTCCGGATGTCCTTTTCCGAACGAAATGGTTAAGGCGCCTGGGGCCCCGGGCGGTTGCCGCCCGCGCTTGCGCATGGTGTTGCGCAGGGCGCCGGACATCCCAGCGACTCGCCGTTGTCACCCCTTTTGCGGCCGATTCGTTCCATTGCGGGCCGCGAGGGGGTACTATCGTGGGGTGAAGACAGACACGAGGTGTATGAATGGCAGCTGAAAACGGAGAAACATACACACCGAAGCATGCGATCGGGCCGATCGAGCCCGTCGAACCCGACGAGGTCCCGGAGTCGCTCGATCCCGCAGAACCCGCTCAGGTCATCCCGGACAACAAGGCCGGCGCCGCTTAGGCGGTGAGGCGATCCGTGTCCTCAGCCAAGAACAGCTGGGTTCCCGTCAACGAGGATGCCCGCGACGATTTCAACACGGACCAGATGAAGAGCCTGTCGTTCCTCTACGGCGAGGGCGCCCAGGCACCGTCGGGCCAGCAGCGGCAGCCTGCGGTCCGCCAGCAGCGCGGTGACGGGCCGAGGCACGTCGGCCGCACGCAGCACCCTGCGGACTTTACCGCATCCAAATACCTCGGCGATGGCGCGCTCAAGAGCAGCCGCCAGCGCAAGTCGTCGGATTACAAGAACCCCGCCTCGTCGCAGCGCAAGGGCGGTGCGCGTCACAGCGCCGTCTCTCGCGGCGAGTCGCGCCAAGGTGCGCAGCCCGGGGCACAGGGCGCGAACGCCGGCCGGACGCAGGTCGTCTCGGAACCGGCGGACAAGGACGCGACCCGCGTGATCGAGGGCGGTCTGCCCGCCGGCAACGCGCGCCGAGCGAAGCAGCAGTCGACCCGCGTGCTGCCTTCCGAGCGCGCACGCGTCGCGGCCATCGACGAGACGCAGGTGGCGCCCACGGTGCATCCCCATACCGCATCGTCCGATGCGACCCGCGTGGCACCCTCGAAGCATCGCACGGCCGACCAGCCTGGCGAGCAGGCCGGGAAGGGCGGCAAGCGCGGGGGGAAGCGTCGCGGCCGCAGGGTCGTCGTGATAGTGGTCGTCCTCATCATCGCGCTCATCGCCGTGTGCGCCGCGTTGCTCTTCCGTTCCGCGCAGCAGGTGCAGACGGATGCGCTCGAGCTCAACAAGGTCGTATCGACGATCGCCGACGACTTCCGCATGGGCGACTTCGACAAGGTCGCGGCCAGCGTCGACGACATCACCGAGATCGCGGACCGCATGAGGGCCGAGACCAGCTCGCCGCTGTGGAAGGCCGCGTCCGCGCTGCCCGTCGTCGGGGAGGACGCGGGTAATGCCATCACGCTGTGCGAGACGATAGACACGCTCAGCGACGAGGTGCTCGTCCCGCTTTCGCAAGACCTCCCCAAGGTCACCGAGATGAGCGCCGAGGAGCAGGTCGCCTTCGCGAAGAAGCTCGCGACGTACAACGACAAGGTGTCCGCCGCCAAGGAGCTCGTCTCCTCGCTCGAGAAGGGCAACATCGACCAGCTCAACAGCGCCATCGAGAAGGCCGAGGACCTGCTCGGCAAAGCCGAGATCCTGCTCGGCGGTTAGAGTCGTTTTCCCAGTTGTCCGCAGTAGTTTTAAACGGGGCGGAGGGCTGTCCTCCGACCCGTTATTAGTCCGTTTGGATGATTTGCCAAAGTCGTTGGCGATAATGTGGGCAAACGTCCACCGGCCTTGACCGGAGCCACCCCGCAATCCAGAATTGACAATACGGCAGAAGGGGTACTATGCCCCGACTGTCGGAAGGCATGGGCCTTGAGGTGTGGAACGGAGACCGGAGTGTCCCGGTGTGCGCTGCCTTAGGAGGACGGCGGCGCATGCCAAGATGCGAAGGACGAGGGAAAGCATCGATAGGCAGTTTTTCTAAGGTTTGTAGGACCAAAGAAAGAGGGAAACATGGCATACGGTAAAGAATGGCAAGAAATCAGGGAGGATGGCACGGTTGCCACTCGCTCCAACACCTGGTCGCCCCCGGGATCGCATCCGGTTGGCTACGGCGTCAAGGTCATCACCAAGGACGGCGAGCTCATCCGCATCGAGGGTGACGAGGACAACCCGATCACCACTGGCCGCGTGAACGCGATGAACCTGGCCATGCGTGAGTACACCTATTCCCCGAACCGCATCATCTACCCGATGAAGCGTGATCCGAAGGATCGCGGTAAGGATAAGTGGGAGCGCATCAGCTGGGACGAGGCCATCGATCTCTGCTGCGACAAGATCAATGAGATGAAGGAGAAGTACGGCGCCGAGTCCATCGTCGTTTTCGGTGGCACCGGTCGCGAGGCTTGCATCTACTACTATGCACTGGCCTTCTCCGCCATCGGAACCCCGAACTGCTGCTACACGCAGTCCGGTTGGTCTTGCTACGGCCCCCGCTGCTCCGTCACCGACTACATCCTCGGTGCGGGCTATCCCGAGATGGACTATGCGGGCCATCTCCCCGAGCGTTTCGACGATCCGGACTACGTCCTCCCCGAGTACCTGGTGCTCTGGGGCAAGCAGCCGCTTCCCTCCAACGGCGACGGTCTCTTCGGCCATGCTATCGTCGACATGATGAAGCGCGGCATGAAGGTCATCTCGATCGACCCGCGCATCACCTGGATCGGTGCTATCGACGGCAACATCAACGTCCAGCTCCGTCCGCAGACCGATACCTGCTTCGCTCTTGGTATCGCCAACCTGCTCTTCGAGAACGACACCTACGATCACGAGTTCGTCGAGAACTGGTGCTACGGTTGGGAGGAGTTCCGCGAGCGCTGCAAGGAGTACCCGGTCGAGAAGGTCGCTGAGATTACCTGGGTCCCCGAGGAGCAGATTCGCAAGGTTGCCGACATCCTCGGCACCGCCCGCCCGATCTCCTGGGCTTGGGGTCTTGCGTTCGACCAGAACAAGAACGGCGTCCAGCTGGGCCAGACCTTCCTGAGCCTCTGCGCGATGTGCGGTTCGATCGACACCCCCGGCGGCATCACCCTCGGACCTCCGGCCGCTCTGCTTGGCAAGTGGCGTATGGAGCAGCGCTCCTACCTGTCCGACGAGCTGTGGGCTCTCCGCATTGGTGCGGAGGAGTGGCCTGGTCTGTCGACCGGTATGGCCACCACGCAGCCTGACGCCACCCTCGACACCCTCGAGACTGGCGAGCCCTATGAGCTGCACATGGCTTGGTTCAACAGCTCGAACTTCCTGACCCCGACCTGCTCGGCTCAGCCGAAGCGTTGGCACGATGGTCTCGTGAAGCTCGACTTCGTCGTTGTCCAGGACCTCACCATGACCCCGACGGCCATGGCTTGCGGCGACGTCTTCCTGCCTGTCAGCACGTGGGCTGAGCACGACGGCATCTGCATCACGCACTATGGCCGTAACACCGTGTTCATGGGCCCGATGAACAAGGCTCTCGAGGTCGGCGAGTGCAAGTCCGACATCGAGGTCTGCATCGCCATCGGCAACCGCCTCAACCCGGAGTGGTGGCCGTGGACGGACGCTCGTTCCTTCTTCGACGATCAGCTCGCCGAGCTGGGCATGACGTTCCAGGACCTGCAGGAGGCCGGCTTCTATCAGCCCGGTTACACCTACAAGAAGTATGAGAAGGGCATGCTCCGCTTCGACGGCGAGCCCGGCTTCAACACCGTTACCGGTAAGGTCGAGATGAAGTCGACGCTGTACCGTGCATGGGGCGAGGACGCTCTGCCGTACTACGAGGAGCCGAACTACTCGCAGTACAGCCGTCCGCAGGATGCCGAGAAGTACCCGCTGATCATGACGACCGGTGCCCGTACGTACAGCTCGTTCCACTCTGAGCATCGTCACGTGCCGTCGCTGCGTCAGATCGATCCGTGGCCCATCATGGAGATCAATCCCGCCGATGCCGAGGCTTACGGCATCACCGAGGGCGATTGGTGCGAGGTCTACAACATGTTTGGTGAGGCCCGCCTGAAGGCCAGGATTACCCCGACGACCATGAAGGGTGTTGTCCACTGCACGCACGGCTGGTGGTACCCCGAGCAGGACGGCGAGGAGCCCAACCTCTATGGTGTCTGGAAGTCCAACGTCAATTCCCTCATCCCGCACTTCAACGTGGGCAAGCTCGGATTCGGCGCGCCGTACAAGGGCGTTATGTGCAACGTCAAGCGTGTCAAGAGCCTCGACCAGGATTAAGTAGCAGAAAGGGAGAGACGATATGTCTGACAAGAGATACGGACTGTTTGTCGATTACAAGTTCTTCTCCGGCAACCATGCAGCCGAGATCGCCTGCAAGGAGGAGATGCAGCTTCCGATCGACCAGTGGGGAATCAAGGAAGTCCAGATTGGCCCGTTCAAGAAGGGCGAGGGCAACGACGGCGACGACTGGGAGTGGTTCTACCTTCCCGTCCCGACCAGCATCTTCTCCGAGTGGTGGGGAGATGGCACCAGGGCTGGCAAGCCGCTGGCTGTCCAGGTCGAGGAGTCGGCTACGCTGGAGTATGGTCCCATCGACGAGCTCGCTCAGAAGCTCATCGACTGGCCGCGCCAGGCTGTCCTCTTCAAGCTGTAAAGTCTTGAGCGATACCCGGCCAACTTGGGTTACAATACCCTAGGTAATGGATTTCAGGGCCGCCGTCGAGAGGCGGCGGCCCTACTATTTCTCACAAAGGAGGAGCCTAATGGATAGGGAAGAGTTCGAGAACATGGAACTCGAGGACCAGGTTGCTTATCTGAATGGCCTCGTTGCCGACGGTAACGACATGGAGGACATCGAGGACGAGGTCGAGATGACCGAGCGCGAGCTTGGCGCCCTGGGCCTGTACTTCCTCGGCGATGAGTGGTCTGGCAAGCCGATGCGCGGCTATCAGACCGCCAAGCGTTCCGGCAACGAGTATGCCGCTACCGAGGGTGGCTGGCGTAACGATGCCGAGGTCAACGACGAGAACAGCGCTGCCCACACGCAGCTTTCGTAACTTGGCATTGCCTATGTCGCTCGCCCGATCTGTCGGGTGAGGGAACCTGAAATCAAGAGGGGTTCGCTGTCATACGCGGGCAGCGGCCCCTCTCTTGATGCACATGTTCTATCGAAGGGAATCAGCATGTCGGAAAGGCTTTCAGAACAGCAGGAGGTCATCCTGTACCGCCTCTCGATCCTCCAGGACGAGCAGGGCAGGCAGTCGAGCATGAAGCTCAAGAGCGAGATCACTTCCGATCCGTTCTACACGGAGCTTATCGACTTGGAGTACCTCACGTTCGAGCAGTACGGCGAGGGTCCCGATGCCATCGCGAGCCTGATCGTGACGCTCAAGGGTCAGCGCTATCTGTACGAGCATCTCGACGAGATCTCGAAGCTGGATAGGGAGAGCCGCCCGCAGTTCTAGGGCCGCCGCCATTCCAGCTGTCGCTCGGAACGGGGCATCTGTGGTCAGATCCCGCCTTTCAAGGCGCGGGTGGTCTGGCTACGGATGCCCCGTTCTCATGTCTCGTGTCTGTAGTTTGTGCAGTCTGCTCATGATAGAATTTGAGCAGGTAAAAACTATCTATGGAGGAGGTCGAGATGAGGAAGTTCATTCTTGCATTCGTCGTTGCCAGCGTTCTCGCACTGTGCAGCTTCGGGATTGCGGGCTGCGGCGGTGGCGGCGGCAACGGCAGCGACCAGGCCGATTTCACCGGCGTCTGGGACGTCGAGTCGATGACCGGCGTCAGCGATGAGGATATGCAGATGGTCCAGTCCCTGGGCGGCGTCCAGGCGACGCTGGCCGAGGACGGCACGTTCGCGCTGTCGATGATGGGCATGGTCATGCCCGGCACCTGGGAGTTCGCAGATGGCAAGGCCAACGTCACGGTTGAGGGCGAGACGCTGCCCGCGACCATCGAGGGCGGCAAGCTGAAGTTCGCCCAGGACGGCACCGAGATGCTCTTCACCAAGTCGAGCGATCAGGCCGCCACGGCGCCCACCGAGTCCCAGGTGGACTACGGCTCGCTCCTCGAGGACGCGAGCGCCGGTGAGGCGGCAAGCGCAGACGCCGCATAAGTTCGCCTGATCGCCCGTACGGGCACTAGGATGCATGGGAGCATCCCCTCCGCGAGCCGGAGTCGAATCGCCGCCTTTGGCGGGTACCGCTGGCAGAATCAGTGGTGCGATGTAGTACAATATGTACCACTAGGGGATTCGCGCACGGCATCGCGGAGGGGATGTTTCGTATGTTCGTGGTCGTAAAGCGCAGCAAGACATCCAAGCGCGAGCTCGTTTACATCGTCGAGAGCTATCGCGATGAGAATCAACGCATTCGCCAGCGCATCATCAAGAAGTGCGGCGAGCTCTCCGAGCTGCTCGCCGAGGATCCGCAGGCCATGGAGAAGCTGCGCGAGGAGGCCCGGCGAATGTCGGGCGAATCGACTGCCCGCGAGGTGGAGCTGAGCATCAACCTCGGCCTGCCCAACTCCGAGAGCTCCCCGACGGTCAACTACGGGTACTTCTTCGTCGAGTCGCTGTTCCAGTCGTTGCACATAGACCGCTTCCTCGACCGCCGTATCTCCGATGCGGCGCTGGCCAAGTCGCTCGCCGCTACCTTGCGGCAGCTCGTGATCCGCGAGTTCTTCGGTTCGCTCGCGAGCCCGGATCCGAGCTCGGTTCCCTCGTTTCTGTTCGCGGGGGCCGACCAGGACAGGAATCCGGTTCCCTTCCTCGCCAACCTGCAGCCGCTCGTCGCCATCGAGTCCGACCTGCAGAAGCACGTGTACAAGATGGCCAACAAGGGCCACGAGTGCACCGATGCGGTTGCCTCGCTCGACATCACGAGCTACTTCTTCAACTCGACCGGCACGGGCGAGCAGGGGGAGGCCCAGACAGATGAGTCGGCCATGAGCGCCATGATTCTCGTCCAAATGGGCATGCTCTTCGACCGCTACCGCAATCCGGCGGCCTGCGTTCTTTTCCTCGATGGCAAGGCAAACGACACGGGCACCCTCATCAAGGCGATCGACAAGCTCAAGGACAAGTACCGTCTGGAGAAGGTCGTGGTGACATCCGATCGCGGTATCGGCAGCAACGGCGAGCTCGCCGAGTTGTACGAGTCGGGCAACGGGTACGTTATCGGCCGCAGGGTCAAGAACTCGCCCATCCCCGTCCAGGAGAAGATCCTCGACGAAGACGGCTACAAGTGGAACGAGTCGGGGACGTTCAAGTTCAAATCGTTCGCTGCCGAGCGTGTCGTCGGCAACACGGTCATCCCCGAGAAGGTCATCTCGATGTGGACGTCGCGCAACGCGGCCAAGATGAAGCAGCGCCGGGACCGGTCGCTCATCGACTACCTCTCGAGCATGGGCGAGAACGCCTCTGAAAGCTATGCCGACATGATGCGCTACGTCAGCATCCGCGAGGCATCGAACGTCCCGGGAGAGCAGACATCCGACTACGGCTTCTTCAGCTTCGATGCCGAATCGTATGCGCGCGACGTTGCGCTTGATGGCTACTACGCGCTCGTCACGACGGAGACGGAGATTCCCGAGCACGTCGTCGTGAAGCGCTATCACAACCTGCAGAAGCTCGGTCGCGCCTTCGCAGCGCCCGATTCCGATGTCGAGGGCGCGCCGCGCGAGCTGTGGTCCTATGCGGATGTCGAGGGCTACTTCCTCGTTGCGTTCATCACGCGCGTCATCGAGCGCAAGCTCGAGCGGATGCTCGGTTACAAGTACGACGTCGACGAGCTCAAGGACGCGCTGTCCGGGGCGCTGTGCAAGAACATCGGCCAGGACATCTTCGATTTCTCCGTCCAGACAGAGTCGTTCAAGGACATCGAGGCGGCCTTCGGCGTCGAGTTCGACCGCTCGTACGCGACGCTCGAGATGATCCGGAAGTACCGCAAGGAAGTCATCGCGGCCCTGTAGCCGCTTGGCGCGCGCTGCTCCCGTCCCACGTTCCCCGGCGCATACCGCACTTCACGGGCGAGAGTGTCTTGTTCGCGTGTGCAGGGGGTATCATGAATCCATCTGTCCGATAGTGCCGAACATAGGGAAAGTTGGTTAGTTTTGGAAACGAAAATCGAACGTCTCGAGGACAACAAGGTCAAGTTCGAGATTACCATTGACGCTGCCGAGGTCGACGCCGCCATCGACGAGGTGTACGACGAGGTCAACAGGTCGACCCGTATTCCCGGGTTCCGCAAGGGCAGGGCGCCCCGCAAGGTGCTCGAGAGCAACTTCGGCGCCGAGTATTTCTCGGCCGTCGCGACCGCCAACCTCATCGAGGAGCATTCGCCGCAGGTCGTCGACGAGGCCGACATGGTCCCGCTGAACGACTTCGACTACGATGCCGAGGAGTCCGCGAAGCCGGGCGAGGATTACACCTACAGCTTCACCTTCCTCGTGAAGCCCGAACTGACGCTGACCTCCGCCGATCCCGTCGAGGTCGAGCTCGATCCGCTCGAGGCGACCGACGAGGAGATCGACGAGCGCATCGACACGCTGTGCAACTACTACATCGACCTGCAGCCGGTGACGGACCGTCCCGTGCAGGAGGAGGACATCGTCATCTACTCGCAGACCTGCCAGGTTGACGGCAAGGACATCGACGAGGGCACCGAGAAGCGCCGCACGTACGTCGTGGGCGGCGGCTCGAAGTCCAAGGAGTTCGACGAGCAGATCATCGGCATGAACGCCGGCGAGGAGAAGGACTTCATCCTCCAGAGCTCCGAGCTCGGACTGGACAGCTTCGACGACGTGGTTCCGGTTACCGCGCGCGTCACCGTGCACGAGATCACCGAGAAGGCCGTTCCCGAGCTGACGGACGAGTGGGTCAAGAAGACGCTCGACATCGACACCGTCGAGGCGCTCCGCGAGCAGACCCGCGAGCAGCTCGTGAACGAGAAGAAGGGCTCCTACGAGCGCAACAAGTCCTTCGCGTGCCTCGAGGCCCTGACCGAGCGCCTTGAGGGCGAGGTCACGCCCGAGGTCGTCGCCGAGGCCGGCACGAAGGCCCTGCGCAACTTCTACATGAGCCTGCAGGCCTCCGGCTACACGCTCGACCAGTACCTCATGGCCACGGGCACGGATGCCCAGACCTTCTACAACGACATGGAGGAGCAGGGCAAGGAGCTCGCCAAGCAGAACATGGCGCTCGACGCCCTGGCCCGCGCCCTCGAGATCGAGGTCACCGAGGACGACATCATGGAGGCCTTCTCCGAGGCCGAGGATGCCACGCCCGAGGAGCTCCGCGCCGAGTGGGAGAACGAGCACCGCATGGCGACCCTGCGCGAGGAGATTCTGCGCGACAAGGCCGCGAAGTGGCTCTATGAGAATGCGAAGATCACCGTCAAGGGCGAGGAGGCCGCTGCCGATGAGGAGCCGGCCGAGACCGAGGCCGAGGAGGCCTAGGCAACCACGCCCCATCACCTGCGGATACGACGAGAAAGCGAGGCGTCATAGCATGGATTACAGGAACAGGGATGCTCTCATCCCCTATGTCATCGAGGAGTCGCCGCGCGGCGAGCGCAGCTTCGACATCTACTCCCGCCTGCTCAACGAGAGGATCGTCTTCCTGGGTGAGGCCATCGACGACCATGTGGCGAATTCCGTGGTCGCGCAGCTGCTGCACCTCGAGAGCGTGAACAGCGAGAAGGACATCTCGCTCTACATCAACTCCCCGGGAGGCGTCATCACGTCGGGCCTCGCCATCTACGACACGATGCAGTTCATCAAGCCGGACGTGTCGACGATCTGCATCGGCCAGTGCGCCTCCATGGCGTCCGTGCTGCTCGCAGCCGGCGCGAAGGGCAAGCGCTACGCCCTGCCGAACTCGCGCGTGATGATCCATCAGCCGAGCGGCGGCGCCCAGGGCCAGCAGACCGAGATCGAGATCATGGCCCGCGAGATCCTCTACGTCCGCGAGCAGATGAACGGCATCCTTGCCAAGCACACCGGCCAGCCGATCGAGAAGATCCAGGCCGACACCGAGCGCGACAACTTCATGTCCGCTCAGGAGGCCCTGGAGTACGGCCTCATCGATAAGGTCGTCGAGTCGAACGAGGCCGCTGCCACGGAGTAGTTGCTTGCCGTCGACAACACGATGAGCGAGACGAAGACCGCCCGGGCAGCTCTCTGTCCGGGCGGCTATGATACGGGCGCGGAAGCGCGAGGGAGAACGGAACGCCAATGAGCGACGAGAACAGGGAAGACCGCGAGGGCATGATGCGCTGCTCGTTCTGCGGGAGGACGCAGGAGGAGGTCAACCAGCTGATCGGCAGCAAGGACGCGCTGATCTGCGACGAGTGCCTCAAGCTGTGCCTCAACATGCTCGACTACGACCCCACGGAGCGCGTCGAGCAGTCCGACGTCGATTCCGACATCGCCAACATCATGGACAACCTGCCGACGCCGGGCGAGCTCTACGAGGAGCTCTCCCGCTACGTGATCGGGCAGGAGGACGCGAAGCGCGCGCTGTCCGTCGCCGTCTACAACCACTACAAGCGCATCGGCATGCTCCGCAGCGGCGACGCGCCGGCCGACGACGAGGATGTCGAGATCGCCAAGAGCAACATCTTGCTGCTCGGGCCGACCGGATGCGGCAAGACGCTGCTCGCGCAGACGCTCGCGCGCATCCTGAACGTGCCGTTCGCCATCGCGGACGCGACGACGCTGACCGAGGCGGGCTACGTGGGCGAGGATGTGGAGAACATCCTGCTCAAGCTCATCACCGCCGCGGATTTCGACATCGACCGCGCCGAGATAGGCATCATCTACATCGACGAGATCGACAAGATCGCGCGCAAGGCGGAGAACCTCTCCATCACGCGCGACGTCTCGGGCGAGGGCGTCCAGCAGGCGCTGCTCAAGATCGTCGAGGGCACGGATGCCGCCGTTCCGCCGCAGGGCGGGCGCAAGCACCCGCAGCAGGAGCTCATCCACATCAACACCACGAACATCCTGTTCATCCTGGGCGGTGCGTTCGTGGGCCTGGACAAGATCATCGGCAGCCGCGTGGGCGACAACGGTATCGGCTTCACGTCGGATGTCCGCGGCGCCGGCGACAAGGAGGGCGCGCATCTGCTCGCCAAGGTGCTGCCCGAGGACCTGCACAAGTTCGGCATGATTCCCGAGTTCGTGGGTAGGATCCCCGTCATCTGCGCGGTCGAGAACCTCACGGAGGAGGGCCTCGTGCGCATCCTCACGGAGCCGCGCAACGCCCTCGTCAAGCAGTACCAGAAGATGTTCGCGTTCGAGGGCGTCGAGCTCGAGTTCACCGATGAGGCGCTGGCCGAGATCGCGCGCGAGGCCGTGGGCCATGGCATCGGCGCCCGCGGGCTGCGCTCCATCTGCGAGCGCGTGCTCATGGACACGATGTTCGAGCTTCCGGGCCAGAAGGATGTCGCGAAGGTCATCGTCACGCCCGAGGCCGTGAAGGGAACCGAGGCGCCGCGGTACATCCGCGTCGCCGAGAAGACTGCCGCGACCGGCCTCGAGGAGGGGCTGCCGCAGGTCGCCGCCGAGGAGATCGAGCTCGACGAGCCGGAGAATTCGAAGGAAAGCGCATAGCGCGAGCGCATGCGAGCTGGAGGTTGCAATGACTGATACCGCACAAGAGATGCCGAAGCACTACGACCCGGCCGAGATCGAGGGGAAGCTCTTCGATTTCTGGTACGAGGGCGGCTATTTCCACCGCGATGCGGGCGGATACGCCGATCCCGATGCCGAGCCGTACACCATCGTCATCCCGCCGCCCAACATCACGGGCATGCTGCACATGGGCCATGCGCTCAACGACACGATCCAGGACATGTGCACGCGTCGTGCCCGCATGCAGGGCCTCCGTGCGAAATGGGTGCTGGGCACCGACCATGCGGGCATCGCCACGCAGGCCAAGGTCGACAAGCACCTCGCCGAGCAGGGCATCTCGCGCCGCGAGATCGGGCGCGAGAAGTTCCTCGACGCCTGCTGGGAGTGGCGCCGCCAGTACGGAAACACCATCATCGAGCAGATCAAGGGCATGGGTTGCTCCTGCGATTACGATGACGAGCACTTCACCCTCGACCCCGACTACGCCTGGGCCGTGCGCAAGGTCTTCGCGGACTGGTACCACGACGGGCTCATCTACCGCGGCAAGCGCATCGTCAACTGGTGCCCGAGCTGCACGACGGCCATCGCCGATGACGAGGCCGAGTACGTGGAGGAGACCGGCCATCTGTGGCATCTCCGCTACCCGCTCGTCGAGCCCATCGACGGCATCGAGTACATCACCGTGGCGACCACCCGTCCCGAGACGATGCTCGGCGACACGGGCGTCGCCGTCTCGCCCAAGGATCCCGACAAGCAGAAGTTCGTGGGCGCCATGGTGCGCCTGCCCCTCGTCGATCGCGAGGTGCCGATCTTCAGCGACTTCGCCGTCGATGCGGGCTTCGGCACGGGCTTCGTGAAGGTCACGCCCTCGCACGACCCCAACGACTGGGGCATGGGCGAGCGCCACGACCTTCCCAAGATCAACATCTTCGACGAGACTGCGCACGTGGTCGAGGGCTTCGGCAAGTTCACGGGCATGGACCGCGACGAGGCCCGCGCCGCCGTTGTCGAGGAGTTCGACAAGCTCGGCCTGCTCGATAAGGTCGAGGACCACCAGCATAGCGTCATGACGTGCTACCGCTGCCACAACAAGCTCGAGCCGTGGGAGTCCGAGCAGTGGTTCGTGGCCGTCGACAAGCTTAAGGACGATGCGCGCCGCGTCGTCGAGGACGGCTCGCTGCAGTTCCATCCCGCGCGCTGGAAGCAGGTCTACCTCGATTGGCTCGAGAACCTCAAGGATTGGTGCATTTCGCGCCAGCTGTGGTGGGGACATCGCATTCCGATGTTCTACTGCGATTCGTGCGGCTGGCATGACGCGCTCATGGAGGATGCGGACACGTGCCCCGAGTGCGGTGCGTCGCTGCGCCAGGACGAGGACGTGCTCGACACGTGGTTCAGCTCGCAACTCTGGCCGTTCGTCACGATGGGCTGGGGCGAGATCGGCCCCGATGCACCCGAGCTCGTCGACGCGTACCCGACGCAGCTGCTGTCGACCGCGCGCGACATCATGGGCCTGTGGGTCGCCCGCATGGTGATGTCGTCCGAGTACTTCATGAAGGAGCTGCCGTTCCAGCATGTCATCATCCATCCGACGGTCATGGGCGCCGACGGCAAGCCGATGAGCAAGAGCCGCGGCAACGGCGTCGATCCGCTCGTGCTGATGGAAAACTACGGCGCCGACGGCATGCGCTTTGGCCTGCTGTTGCAGGTGACCGGCGCGCAGGACCTGCGCTTCAACGAGGAGCGCCTCGAGGGCAGCCGCAACTTCGCGACGAAGATCTGGAACGCCGCGCGCTTCATCCTCATGAACATGGAGGGCTACGAGCCCGGCGATCCGCAGCCCGTCTCGGATGCCGACAAGTGGATCCTCTCGCGCCTCGCGGGCCTCACCGCGCGCCTGGCCGCCTCGCAGGATAACTACGACTTCGCCAAGGACGCGCAGGACCTCTACGAGTTCTTCTGGAACGAGCTGTGCGACTGGTACATCGAGTTCTCGAAGGAGCGTCTGCGCGCGGAGGGGGAGACCCGTCTCGCCACGCAGCGCAACCTCGTCTTCGTGCTCGAGAACGCCCTGCGCCTGCTGCATCCGATGATGCCGTTCATCACGGAGGAGATCTGGCAGAGGCTGCCCATCGAGCACGAGGTTCCCTCAATCATGGTCGCCCCGTGGCCCAAGGCCGACGAGCTCGCGCGCTTCATCGACGAGGACGCGGAACGCGCTATCGAGCTGGTCCGCCAGCTCGTGTCCGCCGTGCGCTCGACGCGCTCGCGCTACCAGATCGGCCGCGCCGAGGAGCTGAAGGTCTCAGTGAAGCTCGCGGAGTCCGATGCCGCGATCCTCGAGGGACAGCGCGATCTGGTCGCCGGCCTCGCCAACGTCGGCGAGCTGGTGCTGTCGCCCGATGCCGTCAAGCCGGCTGGCGCGAACGCGACCATCACCGACGACCTCGAGGTCTACATCGCGCTCGAGGGCCTCGTCGACTTCGAGGCCGAGCGTGCGAGGCTCGAGAAGCAGCGCGCCAAGATCGCCAAGGACAAGGAGCGTGTCGACAAGAAGCTCGCCAACGAGGGCTTCCTTGCCAAGGCCGCTCCCGAGATCATCGAGAAGACGAAGGCCGACGGCGTTGCGCTCGCAGACGCGCTGGCGCGCACCGAGGCCCAGCTCGTCGAGCTCGGCTAGCGCGTTTTGGAACGGCTCCCCCGGGTAGCGTTCCAACTGTAGATCAGATGCAAGAAGCGGGACGCCTCCGGGCGCCCCGCTTTCTTTAGGACTGGGTCGTGAGGCGCAGGCCGACGATACATCCGAGCAGGCCGGCGAGCAGGAGGACGCGGACTACGGAGATGGGCTCGCCTCCCGTGGCCATGCCGTAGACGATGGTGATCGCCGCGCCGATGCCGACCCAGATGGCATACGACATGCCGATCGGCAACGTGCGCACCGCATAGGCCAGCCCCAGCATGCTCGCGATGAGCGCGACGATGAAGACGATGGTGGGGACGGGGTGCGAGAATCCCTCGGACTTCCCGAGGGCGATGGCCCAGATGGACTCCAAAACTCCCGATGCGAACAGGACAACCCAATTCATGATGCACCTCCCAGGCGACATGCGCGCCCGTTGCGCGGACACGCGATTCGGCCGCACCGCCGTGGTGCGGGCGCCGTCTTTGCGAAACCTGGTACGGCTGCCCTCGTCAGGGCTTCGAGAAGCACTAGCAGTATAGCGCAACGCAAGGTACGGATGCGGCGGTGCCATCCGATGCTTCGGGTATACTCGATGAGTCGATAACGACGGTCATCATCGACTCATTTCGAGGGAGGGCGCGATATGGAGACTGGCGAGGAGCGGTACGAGCGGGCTATCGGAATCCTGATGGATTCGCTGAAATTCGGGATCCATCCGTCTCTCGACGGCATCTGCGCTCTCATGGAGCTGCTCGGCGACCCCCAGACGAAGTACCCGGCCATCCAGGTCGCGGGCACGAACGGCAAGACGTCGACCGTGCGCCAGATCGCAGGCCTGCTGCGCGCTCACGGATATCGGACCGGCTTGTACTCGAGCCCGCACCTCGTCGAGTATCCCGAGCGCATCGAGATCGACGGCAAGGTCGTCAGCCACGAGCAGTACGCCGATGCGGTCCTGCGCGCCAAGGATGCCGCAGACCATCTCGAGAAGCAGGGCATCACCATCACGGAGTTCGAGCTCGGCACCGCGGCCGCGTTCCAGATCTTCGCCGAGGAGAACGTCGACGTCGCCGTGCTCGAGTGCGGCATGGGCGGCCGATGGGACACGACGAGCATCGCCACGAGCGGCATCGGCGTCGTGACGGGCATCGGGCTCGATCACATCGGCATCCTCGGCAACACGGTGGAGGAGATCGCCTTCGAGAAGGCCGGCGTCATCAAGCCCGGCCGCAAGGTCGTGCTCGGCCCGGGCACGCAGAGCACGCTGCGCGTCTTCCTCGACCGTTGCGAGGAGGTCGATGTCGAGCCGTGGCTCGTGCGCTCGCGCCTCGATATCGCCGACTGCATCGACGACATGGAGGCAGCCAAGCCCACCGTCGACGGCTCGCCCCTGGCGGGAACCGTGCTCTACGATGCGGGATACGCGGGCAACGAGGCGACGATCGATGTGGATGTCGAGGGGTGCTTCGAGTCGTATGGCGACATCATCATGGAAGCCCCGCTCTACCAGGCGCAGAACATCTCGACGGCCATCGCGGCCGCCGAGCTCTACATGGGCCATCCGCTCGATCCCGAAAAGGTGAGGCACGTGATGGCGCACTTCGCCATCCCGGGGCGCTTCGAGACGCTCATCGAGGAGCCGGCGCTCATCATCGATGCGGCGCATAACCCGCAATCGGCCTTGAACCTGGCCACGGCGATCGCGCACCGCTTCCCCAAGGGGGATTTCCAGCTGCTGCTCGCCGTGCTCGCCGACAAGGACGCCGACGGCATCATCGAGGTGCTTGCGGGATTCACGCCCGACATCGCCGTGACGCAGACGAGCTCGCACCGCGCGCTCTCGCGCTTCGAACTGGCGGACAAGGTGGAGGCGAAGACGGGCACGAGACCCGAGATCTTCGACACGCCCGCCGCTGCGCTCGACGAGCTGCTCGCACGCCAGGTCAACGTGATCGCCTCGGGTTCCATCACGCTGGCAGGCGAGGTGAAGGCCGCATGGCTGGAGCGGCAGCGCAAGGGCAAGTCGCTGCTTTAAAATGAACACCAAGGGCGATTGGCGCAGTGGGGCCGAGCGCCCGGGAAACGCGCCGGTGGCGCGTTTCCAGCGAAGGCCGGGACGGCTTCAGCCGGCCCCCGGAACGCGCAGGTACTGCGCTGCCGCCTGCTCGGTTGTGGGTTGGTGGCGCTTGAAGGTTTTTGATAATTGTGGGGTATGGGCGATTGGCGCAGCGGTAGCGCAGGTGCTTTACACGCACAAGGTCAGCGGTTCAAATCCGTTATCGCCCACCATGCAAACACGGGGCCGTCGCGAGACGGCCCTTCTTGCTGATGGTCGAGTGTGGCAAACGCGACAAGCAGCCACGCCTTGCTTGTCAGGTTTGGCATCACTCCCTTGGCTGGCCGGTGTATGCTGTTGCGTGGACATGATGCGGGAGAGAACGGGGCGGGTTTTGGCAGCTTCCGAATTTGAGAACGAGAACGATCGGCTCGTCGAGCGCGAGGCGGTGCGCGAGCATTACAAGCAGACCGCCTGCAGCGTCACGAGCGGCTGTTGCATCACCAACGAGTCGGCGGTCTACGATCCGGCGAAGCTCGCCGACCTGCCTCTCGACGCGATCCGCGCGTCGCGCGGCTGCGCCGACCCGCATGCGTTCGCCAACTTCCAGCCGGGCGAGACCGTGCTCGACCTCGGTAGCGGCGGCGGCATCGACTGCTTGCTCGCGGCGCGCGAGGTGGGGGAGTCGGGCAGCGTCATCGGCCTCGACATGACTGACGAGATGCTCGAGCTCGCCGAGAAGAACCGCGCCGAGGCCGGTTTCGACAACGTTCGCTTCGTGAAGGGCTACCTCGAGGACATCCCGTTGCCCGACGACAACGTCGACGTCGTGATCTCCAACTGCGTTATCAACCTATGTCCCGATAAGACTGCCGTGCTCTCCGAGGCTGCGCGCGTGCTCAAGCCGGGTGGCCGCTTCATCGTGGCCG
The DNA here is from genome assembly GCA_050946275.1 of Coriobacteriales bacterium. Classification (GTDB taxonomy): domain Bacteria; phylum Actinomycetota; class Coriobacteriia; order Coriobacteriales; family CADBOM01; genus JBMNUM01. Next base: position 22,963 of record JBMNUM010000003.1, read on the forward strand.
ATATCGTGATGACCAGGCACGTCTCGGATGACAACCGGGCCAAGATGTCGCGGTTCCTCGGTTGCGGGACGGTAATCCACGAGGAGGGGCAGTACCGCGCAGCGCTCGAGGCCGCGGGATTCTTCCACGTCTCCATACAAGCGCACAATGCGTATACGCGCGGCATGCTTCAGGCGCGCGCTTGGAGCAAGGGGACGCATGAGCTGCTCGACAGCATGGATATCGACGAGGTCGACGGCGCCTTCGCCGGAGCGCTCGTCGTTGCATGGATGCCCCGCTAACGATTGTAATCGGACGGGACGAGCCAGATTGCAGGCCGTCGGATTCGTTCTCAAAATAACAAGATATTGTGTCTGATTCCCGCTCTCATCCCCTCATATTGCGCTATCATGGTTTGCGATAGCTAATCAGGCCGAGGGGGAGCAATGGGCAAAATCCTGATCATGGACCATCCGCTGATCCAGCATAAGATCGGCATCATGCGCAAGAAGGATACGAAATCCAAGGAGTTCCGCGAGCTGGCGAGCGAGATTGCGATGCTCATCTGCTACGAGGCGACGCGTGACCTCGAACTCGAGGACATCGAGATCGAGACGCCGATTCGCACGTGCATGGCCAAGCAGCTCAAGGGCAAGGACCCGGTGTTCGTTCCCATCCTGCGCGCGGGCCTCGGCATGGTCGACGGCATGCTCGCCATGGTCCCCTCCGCGAAGGTCGCCCACATCGGGCTCTACCGCGACGAGAAGACGTTCGAGGCGCACGAGTACTTCTGCAAGATGCCCGACGACATCACCGATCGCAGGGTCTTCGTGCTCGACCCGATGCTTGCCACGGGCGGGTCGGCCATCGCCGCCTTCGACCTGCTCAAGCGCCGCGGCGTGACCAACGCGTGCTTCGCCTGCATGATCGCCGCCCCCGAGGGCATCGAGGCGTTCACGGCGGCGCATCCCGACATCGACATCTACGTCGGCGTCGTCGACGAAGGTCTCAACGAGAACAAGTACATCGTGCCCGGTCTCGGTGACGCGGGCGACCGCATCTTCGGCACCAAGTAGTTTTCCGGCAAGACCGAGTGCTCCAACGCACCGCAATCGCAGCAACGGCGCTCGCATGACCTGATGGAACGATCGGGCGGGTTGGCCGCCCACGGGCAAGCGCCTGCGATGAGGGTGAGGGGAGCTGGCATGGCAAAGGGCTATAGCGGCAAGGATTATGTCAAGAAGGCCGATACGGGCATCTTGGGCGAGGGCGTGTACGATGCGCGCGTGCTCGGCGTTCCGAAGATGGGCGTGCTGGGGCTGCAGCACATGTTCGCGATGTTCGGCGCGACGGTGCTCGTCCCGATTCTGACGGGCCTGAGCGTCTCGGCCACGCTGCTGTTCGCCGGCATCGGCACGCTCATGTTCCATTTCATCACGAAGCGCAACGTGCCGGCGTTCCTCGGCTCGTCGTTCGCGTTCCTGCCGGGATACTTCGCCATCGCGCCCGACGGCGATCCCGCGCTGCTGCCCTACGCATGCCTCGGCGTGTTCTGCGCGGGCTTCATCTACCTGATCCTCTCCGCGATCTTCCGCGGTGCCGGAGCCAAGCGCGTAATGCGCTACTTCCCGCCAGTCGTCACGGGACCGATCGTCATCGCCATCGGCCTGATCCTCTCCGGCTCGGCGATCACGAACTGCTCGACGAGCTGGCCGATTGCCATCGTCGCGATCGCGGTCATCATCTTCTTCAGCCTCTTTGGGCGCGGCATGCTCAAGATCATCCCGATCCTTCTGGGCGTCGTCGTGTCCTACATCGTCGCGGCGCTGTGCGGCATGGTCGACTTCTCCGGCGTCGTCGCGGCTCCCTGGATCGGCCTGCCGGTGCTGTGGGAGAACACGGCGCTGTCGCTGTTCGGCGGCAACTTCGACGCCGGCATCGCCATCACCGCGATCATCACCATCGTGCCGCTGGCCTTCGCCACCGTGGTCGAGCATATCGGCGATATCTCGGCGATCAGCTCGACGTGCAACCGCAACTACATCGCTAAGCCCGGCCTGCACCGCACGCTGCTCGGAGACGGCCTCGCGACCATGGTCGCGTCGCTGTTCGGCGCGCCGGCCAACACCACCTACGGCGAGAACACCGGCGTCCTCGCGCTCACGCGCGTGTTCGACCCGCGCGTCATCCGCATCGCCGCGTGCTTCGCGATCGTCTTCTCGTTCTGCCCGAAGTTCGCGGCCATCATCTCGGCCATGCCGGCGGCCACCATCGGCGGCGTGTCGCTCGTGCTCTACGGCATGATCTCGGGCGTCGGCATCCGCAACCTCGTGGAGAACAAGACCGACCTCACCAAGAGCCGCAATGTGCTCATCTGCGCGCTCATCCTCGTGCTCTCGCTCGGCATCTCCTACACGGGCGACGGCAATGTCATGCTCTTCACGAACGGCGAGATCTCCATCGCGCTCTCCGGCTTGGCCATCGGCTCGCTCGTGGGCATCCTGCTCAACGCGTTCCTGCCGGGCAAGGACTACGTGTTCGACGATTCGCCGCATTCCGAGGGGACGCTCTTCGAGGCGCCCGGCGTCGTGGGGATGGTCGAGCAGGTGGAGCTCGCACGCGAAATAGCATCCGCCGGGCCCGAAGAGAGCGGAGGCGCCTCCGACGACGATGATGCCGTCGGACCGGTTGAAAAGCTGAAGTAGGCTTCAACCGGGTCGGGATGGGGCTTTTGACAGCAGAAATCTCAAAAGTGGCACGATTTGACAAATCCTTACCTGTTGGAGCCATTGATTTGAACTCTGCAGCACCAATGGTATGGTTCTAGAGCGGAAACAGCTTGATTTGAGGCTGGTTGAGGCAGAATCAGGGCCTTTGGCTATCAGGAATTTGTCCAAACATGCCATTTTTTCGCGGTTGCGTGTCATCGGGGTGCGGATGGCGCGGTGGATGAGGCGGGGGCTCGAATAAAGGCAGCTCGCACCCAGCTCTTCGAGGAGGGGCTTACATGGTCATTCGTCCTGCAGGTGAGGCGGACCTTCCCGAGGTTGACCGCGTGTACGCGCATGGCCGCGCGATCATGCGCGAGAGCGGCAATCCCACGCAATGGTGGCCGACTTACCCCGAGCGAGAGATTCTCCTCGACGACATCGCCCGCTCGCAGCTCTACGTGGTGTGCGATGACGGGCGGATCTGCGGTGCCTTCGTCTACGCGCTCGACCCCGACCCGACGTACGCCGTCATCGAGCAGGGCGCGTGGCTCGACGACGAGCCGTACGGGACGATCCACCGCATCGCGACGGACGGCACCCGCCGGGGACTGTTCGATGCCGTGCTCGCGCACTGTCGAAGCATCAGGTCCAATGTGCGCATCGACACGCACGAGGACAACGCCATCATGCGCCATCTTATCGAGAAGGCGGGCTTCGAGTACTGCGGCATCATCTACATATCGGACGGCACGCCGCGTCTGGCCTATCAGCTGCCGGCCGACCGGTGATTCGGGCTGCCGCGCGAGCAGCCGGGCGGCACGCCGCGCCGGGAAGGAAGAGAGATGCAGACTTTCGAGATTCGCACGAATGCATTCGAGATGATCGACGTCACCGCGCAGGTGCGTCAGGCCGTCCGCGAGTCGGGTGTGCACGAGGGTTTGTGCACGGTGTACTGCCCGCACACGACGGCTGCAATCACGATCAACGAGAACGCCGACCCCGACGTGCAGCGCGACCTGCTGCTCGCGCTTGGCGACATCTTCTCCGACCGACGGGAGTTCCGCCACTGCGAGGGCAATAGCCATGCTCACCTGAAATCGAGCGTCGTCGGCGCGTCCGAGACCATCCCCGTGGAGAACGGCCGTCTCGCTCTCGGCACCTGGCAGGGCATCTACTTCTGCGAGTTCGACGGCCCGCGCGTACGCAGGTTCCACGTGCAGGTCGTCGGGAGCTAGCGGGAACCGGAGCACTCTCTTTCGGAACGTCCCCCGGAGGGCGTTCCAGTTTTGCTCTGCTATCCTTTCGATATGGTTGCGAACAACGAACAGAACGAGGCTCCGCAGGCACCCGTGCCCGTCGACTTGAACGAGGACGGCTACGCCACGCGCGCCGCCGTCTGGCGTATGGCGCTCGGCATGCAGGAGCTCGTCGAGCTCGAGCGTTCCAGCGCACGCGAGCTGCCCTCGCGCGGCACCTCGACGTGGCTCGGAGAGCTGGCGGCCCAGCATGCCCATGGCGAGGTCGAGACCGGGGCGCTCCTCGACGCGGTCGAGCTCCACTACCTCGGCGAGACCGACGACGCCCGTCTGGTCGAGCGGCGTTCCGACATCCTCGTCACCGGCATCGTGCTGCTCGTGCTCGGCGAACCCGGGAACCTCTCGGTGCGCTCGCTGGCGCATATCCACGAGACGCTCTTCGGCACTGGTTCGGCGGCCTTCCGCACGGCCGACATCGAGGAGCCCGAGCAGATCCTGGGCGGCAGGTCCGTCCAGTACATCCCGCATGGCATCATCGAGGACGTGGCGCATCATGAGCTCGCATCGTTCTCGCAGGTCCTCGAGCTGCCGGGCCTGCAGGGCCAGCGCAACCTCGGCCGTGCCATCGTGAAGCTGCTCGCCGGCTTGTGGCGCACCCGTCCATTCGGGCGCAATGACGCGCTCGTGCTCGCGGTGTTCCTCCTGCAGGTTCTCAAGCGGCATTCGATCCTCATCCAGCCCGATCCTCTCGCGCTGCACGCCCCGTATCTCCGCAACGCGCTCGTGCGGTCGTGCTACTCGAGCGTCGACCCCTGCGTCGGCGAGACGTTGCGCTTCCTCGAGCTCTTCTGCTCGAATCTGTTCGCCGGGGGAGCGTTTCCCCTGCGCGCCGACGAGACCATCTGTCACGAGCTCATGGACAAGTCGTTCGAGCTGCAATACGTCATCCACTCAGCCGACCGCGGCTTCTACCTGTTGAAGATCCACGACACGCCCCTGGCGACGATTCACTTCGAACCGCATCGCATGGGTGACATCACCATAGAGGGGATGGGTGTCGAGGGGAGCCAGGCGCACCTGTTGCCGCTGAATCTCATGGCGCGCTGCGACCAGATGGAGCTCGAGCGCTTCGTGAAGTCGCGCGTACTGGCGCGTGGTCGCGCCCACCGCGGCGACATTCTCGGCGCATATGGCATCTCGGGCGCGCGGACCTGGCCCATCGTGCATTTCTCCCATGGCGCGTGTGCCATGGATGCGTATTCGCTCGTCCGCAGCAACAACGGCGAGCCGTATCGCGGACACAGCCTCTTCGGCAACGAGCTCGACCCGACGCTCCAGCGCATCGCGCTCACCGGCGGGCTGCTCCGCGAGGAGGTGCGGCGCGTCGGCGTTCCCGGCGAGTTGACTAGCGGCGGCAAGGTGCCGAAGGCCTGGCGTGCCGATGGCGAGGGCGGGCTTGCGCTCTACAAGGCATCGCCCCGCTCGGGAGGGCATGGCCCGGGAACCGAGCACCTCGCCTCGCTGATCGCGCAGGCGATCGGGGCCGGCGGCGTGAGCTACGGTATGGGGGAGTGGCACGGCAAGACGTGCTCTACCTGCAAGGCTTTCACGTCCGGGGACATCTCGTTCACCCCATTCGGCCTGTGCATGGACCGCGATGCGCTCGGGTCGATGACGTTCCCCGCGGCGCTCGCGTTCTACGACGGTCTCGGCGAGCAGGCGGGGGAGGCGTTCCGCACGATCGTCGTCCTCGACTACCTGCTCGCGAATCCGGGGCGCGGCGTCACGGACCACGGTGTCATGCGCGACACGCATTCGGGGGAGATCCTGGGCACCGCCCCGGCGTTCGACTTCGAGGAGGCGCTCTTCTCCCGCGAGGAGGGGCTGCCCGGCGTCGAGGGCCTGCTCACCCGGGCATCGCGTCTCCCCGGCATGTTCCGCGGCAGCCTCGCCGAGCAGGCCGACCTGGCATGCGGCGATGCGCAGCGGGTTATCCTCGAGCGAGCGGCGACGCTCGATGCGGGCGACCTCGACGTGCACCTTCTCGAGGGGCACGACCCGACGATGCTCGAGCGCCTCGAGGTGCTCGTCGCCTTCGTCCGCGCCCGAGCCGACCAGCTCCTCCGCTGACCTGTCAAACAAGGCGGGACTGTTTGACGGGTCAGGTCGGCGTTGCGCGGTTGCGTTAAGATATTGATGCAATCTCAACCCAGACAGTGAGGAGCAACCAATGGACCAGCATGTGTACGATCTGATCAACGACCAGATCAACAAGGAGCTCTACTCCGCGTACCTGTACCTGTCGTTCGCGGACTATTACGAGGATGAGGGCCTGTCCGGCTTCGCCAACTGGTACTTCATCCAGGCGCAGGAGGAGCGCGACCATGCGCTGATCTTCCGCAACTACCTGCTCGACAACGACTGCAAGATCCAGCTCAAGGCCATCGACCAGCCGGACAAGACCTTCACCGACCATCTGCAGCCCCTCGAGGCCGCGCTCGAGCACGAGAAGTACGTCACGTCGCTCATCAACGGCATCTATGCGGCAGCCGACGAGGTGAAGGACTACCGCACCATGAAGTTCCTCGATTGGTTTATCGACGAGCAGCTCGAGGAGGAGGCCAACGCGACGGAGCTCATCACGAAGATGAAGCTGTTCGGCTCCGATGCCAAGGCGCTCTACGACCTCGACCGCGAGTACGCCGCGCGCAGCTACTCGACCCCGTCCCCGCTCGCGCAAGCCTAGGAGACGCGACGACGACGGTCACCGTGACCGTCACGTGTGACGGGCGTTCAAGCCCGCATCGACCATGGCGGCTCACCCCGTTCAAACGGGATGAGCCGCCACTCATTTTCCGTATGAACGGATACTCGACCCTTTAATCTAGTATGGCCGTCCCAACTTATCTTAAAGCGGTAGTTTCAAAAGGCTCCTATTAGTTCTGTCATAATAAAACGAATGCTCAATCTGAGCGTAAGAGGAGTTTGTACGGATTGGCAGGGATTGTAGGAATCAAGAGGAGATGAGGATGGCAAAGCTGCAAGAAGCAGCGGTCGAGCAGATTACGGAAATCTGCAACCGCTACACCAATGAGAAAACGCCTCTCATGATGATCTTGAGCGATATCCAGAATGAGTATGGATATATCCCGCTCGAGGTCCAGGAGCTCGTTTCGGAGCTCACGGGCATTTCCGTGTCGGAGATCTACGGAGTGGTCACGTTCTACTCCTTCTTCTCCCTCGAGCCCAAGGGCAAGTACGTTGTCGGTTGCTGCATGGGCACCGCCTGCTACGTCAAGGGCGCCCAGCAAGTCATCGACAAGTTCGCCGAGATCCTGCAGGTCGAGCCGGGTGGAACCACGGCCGACGGCCTGTTCACCCTCGACGCGCTCCGTTGCATCGGCGCCTGCGGCATCGCGCCCGCGGTCACCATCAGCGGCAGGGTGTTCCCGAAGGTGAAGGTCGATCAGGTCCAGACCATCGTCGCGACCCTGACCGAGGAAGCAGCCCAGGAAGGTGGTGCAGTGGCATGATCGATACCGTAGAGAAGCTTGATAGCACGATTGCTAGTTGCACCGAGGCCCTCGAGGCCAAGATCAAGGGCACCGATGGCAAGCGCCACATCGTCCTGTGCGGCGGTACCGGCTGCCTGTCGTCCCGCTCCGCCGAGATCAAGGAGCGTTTCGACGTCATCCTTGAGCGCATGGGCGTTGCCGACAAATGCACCGTCAACCTGGTCGGTTGCTTCGGTTTCTGCTCGATTGGCCCCTTCGTCAAGATTTATCCGGAGGATACCCTCTACCGTCTTGTGACCATCGAGGACGTCGAGGAGATCGTCGAGAAGGACATCATCGGCGGCGAGATCGTCGAGCGCCTGCTCTACGAGGATCCCGCGACGGGCGAGAAGGTCACCAAGCAGGATGACATCAACTTCTACAAGAAGCAGCGCCGCGTCGCGCTGCATGGCTGCGGCGTCATCAACCCCGAGGACATCAACGAGGCCCTCGGCATGGGTGCCTACCAGGGCCTGAAGCGCGCCCTGACCATGACCCAGCAGGAGGTCATCGACGAGATCCTCGCGTCCGGCCTGCGCGGCCGTGGCGGCGGCGGATTCCCGACCGGCCGCAAGTGGCAGTTCGCCTACAACGTGCAGAACGACACCAAGTACGTCGTCTGCAACGGTGACGAGGGCGACCCCGGCGCGTTCATGGACCGCTCCATCCTCGAGGGCAACCCGCTTGCCGTCATCGAGGGCATGGTCATCGCCGGTTACGCCATCGGCGCTCAGAACGGTTACTTCTACGTGCGCGCCGAGTACCCGATCGCGGTCAAGCGCCTCAAGATCGCCATCCAGCAGGCCCGCGAGATCGGCCTCCTCGGCGAGAACATCTTGGGTTCCGGCTTCAGCTTCGACTGCCACCTGCGCCTCGGCGCCGGCGCGTTCGTCTGCGGCGAGGAGACGGCCCTGCTCAACTCCATCGAGGGCAAGCGCGGCCAACCGCGTCCGCGTCCGCCGTTCCCGGCCATCTCCGGTCTGTGGGGCAAGCCCACGATCGTCAACAACGTCGAGTCCCTCGCCTGCGTCGCCTACATCATGCGCAACGGCGCGGAGGACTTCGCCTCCGTCGGCACCGAGCGCTCCAAGGGCACGAAGGTGTTCGCCCTGGGCGGCAAGGTCAACAACGTCGGCCTGGTCGAGGTTCCCATGGGCACCACGCTGCGCGAGCTGATCTACGACATCGGTGGCGGTATCCCGGATGGCAAGAAGTTCAAGGCCATCCAGACCGGCGGCCCCTCGGGCGGCTGCCTCACCGAGGAGTTCCTCGACGAGCCGATCGACTTCGACAACCTCGTCGCCAAGGGCTCGATGATGGGCTCCGGCGGTGCCATCGTCATGGACGAGGACAACTGCATGGTCGACGTCGCGAAGTTCTACATGGGCTTCATCTGCGACGAGTCCTGCGGTAAGTGCACCCCGTGCCGCATCGGCACGCAGCGCATGGTCGAGATCCTCACCCGCATCACCGAGGGCAAGGGCACGCTCAAGGACCTCGACGAGCTCGACGAGCTGTCCGACATCGTCAAGACCAACTCGCTGTGCGCGCTCGGCAAGACCGCGGCGAACCCGATCAACTCGACGCTCGCCCGCTTCCGCGACGAGTATCTCGCGCACATCGAGAGGCAGGAGTGCCCGGCGCACGTCTGCAAGAACCTCATGCAGTACGTCATCGACCCGGAGACCTGCATCGGTTGCGGCGTCTGCAACAGGTCGTGCCCGGCGAACTGCATCGTGAGGACCGATTACATCGCCGAGGGCCACAAGCTCGCGTCGATGGAGATCGACCAGAGCGCCTGCCTCAAGTGCGGCGCCTGCATCAGCACCTGCAAGTTCGGATCCATCTCGAAGCGATAGGAGGGAGGGCGTTATGTCAATGGTCAACATCAAGATCGAGGGAATTCCCTATCAGGTTGAGGAAGGACTGACGATCCTCGAGGCCGCCAAGCAGTGCGGTTACGTCATCCCCTCGCTTTGCGCGTTCAACCATGGCGAGTGCAACCGCGGTTCGTGCCGCGTCTGCCTCGTCGAGGCCACCGGCGCCCGCGGCCTCGTCGCCGCCTGCGTCTACCCGGTGAACGAGGGCATGGAGATCACCATCTCGTCTCTCGTCGCCACGACGGCCCGCCGCCGCAGCGTCGAGCTGCTGCTGTCGGACCACAACCCGCATTGCCAGCAGTGCCGCAAGAACGGTTTCTGCGAGCTCCTGCACGTCGCGCGCCTCACCGGCGTCCGCGTCGAGGCTTTCCAGGGCGAGCAGTCGCCGAACTACGTCGACACCGAGGCCCCCGCGCTCATGCGTGACACGTCGAAGTGCATCAAGTGCGGCCGCTGCGTCGCCCGTTGCGCCAACGCTCACGGCAAGGGCATCCTCGGCTTCGAGAACCGCGGCTTCCAGACGATCGTCGCGCCTGCCGAGAATCGTAGCTTCGCCAAGTCGCCCTGCATCCAGTGCGGCCAGTGCGTCAGCGTCTGCCCGACCGGCGCCCTCATGGAGCGCACGCAGATCCCGAGGATCGACAAGGCGATGCAGGCCGGCAAGCATGTGGTCATCCAGGCCGCTCCGGCCGTCCGCGCCGCCATCGGCGAGGAGTTCGGCTACAAGATCGGCACGCCGTGCACCGGCAAGATGATCGCCGCGATGCGCCGCCTCGGCTTCGAGCGCGTCTACGATGTCAACTTCGGCGCCGACCTGACGATCATGGAAGAGGGCACCGAGCTGCTCGGCCGTATCCAGAACGGCGGCACGCTGCCCATGATCACCTCCTGCTCGCCTGGCTGGATCAACTACGCCGAGTACAACTACGGTGACCTGCTCGACCACCTGTCGAGCTGCAAGTCGCCGCACGAGATGCAGGGTGCGATCATCAAGTCCTACTGGGCAGAGCAGATGGGCTATGACCCCGAGGATGTCTTCGTCGTGTCCGTCATGCCCTGCATTGCCAAGAAGGACGAGCGCCAGCGCGATCAGCTGAAGAACGCCGCTGGCCTGCCCGATGTCGATGCCGTCATCACCACGCGCGAGCTCGCTCACATGATCACGCGCGCCGGTATCATCTTCGACCGCCTGCCGGACGAGGAGTGGGACCAGGACATCATGGGCGAGTACTCGGGCGCCGGCGTCATCTTCGGCGTCACGGGTGGCGTCATGGAGGCTGCGCTCCGCACGGTCTACTACAAGCTGACCGGCAAGGAGTACGACTGGATCGTCTTCAAGGATGTCCGCGGCCACGATGCCGGCATCCGCGAGGCCTCGATCGATATCGACGGCACCACGGTCAACGTCGCGGTGGCTTCCGGCATGAAGTCCGCCAAGGTGCTCCTCGACGAGATCCGCGAGGGCAAGTCGAAGTACCACTTCATCGAGATCATGGGCTGCCCGGGCGGCTGCATCAACGGCGGCGGCCAGCCGTACGTCAAGCCGTGCTTCCTCCCGAACGAGGACGACGACATCCTCGACACCTACAAGGAGAAGCGCGCCAAGGCCCTGTACAGCGAGGACGAGCGCCAGGTCGTGCGCCAGTCGCACAACAACCCGCAGATCATCGAGCTCTACGAGAAGTACCTCGGCGAGCCGAACTCGCACAAGGCCCACGAGCTGCTGCACACCACGTATGCGGCGCGCGAGCAGTATCCGGCGCTTGTCGACTAAGGCGTCATAGGCATACAACGCACGCGAGAGCGGCGGCGGGCATCAAGCCCGCCGCCGCTTGCATTGTGCGTGTCAAATGGACAGGTCGTTTGACACGGTGCCTGTCACGCAATCGACCCGGTCACTTTCGTGACAGAAACCGTCCCATTATGGGACAAGAGGGGACTGGCTCCAACTGTTCCACCTGCTGTTTCACCAGTCTGCACGACTCTAGTTGCTTAATGTAAACATTAGGTTTCGAAATACGCCGTTTCATTGCACGGGCACTCCAATTGGAGGATACTTTTACTGTATGTGCTGAAAGAGGAAGCGGGGAAAATCTACAATGCACGAGATTCTTGAGAAGACCCAATTCTCGGAGAAGGTCTTCATGTTCAGGGTGCATGCGCCCAAGCTCGCCAAGCATGCGCACGCGGGGCAATTCCTCATCGTGCGCGTGAACGAGACGGGCGAGCGCGTGCCGTTCACGTTTGCAAACTGGAACCCGGAAGAGGGCTGGATCGAGTTCATCTTCATGAAGATCGGCAAGACGACCACGATGCTGTCGGAGCTCGAGCCGGGCGACCACATTCTCAACATCGCGGGCCCGCTGGGCAATCCGACCGACCTCTCGGGAGACAACTGGTGCGTCCTCGGCGGCGGCGTCGGCCTGGCGATCGCCTATCCGATTGCACGCCAGCTGTGCGAGCAGGGCAAGAAGGTCCACGTCATCATGGGCGCCCGCACGAAGGACCTGCTCCTGCTGGTCCCGCAGTTCGAGGAGCTGCCCCTAGCCGGCCTCCACATCACGACCGATGACGGCTCCTGCGGCGAGCAGGGCGTCGTCACGGCGCCGCTCGAGCGTCTGGCCGACGAGGGCAAGATCGAGCGCGCGGTCGCCATCGGCCCCGTGCCCATGATGAAGTTCTCGTCTCTCACGTGCGAGAAGAAGGGCGTGCCGATCACCTGCTCGCTCAACCCGATCATGGTCGACGGTACCGGTATGTGCGGCTGCTGCCGCGTCGAGGTCGACGGGCAGACGAAGTTCGCCTGCGTCGACGGCCCCGAGTTCGATGGAACGAAGGTCAACTGGGATGACCTGCGCAGGAGGCAGGCCGCCTATCGCGACGAGGAGGCCGTCTCTCTCGAGGCTTTCAAGGAGGGAGGCTGCAAATGTCACTAGACGAGAAGAAGGAGCGCTACATCCCGCGTCCCAAGGACCCGCGCGTGCCCGCCAATGAGGAGGATCCCGCCGAGCGCATCAAGGACTTCCGTCCCGTCGATAACGGCTACACAGAGGAGATGGCGCTCGCAGAGGCGAACCGCTGCCTCAACTGCCCGAAGCCCAAGTGCATCGACGGCTGCCCGGCCGGCATCGACATCCCCGGCTTCATCGCTGCGATTCGCGATAAGGACTACGGCCGCGGTCTCGACATCATCCGCGCCGACTCGCTGCTTCCCGCCATCTGCGGCCGCGTGTGCCCGCAGGAGAGCCAGTGCGAGAAGCTGTGCGTCGTGGGCGTCAAGAACGAGCCCGTCGCCATCGGCCAGCTCGAGCGCTTCCTCGGCGATATGCCCGAGGTCGGCACGGAGCTTCCGGCCGCCGCTCCCAACGGCAAGAAGGTCGCCGTCATTGGTGCCGGTCCGTCCGGCATCACCTGTGCTGCCGAGCTGGCGCGCTACGGTTTCGACGTGACGGTCATCGAGGCCTTCTTCACCGGTGGAGGCGTGCTCGTCTACGGCATTCCGGAGTTCCGCCTGCCCAAGGACGTCGTCCGCCGCGAGCTCGACGTGCTCGCCGACCTGGGCGTCAAGTTCGAGTACAACTCGGTCGCCGGCCGCGTCACCAACGCGGAGGAGCTCTTCGACGAGGGCTACGACGCGATCTACATCGCCACCGGCGCCGGTGCCCCGAAGCTCATGAACATCCCGGGCGAGAACCTGCCCAACGTGTTCTTCGCCAACGAGTTCCTCACGCGCGTGAACCTCATGAAGGCCAACAGGTTCCCGGAGTACGACACGCCCACGAAGCATGCCAAGAACGTCGTCGTCTTCGGCGGCGGCAACGTCGCCATGGATGCCGTGCGCACGGCGCTGCGCCTCGGTGCGGAGAGCGCGACCATCGTCTACCGCCGCACGCGCAACGAGATGCCCGCCCGTGCTGCCGAGATCGAGCATGCGGAGGCCGAGGGAATCAAGTTCATCGAGCTCGCCGGCCCGCTGCAGTTCATCGCGGGCGAGGACGGCAAGGTCGCGGCTGTCGAGGTCCAGCACATGGAGCTCGGCGAGCCCGACGAGTCCGGACGCCGTCGTCCGGTGCCGATCGAGGGCGATACCGAGATCATCGAGTGCGACCTGGCCATCTCGGCCATCGGCACAAACGCCAACAAGATCAGCCCGCTCATCGGCGGCGTGGAGCTCGACAAGCGCGGCTACATCATCGCCGACGAGAAGACCGGGCGCACGTCCAATCCGCGCATCTGGGCCGGTGGAGACATCGTCACCGGCGCGGCCACCGTCATCCTGGCGATGGGTGCCGGCAAGGACGCCGCGCGCGATATCGCGAAGTCGCTTCTCGGCGAGGACGCTGTCAAGTAGGGATGCGGACATACGCGTATGCGAACGGGGTGCGGCTCTGACGAGTCGCACCCCGTTTCATGTGATGCGGGATGGGGGTGCGGATGCTTGATGCCGTCTGCGTTGCCAACATCAAGCCATGGGCGGCGGATGGCTCAGGGCGCATCTCCCCGACTCCGGCCCTTTTGTTCGAAAAAGGACGTTTCTGACGTACCTTTTCGAACGAAATGGTCGAGAAACTCCCTTTTTTGCGTTTTCGGACGTCCTGTTTCGAACAAAATGGTCGGCCTGCTTCCGTGCGGAGGCCGGGGTGCTGCGGGCATGGTCGTTTTCCTCGGACCTCATGCCTTCGCGCGGCCTCGCAGCTTGTCTGATGACACGGTGGGCGATTGTCGGGCACCGCTTCCAATCGCTCCGATGCGCCTGCGGCACCCGCCGGTATAATCAAGTGCGTCGAATCACGGGGAGAGAACCGCGGGAAGGAAGATGGTATGGCCGAGAACGCGCTGGGCAGGGAGCAGCGGTCGACGACGCGGCGCACGCTGCACCACTACTGGGCGGTCACGAAGACGCAGCCTGGCATGGTGGCGCTCTCGCTCATCTCCACGCTCGGATTCGTCTTCCTGCTCTCGTACGCGAACCCCTACATCATCGGCCTCATCGTCGACCGCATCGCGGCCGGCTCCATCGCGGCCAACCAGGTGTTCGAGATCTTCGGGCCCTACATCATCGCGCTCATTCTCGTCAACGTCGTGGGCCAGGTGTGCTCGAAGCTCCAGGACTACACCGTCTGGAAGCTCGAGATCCACGCCGCCTATGACCTTGCGACGTTTTGCTTCGACACGCTGTCGGACCAGTCGATGACATTCCACTCCAACCGCTTCGGCGGCTCGCTCGTGAGCCAGACGACGAAGTTCATGAACGCATATTCGCTGCTCGTGGAGAACGTCATCTACGCAGTGATTCCCATCTTCGCCTCGGCCGTGTTCGCCGTGTGCCTGCTCGCGCCGCTCGTGCCGGCCTATGTGGTCGTGCTCATCGTGCTCATGGTCATCTACGTGATCGTCGCCTGGGTGCTGTTCAAGCGGCTTCTCCATATGAACGAGGATGCCGCGGGCGCGCAGAACTCGCTTTCCGGCGAGCTGTCCGACGCCATCACGAACATCCTCACGGTGAAGACCTACGGTCGCGAGGATTACGAGCGCGGGCTCTTCGACAAGGCCAACCGCAACGTGGTGCGCGCGGACTCGCGCCGCATGCGCTCGTCGGTGCTGCGCGGAGCGGTGTGCTCGGCGATCATCGTCGTCATCATGGTCGCCGCCTCGGTCTTCATCGTCGGCGGCAACGCGTGGTTCGGCATCAGCGCGGGCACGCTCGTCATGATGTTCACGTACACGTACTCGGTGACGATGCAGTTCAACCGCATCAACACGCTGCTCCAACAGATCAACCGCGTCTTCGGCGATGCACACGACATGACCGAGATCCTCGACGAGCCGCGCCTCGTGGCCGACGTGCCCGGGGCGGGGGAGCTCGCCGTGACGACGGGCGACATCGAGATCGAGCACCTCAACTTCTGGTACACGGACGGTGACGCGCAAAGCGACGTGTTCGACGACTTCTCGCTGAGCATCCGCGCCGGCGAGCGCATCGGCCTCGTGGGCAAGTCCGGCTCCGGCAAGACGACGCTCACGAAGCTCCTGCTACGCCTGTCGGACATCCAGGACGGCCGCATCCTCATCGACGGCCAGGATATCTCGCAGGTGACGCAGACGAGCCTGCGTCGCCAGATCGCCTACGTGCCGCAGGAGCCGTTGCTCTTCCATCGCACGGTGCGCGAGAACATCGCCTATGGCAGGCCGGATGCGACCGAGGAGGAGATCGTCCGCGCCGCGACGGAGGCAAACGCGATGGAGTTCATCGAGCATCTGCCGCAAGGACTCGACACCATCACGGGCGAGCGCGGCGTGAAGCTTTCGGGTGGACAGCGCCAGCGCATAGCGATCGCCCGCGCGATCCTCGCCGACCGTCCCATCCTCATCCTCGATGAGGCGACGTCCGCGCTCGACTCCGAGAGCGAGCGGCTCGTTCAGGAGGCGCTCGCCAACCTGATGCGCGACCGCACGTCGATCGTCGTGGCGCACCGCCTCTCGACCGTTGCCAGCATGGACCGCATCGTCGTGCTCGACGAGGGGCGTCTCGTCGAGATGGGCACGCACGCCGAGCTCACCGAGGGCGACGGCGTCTACGCGCAGCTCTGGAACCGCCAGACCGGCGCCTTCCTCGAGATGGAATGAGATCGGACGCTGCGATGAGGGCTTCCAGGCGACGCGCCAGCCTGCGTCCATGCCCGTCCGTTTCGCGCTACAATCCTTTCAACGGACTATGTGCAAGGAGGAATCCCCATGGCCAACATCATCGATTACGTGCGTGCTTGCGACGAGTCGTTCGCTGCGAGCGCCCCAAGCCGCGTCGATAGCCTTGTGTTCTCGGCTATCGCGTATGCGAGCATTCCTGAAATGGTTCCTGCGGCTTGTTCTTCGGAGGGCGTTGCATTGTCTGAGCTACGTGCAAGCGGGGATCCCGCGCTTCTCGCGCACACGGCAAACGACGAGGTGGCAACAGCCCTGCTGCTGTCGGCCTGCACCTCCAGCTCGCGCTATTCCGGCGTTCGCATGTGCTGGGGTGCCTCGGAGTCGTCGGGTACCGCCGAGAAGCAGTTCAGCGCGCTGTCGTTCGTCCTGCCCGATGGCGCAGGCACGTTCGTCGCGTTCCGGGGCACGGATGACTCGCTCGTGGGTTGGAAGGAGAATCTCAACATGGTGTTCATGGATGCCGTTCCCTCCCAGGAGTCGGCACGGGCCTATCTGGAGTCGGTTGCATCACAGACCGAAGGGCCGCTGTGGGTCGGCGGTCACAGCAAGGGCGGCAACCTTGCCATGTACGCGACGGCAACGTGTGCGCCGGTCGTCCGAGACCGCGTCGTCCGCTGCTTCGCCCATGATGCCCCGGGTCTGCTGGATAAGGTCCTGGCAACCCCCGGTGGCGTGAAAGCCGAGCTGCTCTTCGACAAGACAATGCCTCCGGAGTCGTTCATCGGGCTGCTGTTCGACGCTCCCAAGAACGAGAGGACCATCGTGCGAAGCGAGAAGAAGGGCCTCAGGCAGCACGACCCGTTCTCGTGGCAGGTTGACGGGAACGACTTCGTCCCGGCCCGCGCGCTCAGCTACGATGCGTACCGCAACGGAAAACGCATGGGAGCCTGGCTCTCGTCGATGCCGACTGCTGACCGGGAGCGCTTCATCGAGGTGCTGTACCAGCTCATGACGAGCTCGGGTCACGACAGCATGTCCGATCTGCTCAACGGCTTGGTGAGCGGGTCCTTCTCCGATCTCGTGCAGCATGTTGGTGCGCTGCCGCCCGATGACAAGGCTTTCTTCCTCTCCTGCATCGCCGAGCTTGCTGCGACCATGCTGTTCGGGCCCGCTCCCACGAATCCGCAGACGCCTGCGGAAAAGGTCGATGTGGTGATGGATAAGGTCGAGGATGCTGCCGCACGCCTCGATGACGGTCTTTCGAAGCTTGACAAGTATGCGGGCCTCTAGGTTGCCGAAGATGGAGCTTCTCGCACCAGCCGGCGGGTTCGGACAGCTCGAGGCGGCCATTCATTTCGGCGCCGATGCGGTGTATCTGGGCGGCGAGCGCTTCGGCATGCGCAAGCGTGCCGATAACTTCTCGGACGCCGATATCGTCCGCGCTGTGCAGCTCGCCCATGCGCATGGTGTGAAGGTCCACGTGACCGTGAACGTGCTGATGCACGAGGGCGACCTCGAGGGCGGCTCTCTCGAGTCGTATCTGCGCCACCTTGGCGATGCCGGCGTCGATGCCATCATCGCCGGCGACCTCGCGACAATCGCGATCGCCCGCCGCGTGATTCCCGATGTTGCCGTGCATGCGAGCACGCAGCTTTCCTGCGCGAACCACGAGGCTGCGCTTGTGCTCCACGAACTGGGGGCGAGGCGCATCGTCCTCGCACGCGAGCTCACGCTCGACGAGATCGCGGCAATCAGGAAGAGGGCGCCGGCCGATCTCGAGATCGAGGTGTTCGTCCACGGTGCGATGTGCATGGCGATTTCCGGACGCTGCCTCATCAGCAACCACCTTGCAGGGCGCGATGCGAACAGGGGGCACTGCGCGCAGTCGTGCCGTTGGATGTACACGCTCGAGGAGGAGAAAAGGCCCGGCGCGCACATTCCAATCGAAGAGGGGGAGCGGGGCACGGCGATCATGTCGAGCAAGGACCTCATGATGCTCGACCATCTTGACGAGCTCCGCGATGCCGGCGTGGACAGCATCAAGATCGAGGGGCGCGTCAAGGGTGCATACTACGTCGCGACGGTCGTCAACGCCTACCGGCGCGTGCTCGACGGTGCGGATCCCGCGGAGTACCTGCCGGAGCTCGATGCAGTGAGCCATCGTGCCTATCACGCGGGTTTCTTCTACGGTCAGCCCGACCAGACCGGGGCGGAGATCGCCTACGAGCAGACTCGCATCCTGACGGCCGATATCATCGCCTGCGAGCCCATCGAGACGAATGGGGGAGAGCGGCGCTGACGCATCACCTTCGCAGCGCGCAACCGCATGGAGAGGGGTCAGCTGGTCGAGGTGCTCCGTCCGGGCCAGCCGGTTCGCACGTTCGAGATGGGTGAGATGGTCCACGTGGAGACGGGCGAGCACGTTGCGGTGGCCGACAGGACCCCGGAGGCATATGCGTGCGAAACGCCGTTTCCCCTCGAGCCGGGAGACATCCTCCGCAGGGAGATCGAGCCCAAGGAACGTCGCTGCGGCTAATCTGGCGATGTCTGCATGTGACCGCGACGGCAGCCGAGACCACCCCATCGGCGCATCGAATACCGTTCAATCTCATTAGTTACCATTAGTAAACTTTTTGGCGCCTCCCTCTTGACGTTGATAGTTAGACATAGTTAACATACCTTGAGATTAGGCAAGGCTAACTTTGATGGCAGGGTGGCATCGTGGGCGTTCCGCTTTCATTTCTCAAACCGGGCGAATCTGGTCTGGTCACGCGTATCGGGGGGAAACCCGAGATGCGCAAGCACCTTGAGGATCTCGGTTTCGTCGTGGGAACGCCGATCACGGTCGTGAGCAAGATGGGCGACAACGTCATCTGCTCGGTCAAGGACTGCCGCGTGGCCATCAGCAAGGAGTTGGCGCAGAAGATCTCGGTTTAGCGACAGGCCGCATCAAGGCGATGCAAAACCAATGGGAAGGAGTTGGCAGCATGAACCTATCGGAGGTTCGAGTGGGGGACACCGTCGAGGTCCTCAAGCTGCGGGGGACGGGAGCCGTCCGTCGCCGCATCATGGATATGGGAATCACCAAGGGACAGAAGGTCTATGTCCGCAAGGTCGCGCCCCTCGGCGACCCCATGGAGGTGACGGTGCGCAACTACGAGCTTTCCGTCCGCAAGGCCGACTGCGAGATGATCGACGTCGTGCCCGTCGATGTGGCCGACGCGGAAGCGAGGTAGCATCATGGCGGAATCGAAGATCACCATCGCCCTCGCGGGCAATCCCAATTCGGGCAAGACGACGTTGTTCAACGCGTTGACCGGCTCCAACCAATATGTGGGCAACTGGCCGGGCGTCACGGTCGAGAAGAAGCACGGCAAGCTGAAGGGCCATTCCGATGTGGTCATCGCCGACCTGCCCGGCATCTACTCACTGTCGCCCTACACGCTCGAGGAGGTCGTCGCGCGCGACTATCTCGTCAACGAGCGCCCCGATGCCGTGATCAACATCGTCGACGGCACCAATCTCGAGCGTAACCTCTATCTCACCACGCAGATTGTCGAGATGGGCATTCCCGTGCTCGTCGCGGTGAACATGGCCGACATTCTCGCGAAGAACGGCGACGAGGTGAACATCCAGGCGCTCTCAAAGGCGCTCGCTTGCGAGGTCATGGAGGTCTCGGCTCTCAAGGGCACGGGCGTCAAGGAGGTTGCCGAGCGTGCCGTCGAGCTCGCTCGCACAGGCGTGAAGCCCATCCCCCAGCATCGGTTCGCAGGAAGCGTCGAGCATGCGCTCGCGCACATCGAGGAGGTCGCCGTGCACGGGCTGCCCGAGGAGCAGCAGCGCTGGCACGCCATCAAGCTCTTCGAGCGCGACGAGCGCGTGGCTGCGCGGCTCGGCTTGAGTACCGAGCAGCTCGCCCACATCGACGGCGACATCAAGGCCTGCGAGAAGGAACTTGACGACGATGCGGAGTCGATCATCACCGGGCAACGATACGAGTACATCACGTCGATCATCGACGACTGCATCAAGCATGGGGCGAGGAGGGAGAAGCTCTCCGTGTCCGACAAGATCGACCGCGTGCTCACCAACCGCATCGCGGCGCTCCCCATCTTCGTCGTCATCATGTTCGTCGTCTACTGGATCGCCATGGGTCCGTTCGGCTCGTTCCTGACGGATTGGACGAATGACGTGCTCGGCGGTGCCTGGATGATCGAGGGCTCGCGGAGCCTCCTCGAAGGGGCGGGGTGCGCCAGCTGGCTCACCGGCCTCGTTTCCGATGGTATCGTCGCGGGCGTGAGCGCCGTCATCGGCTTCGTGCCGCAGATGCTCGTGCTGTTCCTGCTGCTCGCGTTTCTGGAGTATTGCGGCTACATGTCGCGCGTCGCGTTCATCATGGACCGCATCTTCCGCAAGTTCGGTCTCTCCGGCAAGTCGTTCATTCCGATGCTCGTTGCCTCGGGCTGCGGCGTGCCCGGTGTCATGGCTTCGCGCACCATCGAGAACGAACGCGATCGCCGCATGGCGGTCATGACGACGTGCTTCATCCCCTGCGGGGCGAAAATGCCCATCATCGGCCTCATCGCCGGTGCGCTCTTCGGGGGCTCGGCGCTCATCGCGACTTCCGCCTACTTCATCGGCATCGCGGCGATCGTCATTTCCGGCATCATGCTGAAGAAGACGCGCATGTTCGCTGGCGATCCGGCTCCGTTTGTCATGGAGCTGCCCGCGTACCATCTTCCCACGGTTGGCAGTGTGTTGCGCAGCATGTGGGAGCGCGGTTGGTCATTCATCAAGCGTGCAGGTTCCGTTATCGTCATCGCATCGATTATCATCTGGGGTCTCTCGAGCCTCGGCGTCGTTAATGGCCACTTCGGCATGGTCGACGATTTGTATGCCGATGAGGCCATCGTCACGACCGAGTACCAGCAACAGGTCGCCGACCGCATGGGCATCCCCGTCGACGAGGTAACGCCCATGGACGACTCGCTGCTCGCCGGTGTCGGCAACACCGTTTCCCCGATCTTCGACCCGCTTGGATTCGGCAGCTGGAAGCCCACCGTCGCGACTGTCACGGGTCTCGTGGCGAAGGAGGAGGTCATCGGCACATTCGGCGTCCTCTACAACTATGATGATCAGGACGGAGAAGCCGAGCTCTCGGAGGAGGGCGACGAGATCTGGGCGAACGTCGCCGCCGATTTCAACGCATTCTCTGGCGGATTCGGAGCGCTTGCAGCCTTCGCGTTCATGATCTTCAACCTCCTGTGCGCACCGTGCTTCGCGGCCATGGGAGCCATCAGGCGCGAGATGAACAGCGGCAAGTGGACGGGCTTCGCCATCGGTTACATGTGCGTGTTCGCCTACTGCGTCGCGCTGATCGTCTACCAGGTTGGCCGTGCAATCGCGGGGGCTCCGAACCCGATCGGTCTGGCCGTGGCCATCGCGCTGATCGTATTCGCCATCTACATGCTGTTCATCAAGAAGTACAAAGAGGCGGACAAGCTGACGGTCAAGGTCGGCAAGGCAGGCAAGGTGGCCGCCGAGTAGCGGTGCCGGTAGTCTAGGTGGCGGAATAGGAGGAGGACGACATGGTATGGATTGCGGGAAACGGCGCCACCATCGTCGTCCTCCTCATCGTTCTAACCGTGGTGTGCCTGATCGTGCGCAATATGGTGCGGAACAAGGGGGTCGGGTGCGACGGATGCTCGGGTGAATGCTCGGGCTGCAAGGGTGCATGTCCCACGAAGCCCATCGAGCTCACCGAAGAGCAGCGCGCATGTCTCCTTGCGCATTCCATGGAAGGAGATGATGGCAGATGATCCGCACGACGCTGGGTATCGAGGGCATGGCCTGCTCGATGTGCGAGGCGCATATCAACGATGCTATCCGCAGGAATTTCGATGTGAAGAAGGTCAAGGCGAATCGCCGCAAGCGCACGTGCGTCATCGAATCCGCCAGCCCGCTTGACGAGGAGAGGCTTCGCGGGGTCATCGCAGAGATCGGCTACACGCTCACATCCATTCAAGCTGGCTAAACCCAACAGCCTTAGCAAGCAAAGAGGCGGCCCCCGATTCACCTGAATCGGGGGCCGCTGTTGCGGGAGAGCCGCGTACTTGGGCGGCTCTCAAGATCATTTCTTACTGGTAGTTGTCGAAGACCTTGCCGCAGAACTCTTCCATCTGCCCGTAGGAGACGTCGCCGGGCGCGCAGATGTGGAACCAGTTGTGGTCGATGGCGCCATGTGCCAGCGCGACGCACATCTCGCGCGTGATCGGCTCGCCCGAAAGCTTGTCCTTCATGTCCTTCAGCGGAATCGTGCCGATCTCGCGCATGAAGACGCGAATCCAGTTGGAGACGAGCTGGCCGGCGGCGACATCGCCCATGCACTCGGGAATCTCGATGCCGATGCATTTGGCGACGAGGCGGACGGTTTGCGGGCTCTTGTCGGCAACGAAATCGATGACCTCGGGAAGGGCGATGCCGCTGGCATAGCCATGGGTCAGATGGAAATGCAAGCCCGCCTCATGGCCGAAGCAGTGGCCGATGTGGACGGACATGTTCGCCAGGCCGTCGCCGGCGGCGTTGGCCGCATACAGCATCAGCGACCGCGCCTCGTAGTTCTCGGGCTCTCTCACCGCAATCGGCAGGAACTGGGTGATGATCTGGAGTGCATCCTTGCAAAGCGCGGTGCTCCAGGGGTTGTACCGATTCGAGGTAAGTGCCTCGATGGAATGCGCCATGGCGTCGAGGCCGGAGCTGATGGTCACGAATTCCGGGCAGGTGTACGTCATGGTCGGATCGAGGACGGCGAGGTCGGCGTAGCGCTCGACGGTTTTCTTGGAATCCGTCTGGAGCTCGTGGATTATGCACATCGGCGAGCCCTCGGATCCGGTTCCGGAGCTTGTCGGGACCAAGAAGACCGGAACGGTGGTCTTGAAGGTGCCCGCGCCGCCGTTCTCGGTCATGCACTGCCTGATCTTCTTAGCGGGGTTGGCGAGCAGGACGCTCGTTCCCTTCGCCGTATCCATCGCAGAGCCGCCGCCAACGCCTATGACGACATCGGCTCCATACAGCTTGGCTGCGTCGCCGGCACAGTCGACGGACTCGTCGGTGGGATCCAGGAACACGTCGGTGTAGACCATGAAGTCAAGGCCCGCCCTTTCGAGCGCATCCTCGACCCGCTGGACACCCCCAGCTGCCTCGACGCCCTTATCGCATACGAGGAACGCTTTCTTCTTGCCGGCTTCCGCCGCCATCTCGCCCATCTGCAGGAGGACGCCTTCACCGAAGATAGTGGGAACATGGCGTGAGTATGGCTTCTGCACCATAATCGTCTCCTTCCTCGTGTCTCGGCTGCCGCTTGGCGGTTGATATGGTGCGTGTCGACCCGGATATTCCAGACGGAAAGCGCATGCTGGCTTGCGGATTGGCGTCTGCCTTCCGTATGTAAATAAATGTACTACGTAAGGCGTTGAAACTAATCTCTCGCGCACATGTGATGAGTGACTGGGATGATATGTAGAGAAATGTGATGCGGGCAGAAGAGCTGGAGAGAGGGTGCGGATAGCTGCCAAACAGCCCGGGCTGTTTGGCAGCAAAAAAGCGGCCCCCCGATGCAGGTGAATCGGGGGGCCGCCGTTGCGGGAGCGCCGTGTCTCTAGGCGGCGCTCATAAGGTTATCTCCTACTGATAGTTGTCGAAGACCTTGCCGCAGAACTCCTCCATCTGCTCGTAGCTGACGTCGCCAGGAGCAGCAATGTGGAACCAGTTGTGATCGATCGCGTCGTGAGCCAGGGCAACGACCTTCTCGCGGGTGATCGGCTCATCATTGACCCTGTCCTTCATGTCCTTGATCGGGACCATGCCGATCTCGCGCATGAAGTTGCGCAGCCAGTCGGAGACGAGCTTGGCGGCGGCGATGTCATCGGTTCCCTCGGGAATCTCGATACCGATGCAGTTGGCGATGGCCTTGACGCTCTGCGGGTTCTTCTCGGCGACGAAGTCGATGACCTCGGGGAGAGCGATACCGCAAGCATAGCCATGGTTCAGGTG
Source organism: Coriobacteriales bacterium (assembly GCA_050946275.1). Taxonomy (GTDB): domain Bacteria; phylum Actinomycetota; class Coriobacteriia; order Coriobacteriales; family CADBOM01; genus JBMNUM01. Next base: position 47,040 of record JBMNUM010000003.1, read on the forward strand.
GAACTGCATGCCGGCCTCGTGACCGAAGCAGTGGCCGATGTGGACGGACAGGTTGGCAAGACCGTCACCAGCAGCGTTCGACGCATACAGCATCTTCGCGCGAGCCTCGTAGTTCTGGGGCTCCTTGACTGCGACGGGCAGCCACTTGGTGATGATGCGGACAGCATCCTCGGAGAGCGTGGTGCTCCACGGGTTCCAGTTGAAGTTGTAGTCAGCGGTCAGAGCCTCGATGGCATGAGCCAGAGCGTCGAGACCGGAGTTGACGGTCACGAAGTCCGGGCAGGTGTAGGTCATCGTGGGCTCGAGGACAGCGAGGTCGGCGTAACGCTCGACGACCTTCTTGCCGTCGCTCTCCAGCTCGTGGATAACGCACATCGGCGAGCCCTCGGCGCCGGTGCCGGCTGCCGTCGGAATAAGGTAGACAGGAACGTCGATCTTGTAGGTGCCATTGCCGCCGTTCTCGGTCATGCACTCCTTGATCTTCTTCTCCGGGTTGGCAAGAAGAACGCTCGTGCCCTTGGCGGTATCCATCGGGGAGCCGCCACCGCAGCCGACGACGACGTCCGCGCCAAACTCCTTGGCAACGTCGCCAGCGTGGTCGATAGCCTCATCCGTGGGATCCGGGAACACGTCAGAATAGATCATGACCTCAAGACCAGCATTCTTGAGAGCATCGGCAACCCTCTGGGCACCACCCGACGCCTCGACGCCCTTGTCACAGACAAGGAAGGCGCGCTGCTTGCCACTTTCCTTGGCGATCTTGCTCATCTCGTCCAGGGCGTCAGCGCCGAAGATCGAGGGAACTCTACGCCAATACGGTTGATGTGCCATACTGAATCACTTCCTTTTGTAAAACGTCCTACTTTCCAAAAAACAACCTGCAGACCTATCCTAGGTTTTGAACGGCTTTCGCGCAATGGGAAAACATTGAAAGCCATCAAAAATAAAGAATGAAGTCGTTCATTAAAACAACGAGAAGTTGACGGAAGGGGTCTGTGCACGACGGATCCGGGCGACTTCCGGGCCTCGGGCGCGGCCGATGGTACCATGGCTCCAAGAGCCAAAGGACCCGCTGGAGCGAGGATGGGTTGAGCATGCCATTGGAGAGCTACGTTTACGCCGGCACCACGCGGCTGCGCCGCGGCTACACCACGGGAACGTGCGTGGCCCTCGCGGCGAAGGCGGCGGCCATCGAGCTGTTGTCTGGTGAGCCGGTCGCGTCCACGTCGCTCATGACACCGGCGGGCATCCCCGTCGAGGTGGACGTCGAACGGGTTTGCAATGCCGGCGATTCCGGTTTCCCGGGCGGTACGCCATGTGTTGCGTATGTCGTGCGGAAGGATGCCGGGGATGACTACGACGTGACCGACGGCATATTGGTACGCGCGAGCGTCGCCCTGGCGGACGAGGGAATCTCCATCGATGGGGGCGAGGGCGTCGGGCGCGTGACGTTGCCCGGGCTCGATCAGCCCGTCGGTGCGTCGGCGATCAATTCCGGACCGCGCGCGCAGATCGCCGCGGTTTTGGAGGACGTGGCGGCGCAGCTCGGTTACGAGGGCGGATTCTCGGTCCTCGTCGAGGTGCCCGGCGGCGCCGAGGTCGCGACCAAGACGTTCAACCCGCAGCTCGGCATCGAGGGCGGCATCTCCATCCTCGGCACGTCCGGCATCGTCGAACCCCAGAGCATCGAGGCCCGCAAGGACGCGCTCGCCGTCGAGATTCACGCGCGCGCGGCGTGCGGTGCGAAGCGCCTCGTCATCACGCCGGGCAACTACGGGGCCGATTTCGTCGAGGCTCGGGGAATCGCGCCCGGCATCCCCATCGTGAAGTGCGCGAACTTCATCGGCTTCGCGCTCGACCGCGCCGTCATCGAGTGTTTCGACGAGGTCTTGCTCGTCGGACACATCGGAAAGCTCGTGAAGGTGGCGGGCGGCATCATGGACACGCACTCGCGCGTGGCCGACTGCCGATGCGAGATCTTCGCGGCGCATGCCGCGCTCGCCGGCGCTTCCCGCGAGGCCATCGAGCTCTTGTTCGAGGCACCCACGAGCGATGCGTGCCTCGACGTGCTCGAGCGCTTCGGCCTGCTCGACGAGGTCTGCGGCAGCATCGGCGATGCCGTTGCGGAGCGGGTCGCGCACCGGGTCGCGGGTGCCTACGAGGTCGGTACGGTCATGTTCTCGAACGCGCGCGGATTGCTGCATGCCAGCTCGACGGGCGCGCGCATGCTGCAGGATTGGGAGGTCGAGCGGCCATGATTCACTTCGTCGGAGCGGGAAGCGGGGCGGTCGATCTCATCACGGTTCGCGGGGCGCGGCTCCTCGGCGAGGCGGATGTCGTCGTCTATGCCGGCAGCCTCGTGAATCCCGAGCTGCTCGACCTGGCGCAAGACGGTGCCGAGCTGCACGACAGCGCCCGGATGACGCTGGAGGAGGTGCTCGACGTCATGGTCGCCGCCGATCGCGCGGGGCGCGAGGTCGTGCGCCTGCACACGGGCGACCCCTGCCTGTACGGTGCCATCCGCGAGCAGATGGACGCGCTCGACGATCAGGGCGTGGATTACGACTACACCCCGGGCGTCTCGAGCTTCAGCGGCGCGGCCGCCGCGCTCAGGGAGGAGTACACGGTACCCGGGGTCTCGCAGAGCGTCATCATCACGAGGATGGCAGGACGTACGCCCGTCCCCGCAGGGGAGGACATGGCCTCGCTGGCGGCCCATGGCTGCTCGATGGTGGTGTTCCTCTCGACCGGCCTGCTCGATGAGCTGACCGCCGAGCTGGTCAAGGGAGCGTACGACGCCGATACGCCGGCCGCGCTCGTGTACAAGGCGACGTGGCCCGAGGAGCGCGTCTTCCGCTGCACGGTGGGGACGCTCGCGCAAACAGCGCGCGACAACGGCATAACCAAGACGGCGCTCGTGTGCATCGGCGATTTCCTCGCCGATGGCGGGGGCTACGACCGCTCGAAGCTCTACGACCCGGCCTTCACGACCGGTTTTCGGGAGGGATCGTCGTGAGGATCGCGTTGATCTCGTTCACGGACCGCGGCGCCTCTGTCGCCGACCGCATCGCCATGGCGTTGCGCGCCGGGGGACACGAGACCGCATGCGCGCGCGGCTCGGGACCGGACAAGGTCGACCGCACCGTCTGGGCCGAGGAGGCGTTCGCGGCGTGCGATGCGCTCGTGTTCGTCGGAGCCGCGGGCATCGCGGTGCGCACCATCGCCCCGCTCGTGGAGTCGAAGCTGACCGATCCGGCTGTCGTCGTGGTCGACGAGGGATGCGCGCATGCCATCCCGCTCCTTTCCGGCCATGTGGGAGGGGCCAACGATCTCGCCGCGCTCATCGCGGGGGCCATCGGCGCCGTGCCCGCGATCACCACCGCGACTGACGTCGCCGGCGTGTTCGCGGTGGACTCCTGGGCCGCGCGTCACGGGTTGGAGATCGTGCATCCCGAGCGGATCAAGCATGTCTCGGGGACGCTCCTCGCGGGAGGTCGCGTCCGCGTGCGCGCCGAGCAGGCCGTGGAAGGTACAGTCCCGACCGGTATCGAAGTTGCGCCGGCGGGCGACGGTGCCGATCCCGACGTGCTGATTGGCATCGGGGCGGTTCCGTCCGGAGCGCTCGGGCTCGTCCCCCGCAAGGCCGTCGTCGGAATCGGCTGCCGCCGCGGCACGGGAACAGGCAAACTCGCTGCCGCAGTCGATGCGTTCCTCGAGCGCCATGGAGTCGAGCCGGCGGCCGTCTGCATGCTCGCGAGCATCGACCTGAAGGCCGATGAGCAGGGGCTGTTGGAGCTTGCAGCCGAGAGGGGCTGGGACTTCCGCACGTTCAGCGCGGCCGTGCTCGTCGCTCAGGAGGGTGATTTCTCCCCGTCGGCGTTCGTCCGCGAGGTGACGGGGGTGGACAACGTGTGCGAGCGCAGCATCGTGGCCGCTGGAGCCGAGCTGCTCGCAGGCAAGGAAGCAGCCGATGGCGTGACCCTCGCCTTGGGCGTCCTCCCGTTCGACCTCGCCTGGGACTAGCCCTGGATGAGTCAAAGGATTGTCCTTCGACTCATTTTCTACCGTTGCATTTGCAACCGACTGCCACGCCGCTCGTGCATATACTTATATAAATAGGCGCGAGGGTACGAGACAGAAGGGCGGCCGGATAGTCATGGCGAGCGTATCTGGTAAGTGGGAGCTGTACGATCGATTAATCGAGGGCGTACCCGCTGGCATCGGGGTTCTCGATTGCTGCCTGGGCCTGCACTGGTCGTACGTTGAGGCCGAGTGCGGGATGGGCATCAGCCACACGCTGCGCGATGGGGCCCGCGCATCGAGCGGGGCAGACCCGCGCGAGCTCGACCTCAAATCGCTGTGCGCTCTCGCCAAGTCGTGGAACTTCACCGAGGCGACGCTCGGCGTGGCGGCGCTCAACGCGTGGTACACCCAGCCGGAGCGCATCGAGGCGCTCGGCGGATCGTGGGACGACGAAACGGAGTCCGGCAAGGGGAGCAACCCGTTCTGGTCGATGCGGGATCGATGCACCGGCAAGAAGGTCGCGATCATAGGTCACTTCCCGAACGTGAACGCCATGGCGCAGATAGCCGACGTCACCGTGCTCGAGCGCAACTGCTCGTCGGGACTCGACACGCCCGACTCCGCGTGCGAGTACATCCTGCCCGAGCAGGACTACGTGATGATGACGGGAACGACGCTCACGAACAAGACGATGCCCCGGCTGCTCGAGCTCTCGAGCGACGCGGTCGTGGTCGTGACGGGTCCCTCGGCGATTCCCGCGCTCCCGATGGCCGAGGCAGGCGTCGACATCATCGCCGGCAGCATGGTCGCCGACCCCGAGCTGGCCGCGTGGGCAATCCGCAGCTACACGAAATCCGTCTGGCGAGGCGGCATCCGCAAGTTCTTCTTGGAGTTCGCGTAGTGCGGGCAACGGGGGGCTCCGGCAATCCCGCGTTAGTGGGAGGATTGGCCGATTCGCCATCGGCCCGACCTCGTTTCGTCGCACGGGCTTGGCCGGGTCCATCGTCAAACGTGCCGCTTGAGCGGGAAAAACGCTGTTTCCAACGTCATAGTTCTGACGTATGTATTCGAATCCCGTATCAATCTCGCACCACCTTTCTTACCTATCAAATTCATTGGTTTTTAAACAATCTCGCATTTGTCCGAACTACATTTTTTAAATGATAATGCGAGAAGAAACACCTGTAAGTAAACTTATCTAGAACAACTTGTATTAAGTGGAATTAAATTTGAGCAAGTACGGGAATTCTGGATTATTTGTGAATTTGTAGCGGTATTCTATCGGCTATGACCAATTGATAAGCCTATGCGCTGATGCGCAGCGGCGTCGTTTGAAGATATAGGCGCGACTGCGCAGGAAAAGATTTCACGCATATTGGTCAATGCAAAAAGGAGAGGGATTTGGAAGAAAGGGAGGGTCGCGATCGGAAAGTTAACTTGCGTGTTTTAGGTAGTATCCGTTTAGGATGGAGGTAGAAATGACTACTGAAGTCAACTCTGGTGCTTCTCTGCAAGTGCCGAAGATGGGCAAGGGTGCCTGGGCGGTCATGATTTCCGTCTGGATCGTCGGCATCGTGCTCGCCATCGCACAGTACAAGGCCATGGCTACCACGACGTACATCGCCGAGGACATGGGCCTGACGGCCTCCGAGGCTGGTTGGATTTCCGGCGTTTTCACGTTCACCGGCATCATCCTGGCCTTCCCGGCTGCTAACGTTCTCAAGAAGCTCGGCCCGAAGATGTCGCTGATTCTCTCCTGCGCCTTCGCCATCGTCGGTGGCGTGATCGGCTTCTTCGCCGCTGGCTACGTCCCGATGCTCATCTCCCGTGTCATCGAGGGTATCGGCCTCAGCTTCGTCGGTGTCGTCGGTCCTGCGACGATCGCCATGTGGTTCCCGATCGAGAAGCGCGGTCTGCCGATGGGCATTTGGTCCAACTGGCAGATGGTCGGTATCTCGATCTGCTTCTACAGCAGTGCTCCGATGACCATGGCCTGGAGCTGGCGCTCCCTGTGGCTGTTGGGCGTCGTCTGCTGCATCATCGGCCTGGTTCTGGCCGCTATCGTCGTCAAGGCTCCGCCCAAGGAGTTCAACCATGCTGACGTCCAGGACGAGGGCACCAAGCTCACCAAGGTCTTCAGCATGCGCGATGTCTGGCTGGTCGCTCTGGCCGGTCTGGCCTTCGGTCTGTCCAACTCCGTCGTCATCCAGTGGGTCGCTCCGTACTGGATCAACAACACTGGCATGGATCCCGGAATGGCCGGTAACCTCACTGGTGCTCTGTTCACGACTGAGTGCGTGTTCACCATCATCTTCGGCTTCATCTTCAACAAGATGAAGAGCCGCAAGAAGGCCATCGTTATCGACTCCGCTCTGTACTCGGTGACCTTCCTGGTTATCTTCTCGATGACCAACGTCCCGGCAGCTATCTTCTCGCTGTTCTTCTATGCTATCGTCGAGGCCTTCTTCTGCATGGCCATGTGGACCCTCGTCGGCCAGACCGTCACGGATCCGCGTGTCGCCGCTGGCGCGATCGCCCTCTACACGATCATGATTGACGTTGGAATGTGGCTCGGCCCGATCTTCTCCGGCATGATCCTCGACCACGCTGCCGTGGCGGCTGGCGTCGATCCCACCGGTGGTGCCGGTGCTGGCGTGCCTGGCGCGTTCTTCGGCGTCATGTGCTTCACCATCGCCGCTCAGGTCGTTGCGACCATCGCTTGGGGCCTCCTGAGGCTCTACAACGAGCAGGGCGAGAGGGTCAAGATGTAAGACGGGTTGTACCCGCTACGATCTTGTGAGTATGGATATCGCATAGATTTCATAACTCAATGAACCTCAAGGTCTCGGCTCCGCTTCGGCGGGGCCGAGGCTTTTTTATGGGCACAAATGTATGTGACGACTCGGCTGGCCGGGCGGTCTGCCGGCGCATCCTTCTCACGGCAAGCCGGTATAATCGATTCATTGCCAGAAAGGGGAGCCATGGGCAAGCTGAGCGTTGTGGGCATAGGGCCGGGGAATCCGGCTGGCATGACCGCCACTGCAGTCGAGGTGCTGCACGAGGCGGACCTCGTGTGCGGCTACACGCGCTACATCGAGCTCGTCTCCGAGGCGATCGGGGATACCGAGACGCTTGCCACGGGCATGACGGGCGAGGTCGAGAGGTGCCGGGCTGCGCTCGAGGCGGCCGCGCAGGGGCGTACGGTGGCAATGGTGTGCAGTGGCGATGCCGGCGTCTATGGCATGGCGAGCCTCGTGTACGAGCTTGCCGGCGAGTTCCCGCCCGTCGAGATTCGCGTCATTCCCGGCGTGACGGCGGCGCTCTCGGGCGGCGCACTGCTCGGCGCACCGCTCTCGCATGATTTCTGCATCATCTCGCTCTCCGACCTTCTGACTCCCTGGGAGACCATCGAGAAGCGCCTCGATGCCGCCGCTGCGGGGGATTTTTGCATTGCGCTCTACAACGTCGGAAGCAGGCATCGTTTGGAGCACCTGCGCCGGGCGTGCGATATCCTGCTCGCGCGCAAACCGGCAGACACGGTCTGCGGCATCGCGCGCAATATCGGGCGCGAGGGCGAGGAGAGTCGCACCTGCACGCTCTCCGAGCTGCGGGATGTCGAGGCGGATATGGGCATGACCGTGTTCGTTGGCAACGCCGAGACGCGCCTCGTCGATGGCAAGATGGTGACGCCGCGCGGCTACGATGTGGGCGATCTCGTCGACACGGACTCCCGTGACGGGGGTGCCTCCTCGTGACGAAGCGCGTGCTCATCTTCGGCGGGACGATCGAGGGACGCGAGCTCGCCTGTGCGCTGGCCGATCGTGGCCACGGCGTATGCGTGAGCGTCGCAACCGAGGCGGGTGTGCGGGCGATGCCGGATGACAGTCGCATAACGGTGCGCTGCGGCGCCCTCGAGCATGGCGAGATGCTCTCGCTCATGGCATCGTTCGATGTGGTGGTCGACGCCACACATCCCTATGCACGCGATATCAGCGAGCATGTCGCCCGCTCCGCGCGGGAGTCGGAGGTCGCATGCATTCGAATCGTGCGCCCGCCGAGCGACACCGCCGGGTGCACAGTCGTCGGCAGCGTTGAGGAGGCCGTGCGCGTGGTGGGCGAAGAGGGCAACGTGCTCGCGACGACGGGGAGCCGGCAGATCAGCACCTACGCGGCGCTTTCCGGCTTCGAGCAGCGGCTGTTCGCCCGTGTCCTCGACGAGCCGTCTTCTGTCGAGGCGTGCCTGGAGGCGGGGATTCCCCGCTCGCATATACTTGCCAAGAGCGGGCCGTTCTCCATCGAGGAGAACCTTGCGGATATCGACGCCTGCGCGGCGTGCTTCCTCGTAACGAAGGACAGCGGTGACGCGGGCGGCTATCCGGAGAAACTCGCTGCATGCCGTGCACGCGGCATCGAGATGATCGTTGTCGAGCGCCCCCACGAGGAGGGCGTGAGTGTCGACGAGGCCATCGATTTGATATCTGGGGCACTTTTGACCGGGTCGAAACTGTCCCAGGGCTCGATCTGTTCGAAGGAAGGTTGATGGGGATGATTGGCGTTTCCATTGTCGGTATCGGGATGGGGGTTCCCGGTTCGGAGACCGTGCGGGCGCGCGAGGCGATCTGCGGGGCCGACGTGCTCGGCGGCGCCCGTCGCATGATCGACGCCGCCCAGGCCATCCGTGCGGCGCAGGGTGCCGGCGAGGCCGAGGCGGTCGAGCTGGGCATGCCCGCCAAGGTAGCCGCGTTCATCATCGATTGCGCGGCTCGCAATGAAGGCCGTCCGGACCCCCTCGGCATCGCGGTCATCTGCTCGGGCGACACCGGATTCTACAGTTTGGCGACGCCCCTTCGCGAGGAGCTGCGGTCGTCGGGTTTCGAGCAGGATATCGAGATGATCCCCGGCATCACGACCGTGCAGCACCTTGCGGCGAAGCTTGGCAAACCCTGGCAGGATTGCCGCCTCGTGAGCGCGCATGGCCGCACCGTCAACGTCGTCGGCGAGGTCCTCTCGTCACCTGAGACGTTCTTCCTCGGTGGCGGGACCGAGATGCCGGACTCCATCGCGCGCAGGCTCGTCGATGCGGGTCTCGGCTTCGTGGACATGGCGGTGGGAGTGAACCTCTCGTATCCCGACGAGCTCATCGTTCGGGGGACGGCGGACGAGATCGCGCAGACCGAGTTCAGCCCACTCGCCGCAGTCTGGGTCTCGCGCGGGAGGCTGTGCGCCCCCGAGGTCGAGGAGTGCGTCGGGTTCCCGGGCATTCCCGACGATCTGTTCCTCCGCGGCGACGTGCCGATGACCAAGCGCGATGTGCGTGCGGCCATCGCGGCGCGCGTGCGCCCGCGGGACAACGAGCGGATCGTCGACATCGGCGCCGGCACGGGATCGGTTTCCATCGAGCTGGCCTGCCTGAATCCACGCGCGTACGTCGTGGCCGTGGAGGAGAATCACGGGGCATGCGAGCTCATCCGGGCCAACCGCGAGCGCTTCGGCGCATACAACGTCGAGGTGGTCGAGGGTCGCGCACCAGAGGCGCTCGGGCCCATGCCCGTCGCGGACACGGTCTTCATCGGGGGGAGCACGGGAGAGCTCGAGTCCATCCTCGATGCATATGCATCGAACAGCGGCTGCCGTCGCATCATCATGACGGCAGTCACGCTCGAGACGCTCGCGCGGGCGACGACGGCGCTCGAGCGGCTCAGGGGACAGGGTTGCGTCGAGTCATACGACGTCACCGAGGTCTCCGTCGCGCGCACGCGCGAGCTGGGATCGCACCATCTACTTCGCGCGGAGAATCCCGTGTTCATCATCGAGGCATCCGTCAGGGTGGTGATCATGTAGCCATGCGCGCGTCGATTCCCCGATTCATGATCGCCGCGCCCTCGAGCGGGGCGGGCAAGACCACCGTGGTGGTCGGGCTCCTGCGCTGCCTGGCGCGGCGCGGGCTCGACGTGCGCGCGTTCAAGTGCGGACCCGACTACATAGACTCGATGTTCCACGAGACGGTGCTGGGCATCCCGTGCGGCAATCTCGACCTGTTCCTCTCGACGCCCGATGAGGCGCGCGCCCTGCTCGCGGAGCGGGTGGCTGGCGCCGACCTCGCGCTCGTCGAGGGCGTGATGGGGTTCTACGACGGCATCGGCGGCACGAGTGACGAGGCCTCGTCGTATGCCGTTGCGACCGCCACGGACACGCCGGTCGTGCTCGTGGTGGACGGCTCGGGCGTGTCGCTCACGCTCGCGGCCGTCGTGGGCGGTATCCGGGAGTTCCGCGCCGATTCGCACATCGCCGGCGTGATCGTCAACAAATGCAGGAAGGGCGTGTTCGACATGCTCGCGCCGGTCATCGAGGCCGAGTGCGGCGTGCCCGCGCTCGGCTACGTGGAACGCGACGATGCGATCGCGCTCGAGAGCCGTCACCTGGGGCTCGTCACAGCCGCCGAGGTCGAGGACCTGCAGGAGCGGGTCGACGCCCTGGCCGATGCCCTGGAGCGGACGGTCGATGTCGATGCGCTGCTCGCGCTGGCGGGCACGGCGCCCGATGTGGAGTGCGAGCCGGCGGCAGTCGCGCCGGCGTGCGAGCCGGACGGATGCACGATTGCGGTCGCCCGCGACGAGGCGTTCTGCTTCTACTACGACGAGAGCCTCGAGCACCTGCGGAGGCTCGGCGCTCGGCTCGCGTTCTTCTCGCCTCTGCGGGACGAGGCCCTGCCGGCCGATGCCGACGCACTCTACCTCGGCGGCGGCTACCCCGAGCTGCATGCGGCCGAGCTCGCTGCAAACGAGCCGATGCTCGTCGCGGCCCGCGCGGCGCACGCGGCCGGTATGCCGGTCTTCGCCGAGTGCGGCGGCTTCCTCTATCTCAAGGAGTGGCTGGAGGACGTCGAGGGAACGCGCTGGCCGATGGCGGGCATACTCGCCGGTGGCTCGCGCTACACCGGCAAGCTCTCGCGTTTCGGTTACATCGAGATGACTGCGCGGAATGGGGGCATGGGCATCGCCGCGGGCGACGCGCTCCGCGCGCACGAGTTCCACTACTACGACAGCGACGACAACGGCTCCGCGTTCCGTGCCGAGAAGCCGCGCTCCGCCCGGGCGTGGGATTGCATGGTGGTTCAGCCGCGTCTCGTCGCCGGTTTCCCGCACCTGTACCTGCCGTCGTGCCCGGACTTCGCGCGCGGGTTCGTCGAGGCGGCCCTCGCGTATCGCGGAGAGCGCCGCGCATGACCATCGCGTTCAACATCACGGCCGCCTGCCTCATCGGCTTCGTGCTGGACCTGGTGCTCGGCGAGCGCCTGCCCGCCGCATCGCCGGCCGTGCTGTTCGGGAAGCTCATCGCCGTGCTCGAGAAGGCGCTGCGGGCGATCTTCCCCAAGTCGAAGACGGGTGAGCGCATCGGCGGCACCGTGCTCGTCGTGATCGTGTGCGCCGTCGCGTTCCTCGGCAGCATGCTCGTGCTGTGGGTATGTTGGCTCGCGCATCCGATCGCCAACCTCGCCGTGCAGGCGTTCGCGTTCTACATGATCATGGCGACGCGCGGGCTACGTGATGCGAGCATGAAGGTCTATCGTGCGCTGAAAGCGCGCGACCGCGATGCAGCGCGCGCTGCGGTGGGCGAGATCGTCGGCCGCGACACGGCGCGCCTCGGCCCGGCGGGCGTGACCCGCGCTGCGGTCGAGACGGTCGCGGAGAACACGAGCGACGGAGCCATCGCGCCGCTGTTCTACTTCCTCATTGGAGGCGCTCCGCTAAGCCTGCTCTACAAGGCGATTAACACGATGGATAGCATGCTCGGCTACCGTAACGAGCGCTACCGGTACTTCGGCACGGCTGCGGCGCGCCTCGACGATGTGGCGAACTTCATCCCCGCGCGCCTCGCCGCGCTGCTGCTCGTGGCGGCCGGGTGGCTCCTACGCTATGACGCCCGTGGTGCCGCGCGGGTCTGGCGCCGCGACGCCCGTAAGCACGCCTCGCCCAACGCCGGGCACTGCGAGGCCGCGGTGGCCGGCGCGCTCGGCGTGCAGCTCGGCGGCGACGCGGTCTATTTCGGCGAGCTCGTCCACAAGGAGACTCTCGGCGACCCAACGCGGCCCATAGCCGCAAGCGACATCCTCCGCGCGAACCGGCTGCTCTACGCTTCCACCACGCTCTGCTGCGCCATCGGCCTCGCCGTGCGCATCGCGCTCATGATTCTTCTGTAGTGGAACGCTTCCCGTGTAGTGGAACGCTCCCCGGGGGAGCGTTCCAACTGCTAGGCGGACGCAACTCCTGGAGCGCCCCCGGAGAGCGCTCCGATTGGGGGTGGCGGCCGCGACTTGGAGTCAAGCAATTAACGTACATAGTTTCGGAAAAGGGAGCTGATTTCATCTGTTTGAGGCTCTGTTTTCGAAAAAATGTACGTTAATCGGTGAGGCGCGATGACAGCGACGGCGAGGTGCGATGACAACGACGGCGAGGTGCGATGGCGGTGGGCTGATTATAGATAGGATTCGCGGTCTGCCGGCCCGCTCGCCCTTGTGCTACAGTCGTGGGACTTGTGGTTGGCGATGGATGCGGAGGCGTGCTGTGGAGTTCGGACACGGGGGAGATGTGAGGAGCTTCGAGGAGGAGTTCGGGTATCGGCCGATCGACTTCTCATCGAACGTCTCGCCGCTCGGGGCGCCGGAGGCGGTGGTGCGCGCTGCCACCGAGGCGCTCGACCGCGTGTACGAGTACCCGGATCCCGCGTGTCACGGGCTCGTGGCGGCCATCGCGCGGCATGAGGGCGTTGCGCCCGCGCAGGTCGTCTGCGGCAACGGGAGCGCCGACATCATCTTCCGCATCGCGGCCGCCGTGCGCCCGAGGCGGGCGCTCATCTGCGCGCCGACGTTCTCCGAGTACCGCAGGGCGCTCGAGGCCGTCGGGTGCCAGGTGGACGTGCACCTGCTCGACCGCGGGAGCGGCTACCGGGTGGATTGGCGCCTCGTCGATGCCATCACCGGCGGCACCGACCTCGTGTTCCTCTGCCAGCCGAACAACCCCACGGGTCTCGCCGCATCGCGCGCGCTGGTCGAGCACGTGCTCGAGCGCTGCCGGGAAGTGGGCGCACGGCTTGTGGCCGACGAGTGCTTCGTCGACCTGCTCGACGACCCGGGCGCCGTGACCGCCGTGCCGCTGCTGGACCGCTGGCCCGAGCTCGTCATCGTGAAGGCGTTCACGAAGCTCTACGGGATGCCGGCGCTGCGCCTCGGCTACGCACTGTGCGCGGACGCGATGCTCCTCGAGGGCATGGGTCGCGTCGCGCAGCCGTGGAGCGTGTCGGGAATCGCGCAGGCCGCTGGCATCGCGGCGCTCGAGTGCATCGACCACGTGCAGGAGACGCGCGCCCTCGTGCGCGCGGAGCGGCAGTTCCTCCGCACCGTGCTCGCCTCGCGCGGCATTGAGGTACAGGGCGAGGCGAACTACCTCTTCTTCGAGCTCGACGACGGGGGAGCGCTGGCGGCGAAGATGCGCGAGCGCGGCATCCTCATCCGCGACTGCTCCAACTACGAGAGCCTCGCGCCTGGAGCCTACCGCATCGCGGTGAAGACCCATCCCGAGAACATGAGCCTGCTGCGCGCCCTCGACGCCTGCCTGCGATGAGTCGCAGGACTGTCCTTTGACTCATTTGATTCAAAGAGGGCTGCCTACGCGGCCGCGGCCTCCCCGCTACGACCTCGGGCCGTACACGTACACCTCGTGAATCTCGTGGTCGTAGCCGTCGTAGAAACCGACCGGCATGCCCTGCACGATCTTCGCGCCACGGTTGTAGAGCACGAGCATCTCGCCCGAGTCCTCATCGAAGGTCAGTCCCTCAATCTCGCCCTGGAGCTGGACGTCGTCGAGCGTCTTCGCGGGCACGACCTCCACCTCGGTTGCCCCGTCGGCGAGCTCGAAGCGGTACGCGTGGTCGGGGGCGTTCTTGTCAGCGTCGCCGTCATCGGCGGTGACGTAGTAGCCGCCATCGTGGTAGGCGATTCCCTGAATCCACTTGGGGGCGGGGGAGAGGAGCACCTTGCCCAGGTACTCACCCGACTCGAGGTCGTAGTTGTAGATATACTCGCCGGTGTCGGTCCATGCGCACATCGAGACGACCTTCGTGTCGGGGTTCACGCAGATGCCGCTGCACTCGTCCTGTCCGCTCTCCTTATCGAAGTTGAATGTGCGCTTGAGCTGCAGCGTGTCGCCATCGTAGACGGCGATCTGGATGTTCGAGGCGACGCCGTCCTCGAACAGCTCCACGCCGCAGTACACCTCGTTGTCGTGCACGTCGATGTCGCCGATGTGGTTCACCTCGAGTTCGTAGCCCTTCTCGAAGGGGGAGTCGTTCGTCGCGACGAGGTTCCAGTCCTTGTCGTATTTGGAGAGCGTGGTCGAGCCGCTCACCCAGTAGCTTCCGTTCTCGGCCGCAACTCCCTGCCGGCCGTCGACCTCCACGACCTTCGCCAGCTCTCTCGACTCGTCGTTTCCGCTCTCCGCCGAACCGGCGTCCTGCGCGCAGCCTGCCAAGGGCAAGACCAGGACCAGCGAGGCGGCGACGGCGATCAATGCGTTCCTGAGTTGCTTGTTCATCGGGGTTTCCCTTCCATAATTGCCTGCTGGCGCGAAGGCCGTTGGTGCAGAGGCACTCAATGTGCGCTAAAGGCATCGTACACCAGATACGGCGCTGGCATCATCCGTCAACTGGAACGCTCCCCGGGGGAACGTTCCAGTCTGGGCCGAATCATTCCCCTGATGCGGCAAACCTCGCCGAATGAGTCAAAGGACAGCCCTTCGACTCATTCGGCCGCGCGGGTGGCGGATGGCGGTCCATTATGTGAGAAGATACGGAGGAACAATCTTCTTGAAGAACAAAGGGGCGCGCATGGCGAAGTCGATCATGATCCAGGGAACCACCTCCAACGCGGGCAAGAGCCTACTCGTCACGGCTTTGTGCCGCATCCTCGCGCAAGACGGCTACCGCGTCGCGCCCTTCAAGAGCCAGAACATGGCGCTCAACAGCTTCGTCACCAACGAAGGCCTCGAGATGGGCCGCGCGCAGGTCGCGCAGGCCGAGGCCGCCGGCGTCGAGCCATCCGTGCTCATGAACCCCATCCTGCTCAAGCCCACCGGCGACACGGGCAGCCAGGTCATCGTGCGCGGCGAGGTCGTCGGCGACATGGAGGCAGCCGCGTACTACGACTACAAGCAGACCCTGCGCCCCGTCATCCAGGAGTGCTACGACGAGCTCGACTCGCGCAGCGACATCGTCGTGCTCGAGGGTGCCGGCTCACCGGCAGAGATCAACCTCAAGGCCAACGACATCGTGAACATGGGCATGGCCAAGATGGCCTCCGCGCCCGTGCTGCTCGCCGGCGACATCGACCTTGGCGGCGTGTTCGCGAGCCTCTACGGCACCATCGCGCTGCTCGATCCCGACGAGCGCCCGTATGTGAAGGGCACGCTCATCAACAAGTTCCGCGGAGACGTCTCGCTGCTCGAGCCCGGCCTCGTGCAGCTCGCCGCGCTCACGGGTGTGCCGACGCTCGGTGTCGTGCCCTGGCTCGACGTGGCCATCGATGCCGAGGATTCGCAATCGTCGGACATCCCCGTCTCGTCGATCCCGAACTCCGCGGTCGACATCGTCATCATCAAGCTCCCGCACATCTCGAACTTCACCGACTTCGCGCCGCTTGCGCACTACCCGCATGTGTCGCTTCGCTATGTGGAGTCGCCCTCGCAGGTCGGGCGCCCGCACATGATCGTCGTGCCCGGCACCAAGAACACCATGGCCGACCTCGCGTGGCTCAAAGAGCATGGCTTCGGCAATGTGCTGCGCGCCAGCTCCATGAGCGGCACGCTCGTCATGGGCATCTGCGGCGGCTATCAGATGCTCGGCGAGCGCATCGCCGACCCGCATGGCGTCGAGGGCGGCGGCGAGGTGCTCGGCCTGGGGCTCCTGCCCGTGCAGACCGTCTTCACCGGCGAGAAACGCCGCACGCGCGTCATCGGCCGCGTCGGCGACCTCGGCACGGACAGCCCGTTCGCGGGGCTCTCGGGCACGACGTTCTCCGGCTACGAGATCCACATGGGCGAGACGGAGCCGCTGCCGTGCGCCGCTTCCGGCAACGAGCCGGGCGCGGGCGCGTTCTCTCGCCTCGCGCTCGCGGGTGACGGCCTTGTCCCGCTCGGCAACGGCGGGGAGGGGAGCGCTGCGGCCACGGGCGCGGGCGCCGACGCCGCGCCCGATGGCTTCGTTCGAGGCAATGTGCTCGGCACCTATTGTCACGGCATCTTCGAGGACGGCACGTTCCCCGATGCCTTCGTGGAGTTCATGTCCGTCCGCGCGAACATCATGAAGCGTGGCTTTCCGAAGGAGACGTTCGCGGCGTTCAAGAACCGCCAATACGACGAGCTCGCCGCTGCGGTCCGCGAGGCGCTCGACATGGACGCTGTCATGCGCGTCATCGAGCAGGGAGTGTAGCGGGCTGATGGCGTGACAGGTGAAGCCCGTTGACCTGCCCGCGTTCCGACCGTAAGCACTCTTAACGAGATGTCGTTATCAATTGTTCTTCGAATGTCAAGGGCAGTGCTTGCATCTGGCAATTTCATCATTTTCGTACTTTATTTCACTACTTTTTAGCATGCTTTTTACGTAAAATCGCAGTCTAACGCACTACATATTTCACTAATCAAAAACAAACAAAATAGGCATAAGTAAAACAACATACAAAAGAACATATTTATTACTGGCTATTTAAAGCAAATTATGGATTATTTGTGAATTTTTGAAAAAGGCGTACTGACGCTTGCAGAACGCGGGCCGTTCCAACGTACGTCTTGGCTATGGTTTGAAATTGCAGACGCATGTGCGAACGCGTATGAGTCAGGCATTTAACGGAGAGGGATTTGGAAGAAAGGGAGGTTCGCTATCGGAAAGTTGACTTGCGTGTTCTAGGTAAGTGTTCCTTGCAGGAATGGAGGTAGAAATGACTACAGAAGTCACTGGCTCTGGAGTCCAAGTCCCGAAGATGGGCAAGGGCGCATGGGTAATCGCGATCACCGTGTGGATCATCGGTATCGTGCTCGCCATCGCCCAGTACAAGGCCATGGCGACGACGACGTTCATCGCCGAGGACATGGGCCTGACGGCCACCCAGGCTGGTTGGATTTCCGGTATCTTCACGTTCACCGGCATCATCCTGGCCTTCCCTGCCGCAGGTATTCTCAAGAAGCTCGGTCCGAAGATGGCCCTGATCCTCTCCACCGGCTTCGCGGTCGTCGGCGGCATCGTCGGCTTCTTCGCTCCCGGCTTCGCTCCGATGATCGCCTCCCGTATCGTCGAGGGTGTCGGCCTCGGCCTCGTCGGCGTTGTCGGCCCGGCCACCATCGCGATGTGGTTCCCGATCGAGAAGCGCGGTCTTCCGATGGGCATCTGGTCGAACTGGCAGACGGTCGGTATCTCGATCTGCTTCTTCACCTCGGTCCCGATGACCATGTCGATGGGCTGGCGCTCGCTGTGGATCATGGGCGTCATCTGCTGCGCCGTTGGTCTGATTCTGGCCGCGATTATCGTTAAGGCTCCGCCCAAGGAGTACAACCATGCCGACGTCCAGGACGACGATGCCAAGCTCTTCAAGGTCTTCGGCATGCGCGACGTCTGGCTGGTCGCCCTGGCCGGTCTGGCGTTCGGTCTCTCGAACTCCGTCGTCATCCAGTGGGTTGCCCCGTACTGGATCAACAACACCGGCATGGATCCCGGACTTGCCGCCAACATGACCGGCATCCTGTTCACCATCGAGAGTGTCTTCACCATCGTCTGGGGTGTCGTGTTCAACAAGATGAAGTCCCGCAAGAAGGGCATCGTTACCTTCTCCGGCCTCTATGCCGTTAGCTTCATCTTCATCTTCTCCACGAGCACGGTTTCTCTTGCCTGGGCTTCGATGTTCTTCTATGCCATCGTCGAGGCGTTCTTCATCATGGCGATGTGGACGCTCGTCGGCCAGACCACTCCCGACCCGCGCGTTGCGGCTGGCGCGATGGCCGTCTACACGATCGTGGTTGACCTCGGCATGTGGCTCGGCCCGATCTTCTCCGGCATGATCCTCGACCACGCTGCTATCGCGGCTGGTATCGATCCCACCGGTGGTGCAGGTGCTGCCGTGCCCGGCGCGTTCCTCGGCTGCATGGCCTTCTCCGTGACCTTCCAGGTCATCGCGACGATTGCCTGGGCGGCTCTGAGGCTGTACGACGAGCAGGGCAATAGGGTCAAGATGTAGGACTGGCGTACGCCACGATCTTGAAAGCACGAGTGCTTGATTAGCTTCGAATAACTCGTGCGAACCCAAGGCTCCGGCTCCGCTTCGGCGGGGCCGGAGCTTTTCTCATGCCCTCGCGCGCTCGGTATAATGAGTCGATAATGACAGCCATCATCGACTCATTCGGGGAGGAGGGACGCGGAGATGGCCGACGTGGAGCGGGTGCTTCCCGCCGACATCGAGCGGCGGAGCATGGAGATCATCGACGCCGAGCTTGCCTCGCGCGGCATCGTGCTCGATGTGCGCAATGCGGCCGTCGTCAAGCGCGTCATCCACACCTCGGCGGACTTCGACTACGCGGGTAACCTGCGCTTCTCGCCCGGTGCCGTCGATGCGGGCGTCACCGCGCTCAAGGCCGGCGCGACCATCCTCACCGACACGAACATGGCCCGCGCGGGCGTGAGCAAGCCGGCGCTCGCCAAGCTCGGTGGTGACGTCGTCTGCTACATGGCCGACGAGAACGTCGCCCGCACCGCCCGCGAGCAGGGCACAACGCGCGCCGTCGCCTCCATGGAAAAGGCCGCCCGCACACTCGATGCGCCTGTCGTCGCCATCGGGAATGCGCCCACCGCGCTCATCCATCTCGTCGAGCTCATCGACGCCGGCGCCATCGCGCCGCGGCTCGTCATCGGCGTCCCCGTGGGGTTCGTGAACGTCGAGGCGAGCAAGGAGCTCATGATGGAGCGCGCCGACGTACCGTGGATCGTCGCGCGCGGCCGCAAGGGCGGCTCGAACATAGCGGCCGCCATCTGCAACGCGCTGCTCTACGAGGCCACGGGCCGCCAGTTGTGAAAACGTGACAAACGCGTCAGACGTAGTTGTCACGACAATCACGTCTGACGTGTTTGTCAGATTGCATGCGGTAGTATGGAACGGTCAGCCGATCAGGCGGGGAGAGGCCGATGACCCCAGAGGTTCCAAGCGATATCAGGAGGCGCAAGCGCACGCGGTACACGGTCGCGTTCGTTGTGCTCGCCGTGCTGCTGCTCGTGTTCCTGGTGCTCAACATCTGCCTCGGCAGCGTGGGCGTGCCGCTCCCGGACGTGCTCGCGGCGCTCTCGGGCAGCTCGGCGGACGAGCTCTCCCGTGACATCGTGCTCAACATGCGCTTCCCGCGCGCCGTCGCCGCCATCATCCTCGGCGGGGGCCTGTCGCTCGCCGGCTACCTGCTCCAGACGTTCTTTCACAACCCCATCGCCGGCCCGTTCGTGCTCGGCATCTCGTCGGGCGCGAAGCTCATCGTCGCCATCGTGATGGTGGTCTTCCTCGGCGCGGGCATCCACATCGGCTCGGTTGTCATGATCCTCGCCGCGTTTGCGGGTGCGATGATGTCCATGGGCTTCGTGCTGCTCGTCTCCAAGCGCATCCCGGGCATGGCCATGCTCATCGTCGCCGGCATCATGATCGGTTACATCTGCTCGGCCATCACCGACTTCGTCATCACCTTCGCGGACGACTCCGACATCGTGAACCTACACAACTGGTCGCTCGGCAGCTTCTCGGGCATCACGTGGGGCAACGTCGGCGTGATGGCCGTCGTCATCCTCGCCGCCACGGTGTGCGTGTTCCTGCTGGCCAAGCCCATCTCGGCCTATCAGCTTGGCGAGAACTACGCGGAGAGCCTCGGCGTTAACATCAAGCGCTTCCGCGCGCTGCTCGTGCTGCTGTCTAGCCTGCTCTCCGCCTGCGTGACGGCGTTCGCCGGCCCCATCTCGTTCGTGGGTATCGCCGTGCCGCAGCTCGTGAAGAACATCTTCAAGACCTCCCGACCGCTGCTCATGGTCCCCGCGTGCTTCGTGGGCGGAGGCGTCTTCTGTCTGTTCTGCGACCTGCTCGCGCGCGTGGCCTTCGCGCCCACGGAGCTCTCCATCTCGACCGTGACGGCGATCTTCGGCGCACCCGTCGTGATCTGGGTGCTGTTGCGCCGCAAGAAGGGGAGGGTGGAGTAGATGTCCGAGCGCTTCCCGACACCCGGGCTGGAACGCTCCCCCGAGGACCGTTCCAATTGGAACGCTCCCCCGAGGAGCGTTCCAGAACCCTACTTCCGCACCGAGGGCCTGGCCGTGGGCTACGATGGCAAGCCGCTCATCTCCGGCATCGAGATGAACGTCGAGCGAGGCGAGATCCTCACGCTCATCGGACCCAACGGCGGCGGCAAGTCGACGATCCTGAAAAGCATCACCGGGCAGCTCGAGCCCATCGCCGGCACCGTGTTCCTCGGCGGGCGCGATATGCGGGCGATCGACCGCAAGGAGCTCGCGCGCGAGATGGCCGTCATGCTCACGGAGCGCATCAGCCCCGAGCTCATGACGTGCGCGGATGTGGTCGGGATGGGTCGCTATCCCTACACGGGCAGCCTCGGCATCCTCGCGGAGGAGGATCACGCGATCGTGCTCGAATCGATGGAGGCCGTGCACATCGCCGACCTCGCGGAGCGCGACTTCACCGCCATCAGCGACGGCCAGCGCCAGCGTGTCATGCTTGCGCGCGCCATCTGCCAGCAGCCCGAGCTCATGATCCTCGACGAGCCCACGTCGTATCTCGACATCCGCTACAAGCTCGAGCTGCTCGCGACGCTGCTCGACATGTCGCGCGACCGCGGCCTCACCGTCATCATGTCGCTGCACGAGATCGACCTCGCGCAGCATGTCTCCGACAAGGTCATGTGCGTCGCCGAGGGTCGCATCGACCGTTTCGGCACGCCCGACGAGGTGTTCACCCCGGGCTACATCGACCGCCTCTACGGTCTCACGGTCGGCTCTTACGACGAGGCGACCGGTCACGTCGAGCTCCCCATCCGGAGATGAGCCGACCATGTCAAATGCGTGTCAAATGGACAGGTCATTTGACACGCTGTCACGGAAGTCGCCCGGTCACTTGCGTGACAGTAGCCGTGTCAAGTGACCTGTCCATTTGACACGGGTCCGTTTGTCTACTCGTGGTACGATGGGTTCGCATACAGGTAATGGCTAGGCGGAGCCGCCTGCTCGCAGGCGGGGCCGGACCGGATGTCCGGCAAGGGGAATGCGGGTGAGAATCCCGCGCTATACCAGTAACCGTAAACGCCGGCGCTGCTGCGCATGGCAAAGTCGGAATGCCTTTCCGCTGAAACGAGACGCCCTGGGAGATTGTATGGATCTGCAGAGAATCACATCGCCATAGCCTTGCCCATGCGGCCCGTGCCCAGCGCACTGTCGCCTGGAAGACTCGTCCTCCTGTCGATATGCGCGCTCCAGCGGTTGCGGGTTCGTCATGGAGTCATGTGGAGCGCGGCGTCCCGGCGGGCGTTGCGGTCGTCGGCGTTTGCCCGGGTGGGGACGCCGTCATCGAGTTGCCCGGATGCGAGGCGTGCGGGCGGAAAGGGAGTGGTTGTTCCATGAAGAAGAAGTTCCTTGCAGTGCTGGTGGCGGCGCTTGCCGCGGCCCTGTGCGCGTTCGCGCTCGCCGGATGCGGTGGGGCGTCGGACGAGGCCGCTCCCGCCGACGACGCTGCCGACCAGGCCGCCGTGGCCCCGGCTGGCGATCAGGAGATCATCGTCGTGAGCTTCGGCACGAGCTATCCCGAGACCCGCGCCGCCACGATCGAGGCGGTCGAGAACTCCATCGCAGCCGCGTTCCCCGAGTGGAGCGTGCAGCGCGCCTTCACCGCGCAGACCATCATCGACAAGGTCGCCGAGAAGGAGGGCGTCGAGATCATGAACTTCGAGCAGGCCGTCGATGCCGCCGCCGAGGCAGGCGTCACGAAGCTCGTCGTCCAGCCGACGCACCTCATGAACGGCTACGAGTACAACGACGTCAAGGATGCCCTCGACAAGGCCGCGCCGCGCTTCGACCAGGTCGTGCTCGGCGATCCGCTGCTCGGCACCGACGCCGACCTCTCCGCCGTCGCCGAGGCCATGGTCGAGGCCACCAAGCAGTATGACGACGGCCAGACCGCCATCGTCTGGATGGGCCACGGCACCGAGGCCGACTCCAACGGCGTGTACGCCAAGATGCAGGAGGTCATGACCGAGGCCGGCCACGACAACTACTACATCGGCACGGTCGAGGCCACCCCGACGATCGATGACATCCTGACCGCCATCGACGGCAAGGGCTACACGAAGGTCGTCCTGCGTCCGATGATGGTCGTCGCGGGCGACCACGCCACCAACGACATGGCCGACCCGGAGGATCCCGAGTCCTGGTACAGCCAGTTCAAGGCAGCCGGTTACGAGGTCGAGGCCGTGCTCGAGGGACTGGGCCAGATTCCGGCCATCCAGGACCTGTACGTCGCCCACGCCCAGGCCGCCATCGACAGCCTCCAGTAGGCTACAATGTCAACTGCGGGCGGAATGCAACGTTCCGCCCGCAAACGACATGATGGTGAGATGAGTCAGAGGGCTTTCCTCCGACTCATTTTCAGGTGAGTCGATGACGGAGATCGTCATCGGCTCATCCCGCTGGCAAGGAGTGCTCATGGAGAAACGAATCAGCTGGTTGAAGGTGATGCTCGCCGCCGCGCTGTGCGCGTTCGTGATCGCGTGCATGCCGGCCATCGCGCTGGCCGAGGACGAGGCGGCGACGGATGCCGAGCCGGGTGTCGCGAAGGCCGACGACTACGGAGAGCGCGAGGAAGTCGGTGCGGACAACCTCGTCCCGATCACGCCCGACATGCTCCCGGACGGCACGTACGACCTCACGGCCGACACCGACTCGTCGATGTTCAAGATAACGAAGTGCGAGGTGACCGTCGCCAACGGCGAGATGACCGCGGTCTTCACGCTCGGCGGCACCGGCTACGAGCGCCTCTACCGAGGCGAGGGCAAGGATGCCCTCAAGGCCGACGCGTCCGAGTACGCTGAGGCGGTCGAGGATGCCGACGGCGCCTACACCTACACCATGAGCATCCCCGCGATCAACTACCGCATGGACGTCAGCGCGTTCAGCAAGCGCAAGCAGCTTTGGTATGACCATACCGTCGTGATCGACCCGGCGGGTCTGCCCGAGGGCACCATCATGATGGGCGCGTACGCTCCCGAGGCCGGCGACCCGTTCAAGGCCAAGAGCGCCTACACCAAGCTCGAGGACGGCATCTACACGATGGAGGTCGAGCTCGCCGGCGGCACCGGCAAGGCGTCGATCACCTCTCCGGCCTATGTGAAGGTCGAGGACGGCCATCCGGTCGTCTCGCTCGAGTGGAGCAGCCAGAACTACGACTACATGATCCTCAACGGCGAGAAGTACCTGCCGGTCGAGCGGGATAAGAAGAACTACTTCGAGCTGCCGATCATGGTGTTCGACGAGCCGATGGACGTCATCGCCGACACGACGGCCATGAGCCAGCCGCACGAGATCGCCTATCAGCTCACCTTCAAGGAGGACACGGCCGTCAACGCCTCCCAGGGCATCCATGTCCCGTCCAAGGTGGTGTTCCTGGTCATCGTCGTCTTCGCCGCCGTCATCCTCCTGCTCTTCCGCTCGAGGATGCGTTCTGCCAGTGGCAAGGCCAGACGCTGATGCCGATCGTCCGGACAAGGACAAACGCGAGGGGGCACGCGCGCCGCACGCTGGTGGCGCGCGTGCCCTTGCTCTTGTGCGCCCTCGCGCTGGCCGCGCTGCTCGCCGGGTTTGCCACCGGGTGCTCTGCCGGCGGTGCGCAGGGTGAGGGGGCCGGCCACGACTGGGACGTGAGTCCCTCGCTCGTGCTCGTCGAGGTGGAGGAGCCGGAGTATGCGACAGGCTTCGCCATCGGCAGCTACGAGGGCGGCTACGAGCTCATCGACATCGTGGGGGAGGGCCGCTTCCTCGTGGTGCCCGAGGGCGCTGCCGTGCCGGACGACCTCGCTGAAGACGTTGTCGTCCTCCGGCGGCCGCTCGACCGCATCTACCTCGTCGCTTCTGCGACCATGGACATGTTCCGCTCGCTCGACGCGATCGACGCCATCCGCCTCTCCGGCACGAAGCAGGGCGACTGGCACATCGCCGAGGCGGCCGATGCCATGGCCTCCGGCGCGATCGTCTATGCGGGCAAGTACAACATGCCCGATTACGAGCGCATCCTCGCCGAGGAATGCGACCTGGCGGTCGAGTCGACGATGATCTACCACAACCCCGAGGTGAAGGAGGCGCTCGAGGGCTACGGCATCCCCGTGCTCGTCGATCAGTCGAGCTACGAGAACGAGCCGCTCGGGCGCATCGAGTGGGTGAAGGTCTACGGTGCGCTGCTCGGCAAGAAGTCCGAGGCCGATGCCGTCTTCGAGGAGCAGCGGGCGCTGTTCGACGCGGTGGTCGCCGACTCGCAGGACATGGCGGAGCGCAAGTCGGTCGCGTTCTTCTACATCACGGCCAACGGGAGCGTGAACGTTCGCAAGGCCGACGACTACGTGCCCAAGATGATCGAGCTCGCGGGCGGTTCGTACGCGCTGACGGAGCGCGGCGACCCCGACTCGGCCTCGAGCACGGTCGGCATGCAGATGGAGGAATTCTACGCGGCGGCCAAGGATGCGGACTACATCCTCTACAACTCGACGATTGCCGGCGAGGTTGAATCGCTCGACGAGCTGCTCGACAAGTCGGAGTTCCTCGGCAGGTTCAAGGCCGTGTCCGACGGCAACGTCTGGTGCGTCACGCAGAACATGTACCAGGATTCGATGGAGCTCGGCGCCTTCATCTCCGACGTCCACAAGATTCTCGTCGACCCCGCCACCCCCGACGACCAGCTCACCTACATGAAGCGCCTGACCTGACGAACACATCAGGCGTTTTCGTCGGGCCTCGGTTGCTATCCGAGGATGTCGGAGAGCTCGAGCCACTCGAGCTCGAGGTCGTCGAGGCGCTCGCGCAGGGCCGCTATCTCGTTCTCGCAGCGGATGAGCTCCTCGTAGTCCGTGGGGTCGGCGTCGCGCAGGGCCTGCTCGGCTTGCGCGAGCTTCTCCTGCGTCGTCTCGATCTTGCGCTCGGCCGACGAGAGCTTCTTGCGCGCGGCCTGGCGCTCGGCGTTCGTGAGCCCCGGCGCGTCCTTGGCCTCGCGCTTCCCGCCATCGCCCGTCGGCACGCCGAACTGGCTTTCCGGCTCGCGTTGCGCCGCTATCCGCAGGTACTCGTCCACGCCACCTGGCAGGTGGCGGACCTTCCCGCCGACGAGCGCGTACTGGTTGTCCGTGACGCGCTCCATGAGATGCCGGTCGTGCGTCACGAGGATGAGCGTGCCCGGCCACGTGTCGAGCACGCTCTCGATCTGCCCGAGCATGTCGACGTCCATGTCGTTGCCGGGCTCGTCGAGGATGAGGACGTTGGATCCCTCGAGCAGCGTGAGCATGAGCTGCAGGCGCCGCTTCTGCCCTCCCGAAAGATGCGAGACGGGCAGCTGGAAGTGCGCGCGGTTGAAGCCGAGCCGCTCGAGCAGCTGCGAGGACGAGAGCTCCTTGCCGTCGATCGTGTAGTGCGTCTTGTAGCGCGTGAGCACCTCGCGCACCTCGTAGTCCCCGAACTCGTCGAGCTCCTCGAGCCGCTGCGAGAGCACCGAGATCTTGACGGTCTTGCCGATCTTCACGTAGCCGCTGTCCGGCTCGACCGCGCCCGTGATGAGCTTGAGCAGCGTCGTCTTGCCCGCGCCGTTGTCGCCGAGGATGCCCACGCGGTCGCCCGGCGCGATGATCCACGAGACGTCGTCGAGCACGCGCTTGCCCTCGAACGACTTGCTCACGTTCACGAGGTCGACGGCCTGCTTGCCGAGCCGTGCGACGGCGGCGCGCTTCAGCTCGAGCGTGTCGCGCATGGGCGGCACGTCGGCGATGAGGGCCTCTGCGGCCTCGACGTGGAATTTGGGTTTCGTCGCTCGCGCACGTGCGCCGCGCGACAGCCAGGCGAGCTCGCGGCGCAGCAGGTTCTGGCGCTTCTGCTCGGCCACGCGCGCGGCCTCCTCGCGCTCGACGCGCTGCAGCACGTAGGCCGAGTACCCGCCCTCGAACGGCTCGACCACGCCGTCGTGCACCTCCCACATGGATGTGCACACCTCGTCGAGGAACCATCGGTCGTGCGTGACGACGAGCAGCGCGCCCCCGTTGCCCGGCCAGCGCCGGTTGAGGTGTCCGGCCAGCCATGAGATGGTCGCGATGTCGAGATGGTTCGTCGGCTCGTCGAGCATGAGGATCTCGTCGGTGCCGATGAGGACGCGCGCGAGGTCGACGCGCCGGCGCTCGCCGCCCGAGAGCGTGTCGATGCGCGAGTCGAGCGGCATCGTGCCCACGAGGTGGTCGAGGATGTCTCGGATGCGCGGGTCGGAGGCCCAGACGTACTCCGGCGTGTCCCCGAAGATGGCACCGACGATCGTGTCGTCCTCGGCGAAGGCGTCGTCTTGCGCGAGCATGCCGATGGCGAAGTCGTTGCGCTTGAAAACGCGGCCCGCGTCGGGCTCGACGGTCTGGGCGAGGATGCCGAGCAGCGATGACTTGCCGTCGCCGTTGCGCCCCACGATGCCGACGCGGTCCCCCTCGTCGACGCCGAGCGTCACCCCGTCGAACAGCGTCTTCACCGCATATTCGAGATGTATGTCCTCGCATCCGAGCGCGAACGCCATGCTTCCTCCGCCTCTCAGCCGTCGATGCCACTGACTGGCATCTGTTAATTGGGATTTAACAAACGGCTTACCCTACTGGCTGTTAGAATATTAAGATATCCCTTAAACATCATAGTAGCCCGAACAACGAGGAAGGAACTTCGATGTCGCAGATCAACACGGTTCTCGGCGCTATCGACGACCTTGTGTGGGGCGTGCCCCTCATCGTTCTCATCATGATCGGCGGACTGTTGCTGACCATTCGCCTGCGCGGCCTGCAGGTGCGTCATCTCGGGCGCTCGCTCAAGTACATGTGGCGTAACGAGGAGGGGGCCGAGGGAGAGGTCTCGAGCTTCGGCGCGCTGTGCACGGCGCTTTCCGCCACGATCGGAACCGGTAACATCGTCGGCGTCGCGACGGCCGTGTGCGCCGGCGGCCCGGGCGCGCTGTTCTGGATGTTCGTCGCGGCGTGCTTCGGCATGGCGACGAAGTTCACCGAGGGCCTGCTCGCCGTGAAGTACCGCACCGTCGATCCGGACGGCAGGGTGCTCGGCGGCCCGTTCTACTACATCGAGAAGGGCTTCAAGGAGCGCTTCAACATCAACTTCAGGTGGCTGGCCAAGCTGTTCGCGTGCTTCGGCATGCTCGCCGGCCTGCTCGGCATCGGCACCATCACGCAGATCAACTCCGTCAACACGGCTCTCAACGCCGTGTTCGACCCGAACGGCACCGGCATCGCCTTCTCGGCCTTCGGCCTCGACTACACGTGGACGACGGTCATCGGCGGCCTCATCATCGCCATCCTCGTCGGCCTTGTCGTCATCGGCGGCCTGCGCCGCATCGCGAACGTGACGCAGGTCGTCATCCCGGCGATGGTCGTGTTCTACATCGTCATCTGCCTGCTCGTCGTCATCTGCAACATCACCGAGATCCCCGGCGCCATCGGCACGATCGTCTATGCGGCGTTCAACCCGGCCGCGGTGACCGGCGGCGTCGTCGGAAGCCTCATCATCGCCATGCAGAAGGGCGTCGCGCGAGGCATCTTCTCCAACGAGGCCGGTCTCGGTTCTGCCCCGATTGCGGCGGCGGCCGCCAAGACGAGGGAGCCCGTCCGCCAGGGCCTCGTCTCCATGACCGGTACCTTCATCGACACCATCATCGTCTGCTCGCTCACCGGCCTGTCCATCGTGCTCACGGGCGCGTGGGACCCGGCGCTGGGCCTCGAGGGCGCCAACGTCACGATGTACGCGTTCGCCGAGGGCATTCCGTTCCTGCCCAGCGCGGTGACGTCGATTCTGCTGATGATCGCGCTCGCTCTCTTCGGCTTCACGACGATCCTCGGCTGGAACTACTACGCCGAGCGCTGCGTCGAGTACCTGTTCAACCGCAAGATGGGCGCCGTGAAGGTCTTCCGCTGGCTGTACATCATCGCCGTGCTCGTCGGCCCGTACATCACCGTCAGCGCCGTGTGGACCATCGCCGACATCTTCAACGGTCTCATGGCCATCCCGAACATGGTGGCGTTGATCTGCCTGTCCGGTGTGGCGGCGCGCACCACGAAGGATTACTTCGAGCGCCTGAAGGCGGGCAAGATCATCGAGTTCCCGGAGAAGGAGGCCAAGCGGGCCGCCGCTGCCGCCGCACGGGCGGAGGGCGTTGTCGGAACCGTCCTCGCCGATGCCGTCATCGAGCCGGTCGGCGAGGCGACGCAGGTTGCGCCGCAGGCTATCCCGTGCGGGTTCGCCGCTCCGCAAGCCGCGTTCGCGACGGCCGCCGCGGGTGCGGGCTTCGCTGCCGGGACCCCATCCGGGGGAGCTGGTGCCGGGGGCGTGCCGCGGCTACGCCGCCGATCAGATAGCTAGCGCATGTCAGAGCGAGCCGCGATGAGAGTCGCGGCTCGTTTTTTCATGGACGCGCAGGTGACAATGACGGTCGCCGTGGTTGTCACATCACCTTGCGTTCGCCCGGCGCATCCCTTGCTCAACCGGTAGTGATGCTATATTCATAGTCGTTGCATTTGATTTGGAGTATCCGACCCGAAAGGTCTGCACATGAAGAAGGGAACTACCGTCCGCGTCCATTACGTCGGCACGCTCGACGACGGTACGCAGTTCGACAGCAGCCGCGACCGCGGCGAGACGCTCGAGTTCCAGGCCGGCACCGGCCAGATGATCGCGGGCTTCGACAAGGCCGTCATGGACATGGAGGTCGGCGAGGTCCGCACCGTCCGCATCCCCGCCGCCGAGGCGTACGGGGAGGTCGACGAGAAGAAGATCGCCAAGATCCCGATCGACAAGTTCCCGACCGCGGCGCAGGCGCCCATCGGTGAGCGCATCATGCTCTACGGACCCGGCGGCATGCCGATGCCGGCCGTCATCAAGTCCGTCGACGTCCAGTTCGTCACCGTCGACTTCAACCACGAGCTCGCCGGCAAGGACCTCACGTTCGAGATCGAGCTCGTCGAGGTCGTGAAGTAGCAGATGCCGCAGCGCGAGGATTATAGCCGCAGTCGTTACGAGGGCGACAGGAGGCGCGACGCAGGCCACGGCCGCGCCGGTATCTCGCACGCGCGCTCCGCGGGCAACGGACACGGTTCCTCCCATTCGCGCTCCGCGGACCGCGTGCCGCGCGTGAGCGAGGGCGCATCCCGCGTGCAGGCGGCGCGCGACCAGGCGAGCCGCCAGCAGACGACGCCGACGCGCCGCTACCGCGATGAGGCGACGGGCATGTTCGAGCCCGTTGGCAAGCACGCCGCAGGACGCTCCCGCAGCGGCATGGACGTCGAGATCACCTACTCGCGCCGTCTCGCGAACGGCGACGCCATCGCGCGCCGCGACCGCGACAGCTACACGCGCCAGACCTACACCCGCGCCGAGGAGGAGGCCACCGCGTCGCGCAGCATGTTCCGCGTGCTGCTGCTCGTGCTGGCCAGCGTCATCTACTGGCCGATCGCCATCGTGGGCGTTACCGCGCCCTTCTCCGAGGGCTTCAATCCAGGCACCCTCTCGATGGGGCAGGTCGTCTTCTCGCGCGTCTGGCTCGCGTTCGTGCTGCTCGGCGCGTTCTACCTCGCCATCACCAACATCGGCCATTTCCGCGATTGCCCCATCTTCCGCGCGCGCGGCAAGGGGAGCAAACTGGTCAGGATCATCGTGTTCCTACTCGCGGACATCGCCATCTCGTTCGTCGTTATCCGTCTCGTCTGTCTTTTCTAGGGGAATACATGACCACATCTGCAGCCATTTCCGCCCGCGCCCGTCAGCGTTGGAACGAGCGCGGACATCTCGACGACACCCTCGAGCTCACTCCCGAGCTGGCCGAGGCGGCCAGCCGCTTCCGCATCGCGGACTGCCACTGCCACATCTACCCGAGCAAGATCGCGGCCAAGGCCTCCGATGCCGTGGGCGTGTTTTACGAGCTGCCGATGTACGCCAAGGTCGGAGATGCCGACACGCTCGTGGCCAACGGCTCGAAGATCGGCGTCGAGCGCTACCTCGTGTGCTCCGTCGCCACGACGCTTCCGCAGGTCGACTCGATCGGCAGGTTCATCGCGGCCGAGTGCGCCGAGCATCCGGAGTTCATCGGCCTCGGCGCCTGGCATGAGGATGTCGAGGACGTCGACGCGCTGCTCGACAGCGTCGAGGAGCTCGGGCTGCTCGGCATCAAGATCCATCCGGACTTCCAGAAGGTCTCGCTCGACGACCCGCGCATGATGAAGCTGTTCGCCGCCATCGAGGAGCGCGGCATGCGCATCATGATCCACATGGGCGACCCGCGCTACGAGTTCTCCGCGCCGGCGAAGCTCGCCCGCATCCTCGAGCGCCACGACAAGCTCAAGGTCGATGCCGCGCACTTCGGCGGCTGGGGCGAGTGGGACAACGCCGTTCCTGCGCTCGCCGGCTCGCCCGCGTACTACGACCTCTCGAGCAGCCTCGGCTTCCTCGAGCCCGAGGATGCCCTCGCGCTCATCGACGCCTACGGTGCGGACAAGATCATGTTCGGCGTGGACTTCCCGATGTGGAACCACGTCGCCGAGTTCTCGCGCGTCCTGGCCCTCGGCCTCGACGACGCGACGCTGCAGGACATCTTCTACAACAACTTCGCCCGCTTCTATCTCGACGACTAGCGCGCACGCGCCGGAAAGGGACGGGTCGAAGGACAATCCGCCGACTCATGGTCCCGGGGATCGCCCGGTCGGCTTTCCTCGCTTCCGCACGCACCGCTTGCCGCCCGCGGTCGCTCTCGCGGCCGCGTGCTTGCCCCGTGCGTGTTTTAGGTTATGATGAACGGGTAATCCCGAGGCGGGTTCTCCCACCTCAAGCAATCCCCTAGAGCATCGAGTACGCGCACGCGCCTTTGGCTTGCAGGGGGCTCGCACCATTCCAAGCACGCACGGTTTTTCGCATAGGGACTTTCAGGCTTGCACATTTTCACGGCGAATCGGCATGAGGTGCGGTTCTTGCTTTCGCGGGATTGGTCTTGCTGGACAATCGTTCGAATATGCAGTGCGGAAGGAGTTTTTCTATGAAGTTCTTCGTGGATACCGCCGATCTCGACGAGATCGCCGAGGCAGCCTCGTGGGGAGCGCTCGCGGGCGTGACCACCAATCCGAGCCTGTACGCCAAGATCGGCGGCAAGGTTGAGGATTTCCCGAAGCACATCAAGAAGATCTGCGACATCGTCGACGGGCCGGTCTCGGCCGAGACGATGGCCGAGGATGCCGAGGGCATGATCGCCGACGGCCGCGAGCTCGCCAAGATCGCCGACAACGTCGCCGTCAAGATCCCGGTGACGCCGGCCGGCCTCGCCGCGACGCGCGTGCTCTCGCATGAGCACATCCCGGTCAACATGACGCTTGTGTTCTCCGTGCCGCAGGCCATCATGGCCGCTCGCGCGGGCGCCCGCTACATCAGCCCGTTCATCGGCCGCTTCGATGACATCGGCGAGGACGGCCTCGCGCAGGTCGCCGATATCGTCACCGCCATCAAGAACTACGACCTGACCGACGTGGGCATCGCCGGCGAGGAGGTCGAGATCATCGCCGCCTCCATCCGCAGCGTCAACCACGTGACGCAGGCCGCCCTCATGGGCGTCGACATCGCCACGGTTCCGTTCGGCGTGCTCGCGAAGTGCCTCAAGCACCCGCTGACCGACAACGGCATCGAGCGCTTCAAGAAGGACTGGGAGAAGGTCGTCGGCGCATAACCGCCGCGGAACCCTACGTGTAGAAAGCAGAAAACGCATGAGCGAAAACGAAGAAAAGGCCAAGGGAGCCCAAACGCAGCGCAAAACGCAGAAGCAGTCGAACTCGCGTAACCAGGGCAAGCAGCAGGGCGGCAAGGGCCAGCAGAACCGCGGCCGCCGCCCGCGCAGGCACCATAACCAGCAGCAGGAGGTCGCGCCGCAGGCCAATCGCGAGGACCTCGCGAAGCTCAAGGTCGCCGAGCTCAAGGAGAAGGCGGCAGAGCTCGAGCTCACCGTCAAGCCCGGCACGAAGAAGGACCAGCTGATCGACCTCGTGCTCGAGGCCCTCATCAAGGCCGAGGGCTTCGTGGAGTGCGAGGGCGTGCTCGACCTGTTCTCCGAGGGGTACGGCTTCCTCCGCGCGAAGGGCTACCTGCCGTCCGAGAACGACGTGTACGTGGGCGTGTCCATGATCAGGCGCAACGGCCTGCGCAAGGGCGATTGGATCCGCGGCCAGGTGCGTCCCGCCAAGGACAACGAGAAGTACGCGGCGCTGCACCGCATCGACACCGTCAACGACCTGCCGCTCGAGGTGATCGCGCATCGCCCCAAGTTCGCCGACCTCACGCCGATCTTCCCGGACGAGCGTCTCACGATGGAGCATGGTCAGAACACGATCACCGCGCGCACGATCGACCTCGTCGCGCCCATCGGAAAGGGCCAGCGCGGCCTCATCGTCTCGCCGCCCAAGGCCGGTAAGACGACGATCCTCAAGGACATCGCCGCCGCCATCACGGCCAACGACCCCGACGTGCACCTGATGTGCTTGCTCGTGGACGAGCGTCCCGAGGAGGTCACCGACATGGAGCGCTCGATCAAGGGCGAGGTCATCTCGTCGACGTTCGACATGCCGTGCGAGAACCACATCGCCGTCGCGGAGCTCGTCATCGAGCGCGCGAAGCGCCTCGTCGAGGTGGGCAAGGACGTCGTCATCCTCCTCGACTCGATCACGCGCCTCGCGCGCGCGTACAACCTCGGGCAGCCCGCATCGGGACGCGTGCTCTCCGGCGGCGTCGATTCCACCGCGCTCTATCCGCCGAAGCGCTTCCTCGGCGCTGCGCGCAACATCGAGGGCGGCGGCTCGCTGACCATTCTCGCCAGCGCGCTCATCGACACCGGCTCGAAGATGGACGAGGTCATCTTCGAGGAGTTCAAGGGCACGGGCAACATGGAGCTCAAGCTCGACCGCAACCTGGCCGACCGCAGGATCTTCCCGGCGATCGACCCGGTCACGTCGGGCACGCGCAAGGAGGAGCTGCTGCTCGACCCGCAGGTCGCGCCGCTCATCTGGGGCGTGCGCCGCGTGCTCGCCAACCTCAACAACACCGAGCGCGCGATGGAGATGCTCATCAAGAGCCTCAAGTCCACCCGCGACAACACCGAGTTCCTCATCCGCACGGCCAAGAAGGCCCAGGAGCGACAGGGACAGGGCTTCGAGCTGTAGGCGTTTCCGAGAAGAGATGCAAGCGGCGGGCCGGCGCGAATGATGCGCCGGCCCGCTTTCGTGTGCAGGGGGGGTGCGGCCGTGGAAGCCGGGGCGGGCGCGGGACGCGGGGCGGCAGCGGGCGTGGTGCGGACCGGTAGCGGGCGCGGGGTGCGGGCGCGGGGCGAGGACGCGAGGGCGGCGGGGCGCGAGGTGCGGCGCGAGGGCGTGGCGCTGCCGGGGCGGCACGGCGCGAGGTGCGGCGCGAGGGCGTGGGCGGCACGGCGCGGGCGGAGTATGAATGCCGGGCCAGACTCTGACTGTCTGCCCTAAAATGCGGGGATGTCGAAAAACGGGGTGCCCGTGCACGTTTGCGCGGCCCGCCTGTCCCAAATTGCGGGGTTGTCGAAGTCGGATCGGTCCAGCCTGTCCAGAAATGCGGGGTTGTCGAAAAATCCTGTCCCAAATTGCGGGGTTGTCGAAAAATCCGGAGCGTTCCGCTTTCGACAACCCCGCGTTTTGGGACACGGGAGGGCGTTTTCCGTGCACGGCGGGCCTGGTTTTCGACAACCCCGCATTTTGCTCGGTCATGCGGGGCTTGCTGACCGCTCTTGCGCCTCCGGCAATCAGCAAACCCGCATCCGGAGCTCCCGCGTGGGGTTTGCTGACCGCTCCTTCGGCAACGGCAATCAGCAAACCCGCATTTCGACCACCCATGCGGGGTTTGCTGACCGCGCTTGCTTCTCCGGGTGCGGTGTGGTGGCCGCGTGCGGGTGCTATCATTACGGGCGAGCAGGGTAGGGAGCCGGCTCCGCGGGACGACTTTGCGGGCGAGGCGACTTTCGGGTTCGAGTAGGAGCCATCATGGACATCAAGGATTTCATCATCACCGACGGTGCGAAGCTCAAGCTCGCCGACATGCCGACGAGCCTCGGTATCGACAAGGACCGCCGTCCCAAGGTCGAGGCGATGCAGGCGGAGAACGAAAGCGACATCGCCGATCTCCAGGAGCGCTTCTACGCCGACTCGCGCGAGGGCCTCGTCATGCTGCTGCAGGCGATGGACGCGGCCGGCAAGGACAGCACCATCAAGCGCGCCATGAAGGGCATCAACCCGCAAGGCGTGAAGGTGACGTCGTTCAAGCAGCCCTCGAAGGAGGAGCTGGCGCACGACTACCTGTGGCGCGTCATCCGCGCGCTGCCCGAGCGCGGGCAGATCGGCATCTTCAACCGCTCGTATTACGAGGACGTGCTCGTGGTGAAGGTCCACGATCTGCAGAAGGGCTACCGCATGCCCGAGCGCGTGATAGGCGTGGATTCCGAGAAGTTCTTCGCGCGCCGCTACGAGCAGATCCGCGGCTTCGAGCAGTACCTGTACGAGAACGGCTACCGCTTCCTCAAGATCTTCCTCCACGTCTCGAAGGACAAGCAGCGCGAGCGCTTCATCGAGCGCATCGACCAGGAGGAGAAGAACTGGAAGTTCTCGTCGTCCGATGTCGCCGAGCGCGCGTTCTGGGACGACTACCAGGATGCGTACGAGAAGGCCATCCGCGCGACCGCCACGAAGGAGTGCCCGTGGTACGTGATCCCCGCCGACCAGAAGTGGGTGACGCGCTACCTCGTGTCCGAGGCGCTCAAGGGCGTGCTCGAGAGCTGCCATTCCGAGTATCCCGTGCTCCCGGACGAGGAGCGCGCCAAGCTCGCCGCCGCCAAGGAGCAGCTCCTCGCCGAGTAGGGGAGCGCGGGGCAAGTCATCCGGTCGCTCGCGTGACGGGCGGAGCTGTCGCGTTGCCGCTGGTGGGTTGCCGCTTCCGGCCGCGCGTGCCGGGTGGTATCCTAACTAGGCTTATTGAGTCTTGGTCGGAAATCAAGACGCTTCCCATACGAAGGAGTTTGGAAGATGAAACCTGGTATCCATCCCGAGTACGTCGAGTGCACGGTCCGCTGCTCGTGCGGCAACACGTTCACGACGCACGCCACGGTGTCCGAGATGCGTCTCGA
Source organism: Coriobacteriales bacterium (assembly GCA_050946275.1). Lineage (GTDB taxonomy): Bacteria > Actinomycetota > Coriobacteriia > Coriobacteriales > CADBOM01 > JBMNUM01. The sequence goes on from JBMNUM010000003.1 coordinate 82,582, forward strand.
CCTGTGCAACAAGTGCCATCCGTTCTTCACCGGTCAGCAGAAGTTCGTCGACACCGGTGGACGCGTCCAGCGCTTCGCCGACAAGTACGGCTCGGCTTCCGCCGCCGTCATGGAGCAGGAGCAGGCCAAGAAGGCCGCGCGCGCAGAGGCCAAGGCCGCTGCCGAGGCCGAGAAGAAGGCCGCCCGCGAGGCCAAGGCCGCCAAGAAGGCCGAGAAGGCTGCCGAGTACGCCAAGAAGGCCGAGAAGGAGGCCGCTGCTGCTGCCGCCGCCGAGGCTGAGGCTGCCGAGGCCGCTGCCGAGGAAGTCGCCGAGGAGGCCGCTGAGGCTCCCGCCGAGGCCGAGGAGGCCGCTGCCGAGTAGCCCATCGGGTTATGGAATGCATCTGGAATCGCGGCCGCACGCCCACGTTGCGGTCGCGATTTTCATTAGGGGAAGGTAGCATGGCAGTATGAATGTCACGTTGCTCTATCACACGAACGATCCCGAGCGCGCAGTGGCCACCGCCGCGCGCATCTGCTATGCGTCGATCGGCGCGCAGGAGCTGATGGAGACGATGTCGGACGAGCAGGTCCGCAGCGTCCTCGCGACGATCATGCGCTCCGGCCACTTCTCGACGCTCGAGCACGCTTCCTACACGTTCGCGATCGACGGCGTCAGCCGCGCGCTCACGCACCAGCTCGTGCGCCATCGCCTCGCGAGCTTCAATCAGCAATCGCAGCGCTACGTGCGCTTCGACGAGGCGCCGAGCGTCGTCGTCCCCGACAGCGTCGATGCGTCGCCCGAGCTGCGCGCGATCTTCGACAAGGCGATCGACACGTCCTACGAGGCGTACGCCGCGCTCGCCAAGGCCGGCGTCCCCGCCGAGGACGCGCGCTACGTGCTGCCCAACGCGTGCGAGAGCAAGATCGTCGTCACCATGAACATCCGCGAGCTGCTGCACTTCTTCGAGCTGCGCTGTTGCCGTCGCGCCCAGTGGGAGATCCGCGAGATGGCCAACCGCATGCTCGAGCTCGTGACGCCCACGGCGCCGTTCATCTTCATGGATGCCGGCCCCGCATGCCGTCGCGGCGCGTGCCCCGAGGGTCCCATGTCGTGTGGCCAGCCCTACGAGAGGGTGGTGCGTCCGTAGATGGCCGAGCGCGAGAGCAGACGCGGCGAGCTGAAGCGCGCGGAGGAGACGGAAGGCGTTCTCGTCCAGACGCACATCGGTGGGCAGGCGCTCATCGAGGGCGTCATGATGCGCGGAAAGTACAGCTGGGCCGCCGCGATCCGCACTCCCGAGGGTGACATCTACACCGAGGAGCACGACCTCCAGGCGACCCGCGACAAGCACGGATGGCTGTACTGGCCGGTCGTGCGAGGGTGCCGCGCGCTCGTCGAGTCGCTGCTGCTCGGGTACAAGGCGCTGAGCGTCGCGTCCGAGCACGCCTTCGACTTCGAGGAGGACGAGAAGGACGAGAAGAAGGCCGCTGAGGCCGCGGAGACCGCGGGCGCTGCGGCCGCCGAGCCCGTCGCGGCTGCGTCCGAAGGCGGGGAGCCCGTGCTCGGCAAGGTCGCCGACGCGGTGCGTGCCGCCGCTGCGGACGCACGCGATGCCGACGCTTCCGTGACGGTCGACGAGGCTCTCGACGCGATCGAGCCCGCTGCGGCTGCGGCAACGCCGGAACCCATCGCGGCCAACGAAGCCTCTCTCGAGCCCGCCGCCGAGCTGGCCGCAGTTGCCGCCGAGCCGGCCCCGAAGCCCACTGCCAAGCCCGTCAGCGCCAAGGCCGACGACGCCAAGAAGGATTCCGAAGAGGGCAAGTCCGTCATGATCGTCGGGTCGGTGCTCGGCATCGTGCTCGGACTCGCGCTGTTCATCATGCTGCCCGCATGGCTGACCAACTTCATCGTCGGCAACTACGACGAGCACGTCGTCGTGTGGAACATCGTCGACGGCCTCTTGCGCGTGGGCGTGTTCATCTTCTACGTCTGGCTCATCGCGCGCATGAAGGACATCAAGCGGATGTTCCGCTATCACGGCGCGGAACACAAGACGATTCACTGCTACGAGCACGGCTTGGAGCTCACGCCCGAGAACGCGCAGCAGTTCCCGACGCTGCACGTGCGTTGCGGCACCGCTTTTCTGATCACGACGCTGATCATCGCGATCATCGTGTTCTCGATGGTGCCGGTCAAGGCGATCTGCGCGGGGCTGGGCCTCACGGGCGTGGGACAGTTCGTCGTCATCGTGCTCACGCGCATCATCTTCATCCCGCTCGTCGCGGGCCTGGGCTACGAGCTCACGGTCAAGTGGGCGGGCTCGCATCCCGAGCGCAAGCTCGTGCGGATCGTGCTGTGGCCCGGCCTGCAGATGCAGAAGCTCACGACCGCGCAGCCCGACGAGGGCATGCTCGAGTGCGCCATCGCGGCCATGAAGCTCGTGATCGCGCGCGAGGAACTCGAGGAGCGCAAGGCCGCCGCGGGCGAGAAAGCCGCGGAGCCCGTTCCCGCCCCGTTCTGCGGCGATGTGGCCGCCTCGACCGCGGCGAGCGAGTGATCATCAACACCGGCGCACGGACCGACACCGTGCAGTACTTCGCGCCGTGGCTGCTGCGCCGCTTCGAGGAGGGCTTCGTCTACGTGCGCAATCCGGTGCGCACCGACGTGGTCACGCGCTACGAGCTCGACCCCGCCGTCGTGGATTGCGTCGAGTTCTGCAGCAAGAACTACGCGCCCATCCTGCCGCGGCTGCACGAGATCACGAGCCGCTTCAACACGCATTTCCAGTACACCATCACCGCGTACGGGCGCGATGTGGAACCCGGCGTGCCGTCGATCGACGAGAGCATCGCGACGCTCCTGCGCCTCGAGGAGCAGGTGGGGAAGGAGCGCATCTGCTGGCGCTACGACCCGGTGCTGCTCACCGGCCGCTACACCATCGAGCGCCATCTGCTGACGTTCGGCTACATGGCGGAGCGGCTCGCGGGACACGTCGACCGCTGCATCTTCAGCTTCGTCGATATGTACAAGAAGCTCGACCGCAACATGCCCGAGCTCATCCCGCTCACGGCCGGGGACCGCGACGAGCTGGCGCGCGGGCTGGGACGGATCGCCTCGCGCAACGGGCTGCGCCTGCAGACGTGCGCCGAGGCGGACGACTGGAGCGCGTACGGCATCGAGGAGAGCGGGTGCATGACGCTCGCGATGATCGGCGAGGCGAACGGCGTGCAATTCCGCGACCTGCGGCACAAGGGCATGCGCAGGAACTGCCGGTGCATCGAGAGCCGCGACATCGGTGCGTACGACTCGTGCCCGAACGGCTGCAAGTACTGCTACGCGAACCAGAGCCCGCAGCGTGCGGTCGAGAACGCACGGCTGCACGACCCGGAAAGCCCGCTGCTCATCGGCCATCTCCGCGAGTCGGACACGCTGCAGCAAGGAGCGCAGCGCAGCTTCCTCGCACGCGGGGGAGGGTTGAAGCTGGACCTGGGGTTCGACGCTCAGTAGCGCACCCGCCCGCTACAGCACGAACAGCAGGAACGCCGTGCTGAGGTTGGCCATCGCCAGGCTGAAGAGCCATGCGGCCGACAGGAAGATGCTCGCCAGCGCCAGCGCGCGCTTGGCGCGGGGCACGCCCGACGGCTTGATCGAGCGCAGCAGCACGAGCTCGCGCACGAGCGGGACGTAGAACAGCACGAACGCGTAGTTCCACACGAACGGGGCGCCCATCGCGATGGGGAAGACGAGCAGCCACACCATCGCGAGGATGAGCGCGACCATCTGCAGCATGAGCGCGCCCTCGAAGCGCAGGGCGAGCGGGACCGTCCGCCGCGCGCGGTTGCTCTGGCGGAGCTCGGAGTCGGTCTCCATGCGCGAGATGTCGCCCATGTTGGCGATGGCGACCGCGAGCGCGCCGAAGCCGATGGCCGGGTAGATGGCGACGAGCACGAACGCGTGCGTCAGCAGGTGGAAGCAGCCGATCGCGCTGCCGCCGACCAGCACGAACAGGATGATGTTACCGTACGCGCGGTATGCGTGGCGCCAGGTTCCGAGATAGCGCAGCAGCACGAGCGCGACCACCACGGCGTAGAGGGCGAACGCCATCCACTGCCGCGCGAACGGGCTGGTCGCCGCCCCGCCCGAGGACACGTCGATCCCGTAGCTCATCACGATGAAGGCGTAGCCGAGCACGAGGCTCATGGCGGTCGCCGCGATCAGCATGGTGCGCAGCTGCATGGCGAGCAGGTTGCCCGCGGTGGCGGCGAGCGGGTCGAGCTCCTTGCGCATCTTGTACTGCGCGAACTTGCGCTCGTAGTAGTCGCGGCGAACGCTCTCGCGGTCGACGATGTCGCCGTAGGCGCGCGCGAGGTTGGCCGAGATCTGCAGGCATATGGCGGCGAGCAGCATGAGCACGAAAGCCGTGAGGCTCACGCCGCCGAAGTAGCCGGCGAGCCCGGCGACGAACAGCGAGAACGACACGGGCAGCGCGAGCGACTCGGCGTCGAGCGCGTGCTCCCAGGGCTTGTTCGCGTTGCCAGCCATGCGCGGCCTCCTTCCGCAACCATCATAGCAAGGGACGAGAACCTGGTAGACCTCCCCGATCGGCTTCAGCGACAGGGAATAGCTGATAGATGGCACGATTTGACAAATCCTGATGCGAGCAAGGCTGAATGATCGGGTTGCGAACGGTTGTAATCGCCGAAAACGAGCTCTAGGTGTGTCAGGAGAGCCGATGCCTGGCGGTTTGTTGCCAGTTCGCGTTCATGGATGCGTCAGGATTTGTCAAATCGTGCCATCATTTCAGGAATTCTTGTCAATGGCCGCCTGTTGCCGTGTGGCCGCCTGTTGCCGTGTGGCCGCCTGTTGCCGTGCGCGCCGGACACATCCCGCGGAGCGGTTTGCGCCCGGCTCTCGCCGTCCCGCGCCATACGGCAGGGAGGGGGCGGGGGCCGGGCTTCGCGCGTGCTATCATCTATACCGTTTTCCACGGAAAAGAGGATTGCGAGAGAACCATGCGCGACAAACTGCAGAAGATCATCGAGAGCTACCGGGAGCTGGAGGCCAAGCTCGGCGACCCGGACGTCGTCTCGAACCAGAAGGAATACACGCGGCTCGCCAAGGAGCACGCGTCCCAGACGCCGCTCGCCCGCAAGGCCGAGGAGTACGTCCATGCGGCCGATGAGCTCGAGTTCGCCAAGGACATGCTGAGGTCCGAGAGCGACCCCGAGATGAAGGCGATGGCCCAGGAGGAGATCGCCATCGAGGAGGCCAAGATCGCCGAGCTCGAGGACGAGATCAAGATCATGCTCCTGCCGGGCGACCCCAACGACGAGAAGGACACCATCGTCGAGATCCGCGCCGGCGCCGGCGGAGACGAGGCCGCGATCTTCGCGGGCGACCTCTTCCGCATGTACAGCCGCTTCGCCGACGAGCACAAGTGGAAGATCGACGTCATCAACACATCCGAGTCCGAGGCCGGTGGCTACAAGGAGATCTCGTTCAAGATCTCGGGCGACAAGGTCTACTCGCTCATGAAGTTCGAGAGCGGCGTGCACCGCGTGCAGCGCGTGCCGAAGACCGAGTCGCAGGGACGCATCCACACGTCGACGGCCACTGTCGCCGTGCTGCCGGAGGTCGACGACGTCGAGGTCGAGATCAACCAGAACGACATCCGCATCGACGTGTACCGCGCGAGCGGCCCGGGCGGCCAGTGCGTCAACACGACCGACTCCGCCGTGCGCATCACGCACCTCCCGACGGGCCTCGTCGTGCAGTCGCAGGACCAGAAGTCGCAGATCCAGAACCGCGAGGCGGCCATGCAGGTGCTCCGCGCGCGCCTCTACGACAAGATGCTCGCCGAGCAGCAGGCCGAGCTGGGAGAGCAGCGCCGCAGCCAGATCGGCTCGGGCGACCGCTCCGAGAAGATCCGCACCTACAACGGTCCGCAGGACCGTGTGACCGACCATCGCATCGGCTACAACGGCACGTACAACGGCGTGCTGCTGGGCAACGGCGCGAGCGGCCTGGCCGACCTCGTGACGGCGCTCGTCACGGCCGACCGCGCGAAGCGACTCGAGGAAGCGGTGTAAGTTGCAACCGGATATGCGCGTGCAAGAGGCTCTCGATGGTATCGAGGGCCTCTTTTCCAAAAGGGGCATCGAGAGCGCCCGCGCCAACGCGCGGATGCTGGTGGCGCATGTGCTCGGCATCGGGCTGGGGCAGCTGGCGCTGGTGCGCGACGACGTGCTGGGAGAGCGTGCCGCGGCCGAGCTGGAGGAGCTCGCCGCGAGGCGTGCCGAGGGCGAGCCGCTGCAGTATGTGGTCGGATCGGCGCCGTTTCGGTATCTCGAGCTCGAGGCCCGGCCCGGCGTCTTCATCCCGCGTCCCGAGACCGAGGTCGTGGTGCAGGCTGCGCTCGATCGGATCGCCGGAGTGGGCGAGCCGCGGGTGCTCGACTTGTGCTGCGGGAGCGGGACCATCGCCGTCTCGGTGGCGAGCGAGCGGGCCGACGCGTTGGTGACGGCCGTGGACATGTCAGCGGAGGCGGTGGCGCTCACGGGGCGCAACGCTGAGCTGGCCGGCGTGGCCGCGCGCGTGGACGTGCGCGAGGGCGACCTGTTCGCCGCGCTGACGCCGGATGGGGACGGCGAGCTGGCCGCGGGGTCGGCTGCGGAGGACCGTACGCTTCCGGGCGGCCTGTTCGACCTCGTCATCTCGAACCCGCCCTACATCCCGACGGCGAAGATCGCCGCGATGCCGGATGAGGTCACCGCGTGGGAGCCGATGCTCGCCCTCGATGGAGGGGAGGACGGCCTCGACACGTTCCGCCGCATCGTCGATGGCGTGGGGGAGTGGCTGCGTGCTGGCGGCTGGCTCGTCTGCGAGCTCGACGAGGACATGGTGGGCGAGGCCGCGCGCCTGCTGCGGGAGGATGGCCGCTTCGCCGACGTGGCGGAGATCGAAGATCTGACGGGCCGCCCCCGAGCCGTTATCGCCCGGCTCATTCCGTGCTAGTCTCTACTCATGATGGAAACACGCGCCGACAACTTCCTGCGAATCGACCCGTTGCAGCTCGAGCACGCCGTCATCGAGCGCGCCGTCGCTTGCCTGCGCGCGGGCGGGGTCGTCGTGTTCCCGACCGACACGGTGTACGGAATCGGAGTCGCGGCGGGCGAGGGGCTCGTCCCGGATGAGCTTTTCGAGATCAAGCGACGCGAGCGCAGCCAGACGATTCCCTGGCTCGTGCGCGATGCGCGCGACATCGAACGTTATGGCCGCGACGTGCCGGACTACTGCATCAGGCTCGCCGAGCGCCTCTGGCCCGGTGCGCTGACGCTGGTCGTGCGCTGCGGCGATGCCGTGCCGGACGTCTTCCAGGGCGGGGACGGCACCATCGCGTTGCGTGCCCCCGGCCACGAGGTGCCCCAGGCGCTCATGCGCGCCCTCGACATGCCGCTCGCAACCACGAGCGCGAACCTGCACGGGCGCCCTGCGGTGGCATCGGCGGCCGAACTCGACCCCGAGCTGACGGCGCTCGTTCCCATCGTCCTCGACGGAGGCGTCACGCCGGGAGGGATCCCGTCGACCATCGTCTCCTGCACGGAGCCGGAACCCCGCATCCTCCGCCTCGGAGCCATCTCCGAGGAAGCGATCATGGAGTGCGTGAGCTAGACGGCGTCTGCCGTCAACTGTCGGTCGTCTGGCCGTTCCGCGCTCGCATCCGCACCGGCGCTCCGCCCGTGCACACCCCACGCCACGCACTCGTAACCATCCTCAAACCGCACTCTCAAACAGCAGAAAAACATGCCCGTTTACCGGCGAGTTTAGATTCTGTTTAACCTATGTTCAGCTTTTGATCAGGTTCTGTTTGGGTTCTGTTTGGGTTCTGTTCAGCGGTTTGACAAGAGTCGTTGGCTACAATCCCGGGCATGAAGACGATACTCTGCGACAGAACGGCAATCGAGATGTGGAGCCGCGGCCTCTGCGCCGACGCGACTCCCTCGCGCATGAAGGTCCTGGGCAACTGCGCCCACCGCAAGCAAGACATCCCCGGGGCCCTCTTCTCTCATCCGAGTCTAACGTGGCCCCTGCACATCCTTGTGGGAGACCATGGCCACCGCCGCTCTTCCGCTGACATTCAATGTCATACATGGTCCAAAGAGCTGCCCAAGAAGTCCATCTGCCGCCTTGTCGACAACATCCATGTGACGACGCCCGAGATGAGCTTTTTGACTGCTTCGCTTTCCCGGGCGCTTGACGTTATCGATTTGATAGCGCTGGGCGACGAGCTGTGCGGAACCTATTCGACGATAGGATTCAGGGAAGGCGAGGGGCACGCCGGGTATGACTTCTATACGCGACAGGCTTTATGCACGCCACAAAGCCTCAACACGTTTCTTGCCGAAGCGGGACTCGCGCCGCGCTCAAAAGCGCTGGCTGCTGCAAAATGGTTGGTCCCATTTTCGCGGTCGCCCATGGAAACGCTGACGGAGATGTTGCTCTGCCTGCCTCCTCGTTTGGGAGGATATGGGCTACCGGCTCCCGTGATGAACGCATCCGTGCCCCTTCCTCCGCATATCGCCAAGCTTGCTGGCATCGGCACGCTGCATCCAGATCTTTGCTGGCCAGCTCAAAAGGTTGCGCTTGAGTATAAGGGCCAGGAAGATCACGACGAGCCTGCCCAACGGGTTTGCGACATCCTGCGCGAGAACGTGCTCTCGCATGACGGTGTGACGATTATCTCGCTCACGAAATGGCAGTTTGCAAGCTTCGAAGGTATGCGCATAATCGCCAAGCACCTATCGGGAATTCTTGGTAGTCGCGTGAAAGATGGTGTCCGGACTGAGGATCGCTTGGAACTTCATCGGCGCCTGTGCAATATGGCGAGCATGCGGCAAGAGCTTTACACCACCTAGGGGCGCTCGGGTCTCAGCTCGCCCGTCTGGCATTGTTCTAGAATGCGGGGTTGTCGAAAAGCGGGGTGGGTTTGCAAGAATACAGCTATCGCCTGTCCCAAAATGCGGGGTTGTCGAAAAGATATCCGTTTTCAGTTTTCGACATCCTCTCATTTTTGGACAGATGTTTTTCGACAACCCCGCATTTTGGGACATCACCCAACGGTTTATCTTCGACAACCCCGCATTTTGGGACAGGGGAAGCGCGTTTTCATGCAAGCTCACCCTCCTTTTCGACAACCCCGCATTTTTGGGCGGGCTTTTCTTCGATATCCGCCCTCTCGGTTAGGCCGGGCGAAAGTTGGGGTGACTGACCATCGTGCCGTCTGGCCGCCCCGCGCCCGCACCCGCCGTGCGCGGGCAGGTTTCCGATTCCTTGCTTTATCCGGGCATTATTCCATCTCCATTCGTGTAGTATGAAAACGTTCATTTGCGAGGGTTCGCCTGCACGGGCGCGGAAAGCGCCGCGGCTCGGGCGCAGCAACCGGGCACGGGCGCGGAAAGCGTCGCGGTTCGGGCGCGGCAACCGGGCACGGGCGCGGAAAGCGTCGCGGCTCGGGAGATGCCGGGCGTTGCACCGGTGCGGGACACTCGCTGCAAAGAGAGTGGGAGGTTGGGCGTGCGCGTTGCTTTCGGAAACGACCATGCGGCATCGGCGGAGCTGAGGACCGAGCTCATCGGCTACATCGAGGGCCTGGGACACGAGGTGCTCGATATGGGCTCCGACACGGAGGAGCGCGTCGACTATCCGGACTTCGCGTGCAAGGTCTGCACCGCTGTCGTCGGGGGCGAGGCCGATTGCGGGATCCTCGTCTGCGGAACGGGCGTCGGCATGAGCATCGCCGCCAACAAGATTCGCGGTATCCGAGCGGCCAACGTCACGCTTCCCGCGGTCGCGCCGCTCGTCCGCGAGCACAACGACGCGAACGTGCTCACGCTCTCGTCGCGCTTCGTCAACACGGAGGAGAACAAGCAGATCATCAAGGTGTTCCTGGAGACGGACTTCGCTGGTGGACGCCATGCGCAGCGCGTCGCCAAGATGATGGACTTCGAAGAAAGGCGGTAACAAGATGGACTTCACGAACCTGAAGGCAGTCGACCCGGAGGTCATGGCGATCCTCGATAGCGAGCTCGCCCGCCAGCGCGACAGCATCGAGCTCATCGCGTCCGAGAACTTCACGTCGACCGCGGTCATGGAGGCCATGGGCAGCGTTCTCACCAACAAGTACGCCGAGGGCTATCCGGGCAAGCGCTACTACGGCGGTTGCCAGGAGGTCGACAAGGCCGAGAACCTCGCGATCCAGCGCGCGTGCGAGCTGTTCGGCAGCAAGTACGCCAACGTGCAGCCGCACTGCGGTTCCGCCGCGAACATGGCGGCCTACATGGCGGTCATGAACGACGGCGACACCATCCTGGGCATGGCGCTCGACAACGGCGGCCACCTCTCGCATGGCGCGAAGGTCAGCTTCTCCGGCAAGATCTACCAGTCGTTCACCTACGGCGTGAACGGCGAGACCGAGCGCATCGACATGGACGAGATCGCGGCCATCGCGCGCGAGTGCAAGCCGAAGGTCATCGTCGCCGGCGCATCCGCCTATCCGCGCATCATCGACTTCGCCGCCTTCAAGGAGCTGGCCGACGAGGTCGGCGCCTACCTGGTCGTCGACATGGCCCACATCGCGGGTCTCGTCGCCGGCAAGCAGCACCCGACGCCCGTCGGAATCGCCGACATCGTCACGTCCACCTCGCACAAGACCATGCGCGGCCCGCGCGGCGGCTTCGTGCTGACGGACGACGAGGAGCTCCTCAAGAAGATCAACAAGGCCGTGTTCCCGGGTATCCAGGGCGGCCCGCTCATGCACGTGATCGCCGCCAAGGCCGTCGCGTTCGGCGAGGCGCTCAAGCCCTCGTTCACCGACTACGCGATCCAGGTCGTCGAGAACGCCAAGCGCATCGGCGAGGGCATGACCGACGGCGGCCTGCGCCTCGTCTCCGGCGGCACCGACAACCACCTGTGCCTCGTGGACCTCACGCCGGCCAACGTCACCGGCAAGGACGCCGAGGAGCTGCTCGAGCGTCTTGGCATCACCTGCAACAAGAACACGATTCCCAACGAGAAGCAGCCGGCTTCCATCGCCAGCGGCGTGCGCATCGGCTCGCCGGCCATGACGACGCGCGGCTTCACCGCGGACGAGTCGTACCACGTGGGCGAGCTCATCGCCCGCGCCGTCTTCAACAAGGACGACGAGGCCGTGTTGGCGCAGATCGCCGACGACGTCAAGGGCATGCTGGCGGCCCATCCGCTGTATCCCGAGGTCTAGGCGGAGCAAACGAGCAAACGAGAGGGGCGCGCGGCGTTGCGAGACGGCGCGCGCCCTACGAGTAGGTAGAGGAGAGCGAGGAGCGAGCATGGGCGAGCAGGGTTCCAAGCCGATGGCGGAGCGTCCCAGCTGGGACGAGTACTTCCAGACGATCACGCGCGATGTGGCGGAGAGGTCGACGTGCCTGCGCCGACATGTGGGCGCCATCATCGTGAAGGACAAGCGCATCCTGGCGACGGGCTACAACGGCGCGCCGACCGGCCTCGAGCACTGCATCACGCGCGGGTGCCTGCGCGAGCAGCTCGGCATCCCCTCGGGCGAGAAGCAGGAGCTGTGCCGTGCGGCGCATGCGGAGCAGAACGCCGTGATCCAGGCGGCGCGCTACGGCGTGCCCATCGACGGCTCCACGGTCTACTGCACGAACCAGCCGTGCGTCCAGTGCGCGAAGATCCTCATCAACGCCGGCGTGAAGGAGATCGTCTTCGAGAACTCCTACCCCGACCAGCTCGCCGAGGAGATGATGGCCGAGGCCAACATCATCCTGCGCCACCTCCCCTCGGCCGAGTAGCGCGAGCGAACATACACGAGAGCAAGGCAGCCCTCCCTGCACGACGGGGGAGGGCTGCTCCGTCTGGAACGCTCCCCGGGGGGCGTTCCAGACGCAACCACCGGTTGCAGGGTGCGACTTGACGGAAAACCGCCGGTGCCGAGGTCTGGTCAACAAACGAAAATGGTTTAGACTGTTACGTGGCCAATTAGTGACTGGTGTATTTCGCTGGAGGTTTTCGACATGGTGCTTGGTGCGATCCTGCTTGGCGTGGTCGCGGGCATCATCGGCTTCCTCCCGTTGCGATTCGCGCTCGCGTCGTCGTCGAAGCACGGCGACACGACGATGAACCTGGCAATCTACGCGCTGGGCTCGTTCGTAATCTCGTTGGTCATAGTGGCGGTGCTGCTCTTCGTATGCTCCCGCGTGGCGAAGGGCATGGTGCTGCCGTTTGGCGTGTCGGAGATACTCGCGCTCATCATCGTGACGTGCGTGTATGTGCTCCGCCGCAACCGCTCCCATGCGAAGCGGAACGATGACGAAGAGGGGAGGAATGCCTGATGGGTCAGAGCGCCCTGCAGAAGTTTGTGGCCGAAGCCCAGGGTCTTTCCGGGGAGTTCGAGTCGCAGGCCGTGTTCTCCATCGGCGGCTGGAACATCTCCCAGTACACCTGCTACATGTTCATAGCGTTGGCCGTCGTCTTCCTGGTTGTCCTCGTCGGCGGCCGCAAGCTCCGCCTCGTTCCGGACAACAAGTTCCTCAACACGCTCGAGTACGGCTACGACTTCGTGCGGAACGGCATCGCCGAGAACGTCATCGGCAAGGGCTTCGAGCGCCACGTGCCGTTCCTCGCGTCGCTGTTCTTCTTCATCCTGATCGCCAACTTCATCGGACTGATCCCGGGTGCCAAGGCCATGGCCGGCACCATCAGCGTCACCTGGGCGCTATCGTGCATATCGTTCGTCTACTTCATATACTGGGGCCTGCGCGAGCTGCACCTCTGGGGCTACATCAAGAGCCTCGTGCCGGCGGGCCTGCCCAAGCCGATGATCCCGATCATCTGGATCCTCGAGCTCTTCTCGACGGTCATCCGCGTGCTCACGCTGGCCGTCCGACTCTACGGCAACATGCTTGCCGGCCACATGGTCCTCGCGGTCTTCTCGCTCGCGACGTCCATCTTCCTCACGACAGCCATCGCGCAGATGAACTTCATCACCGGCCTGCCGGCGATCGCGTGGTTCCTTCTGCTGCTGGTCATGTACGCGCTCGAGACGCTGGTCGCGTTCCTGCAGGCCTACGTCTTCACGATCCTGTCGGCCTCGTACGTGGGAATGGCAATCCACCCGCACTAGGCACGGGATCCGGGCCGGGGCGCGGCCCATCCGCCGTCTGCGCGACGGTGGCGCTAGATAGGTGAATTTCGAGGATAAGCCTCGAGTTCGATAAAGGGAGGTAATTGTGGGAGAACTGACGATTGTGCTTGCGGCTCTGAAGGTTGTTGGCTACGGTCTCGCAGCCATCGGCCCCGGTATCGGTATCGGTATCGCTACCTACGGCCTTTGCGTTTCCGTCGCACGCCAGCCCGAGATGAAGGGCGCCCTCATGGGTTACTTCTTCATCGGTGCGGCAATGTCGGAGGCACTCGCATTGCTCGGCTTGGTACTCTTCTTCATCGGCTAGCGCGGATACCAGCTTGAATCCGTGTACGTTGATTGAAGAGGAGGTGAGCAGTTGATGTTTGGCAAGACGTTCATGCGGCGCGCCACGGGCGTGGTCGTTGCGGCCGGCGGCATTTTCGCCGCATGCCCCGCATTCGCATTCGCAGATGAGGGGGGCGGCATCTCGGCTATCCTGCCGAAGATGGATGAGTTCATCCCGATGCTGATCGCGTTCATCATCCTGTGGGTCATCCTTGCTAAGTTCGGCTGGCCCCTCTTCGAAGGCATCCTGAACAAGCGCGAGAACACGATCCGCTCCGACCTCAAGAGTGCTGAGGAGAGCAAGATCGAGAGCGCGCGCCTGCTCGAGGAGCGCAGGGGACAGCTCGAGTCCGCGAAGGCCCAGACGTCCCAGATCATCGTCGAGGCGCGCCAGTCGGCGGAGGCCCTGCGCACGAACATCGAGGAAGAGGCTCGTGTGGAGGCCCGTTCGATCATCGAGAAGGCGAACGCCACCATCGAGGCCGAGCGCAAGGCGACGGTCGAGGAGCTGCAGCAGTCCATCGCGGACATCTCGACGGCCGTGGCAGAGCGCCTGATCGGCACCGATCTGAGCGACGAGGAGCATCGCCGCATCATCGAGCGCTACGTCAAGGAGGCGGGGAGCCTGAATGCCGGCTAATCGGAACATAGACGACAAGAAGGCCCGCATCTACGCGCAGGCGGTGCTCGACAGCGCCAATGGGGACCGCGAGATGCTCATCGAGTACTTCGATGAGTTCCGCACGGTCTTCAACGAGTACAAGCGCGAGAACCGCTTGAGCCGCATCTTCGGCGAGAAGCTCGCAACGCCCGAGAAGCGCGCCGAGATGGCCGAGGCGGCGTTCGAGCCGTTCGCGCCGGGCATCCGCGAGGTGCTCGTCGTCATGGCGGCCCGCGGCGACTTCGACCTGATCAACTTCGTGGTCGAGGAGTACAAGTTCATGGCCGAAGACCAACTCGGCGCGATCTTGGTGACGGTCACGACGGCCGTCGAGCTCGACGACCATCTGCGCGGGGTGATCACCGACAAGCTCGAGAAGGACTTCGGCCAGGATGTCATCATCCGCGAGTTCGTGGACAAGAGCATCGTCGGCGGGATCATCATGAGCGCGCATGGCAGGACGATCGATGCGAGCATCGCAACGCAGCTTGAGAAGGCACGTGCCGCACTTGCGGCTTCTCCCGTGGGAGGTGAAAGGTAACTATGGTAGAGATTTCCGCAACCTCTATCAACGAGGCCCTGAGCAAGCAGCTCGACCAGCTCGGCATGAGCGTCGAGTCGCGCGAGACGGGCAGCGTCCTGCAGGTCGGTGACGGCATCGCGCGCGTCGACGGCCTCAGGGGCGCCATGGCCGGTGAGCTGCTCGAGTTCACGGGCGAGGGCGGCCGGACCGTCTACGGTCTGGTCCAGAACCTCGAGGAACACGAGGTCGGCGCCGTTCTGCTCGGCGAGGTCACGGCCATCAGGGAAAGCGACGAGGTCAACACGACCGGTCGCATCATGGAGGTGCCCGTGGGCGAGGCGCTCATCGGGCGCATCGTGAACCCGCTGGGCCAGCCGCTGGACGAGAAGGGCCCGGTCAACACGACGGCGTTCCGCCCCGTCGAGTTTCGCGCGCCCGGCGTCGTCGAGCGCCAGCCCGTCAACGAGCCGGTGCAGACCGGCTGGATCGCCATCGACTCGATGATCCCGATCGGCCGCGGTCAGCGCGAGCTCATCATCGGCGACCGCCAGACCGGTAAGACGGCCATCGCGGTCGACGCGATCATCAACCAAAAGGGCAAGAACATGATCTGCGTCTACGTCGCCATCGGGCAGAAGGCCTCCACGGTCGCATCCGTGGTGGAGACGCTCGAGCGACATGGCGCCATGGATTACACGATCGTCGTCGCGGCGACGGCTTCCGACTCCGCGCCGCTGCAGTACATCGCCCCGATGGCCGGCGCGGCCATGGGCGAGTACTTCATGTACAACGGCGCCGACGGCAACCCCGCCGGCGAGGACAACCCCGGTCGCCACGTGCTGTGCATCTACGACGACCTGTCGAAGCAGGCGACGGCCTACCGCCAGATGTCGCTGACGCTGCGCAGGCCGCCTGGACGCGAGGCCTACCCGGGCGACATCTTCTACCTGCACAGCCGCCTGCTCGAGCGCGCCGTCAAGCTCTCCGACAAGAACGGCGCGGGCTCGCTGACGGCGCTGCCGATCATCGAGACGCAGGCCGGCGACGTGTCGGCGTACATCCCGACGAACGTCATCTCGATCACCGACGGTCAGATCTTCCTGCAGACCGACCTGTTCCGCCAGGGACAGCGGCCCGCTATCAACGTAGGTATCTCGGTCTCCCGCGTCGGTGGTAACGCGCAGATCAAGGCGATGAAGCAGGTCGCCGGAACGCTGCGCCTCGACCTCGCGGCCTACCGCGAGATGCAGGCGTTCGCGCAGTTCGGCAGCGACCTCGACAAGGCCACGCAGGACCAGCTCAACCGAGGCGAGCGCATGACGGAGCTCCTCAAGCAGGGACGCTATTCGTCCATGCCGGTCGAGGACCAGGTGCTCTCGATCTACGCCGGCAACCACGGCGCCCTGGACCGCATCCCGGTCTCCGAGGTGCTGAGGTTCCGCAAGGGCCTGTGCGAGCACGTGAGGAACAACTTCCCCGCGATCCTCGACGACATCGTCGCCAAGGGCAAGCTCGACGACGAGCTCAAGGCCCGCATGGACGAGGTCATCGACGACTTCTCCGGCAGGTTCTTCTCGCTGACGGGCGCAAGCGAATAGGCGGATGATAGATGGCTAATCTCCGTGCGATAAAGAAGCGAATCAACTCCGTCCAGTCGACGAGGCAGATCACGCGCACCATGGAAATGGTGTCGTCTGCGAAGATCCGTCGCGCAACGGAGCGGGTCGCCGCCGCGACGCCCTACGCGCTCGCGATGGAGGAGATGCTCATGAGCATCGCCGCCGGCGGCGGTGGGTCGCCCCATCCGCTGCTCGAGGTGCATGACGAGATCGACCACATCCTGGTCATCGCCATCACGTCGGACCGCGGACTCGCCGGAGCCTTCAACTCGACGGTCATGAAGCGCTGCGAGAAGTTCATCGACAGCTTCCACGAGCTCGGCGTCAAGGTCGACATAATCGCGTGCGGCAAGAAGGCCATCGCCCATTGCGCGTACCGCAACTACGAGGTGCTGCGCTCCTACAAGGACCTGTCCGCAGACCCGACGGCCGACCAGGTCCGCGAGATCGCGGAGGTCTGCGCCGCGCTGTACGTGACGGGCGACCTCGACGAGGTCTACATCGTCTACAACCACGCGCGCAACGCGGCCGACCAGGATCTCTACATCGACAAGGTCCTGCCGATCCAGCCTGACAAGGGCATCCGCTTCTCCCGCGCCGACCTCGACGAGGAGCAGGCGGAGGAGCTGGAGCGCCAGGAGCGCGAGAACGCCGAGCGCATCGCCGAGGAGCGCAAGACCGCGAAGGCCGGGTTCGAGTTCGAGCCCGACAGCGACGCGGTGCTCACGTCGCTGCTCCCCGGCTTCCTCGAGACGACGATCTTCCACGCGCTGCTCGACTCGGCTGCCGCCGAGCAGGGCGCCCGCCGCAAGGCCATGAAGGCCGCGACGGACAACGCGACGGAGATGATCGACACGCTCACGAGGGTCTACAACCGTGCGCGCCAGAGCAGCATCACCACCGAGATCACCGAGATCATCGGCGGTGCGGCGGCTGCAGAAGAAGAGTGATGAAAAGCTTCCGCCAACCTGCGCTGCGGGGCGGCGGGCAAGCGAAGCTTGTATAAGAGAGGGACTTGAGACATGAGTACAGGACGCATCGTGAGGATCGTGGGCCCGGTCGTCGACGTCGGCTTCTCCGCTGACGAGATGCCGGCGATCTACAACGCCCTCAAGGTCGAGGCGGACACGCCGATGGGTCACGTGGCCACTACGCTCGAGGTGCAGACGCATCTGCCGGGCAACATCGCCCGTACCGTCGCCATGTCCTCGACCGACGGCTTGCAGCGAGGCATCGAGGTCGTCGATACCGGCAGCCCGATCATGATGCCCGTGGGCGAGAACACGCTCGGCCGCATCTGGAACGTCACGGGCGACCTCGTCGATGGCGGCGAGATGCCCCAGATCGACCAGCGCTACCCGATCCACCGTCCCGCCCCCTCGTTCGAGGAGCTCACCACCTCGACCGAGATCTTCGAGACGGGCATCAAGGCGGTCGACCTGCTCGAGCCCTACATCAAGGGCGGCAAGACCGGCCTGTTCGGCGGCGCCGGCGTCGGCAAGACCGTTCTGATCATGGAGCTCATCAACAACCTCGCCCAGGAGCACGGCGGCACGTCGGTCTTCTGCGGCGTCGGCGAGCGCACCCGTGAGGGCACCGACCTCTTCCTCGAGATGACCGAGTCGGGCGTCATCAACAAGACGTGCCTCGTCTACGGACAGATGAACGAGCCGCCTGGAGCGCGTATGCGCGTCGGCCTCTCGGGTCTGACCGTCGCCGAGTACTTCCGCGATCAGGGCCAGGACGTGCTCCTGTTCATCGACAACATCTTCCGCTTCACGCAGGCCGGCTCCGAGGTGTCCGCACTGCTCGGACGCATGCCCTCCGCAGTCGGTTACCAGCCCACGCTCGCCACCGAGATGGGCGACCTGCAGGAGCGCATCACCTCGACGCGCACCGGCTCGATCACGTCCGTGCAGGCCATTTACGTGCCCGCCGACGACCTCACCGACCCCGCGCCGGCAACCGCGTTCACGCACCTCGATGCGACGACGGTTCTCTCGCGTTCCATCGCCGAGCTGGGCATCTACCCGGCCATCGACGTGCTCGAGTCGTCCTCGCGCGCTCTGTCGCCCGAGGTCCTCGGCGAGGAGCATTACCGCGTCGCGATGACGGTGCAGGAGATCCTGCAGGCGTACCGCGACCTGCAGGACATCATCGCCATCCTCGGTATGGACGAGCTCACCGAGGAGCAGCGCCTCACGGTCAACCGTGCCCGCAAGGTGCAGCAGTTCCTCGGCCAGCCGTTCCACGTGGCCGAGCAGTTCACGGGTATCCCGGGCGTGTACGTCAAGCTGGAGGACACGATCCGCTCGTTCGCCGACATCATCGACGGCAAGTGCGACGACATCCCCGAGCAGGCGTTCAGGAGCAAGGGCTCGATCGACGACGTCTATGCAGCCTGGGAGCAGATGAAGGGTGGAGCTGAGTAATGGCTGAGCCGTTCAAGTGCGAGATCGTCACCCCCGCGAGCTCGGTCTTCGAGGCCGAGGCGACGTTCGTCGTGATTCCGGGTGCGGCTGGTGAGATGGGTGTGTACGCGAAGCACGCGCCCACGGTCACCACGCTCAAGCCGGGCGGGCTGAAGGTCGTCCTCGAGGACGGCAAGGAGATTCTGTACGCCGTTTCGGGTGGCTATGCCGAGGTCGACGGCGACCAGGTCATCGTGCTGGCGAACCGCGCGACCGACGTTGCCGAGCACGACGCCTCGTCCGTGCGCGACGAGATCTCGCGCCTGCAAGGCGAGCTGGGCGCGCTCGATGATGGCGACCCGAACGGAATCCCGCTCCGCTCCGACATCGAGTGGTACGAGCTGATCCAGCACCTCCTGGAGCGCAACTAGAATGTGACAATCGCGGTGGCCGTGTTCGTCACCTCCAAGTAAACGAAAGGCGCCAGCCGGAAAGATTCGGCTGGCGCCTTTGCTTGTGCGTTTAACGCGGCCGGGGCCGTGACAATCACGGTCGGCGTGATTGTCTCACGGCTTGCGGTGACTTACCGCAATCAGCAACCCCGCATTTCGGGCGGCGACGTGGGGTTTGCTGACCGCCCGCACGGCAACGGCAATCAGCAAACCCGCATTTCAAGCGGCGATGTGGGGTTTGCTGACCGGAGGTCGGGCAACACCAATCAGCAAACCCGCATCTCGAGCGGCGATGTGGGGTTTGCTGACCACGCTTACGACGGGCGGCGGAGTATGGCCGCCGAGCCAGACCCCTGTCGCCGTCCAAAAATGCGGGGTTGTCGAAAATGGGAGCGCCCGCGCACGTTTTCGCAGCTCGCCTGTCTCAAAATGCGGGGTTGTCGAACTCGAATCTTTCCATCCTGTTCAAAAATGCGGGGTTGTCGAAAAGATTATGTCTCAAAATGCGGGGATGTCGAAAAATCTGGAGCGTATCGCTTTCGACATCCCCGCATTTTCGTACACGGGAAGGCTATTTCCTTGCAAGGCAGGCCTGGTTTTCGACAACCCCGCATTTTGGGGCAGGCAGACTCGGACCCCTGCTGGGTCGGCGCAGGCTCGTGCGTGGCGCAAGAGGAGGCTTCGATGCCCAGACTCGTCGGGAGTGCTCCTCGCCCAGGCTGAAACGAATAATGCGGTCCGTTGAGGCTGAGGCAAAAAGTAAGGCGCCAGCCGAAACGTTCGACTGGCGCCTTTGCTTGTGCGATAGACGCGGTTGGGGTCGTGACAATCACGGACATGTGACTGTCACGCGGCTTGCGGTCTATGCCTCCTGGGGCTCCTCGGCGGGTGCTGCTGCACCGGCGGCCAGGGCCGCGTCGGCCTCGGCACAGGCCTTGAGGTACTTCTTGCCCACGGTGAGGCGCAAGACGAATAGCACCGCTATCGTCATCGCGATACCGATGATCAGGCAGATCACCGCGTTTTGCAGGAAGCCCGCGATGATGAAGTTCACGAACGAGACAGCCGCCATCGTGAGGACGTATGGCAGCTGCGTCGACACGTGTTCGACGTGATGCACGTTTGCTCCCGCCGATGCCATGATCGTCGTGTCCGAGATCGGCGAGCAGTGGTCGCCGGCGACGGCACCCGCCAGGCAGGCGGAGATGCCGATGGTCAGCAGCGTGGGCTGGCCGGCGAAGATCGGCAGCACGATGGGGATGAGGATGCCGAACGTGCCCCAGCTGGTGCCGGTCGCGAAGGCCAGGCCGAGGGCGACCAGGAAGATGATCGCCGGCAGCATCATGTACAGGCCGGCAGCAGCGCCCTCCATGAGGCCGGCGACGAAGATGTCGGCGCCGAGCGCGGAGGTCATGAGCTTGAGGGTGAGGGCGAAGGTGAGGATCAGCATCGCGGGGACCATGGCCTTGAAGCCCTCGATGAAGCACCACGTCGCGTCCTTGAAGTGGATGACGCGGCGGCAGAGCAGGTAGATGAACGAGACCACGACGGCGATCAGCGAACCCCAAGGCAGGCCGACCGACGCGTCGGTGTTACCGAATGCGACGGCGACATTGCCGTAGCCCTCGGCACTCGGATCCCAGTAGCCGCCGACATAGAGCATGCCGATGATGCAGAACACGATGAGCACGATGATCGGAATGAGCATGTCCCACAGGCGCGCCTTCATGTTGCTGACGGTCTCCTCGTTGCCGAGCGAGCCGGACACGCCGTCGCGGTAGGCGGCTATCTCGGACTTGGCCATGGGGCCGTAGTCGAAGCCCATGATGACGATGCCGATGACGAACACGATGGTCAGCAGCGAGTAGAAGTTGAACGGGATGGCCTGGATGAACAGCTGGATGCCGGAGATGTCGCCGATGTCGGATGCGGTGGCGGACACGGCGGCGGCCCACGACGAGATCGGGGCGATCATGCAGATCGGCGCGGCGGTGGCGTCGATGATGTAGGAGAGCTTGGCGCGCGAGACCTTCTGGCCGTCGGTCACGGGGCGCATGACCGCGCCGACCGTGAGGCAGTTGAAGTAGTCGTCGATGAAGATGAGCACGCCGAGGATGAACGTCGCGATCTGCGCACCCACGCGGGAGTGGATGTGCTTGGCGGCCCAGCGACCGAACGCGGCGGAGCCACCGGCGCGGTTCACGAGCGCCACCATGATGCCGAGCATCACGAGGAATATGAAGATACCCGCGTTCCACGAGTCGCTTATGGCGGGTATGAAGCCGACGCTCGCGGCCGAATCACCTTCTCCGACCGTGCCTCCTATGATGTAGTTGATGGTGTTGACCGGGTCGCCCATCGCGAGCAGCAGCGCGCCCACCAGGATGCCGACGAACAGCGAGATGTACGTCTCCTTGGTGATGAGCGCCAGCACGATGGCGACGATGGGCGGCACGAGCGCCCAAAACGTTCCAATGAATTCCATGACCCCTCCCTTTGCGGAGCAAGCACTCCGTTTAGCTATAGCGTTCCAATTATAAATGCGTACAGCTATCGGGGGCAACAAGGGGAGGACGCGACAGCGACGGCGACCGCGGAACGCTCCCCGGGGGAGCGTTCCAACCTGCGGGGGAGCGCTCCAACCTGTCAATCAAGGCGGGGCTGATTGACAGGTTTGCGGCACCTGTCAAACAGGTGCCAGCGACGGCGACCGTGATTGTCACGCCCTCACAGGTTGATGTCATGCCAGGTCTCGAGGCGCAGACCCGGTATGCGCTTGAACTCCTTGACGTTGCGGCTGACGAGGATGCCGTGGTTCGCCATGGCCGTGGCCGCGATGAGCAGGTCGTTCGGCCCGATGGTGCGGCCCTTGCGCTTCAGCTCATTGCGGATGGCGCCGTAGACCACTGCGCACGTCGCGTCGAAGGGGAGGATCTCGTACGGCTGCAGGAGGCGCTCCACGAGCAGTCGGTTCTCCGCGATACGCGTGCTGTTCTCAGCGCCGAAGAAGAGCTCGGCGGCCACGATAGCGGGGATCTTGAACGACGAGGGGTCGCTCTTGCGCATCAGATCGTAGGCGTAGGGGAGGCGGCCGCGCATGATGTCGATGCAGGTGCAGGAGTCGAGAAGGTACATGGCCACCTCCTAACCGAAGAACTCATCGTCGTCGAGCGCGGGGTCGAGGGCATCGGCGGATACAGCGAACGTGTCGTCGTCGAGGCAGCCGTACACCTCGTCCCAGTACCCGGCGGGCCACTTGCTCCCGCCGGCGTGCTCGCGGATGAGCCCTGCGGCATAGCGGGAGAGCGAGACGCCCTCGCGTGCAGCATCGGTGCGCAGCGTGTCCATCTCCTCGTCCTCGAGATAAAGCGAGAGTTGAGCCATGACGACCTCCCGGTGTAGATTCTAGATTGCTACAAGTATAAAATCCAAGTAGAGCGAGTGCAAGCATGGAGGCAACGCAAACGGACCGCGACTTTGGGTCGCGGCCCGTTTGGGCGCCTGCCAAACAAGGCGGGGCCGATTGACAGGTTTGCGGCACCTGCCAAACAAGGCGGGCTGTTTGGAAGGTTAACGTGTTTGTCAGGTTTTAGCGCTTGTCGGTGACGTAGATACCGACTCGCACCTGGTTGCGGGGCTCGGCCTCGGGGTCGACCTGCAGCACGCGCGCCTCGAAGACGTCCTTGTGGCCGAAGTACGCCATGAGCGCCATGAGCCCGTTCTCCTCGCGCGGGACGTAGCCGAGCTTCGTGCCCTTGTAGCGCAGCTGGATCGCGTTGCGGTCGTAGGGGTTGTCCGGCTCGGGGACCAGCTTGACCTTCTTGCCGGGGTGGAGCTTGTCGAGCACCAGCGCGCCGTCGTGGTACTTGAAGCCGGCGATGTTGAACGACGTCACGAGTCTAGAGGGCTTGTACATTCTTCTCATCTCCTTATCCATGTGGTTTTCGATGATGAATACGATACGCCGGCCGACGCGTAGGCGAGTCCCATAGATGGGTCACGTGGGATGTTTTTGATCCGGTCTAAATCGTCCCCATGCGCGGTGTCCATGATGAACAGCACGGGCATGAAGAAGCCGTGCGCCGAACTGGCAACCCCCATGTGGCACGCTGACACTTTTGTTCGAAAAAGGGCGCGAATTTCGGCCCGGAAGGCGTTTTCCTGGCAATTTTGCACGGTAGGGGGCGTCCAACACGCCCTTTAACGTGCAAAGTTGCCAAGGGGGGCGCTGACGCAAGGCGGTGGCTTGGCCGGCGGCGCGGCCGGCGGGGAGGCTGACGCAGGGGCGGCGGCGCGGCCGCGGGGAGGCTGACGCGGGGCGGCTGTGCGGCCGGCGGGGAGAGTGTCTGATGCAGCGGAGGTGCGGCCCCGTGTCCCGCTTACGCGATCGTGTAGCCTGCGGTTGCGAGCGCCGTCTCCGCGCGCGCGAAATCCGCGGCCTTCACGAGGACGTAGTCGGTGTTGTATGTGGAGATGGCGAAGATCGGCACGCCCGCGTCGGCGAGGACGCCCGACACCCCCGACAGCACGCCGACGAGCGAGAAGTCGAGCTCGCCGCTGATGACGAACCCGCGCCAACCATCCTCGCGGGCGATGGTCGCGGGCGGCGCGTCCTCGGTGCGGCATACCAGCGAGACCTCGTCGTCCGTCACGGCGAGGCAGAAGAAGCCGGCGTCGAGGTCGACGTCGCTCGGTGACGAGACCTTGCACACGGTCAGCTCGTACGGCAGCTTCTTCAGTTCCATGATGTCCTCCCGAGATTCGCGTTCCACTCCAAGCATTGTACGCCGCCCCTGACAGGTCGGACAAAAAGGGAGCGGATGGGGACAATCCCCACCCGCCCATGTGTCAATCACGACGAGGCGGTGCTACCGCCGCGCCTCGTCCGCGCTGCCGCCTGCCCGCGCCGCGCTGCGACCCTACCACCCCCGAGCCTGCTCCGTCGCTTTGACGGCGCCCAGGCAGTGGATCCTCACGACGCGGTTGCCGTCGGTCTCGGCGATTCTCCGCAGCTGGTTGAGGTAGGGCGCGACGAACTCCGGCCTGCGCTTCCCGAGGACGCGGAAGATCTCGGGTGCTTCCATCCTCACTTTGTCGTCCTCGTCGCGGAGGAGCCGCTCGATCACCGGCATGTGTCCCTCGTAGATGCCGGGCGTGTTCGTGGCGATGTTCTCCGACGCCCAGATGAAGGCCAGCCTCACCCGCGCCTCCACGTCGGCGGCGAGGCGGAACAGGCCCGGCCAATACGGTTCGATCGCCGGGAAGTCGGCCCGGCCGATCCTCCCGAGGGCGTTCGCGGCGCGCTCCCGCAGGAGCGGGTCCGGGCTGTCGACGCACGCGGCTATCGCCGGGATGGCGCCACGGATGGAACGAGGGTGCGCGAGGCCCATCTCGCCGAGCAGCCAGAGCGCCTTCGCCTGGATCTTCGCGCTCTCATGGGAGAGGAGGGACGAGACATACGGGATGCTCTCCTCCCACCTGCCCCTATCCCTAGTCAGCTGGCCGAGATCTTTGTAGAGTTCCGAGTCGGTCAATGTGGCGTCCTTCGCGGTTGGTTGCATTGGAGCATTTTACGGCTTGAGCGGGCCTGTGGATGGAGCAGGTGTCTCGGCTGGTGAATGCTGGCCTCCCGTTGCACTACGCGATAGAATAACCCGCCGCCACGAGCGCGGCCTCCGCCCGGTCGAGATCCTCGGGCTTCACAAGCGCGCAGCCGATGCTGAACGAGCAGGCGCCAAGGGCGCTCACCTTGGCACGGGAGAGGACGTCTCCGAGCTCCTGCACCTTTCCACCGGCGGGGGACCTGTCCTCGTTTTGGAAGGCGAAGCCCCGCAGCCCATCCGCGAGGACGGCGGCCATGGCCGGCACATCCGCGCTGGGGCACACCACCGAGATCCCGTTCTCCGCTTGGGCGGCGATGAGGAAGTCGCAATGGGGGTCGACCTCGTCCAGCGTCGCCACCTCGCAGACTGTCAGCTCGTACGGCAGCTTCTTGAGTTTCATGGCATGCTCCTCACATCTCGCTCTTGGGCAGTGTATCATCACGGGAAATACCCGGCCTTGCAGGGTTCTAAAGCTCGGGCTGGGTACTAAGATTGAACCACAGAGACCAAATTGCGCTTGGAAAGGAGCACCCATGGCATCCACACCCGAGCATCTGGAGTACGTGCTCGACCTCCTGCAGGACGTGCCCGAGGTCACCGCGCGCAAGATGATGGGCGAGTACCTGCTCTACGCGCAGGGCAAGCTCTTCGGCGGCGTGTACGACGACCGCTTCCTCGTGAAGGACACCCCCGCGTCGCGCGCGCTGCTCACCACGCGTCAGGTGCCGTACGAGGGCGCGAAGGAGATGCTGCTCGTGGACGTGGAGGATCGCGTCGCGGTCGCGGAGCTGGTGGGGGAGATGGTTGCGGAGTTGTAGGTGGGGGCACAAGACGTCATCTTAAATGCCTGAATGCATCGCGCAAAGTGGTACGGCGAGGACGAGAAGACGGCCAAGGCTCGGGCGCGTGGGCTCGCGAAGGGCAAGGCACCCAAGGGCGACGACGCCTAGCGTTCGCTCCAGAGGAGGAAGTTGACCTTCTTCACGGGGGTGAGCCGGGCCAGCAGCCAGGGATGGCGGCAAAACAAATTCTGCGACGTGAGACATGCGGTGGAGTAATCGAGCTAGCTAAAGTGGCGTACGGAAGGAATTCCTCTCCTGTCAACGCTTCTTTCTTGCAAGGCGGCGATCGCGCAGCATGAGCCATCCATTGTGAAGTAGGGTGATGTCATGGCTCGCTAGGCCGAGATATTCTCCCAGGACAACAGAATCGACGTATGAGATTAGCTCGTCGGTTTTGCCAGCTCTAACAAGCTCGTCAGCTCTTTCGAAATCAAATGCGATTCCACTTCCGAACGGTATCGGCAGGCTTCGCGCCTCGCTCGGCTCGAACGTCAAGACTCCTCCGCCATAGCTTCTGCCAGTTAGCTCGCTCATGAGGAACGTGAGTGAGTTGTTGAACGCAACAGCCACACTTTTACCATCAACGCCATCAACGAAGCGCAGCTTGTGGAGCGTATCCGTCGTATGCGCCCGCTTTTCGTTGATCACAATTCTCGGGTATGCTCCGACCTGGCGATAGAAGAACGCATCGGGCTTCCATGATGTGGGCACCCTATACCACGGGTTACGGATGCGGCACTTGAAGTTGCCGTCGAAGCCCTTCGCCTCACCAAGCTTCACGTAATTGGCCTCATCCTTCGTCAACTCACCATCAGGTAGAAACAGGAGCACTTTTCGTCGCATCACGAGTTGCTGCTCGAAATCCTCGTCAGTCAAGGCGAGCCCGCTTAACTGGAATGACCTGCTAATAATCGGCGTACAGGCCTCTTCGATGTGATTTCTAGTTGCAGTCTCGCGATCGATGACAAAGAACGAGTTTTGGCCGCTCACTACACCGACGTTGACTTCGAAGAGCTCCGCGGAGGTTTTCACGCCCCTATGGCCGTCCAGATCGGCAAGCAAGTCAAGTACCGCATTATCAAGGTAATATGCTTGCCATTTCATAGATTCGGGTAGTTTACGCTTAGGCCTGGTTGATTCGATTGCCTTGCGGTCAAGCTGCGCAAGTGACCTAGCGTTGACCTCCTCGATTATTCGCACGCCAGCACCGCTGTCTGACGCACGCCGCTCGAGCAACAACAGTACGACTTCCTGCTGAGCATCATCGAAAAGCAGCTCGGAGAATGTCACGACAGTCACGCTGTCGAATTGCTTCATGAGGAAGTGTCGCGTCTCCGCCGCGTATTTGACCTGGAACAACTCTGCTGGAATGACCATCCCGAGCCTGCCCCCATCGGAAAGCAGGTGGCAGCAAACGACAAGGAACGGCAGCCAGATGTTGGTGAGCCTGTTGGGTGCGAATCCGTATCCTCGCATCAGATCGAAAGCGACGCTGCGATACTCCTCTTCGAAATCTTGGTACCTGATGAAGGGCGGGTTACCTATGATGGCGTCGTATCGCTTCGACCCAATGCCGTCACGACACTGAGTGAAGAAGTCGCCGCACACGATGTGCCCGCCCTCCTCGGCCGCCTTCCGTGCCTCCTCTTCATAGAGTTCGACACCGGTCACCAAGCATGACGCGTCGTGAGCCCCCAATTCCTCAAGACGATTTACTGCCGCCTCGACAAAGGAGCCATCACCACAGCTCGGCTCTAGAACTGTGGCGTCTCCTGATCTTATGGCCCAATCGCAAATGAAGCGCGCGACCTCACCTGGGGTGTAGTAGCCTCCGCGTAGTTTGTTGACGAGGTCTGTCATGACATGACCGCCTCTTCAAGTCCGGTCGGGACGCCATACAGCATGTCCATGTCAGACTTGAGATTCCTCTCTGATGCGGCGATTGATCTTGTGTAGAGTTCGGTATCTGATTTGCTGCTCGAGGAAGCTCGTTTCGAAACAAGATCGTTCAGTGTTCGAACGGTTGCAACAATTCGTGCATGGAGTGCGACATCTGCATTATTAGAGAAGTCGATACGCCGAATGGGCAGCTCGGTAACGAATTGCTTGCCGTGGGCGTAGTAATCGCCCCGGAAGACGCTCGTTTTGCTGCGAACGAGAGCCTCGGTCAACCAGTAGCTGAGTGCTGCCTGGACATACTCGATGGCCTCGGGAGTCTCTTCCTTGAGTTCCATGCCATAGTACGGTCCATTCCCGCCGCCTGTGAACATGACTTTGCCGCTTTGGTCGTTTACATATTTCGGGCCAAGTGAGAGCACGGGCCAGATAAGGTGCGGGTTACCTGAGAACTTTCCGAGGCTCTGTGAACGACCAAACCGATACCAGTCGTCGCCCCTGCTCCTGTTCGAGAAGGCGCGACTCTCCAATTTCTCTTTGATGGAGAGGAGGTATTCGCAGGCATTTGGGTATTCCACCTGAAGCCTGTCAAACGGTATTAGCTTCGCTCTCCCGCAAGAGAAATAATACGGGAATATGATCTGCTTGTTCGGCGTGGGTGTGCCATAGGACTCGAACGACACGTCTAGCAGGCATGGCCGGCAGAGAGCCTTTTCGACCTTCGAGTGATGGCCATTCATGTCCTCGAACGAATAGACGCCGTCCGTCTCAGCGGTCGGCTCTATGATGTACGCGGCATCATTACTCGTCTGTAGGCCAACGAAAACGTTTGCCATGTCGGACAGTTTCGTGCACTTATCGGCTATCTTTGCCAGATGCTCACTCAACGCTTCAGGTGGAAACGACCAAGCCTCTCCTGTCAGGTCGGTCGATGGGTACGTTGCGCCGCCCTCAGTGGGAGAACCGACAAAATCAGATATCGACGAGACTTGCAAGCGGGTGAAGTCGGACACGTCTTCGGGCGTAGCGATGAGGATGCAAGTGTATGTACTGCGGCCTGGGAATACCTGCAGAGTTCCGAAATCCACGATACGCGACACGTGATAGCGACTGGTCAAGAGACCCCGCAACTGCTTACTTGTTGTAATTGTCATGAACTTGTTCGGGATGATCATGCCGAGCCTGCCGCCAGCTGACAAAAGACTCAGTCCACGCTCCACGAAGAGCATGTATTTGTCGAGCAGCTGGGCTGACGCTATTTTGAGATCGCAGTGGCGGCTCCTGTAGAACTCATACTCCTGAGGGATATAGCGGGCAAGATTCTGAACGCGGATGTACGGCGGATTGCCCACGATGGCGTCAAAGCCTCCGAACGGAAACTCGCTTGCCCAATCGAACGGCCGCACGGCGCGCAGCGAGTCGATGTTATTGGTCGCCGATGGATCGAAATCGAAATAAGAGTAGCCTACGAGGCTGTTGCCACATTTGATGTTGTCCGAAAGGTTTGGCAGGAGCTTGCGGCCCGTATTGGAGCGAAAAGCATCGAGCTCCTCCCCCGAGCATCCCTCAAGCAGTCTCAGAACTAGGCTCAGTTGTGCGACTTCCACTGCAAGCGGATTGATGTCCACACCGTAGATGGCCTCGGTGAGGATTTGCCGCTTTCGCCAGAAGGGTAGGTCGAGCCCCGAAGGCCGCTCGATGAGCTCTACGCTCGCATCGCCCTCCGAGATGACTCGCGTAAGCTCCTTTGAGACCAGGTATTCGTACGACGAGAGCAGGAAGTTGCCCGAGCCGCAGCAAACGTCCGCGACCTTGCAGGGGTAAGAGACGTCCCGTAGCGTATTTGCAACGATGGCGTCGGTGATGTCCTTAGGCGTGGGCACGACGCCATTCGACTCGACGGCTTCGGGCGTGGACTCAAACCTTACACGGCCGTCTTCGATATAGACCCGTTCGCTCAGAAACTTCTCGTAAATATGTCCGATAACGTGCGGCTGGACCACATTGAAGTCGTACGAGCTCTCGGGGTAGTAAAGGTCCTGGAAGATGCTGATCAACAGATAATCGGAGACCCTCCATGGCGCGTCGTCCAGATAGTTGAACAGGCCAGAGTCGTATTTGGCGTCCGCAGCAACAAAGACTTCGCGCAACTCTTCGAAGCTCGCGATACGCAGGAGCTCTTCCTCGTCCTCGAAACTCCTGTCCTCGCACACGCGTAGGAAGATGATACGGTTGAGCAGGGTCTGGGTGAACTGGTTTAGACGATCCTGTTCGGAAACCTTGTAGTGGTTGTAGACGTCTAGAGCAATATCGCCGCGCCAGCTCGATATCTGACCCAGGAAGAGGTCGTCGAATGGGACCTTGACGGCTTGCTCCCGCGCGTCCACGTTATCCAACGAGCCGTTGGCCACGGCTTCTTTCGAAAGGAGGCTGTAAATCTCGTCGAAGTGATAGCACGCGATACGAGCAAACGATGCACCCTGGTCATCGGTTGGGCGATAACCGCAGTCGTAGATTGAGAGGTCTTCGAAATTAGACAGCACGGCTATGGCATGGTTGCCGTTCCATCCGTATCGCCGTGCCTGGAAGGCAGGTTCACGCCGCTCCACAATATTGACGCTGGGCTTCTTGGCCTCAAGGAAGAACTTCGTCTCTCCTCCGAGCCGGAAGGCATAGTCAGGCTTCTTGTTGGCGTGAGCGGAGTCCTCGTCATCAACTGTGACGTTGGCCTCATGGATGACCTCACGAGTATAGATGGAATGACCCGCCTCGTTGTTGACGTCCCAACCCAGAATGCAGAAGAGTGGGTCGAGGAACTCAACCCTGAGAGAAGTTTCGCCATAAGTCGACTTGATGTACTCTGTGCGGTTTGCAGCATACCGTTCCACAAGAGCGACGAGGTCGCTACGTCTTGTTTCGAGATCGTGTTGCATACCCGTCGCCTCCTGCTCAACCGATACCAATCCGCAAGCAGGACGTTGTGGATATGTGCCGTTGCTACATGCGCCAGTTCATCCTCGCGGTCGTCTTTTGACGTAGGTATCATTATACGCGCCAGCACGGACAGGAATGAAGCGGATTGGTCTGAAGGCACAGCAGCTTCGTTAGTGAGGTGACATAGGCAAAAAACGCGCCGCTCAAACGGCCGATTCTGCATCAAGGACAGTCTTACCCTCAAAGAGCTTGTCATCGTCAGCAAGCTGAAGAATTTGCAACTCAGCCTGTTCTCCCTCAGAAATCTGAGCAGAATCCAGCTTTTCCTTAAGCACGGCAACGGTGTATTGAGCATCGATGCCGTTTGCCACATTGACAATGGTGCGCAGATCATCACCTTCCACATTCTCGACAACATCATGCACGACAAAGCGAGGGGTATGAATGACGTTGGCTATTGCAAAATGTTGGTAAGCAAGGTCGTATGCGGCAATGAGCGACTTTCTTGTGCCAGTGCTCAATCCTGAAATCTCCGTAATCGTCACAGGAAACTTAGTGGTAACCGGCTGATAAACAAGAATTGGCTGCTCACTATTGATACGTTGTGCAAGCGGCGTAAAGCACTCGTTGAAGGAAGTCATCATGGCCCGATAGTCACCACCCTTGCTTTCACGGGCGGTGCCACCGGTTGAATAGCTGTTGATATCCTCTTGGATTGGCGTAAGCTCCGATGGCGCTGGCGCGGGGGCGATACTGGTTCGGGCTCTGGCTCAGATACCAGCGGTGACGGTGGCTGCGTTGTTCCGCCGAAGCCGTTACCTCGCGAAGTAGAACTTGAGGTGCAGCTCGATAAGCTTACGGCAGGGTACCGGGTTGGGTCGATTGTGGAGGAGATTCTGCAGCAGCGCTACGACTTGGGCAGTGCAAACACCGAGCTGACGTTCAACGCATATGTGGGTGTGCCCAATGGGATTGACGAGCAGACGCAGCGTGTTATCAAGGAGAAAGCGAACGCGCTGGGGGTCATGATTCGTGTGAGGTAGAGGGCTGTTTAGCCCGCGTATTCAATTTCGGGTACGCGTGCTTTGGCTTTCTGTTATTGCAATCTGATGATTTCGTCATCCTCCGCGAACGATCTTTTTGGCCTTCCGTTATGTGTTGTCTCAACTACGCGCTTCAGTACACCACTGTCGAAAAGAGGTGGCAGGTATTCTTTACATAGTTGAGACTGGCGTTTAAACACACCGACCTTTGAAATGACGTAAGCAGACACAGCGCCCATAGTGTATTTAACCCGTGGCGTCATACTATAGACTGCATTGGCAAAAGCGGCAGTAACGTCCTCGCTGTTTACCACAGCGCCCGTCACGTCAATTGGCCATAACCGCTGCGCCGGATTCTCAAACCTTGCAACCATCGTGTTATTCATGAGGTTGCAACCTTTGGTGTGATTTGTCATATGAAACATACGGTACTTAAGCAGTCCGTCTGTACCGGGGCGCTTTGTTGTATCTTTAATGGGCATGTTCAGGACGTATCTAAACTGCTCGCGCAGTTTACTCTGATAAGCCTCAGACAGCATCTTTTCCGCAGACCAATAATCAACTTTGTTCGATTTCAATGCTTCTACAATCGAGCGCCATTCGCGCCCGCCAAATATTCTATCGAGGCGCGCGCCGCGTCCGCTCGGATCGTTTGAAAACCCCTCGTCTGGGTTATCAGCGATGGCATCTTGAGGAATTGTTTCTTGAGCGCTATAAACCCAGCACGCTTCGCGAAGAAAACCTACTGATGAGAAGTTTAAGAGAACCTCAACACCGCAGTTACCTAAGCCATTGAGCCTGGCAATTTGCTCGAATAAGCCAAAGTCGAGGTCAACGATACCGAAGGGGTCGATATAGAAGAAAAAGGTGCCATAATTCGGCGCGAGCGCCAGCGCACTTTCGATAGCAGCTCCAAAGCCTTCTTGTACATATTTCGTGCTCGAAGCAAACCGCTTAGCAAGGGAATCGCCTTTCACTGCATCCTGCAAAGCAGCAAGCCGGCGTTCATCATGTTCGGACATGATGAATTGTACTTTCGGGTGAAAGCGCCTTGCATTTTGAAGAGCAAGGTTGGCAGCCTGCATGGCGATGATTGGCGAGCCGACATCACCATTGTTGAAATGACCGGCACCAGCAAAGCCATCAACATACAGAACATCTCTTCTAGCGGGGAACACCTTCTGGAAGTATGCGCGCAGATAGCATCGCAGCAGTTCGTTCTTTGTTTCCGACCAGGGCTTCACTTCCTCAAAGAAGTCTGCTGTATCTTGTATGCTCAAATCGTATCCTCGTTCCGACCCTGAATATACTTTGTGACGCTAGTTGACACTCTAGCTATAAGCCATTGACAGACTGCAGCGACCAGTGTCCCAGCGTTTTGTGTCCCACCAACTTAATCTTCTATAATAGATCAGTTGCGGGCTCTGGTCGAAGTGGAGGTGAAGCACTGGAATGCGTTGCGACCGCTCTATTGAACGTAAAACTATGCTCTACAAGACCGGAGTAGAGTACGGCGACTATACGATGAACCACGTGCTTGGCTGCTCGCATGGCTGCCGCTACCCTTGCTACGCCTTCTTGATGGCGCGGCGATTTGGCAGAGTGAAGAGCTATGAGGAATGGTGCGCACCGGTACTCGTGTCAAATACCCTTGACCTCCTTGACACCGAAATCCCGCGACTCAAAGGGAAGATCCACAATGTCCAGCTGTGCTTTACCACGGACCCGTTCATGTATGGATATGACGATGTGTGCGAGATGAGTCTAGCCGCTGTCCAGAAGCTGAACGATGCGGACATTCCCTGCGTTGTGCTGAGTAAAGGCATACTTCCGTGTGAGCTTGCGGAACAGCCCAAGATCAATGTCTATGGCATTACGCTCGTATCTCTCGACGAGGCTTATCGTGAGGAAGCCGAGCCGGGGGCGGCACCCTATCTAGAGCGCATTGCGGCTTTGAAGAAGCTGCATGATGCAGGGCATACGACCTGGGCGAGCATGGAGCCCTATCCTTCTCCCAACGTTGTCGACCAGGACCTCTTTAAGGTGCTTGAATCCGTATCATTCGTTGATCGCATCATTTTTGGCCGCACGAACTACAACAAGTTCGTTTCCTCGTACACCAACGTCAAGCAATGGTATGCAGAACGTGCGCATGAGGTAATGCGGTGGTGCGAAGAGCGCGGCATCGAGTGTTACATCAAAAAGGGGACACTACCGGAGGATGAGCAGGAGCTTGAGAATGTGCCTGTGCTTGCGGGAGCATAGCTGCTTCACTTGCGCTTCAAATCTGGGTTTGTGACGGCCTTCTAACCTGTTCGCAGTGTTAGAGGGCCGATTGTTTGTGTCGGCCATGACCGAAAGGCGGGCCGATATGGCAGGTGATACGCATGGCGCAGAGACGCAGGAAGAGCCGCAAGCCCAGAAAGACCTCGGACAGCAGCAGGCGGCGCAGGAACAGCCGCAGGTGAGCGGCACCGACTGGGAGAAGGCCGTCGCCGAGCGCGACGAGAAGATCGCGGTGCTGGAAGCCCAGGTAGCTGAGGCCGCCAAGAACGCCGAGACGGCCGAGCAGCTGCGCGGCGAGATCGCTGAGCTCAAGGCCCAGGGCGAGTCCGACCGGATCGACTTCAAGCTGCAGCTGGCGGGCGTGCGAAACGTTAAGGCTGCGAGAGCCATCCTGGCCGACCACGGCGGCGACATCGACAAGCTCAAAGAAGCAGAGCCCTGGCTGTTCGCCGACGCCCCCGTGAAGCAGCAGGGCGGCAGGACCGGGCTTCCCAACGCCGGCATCAGCACGGACGCCGGCAAGACCATGAAACGCTGGCGCAGGCTCGCCGGCCTGGACGATTCCAACGACAACGCTTAGGAGGGCTGAGACATGGCCAACAGCATCGAGTTCGCTAAGAATTACACCGGTATCCTGGACGAGGTCTACCAGAGGGTGGCGGTGTCTCGCTGTCTGAACAGCGGCGGGCGCATGGTCCGCGCGGGCCGCAACGCCAAGGAGATTCTCATCCCGAAGATATCCGTCACGGGCCTCGGCGACTACACGCGCAACGTGGGCTACAAGACCGGCAGCATAACCTACGAGTACGAGACGCACAGCTTCGGCTACGACCGGGCCATCCGCCTGTTCGCCGACGTCATGGACGTCGAGGAGAGCGGCGTCCTGGACTGCTTCGTGGAGGCGAAGCGTAGGCAGATATCGACTTGTGTGGAAACCTGTGACTCGAACACGCTGCACACAGCTATGCATGCGTGGTAGAAGAGATGTTATTGTCGCCCGTCGGCGTTAACTTAGCCGACGGGCGACATCCTCGCTAGTTAATCGACGGCTTTCATAAGCCACCTTCACTCGTCTACAGAATACCGGCGAGCGCCATCTTGTAGGAATCCTCAACTTGGTTGTAACTGGAAATTGCCTTACCGATCTTTTGTGGATCCCAATCCCAGGGATCAAACACATCCTTGTAGCGTCGAACGATGGCCAGGAGATTGTCCTCAAGGAAGACGTGGGGATCCTTCTTCCATCTGACAACCGGGTAGCCGTTTTCGTATTCAAGTCCCATCAGCGCACGAAGACCGTATACCAAGGGAGCGACATATCCATCGGGGCTTATGGTTTCAATAGTTCTCTTCAAGAACGGTGTCTCTAACACCTTGCGGCTATTGTTAAGTTTCCGCACGGCTGTAATGTTTCGATAATTGCCGTCAGACTTATTCCAGAGAGAGGGGAGCTTTTCGTAGATATAGTCATACAGCTCGGGCAGCTGGACTGCTATCTCGAAGGCAGACACGACGGAGGGGTTCTTGAGCTCAGTTTTGTAGTTGTCGAGGGTGGAGTCCAGTGAAACTTCTGGCGAGGACATGAAGCGCTCGAACGACTTCAGCGACTGAGCTTTGCCAGAATATATGTTCTTGGCCGCAGGCGGTTCGACAAGTTTTCCAGACGAGTCCCTTACAGGATCAAGTAGCGACAGGGGAATCCATGCAAGTGAGATGATGTTCTCGATTTTGATAGTTCCTCCATCGTTTACTTTCCACTCAATTCTCTCGTACAGATCGGGATCGTGATGCTGCATGATGACCTTGAGTGAGTCGAAGTAGCCCCTTTGATTTGCAACGGTTCCCACCGTGAGCTGAACGTTGTTGTTGCGCGCGGCATTGATGTCTAGAAGATTGTTGTTGAACATCTCGACGCAAGCATGATCGTCCGGATCTTTTGGGAGCAGGAGTTCGATGGGGATATAGAAATCCAAGCTTCCGAAGTCGTCGTTATGATCATCGTGCTTCGTATGAGCGACATAGTCGTTTATCAAATCAGTGTTTTTGTCCCAGAGCTCTTTGAATTCGTCCCAATTCATGCTTCCTGTAGGCAACGAAGATCCCGCGAACTCGAGTGCGTGGCTCAGGATATAAAGTCCGACAGCAAGTGTATTGTGGCCGCCATCAAGGATGCCCTCAAGTTCTGGGTTGACAATCTCAATTCTGTAACGCTTTCTTTCAAGGCACTCATATTGTGAGGCTGCAAGAAGAATCCCCTTTGTTTTGAAGGGAAAGAGCTCCGGGCCAGTCGCTATGGATTCTTGGATGGCGTTGGTTACGGGGCCCGTCTTGGAATTTCTCGGATTCGCTTCAAGATCGAGATAGCTGATGATATCAATAAGATATCTTGCTTTGATGACTCCAACTACCTTGATGATTCTTCCCAACTCTTGCTCGTTAGAGTGTTCGAACCGAATGATGATGCCGTCTTTGTTGCCCATTGCTACCTCCTAAATCTACTAACCGGGATAGGAGGACAGGAAAAAGGGCCGATATACGGCCCCTGGAGAATACACGTATCCTAACGTTATGTCTCCAGAACCTATCCAAGCTCCTACCAGCTCGCTGTCCAGCGAACTTGCGAAGCATTGTAGTGTGCCTGCCGATTTACTGTCAAGTGTCGATATTGAATAAGATTGCACTCCGGGAACGAGCCGCGGCTACGGACTTGCCGTATGTGCTTGCATGCTCTTATGGACGACATGTCATCCATTATGTCAGCTTTCTCTTCCATTCGCGTGAAGGTGCATTGCTGAAGACGCTCGGAGGTTCTTTGAAAACACGCGTAACATGCTTTATCTGCGGTAGGTGCGGTCCTTGCTGTAGCGGCCCGGATCTTTGCTGGGCATCACGGTCATGATGCCCAACGTTGAGCACCTCAACCAATAAGGCAAATCAAAAATGCCGATTGACAGTAATTGTTATAAGTGTGGATACTTAATTATCCCTCTTTTACTAATTATCCCTCTTTTACGGGAAAACCATCGTGATTTGACCGAATGACCGGTGTGTTTTGCTGGGGGCTGGTTGTTCTTGGCTCCAATCGTATTCTCGGCAATCGTTTGAGGAGGGTGACCTTGAATATGAGCTCAAGAATTCATCTTGGTTTTAAAGCCATCATTTTCATCGTCTTTCTTCTTCTGATGGCGTTTGCGATTCCTGCGTATGCAGCCGACGACAGTGATTCTGATGTCTCAATCGACGGTGAGCAGGCCTACGCGATTCTATATAGCAACGGAGATTTTGTGTTCCAGCGAGGAGCCGACGAAGATCCTTCCGAGGGAACAGTGGAGGGCAAATGGACTGGCTTTGAGACGGCGGAGTATTCCTGGTATGAAAAGGCTCCGTGGAGTGATAAGCGAGCCCTGGTGAAAGCCGTCGTGGTGAAGGACGACATCTCCCCAGTTGCCACGGCATGCTGGTTTTGGAATTGTACGGCACTTGAATCGGTGAGCCTTGACAAGCTCGATATGTCCAGTGTTACTAACATGAACTGGATGTTCTATGGATGCGAATCGCTGCAATCAATTGACGTATCAGGGTTTGACACGTCCAACGTCACGACTATGGCGCGCGTGTTCTATAACTGCAAATCGCTGCAATCGATTGATGTCTCACAGTTTGAAACGTCCGGCGTTACAGACATGAATCGGCTGTTCTTTGGGTGCGAATCACTTGAAGCCCTGCAGCTCTCTTCTTTCAACACGTCTGACGTTGCGGATATGACGCTGATGTTCTCCGGCTGTTCATCGTTGGAAACCCTCGACATCACCGGTTGGGACACCTCATCTCTTGTGCACGTGAATAAGATGTTCTCCGGCTGTTCATCGTTGACGGGACTGGATCTCTCCTCGTTGGATATAACATCTGTGATTCCTGAAAATGAGACTATTGGGGATGGAGAAGGAGCAACTCTCGGCGATATGTTTGAGGGGTGTTCGTCGCTTGAGGTTCTTCGGACTGGGACTTTGTGGTCTGGAGATGATAGCTGGGATGCTTATGCGCCCTGCTTCCCAAAGCTGATGTACGATCTTTCTGGAACGGAGCATCTTGCAGGATCCGTGATTCCCAAGGGCGCTGCCGTCTACACATCTTTGAAACCCCCATGCGCTATCCTGTATGCGGATGGCACGTTCGTGATCCAGCCCAGTGGGATGCCTGACCCCGAGCGTGGTGAGGTTCTCGAGAAGTGGGGGAGCGTGGACACGACCGATGGATCCCCATGGTACTCGCGACGTGCCGAGATTCTCGCTGTTGTTGTTGAGGACGGAGTTGCTCCAACTTCAACAAAGGAATGGTTCAGCGGGTGTTCCAATTTAGTGTCTGTCGATTTATCCGGGCTGGATACATCGAGTACGCAAAGCATGAATTCCATGTTCTATGGCTGCGAGTCTCTTCAACATCTTGACCTTACTGAATTCGATACATCTTCGGTTGAGACGATGGAGACAATGTTCGAGTATTGCTCCTCGCTTGAGTCTCTAGATGTTTCTAGCTTCGATACCTCTGGCGTCTCCACCATGAACGGCATGTTTGCTCACTGCCCGTCGCTCACGTCGCTCGATCTTTCATCGTTCGACACGTCTGGGGTGACGACGATGAGCGGGATGTTCGTCAGCGACCACGCTCTGGCCTCGCTGGACATGTCGAGCTTCACAACCGATGCGAGCACCAACATGTCGTGGATGCTCCACGACTGCCCTGCGCTGTCCTCGGTCAGGCTGGGCCCGGGATTCACCTTCTCCTCATCGGGCGCCTGGCTCCCGGCACCGCCGAGTGATTCGACGTACACCGGCAAGTGGGTCGGCGGCTCCACAGGGCAGGCTTACACGCCCGAGTCGCTGGCGACGTCATATGACGGCGCGACCATGGCCGGGCTCTACCGTTGGCAGACGCAAGACGACACGCCGAACGCCATCCTCTACGATGATGGCACGCTTGTGTTTCAGCCCAACGGCACTCCCGACCCCGAGCGCGGTGAAGTCCTTCAAAAATGGGGAAGGGCAGATACAGCAACAAACGCACCTTGGGTTTCTCGTGCTAATGACATTCTGTATGTTGAGACAGTTGGGAATGTTGCTCCCACAAGCATGGCCGGTTGGTTTACTGACTGCTCTAACCTCCAGTCTGTCGATTTCTCCGGACTTGATACTTCGCGCGTTAACGACATGCACAATCTATTTATCAATTGTGCATCTCTGACCTCTTTCGATTTTTCGCAGCTTAGCACTGGATGCGTTAAGGATATGTCTAATATGTTTGGGGGTTGTGAATCGTTATCAACGATTTCGTGTTCGGAGCTCGATGCATCAAGCGTTGAGCGCATGTATGGGATGTTTTATGGATGCTCGGCTTTGGAAGCGCTGGATTTGTCCGATCTGAATACGGAGAAACTGACCACGATGCACTGGATGTTCAACGGCTGCTCATCTTTGCGCAGTATCGATTTGAGCAACTTTTGCACGTCAAATGTTGCCGACATGGCTTATCTGTTTGCAGGATGCAACTCGCTAGAAAGTTTAGATCTTTCATCGTTCGACACGTCTGAGGCGACGATAATGGATGGGATGTTCTACGATTGCCCGGCGCTTTCCTCGATCAGTCTGGGCCCGGGATTTTTCTTCTCCTCATCGGACGCCTGGCTTCCGACTCCGCCGAATAGTTCGGCATACACAGGCAAATGGATTAGCGACCTCACGAAGCAGACCTACACACCCGAGTCACTGGCGACGTTATATGATGGTGCGACCATGGCCGGGCTCTATCGCTGGCAAACTGCAGATGAAACTCCAAGCGCCATCCTATACGGTGACGGAACGCTTGTCATACAGCCTGACGGGACGCCTGATCCTACACGAGGTGAGGTGGTAGAGAAGTGGGGTCAAGTTGATGAGGTGGCGGAAGTCCCCTGGTCTTCTCGTTGCAACGAGATAACAGCGGTTGAGGCAATTGGGAATGTTTCTCCCGTGACAATGAATGGGTGGTTTGCCGGGTGTTCCAATCTCAGAGAGGTTGATTTAACGGGGCTCGATTCATCACGCGTCGAAGACATGTCCTATTTGTTTTCCGGCTGCGAGGCACTCTCGTCTCTCGATCTTTCATACTTCAATACTTCAGGCGCGAAGACCATGCAGGGTATGTTCATGGGATGCTCTTCCCTGGAAGTGCTCGATATTACAGGCTTTAACACCGGCGATGTAACCACGCTGGAATACATGTTCTATAACTGCTCATCTTTGAAACAGGTCGACCTTTCTTGTTTTCGAACATCGCATGTTGTAAGCATGGACGGGATGTTCTATGGCTGTGAATCG
Source organism: Coriobacteriales bacterium (assembly GCA_050946275.1). Classification (GTDB taxonomy): domain Bacteria; phylum Actinomycetota; class Coriobacteriia; order Coriobacteriales; family CADBOM01; genus JBMNUM01. Next base: position 122,710 of record JBMNUM010000003.1, read on the forward strand.
ATGAAGTCAATCGATCTCTCATCATTTGAGGCGGATAATCTTGAGACAGCTTGGGGTATGTTCTCTAATTGCATGGAACTCGAATCTGTTGATTTGTCTGGTTTTGAAACAAGAAATCTTGTTAATGCATCGCAAATGTTTGAGACATGCCCCATGCTGGTATCGATTGACCTGTCGTCATTTGACACATCGCATGTTACCAACATGTCGAGAATGTTCTGTGAGTGTGCGAGGTTGAAAGAACTGAATCTTTCCGCCTTCTCTACGTCGAACGTAGAGAATATGAATGAGATGTTCTCAGGATGCACCTCGCTCACAAGTCTTGATCTGTCTGCTTTCAATACGCAGAATGTGACGAGTATGAGCCATATGTTCTACAACTGCAGGCGCTTGCAATCGCTAGACCTCTCTTCGTTTAACATGGGAAGCGTTGAAGGAGCTCAGTACATGTTCTATGGCTGTAGTTCGCTTCGCCAGGTTGATTGTTCTGGCTGGAACACCTCACACATGACGAGTTTCCATCGAATGTTCGAGAATTGTACCGCTCTCGAGAGTATTGTCGGCATGGGTCAATGGGATACACGGCGTGTACGAGATATGAACGAAATGTTTAACAGATGCAGCAATCTCCAATCACTTGATTTTGAGAACTGGGATACGTCGCTGGTGTCCTCTATGTGGCTCTTTACTGGCGGGTGCGACAGGATTGGCGAGATTACAATTGGACAGGACTTTGAGTTTGTAGGAAGCGGAGCGGGTATGCCTGCTCCCTGTCCGTATACTTTTGGATATGATGGCCGTTGGCATACGGACGACGGTGGGTCATATCTGATGGAGGACATACCTTTTGGCGTAACCAACACGTATTACGCTTCCCCCTTTGTTCCGTTGAAGACTGATATAACATGGGCTGGCTTTGGTGTTGATTCTCAGGTGTACTCGGGGTCGCCGCTTGAGCTAGATCTGCATTTCACGTTTTTAGGCCGCACGCTGACAAAGGGAATCGACTATTCGGTCGAATTCGAAAACAACATCAATTATGGAACCGCTATTGCCCATGTTTCGGGTATTGGTGATTATGCCGGAGAACTCGATGTCAGTTTCAACATAGACCAGTTTGATATCGGAATCCTAGAGACGCCAACCTCACTCAGCTTCGTTTATTCTGGAAATCCGATTGAGCCCAAGCCGGATATCTTGTTTGCAGGTGAGTCTCTGGTCTATGGGCAGGACCTGTCGGTGTCTTATACGGACAATATAGATGTCGGGATGGCACATGCTACTGTGTGCGGTGAAGGGAATTTCACAGGCGAGCTATCTTTCGATTTTGAGATTTCAAAGGCCCCCGCATTAGATAATCCGCTCAACGTGATCACGTTCTCTGGTGCATATGACGGAAGGTCACATTCAGCTGTTGGTACGGCAGCTGCGGGTTCGACCATTTTCTACAAAGTTGGGGAGGCAGATTGGACGGAAGCCGCTCCTTCTTGGACAGATGCCGGCGATTATGTTGTCTCGATCAAGGCGGTCAATCCTAACTATGAGGATTCGGTAGCGACTGCCAGTGTCAACATTTCAAAGCGTTGTGTCTCCTTGGAGAGCGGCTCGGCGTCGCGCGAGTACGACGGTTCCGTGCTGGCGTGCCCCGACGTGGCTGTCGGCGGCGATGGGTTCGCTCCTGGCGAGGGCGCGTCCTTCACGGTGACGGGGAGCCAGAAGCTGGTCGG
>JBMNUM010000004.1:0-117232 GCA_050946275.1 Coriobacteriales bacterium
GGGAGAGCCGTCTCCTCCGGGGGCTACTCGCTTTGCTCGTAGCCCGTGCAACATAAACCGTCGGCAGTTGCTCGGGCCCCTTTTAGGGGCCGTCGCAACTGCCGTTTTGGTTTTAGATGGATTCTTTTAGGCGTTCTGCTGATACTTCTGCGCACCAGTCTTTTTCGTTGCAGTGGGTGCAGGTTAGCTTTCTTGTTTTCGGCGTGTGCCTTGCGAAGAACCAGTTGCTGAAGCTTGGGACGAATATCTGGTGGCAGTGTGGGCATATGTAGGCGGTGTTCTCTCGGTAGATCCGCACCAATAGCGTGCATCCGATGACCGCTATGATCATGGCGATGGCGAACGGCCACCAGTTCCATGTGACGAGCGCGTAGATGAGCGTGCCCCACTCGAGGATGCTGAGCGGAATGCCCCCGAGGAGCATCGTCTTCTGCGCTTTTCCGAGCTTGCCCTCTCCGAAGAAGCCCATGTTGTCTTCCGCGTCGGCTGCGTGGTCCTCGGGCATCGTGCCCGAGCTCTCGAGGCTGGCGAGCATCTTCGCGATGCGCTCCCTGGCACCGGTCCGTTCCTCGACCTCGCGTGCGAGCTGGCTGTCCTGCTCATGAAGTATGTCGATGAGCACTTGCGTCGACACTCGGCTGCCCATGATGTCGCGGATCGTGTTCAGCTTCAGTCCGAGCGACTTGAGCAGGAGGATGCGGCGCAGCTTCTCGGCATCGTCGTCGATGTAGATGCGGCGTCCTCCCTCGCTTAGGGCGGCCGGCGGGAGCAGTCCCTTCTCGTCGTAGTACTGCACGGTTCGAACCGTCACTCCGCAGGCTTCTGCGAGTTCGCCCGTCGTGTAGGTCTTCTGCACGGCGTTCTCGTTGGCTATTTGGGTGTCCGACACGGAAATCACCTCCTTTCATGGCCATGTAACAACATCACGTCGCGTGATGAGCAAGCTTTTTTCGAAAAAACCTTACATCACGTAGGGTGATTTTTCATGAAAGGGGCATGTCCGCGCGTGATCACCGTATTGGGCCTATGCGATCTCGAACCTTCCTCCGTCGCCCCACTCCCATGTTCCCTCGACGCCGCAGGCTCGTGCGGCCAGCTCGAAATGCAGCTTGGCTATGCCGAGGTCGGTGTGCTCCTGGGTCGTCTTCGTGGTTATGATGGCGGCTGTGATGGGCGCCCCCTCCGCTTCCTGCTTGAAGACCACCGGTTGGCCGTTGATCGCCGAGGGGCCTTTGTGGACGGCGGTGATGGCGGCCTGCATCCAAGCAGGTGCCTCGTCAAGGGGTTGCGGTCCCTCCCACATGTCTGCGAGCTTCTTATCGCGCGCCCGGATGGTCTTTCGGATGGTGCGCTGCTTGAGCGGAGCCTTCTCCGGCGCGTACCCGATCGGGACAACGTCGTGGAGCTTCTCTCCTTCGTCGAGCTCGACGCGCGTGGTCTCGCGGTCGTACGTGCTCGCGACCCAGCAGGTGCCGAGCCCCAGCTGAGTTGCGAGAAGGACGAGCTGCTCGCCATAGTAGCCGAGCCGCTCCTTGTCGATCGGGTTGTCCTGCGATACGAGCGCGGCGTAAAGCGGCGGGTTGCCCGCGAACATCTTGGGGCTCATCTCGATGACCGTGCCGTTCGCGCGCGGACCGTAGAGCTGGAAGTGCAGGCCGGTCTTCTCGTTGATGGAGGCGATTTCCTCCTCGAGAGCCGCGACCTTCTCGGGCTCGACGGGCCGTTGCTCGTATGCCCTGCAGGAGATTCTCGTCTCGATGGCCTCGATGATGTCCATGGCATCCTCCGTCTCTGCCCTGACAGGTTGTTCGGTCGTTTGCGTGGCAGCCGCGCGTCAAATGACCTGCCCGCCCGGCACGCACTCAGGATAGCGCATGTTAGTATCGTCTCATGGATACTCGTGATTTCATGAAGGCCCAAATAGACGCAAATCCCTACTTGCTTGCCCCGATGGCCGGGTGGACCGATGCGGTCTACCGGGAGCTATGCCGCGAGTTCGGCAGCGGCCTGGCGTGCACCGAGATGGTGTCCGCCCAGGGCCTCGAGCACGGCAGCGCGCATACGGAGGAGTACCTTGCGGTGCGTCCTGGCGAGGACCGGGTTATCGTGCAGCTCTTCGGACGCGACCCCGCGGTCATCGCCCGGCAAGCCGCCCATGTGGAGGAGCTGCTCGGCGACCGACTCGCCGCCATCGACCTCAACATGGGCTGTCCGGCCCACAAGGTCGTGCGCAAGGGGGAGGGGAGCGCCCTCATGAAGGAGCCGGAACTCGCGGCGCAGATTGTGCGCGAGGCGTCGTCTGCGATCGACATCCCCCTCACGGTGAAGTTCCGTCGCGGGTACGAGACCGGCAACGAGACGGCCGTCGAGTTCGCACGGCTCATGGAGGACGCGGGAGCCGCTGCCATGTGCGTGCACGGCCGGTACTCGCGCGATTTCTACCACGGCAAGGCCGACTGGGGCGTAATCGCGCGCGTGAAGGAGGCGGTTGACGTTCCCGTCATCGCGAGCGGAGACCTCATGAGCGCGGCGGCGGTGCTCGACTGCCTCGAGCAAACCGGGGCCGATGGGGCGGGAATCGCCCGGGGTGCACAGGGCAATCCGTGGATTTTCGGGCAGGTGCGCGAGCTCGCCGAGAGGCGCGCTTCGGGAGATGCCTCTTGGGAGCCGGCTCCCGTCCCGCTCGAGGAGCGCATCCGCGTTGCCCGCATGCACGTGGAGCGCCTTGCCGGGGTGCACGAACGTGAGCCGGTGAAGATGCGCACGTATTTCGCGCCCTACTTCAAGGGCATGCCCGCGGCTTCCCGCTATCGTGGCGAGGTGATGTCGTGCCGTACGCTCGAGGATTTCGAGGAGTTCTTCGACCGCATGTGGGCCGAGGCCCTCGAACGGGGTTATGCGGAATGAGCGGGGTCGTGGCGGCGGATTCTTTCAGGGCGCTGTACCTGCATGTACCCTTCTGCGTGCAACGATGTGCCTACTGCGACTTCCACACGCGGGCCGTCCCTTGCGACGATTCCGCTCTCGACGCGTATGCCGAATCGCTCTCCTCGGATCTTGCCGGAGCGGCGGAGCGGGACGACCTCGACTCCATCGAGACCGTCTACATCGGAGGGGGGACGCCCAGCTTCCTGGGGGCCTCCCGGCTCGAGCGCTTGCTCTGCGTCCTCGAGACATCGCTCGATACGCGAAGCCTCTCGGAATTCACCGTCGAGGCAAATCCCGATTCCCTGTCATCCGAGGTGCTCGAGGTGCTCGCGGGGCATGGGGTCAACCGCCTGTCCATCGGCGTGCAGAGCCTTGATGACGATGTTCTCGCGGTGCTTGGACGCGTGCATGATGCGAAGGCGGCTCTCGAGGCAATCGAGATGGCCCGCGCGGCTGTTGGCAACGTGTCTGCCGATGTCATCTGCGGCGTGCCGGGACAGTCTGCGGAAACGCTGCGACGCACAGTCGGCCAGCTTGTCGATGCCGGCGTCGCGCACGTTAGCGTCTACCCCCTCATGATCGAGGAGGGCACGCCGCTGTTCCGTGCGGTGGAGGATGGCTCGATGCCGGATGTCGACGAGGACGTTCAGGCCGACCACATGCTCCTCGTGCGCGATGCGCTCGACGCAGCCGGGTACACGCGCTACGAGGTTGCGAGCCATGCGCTTCCCGGCTTCGAGAGCCTCCACAACAAGATGTACTGGACCGGGTCGTCGTACCTTGGTCTCGGCGATGGAGCGTCGAGCATGCGCAACCAACCGGATGGAAGCCGCGTCAGATGGACGCTCGCCGGCGGCGACGTTGAAGACGAGGTGCTCGATGCGCGCCAAGCGGCATGCGAGGACGCGATGCTGGCGATGCGCCTCGTGGAGGGAATCTCGCGCGGACGACTTGCGGAGTGCATCGACCGCGCGCCCGCATTGCGCGAGGCTGTCGATGAAGTTGTGAGCCTGGGGCTGGCCGAATGGACCACATCCTCCCTCGCGCCCACCGAGCGCGGCTGGCTCATGGGCAACGAGCTCTACGGCCGTCTCTGGGCCGCCGCCGAGCTCGACGAATAGCGCAGGCGTGCCCTCCGCACTCAAGCGCATGCGCAACACCAATCCCGTCCGCGCCCCTTTTTCACGGAAAAGGACGTCCTAAAACGCAAAAAAGGGAGAATTTCGACCCTTTCTTTCGGAAAAGGACGCCCGAGACGTCCTTTTCCGAAAGAAAGGGTCAGGGGTTGTGTCAATCAGCCTTACCTTGACTGTCACGGCTGCTGGAGGCCGCGACAGTTAGCCCTGCCTTGTTTGCCGTGCTGTCACGCAATCGACCGGACGACCTGTCACGCCGCCGCGCAATCGACCGGGTGAGCCGCCTCTCCCCGCACACCGTCATCTTTAGCACTCTCCGGTGCCAGCTGCTAAACTAGCAGTATCTATTGTTGATTCCATGAGGGGAGGTCGAAGATGCTCAGCGATCGCAGGCGCAAGGTGCTCAACGCGCTCATCGAGGAGTACATCTCCACGGCCTCTCCCGTGAGCTCTCGCGCCATCGTGGGCAAGCACGGACTCGGTGTGAGCTCTGCGACCGTGCGCAACGAGCTCTACGTTCTCGAGGAGGACGGCTACGTCACCTCCCCGCATGTCTCATCGGGCCGCATCCCCACCGATACGGGTTACCGCTCGTTCGTCGACGAGCTGCTCGACAACGCGGCGGAGAAGGATGCCGGCGAGGAGAAGGCCGAGGGCAACATCGCCGAGGATTTGCGCGAGAGCGCGACGGAGCTGGACGACCTGCTGAAGCAGACGAGCCGTGCGCTCAACCGCTTCACCGATTGCCTTGCCGTCGTCATGGCGCCCCGCCTCACGAAGATCGCGCTCAAGCAGATCGCGCTGGTCAAGATGGATGCGCGCCACGTCATCGTGGTGCTCGCCGTCAAGGACGGCCGCGTGCTCAACCGGGTTGTCGAGCTGGCTCACGACCACACGTCGGAGGAGATCCAAGCGCTCGAGATGCTGTTGAACCGCGAGTACGAGATCGGAGGCGCTTTCGATCCGCTCGCAGGAGACAGGCAGCAGGTGCTTCGCGGCACCATCAGCGAAAACGCCGTGCGCGTGGAACCCGAGCGCCTCACGTCCGCCATCGACGACTGCCTGTTCGAGGAGGAGCGCGAGCGCGTGCATCTCAACGGGCTCGAGGACCTGTTCTCCCAACCGGAGATGCAGAAGATGTCGCTCACGATGGGGTTCGCACGGCTCCTCGATGACGACCTGCTGATGTTCCGCCTCCTCGGCGACTTCCTCGCCAGCAGGGGCGTGGTGGTGCGCATCGGACACGAGAACGCGAGCGAGACGCTGTCGGACATCTCGGTCGTCGCCTCGACATACGGCGAGGACGACCGGGAGGGCATGGTGGCCATCATCGGTCCGACGCGCATGAATTACGAGAAGGTCATCGACGCCGTCCGCAACGCATCGGGTTTCCTCGACGAGACGATGCGCGACAACGGCTAAGGCTGACGGAAAGGTGTACTGGTAGTGGCAGCCGATTACTACGAGGTTCTGGGGGTGGCCCGCGATGCCACCCAAGACGAGATCAAGAAGGCCTTCTACAAGAAGGCGCGCAAGGTCCATCCCGATGTGAACGACTCGCCGGACGCCGAGGAGCAGTTCAAGAAGCTCAACGAGGCGTACGCCGTCCTCTCCGACGAGCAGAAGCGCTCCCAGTACGACCGCTTCGGCACGGTCGACGGAGCCGGCTTCGGCGGTGGCGGATACACGGACTTCTCCGACTTCTTCGGAGGGTTCGGGATGTCCGACATCTTCGAGTCGTTCTTCGGCGGCGGCCAAGGCGGCGGCGCGCGCATTCGCACGGCGGGCCGCAACATGGCCATCGGGCTGCAGCTCACGCTCGAGGAGATCGCGACGGGCGTCAGCAAGGAGGTCACATACGAGCGCCTCGCTCCGTGCGAGACCTGCGATGGCAGCGGTGCGGCCGAGGGAGGCCACCTCGAGACGTGCGGCACCTGCCATGGCAGCGGCGTCGTGACGAACATGCAGCGCACCATCCTCGGCACGGTCCAGACGCAAACGCCCTGCCCCGACTGCGGTGGAATGGGCACGACCATCGACAACCCGTGCCCCGATTGCAACGGCGAGGGTCGCTCGCCCAAGCGCGAGAAGGTCACCATCGAGGTGCCGTGTGGCATCCGCGAGGGCCAGCAGGTCATCATCGAGGATTATGGCGAGGCGGGAATGCACGGAGATATCTCCGGCGACCTGCTCGTCAAGATCCACGTCAAGGAGAACGAGTACTTCCAGCGCGATGGCGACAACCTCCACACGCGCATCGAGGTCTCGATGCTGCAGGCAGCGCTCGGCGCGACCGTGACCATCGACGGCATCATGCCCGACGAGAGCGTCGATGTCCGTGTTCCCGCGGGAACGCAGAACGAGGCCGTCGTGCGCGTGAAGGGGCTCGGCATGCCGCGATTCCGCAGCGACGTCCGCGGCGATCTCTATGCCCACATCTGGGTCAACGTTCCCGAGAAGCTCACGAAGGAGCAGCGCGAGGCGCTCGAGAACGCCGCCCGCGTCTTCGGCGAGGAATTCGATGAGGAGCGTGGTGTGTTCCAGAAGGTCAAGGACGCGTTCTCGTAGGAGCTGGCGAAGATGTCGCTACCGCTGTTCTTTCTCGATTCAACATTTCACACGGGCCGCCTCTCCGAGGCCGAAGACGGCAAGCCCGTCGTCGTGCGCCTGACGGCCGAGGATGCCAAGCACCTCGGCGTGCTCCGCGTCCGCTCCGGAGAGCACATGGTGCTCTCCGACGGTAGGGGCGGCGCGTTCGAGGTCGAGCTCGTCGAGCCGGCCGCCCGCGCCGGGCAGACGTGCATGGTGCGCCTCGTCGCACCGGTTGAGCCTCCGCGCCGGCCGAACCTCACGCTCGTTCAGGGCGTGTCGAAGGGCGAGCGCATGGACTTGCTCGTCCGCCAGTCGGTCGAGATCGGCGTTGCCCGGATCATCCCCGCGATCACGGCCCGTTGCATCGTGAAGCTCGATGATCGCAAGCGCGCCTCCCGTGGCGAGCGGTGGCGCTCGATTGCGCGCTCCGCCGCCAAGCAGTCCGGGCAGCCGCTCGTTCCCGAGGTCGTCGACCCCATCGATTTCGCCCAAGCGGTGGAGCTTGCCGCGAGCGAGGGCGATGTCGTCGTCGTTCCCTGGGAGGAGAGCAGGAGCGGTGCCATGAGCGCCGTTCTGCGCGAGGTCGACGACGACGCCCGCGTCTTTCTCTTCATCGGTCCCGAGGGCGGCTTCGAGGAGGCGGAGGTCGATGCGCTCCGCAACATAGGAGCCCACGTCATCTCTCTTGGCGAGACCATCCTGCGCACCGAGACGGCCGGCGTCATCGCGAGCGCGCTGGCGATTTACGAGCTCGGCGGGCTGGGAAACCGCGGAGACGCGGATGCCTAGCCTCGGGCGATTCCATGTCGTCAACCTCGGCTGCAAGGTCAACCGCGCCGAGTCCGATACCATCGCGGCCACGCTCATGGCGGCCGGCGCCGAGAGGACCGAACTCTCCGATGCCGACGTCGTGGTGGTCAACACCTGCACGGTGACGGCAGAGGCGGACGCCAAGACGCGCAAGGCGGTCAGGCGCGCGGTTCGGGCGAATCCCCGCACCGTTATCGTGACGGGATGCCTTGCCGCACTCGACCCCGAAGGGCTCACGGCGTTGGGCGACAACGTCATCGTCGAACCGTCGAAGCCCAAGGCGGCCGAGCTTGCGCTTGAGGCGTGTCAGGTGGATGGGCCGTTTGACGCGCCCGACACCATCGGCATCCGGGCCGGCGAGGGATTCAAGGCGCGCATGGACCTCAAGATCCAGGATGGATGCGACAACCGTTGCACCTACTGCATCGTCTGGAAGGCGAGGGGAGCGGCCACGTCCCTGCCCTGGCGCGCGGTGGTCGAGCAGGTCGCGCACGCATCTTCCCATGGCGTGCGCGAGGTCGTGCTCACTGGCATCAACCTCGGCGCCTACGACGATGGCGGTGTGAGGCTGCCCGAGCTCATGGCCCGCGTGCTCGACGAGACCGACGTCGGCCGCATCCGGGTCTCGTCGATCGAGCCGCCCCATGTGGACGGCGATCTTGCCGCTGTTCTTGCCGCCCATCCCGGGCGCCTGTGTGCGCATTTCCACATTCCGCTGCAGTCGGGATGCGACCGAACGCTGGCGGCCATGGGGCGCACCTATGATACGGCCGCCTTCGCGAGGGGTGTCGGCGAGCTGCGAGCCGCCTGTCCCAGCGTCGCCATAACGACGGACATCATCGTGGGTTTCCCCGGCGAGACCGACGAGGACCACGCGCTCTCGCTCGCCTTCTGCAAGCAGATGGCGTTTACGCGGATGCACGTGTTCCGCTACTCGCGCAGGCCGGGCACGGTGGCCGATGCCATGGAGAGCCAGGTCGCCGATGAGGTCAAGGCGATGCGTGCCCGGGAGCTCAGGGAGCTGGCAGCGGAAATGGCCGAGGCCGACGCGAGAAACAGGATCGGATCCGAGGAGCTCGTTCTCGCGACGACCCCGTTCGGGGGAGTGGGAGACAGCTATCATGAGGTGAGGACCGAGGTGGAGCTGCAGGTTGGCGAACTCGCCCTCCTGAGGTATGTCTCGGTTGACCATGCTGGCCGCCTGGCGGCCGAGCCCGTCTGATTGGAAGGAATCGAGCATGTCCATCATGCAGACCAGCATCCGGGTGCCCGAGGGGTTCGATATGCGCGCTCTCGTGGGAACGCACGATGCGCTCCTCCGGCTGATCGAGAAGCAGTTCGACGCCCGCATCACGGTTCGCGGAAACTCGATTGCCGTCGAGGGGGACGAGGTCGAGGTCCAGATGATAGAGGCGGTCTTCGCCGACTGCATCAAGGCCGCGGAGAAGGAAGGCGCGCTTTCGGAATCGTACGTCGAGCGCGCCATCGAGCTCGTCCGCAGCGGCGAGTTCGCGCCGTCCGCGCTGCGCGACGACATCCTGCTCACGTATCGCGGCAAGGCGGTAAGGCCCAAGACGGCCGGTCAGAAACGCTACGCCGATGCAATCCGGCACAACACCGTCACGTTCGGCGTCGGCCCGGCCGGCACGGGCAAGACCTACCTCGCGATGGCCATGGCGATCGCCGCATGGAAGCGCAAAGAGGTCGGCCGCATCATCTTGACGAGGCCCGTCGTCGAGGCCGGCGAATCGCTCGGCTACCTGCCCGGCACGCTGACCGAGAAGGTGGATCCCTACGTTCGCCCGCTCTACGATGCGCTGTTCGACATGGTCGAGATGAGACACGGTAACGAGCTCATCGACCAGGGCGTCATCGAGATCGCCCCGCTCGCGTACATGCGCGGACGCACGCTCAACGACAGCTTCGTCATCCTCGACGAGGCCCAGAACACGACGTCCCAGCAGATGAAGATGTTCCTCACGCGTCTCGGCTTCGGCTCCAAGATGGTCATCACCGGCGATGTCACGCAGCTCGACGTTCCCTATGCGGCGTCGGGCCTCATCAAGGTGCGCGACGTGCTCACCGGCATCGACGACATCGCGTTTTGCGACCTCACCGGCAAGGACGTCGTGCGCCACTCGCTCGTCCAGAAGATCGTGAACGCCTACGAGGAGCGCCAGCAGTAGAGATGGTTGCGTGACGGCCGCTGCGTTAGATGCGGGCGAGGAAGCGCAGCGATTTGAGGTGCAGGCCCAGGTGGACGTCGATCCACCTGTCGCACACCTCGAGAAGGCTCGCTCCCAGCGTCTCCAATTCGGGCGAGGGGGAGGGGAAGGCGCCCGGCAGCTCCACGAACCGCATGCCGAGCAGCGCCTTGAGCCACGCGGCGAGCGCCGGATCGACGATGTCGTCGGGCTCGAGATCCCCGAATGCGCTGCACGAGGTGCACACCCATCCTCCTGCGCTGATGGCGAAGGTGCCGTCGCCGCCGATGCGCCGCTCGCCGCAGAGCGTGCAGTCATCGAACGATGGCCTGAAACCCAGATAGGCGATCGCCTTGAGCAGGAACGCCGCCACGACGAACGGCAGCTGGTGCAACTCGGCTTCTCCGAGGGCGTCGAGCGCGGCGATGGTCAGCGGGAAGAGGACCGGGTTCTCCTGCCCCTCGAACGCCGTCTTCTCCACGAACTCGCCAATGACGGCTCCGTGCGAGAGGTGCTCGAGGTCGCGCCGGCACTGCTCGTGAGAGGCGATGGACTTCACGTCGGTGATGGTGTCGAGGTTCTTTCCCTCGTGCAGCATGAGCGTCGCCGCCGAGAAGGGCTCGAGGCGCGCCGAGAAGGTGCTGCCGGGCTTGCGCGCGCCCTTCGCCACCGCGCGGATCTGCGACCCGTTCTCCGCGAGCATCGTGAGGATGAGGTCCGTCTCGCCGAGCTTGGTCTTCTTGAGGACGATCGCGTTCGTCTTGTAGCTCGGCATCACAGGCCCTCGCCGTATCCGAAGCGCCTGATCTGAGCCGCATCGCGGCGCCAGTTGCGCTTGACCTTCACGTTGAGGTCGAGGAAGCACCGTGCGCCGAGGAAGTGCTCGAGGTCCTTGCGCGCCGCGGTGCCGATCTTCTTGATGTTCTCGCCCTTCGCCCCGATGATGATGCCCTTCTGAGAGTCGCGGTCCACGTAGATCGTGGCGTAGATGCGGTACATGTCCTTCTTCTCGTGGTATTCGAGACTGTCGACGAGCACGCCCACGGCATGGGGGACCTCGTCGCGGGTCGAGTACAGGATCTTCTCGCGGATGAACTCGGCGACGATGACCTCGGTGGGCTGGTCGGTGTCCATGCCCTCCGGGAACCAGCGGGGGCCTTCGGGCAGCAGGTTCCGCACGCTTTGGATGAATCCGTCGACGTTGAAGTCCTTGAGCGCCGCGCACACGACGACGTCGTCGAAGGCGAGCTCTGCGGAGGCGCGTTCGATCTGCGCCTGCGTCTCGGCCTGCTCCACGAGGTCGGCCTTGTTCACGACGAGGATCTTGTGCGCATCGACGTCGGCGAGCTCGCGCAGGATGAACGCGTCTCCCTTGCCGAACGGCTTGCTCGCGTCGAGCAGGAAGGCGACGACGTCCACATCGTGGATGCCCTGGATGGCGGAGTGGTTCAGCTCCTCGCCGAGCGGGTCATGCGGCTTGTGGATGCCGGGTGTGTCGACCATGATCATCTGCATGTCGTCCGTGTCGTAGACCGCGCGGAATCGATGGCGCGTCGTCTGCGGGACGTGGGAGGTGATGGCGATCTTCTCGCCCATCACCGCGTTGAGCAGTGTCGATTTGCCCGCGTTGGGCCTGCCGACGAGCGTGACGAAGCCGCTCCGGAATTCCCCTTGGCTCTCTGCCATGTGATGCTCCTAGATGAGTCGAATGAATGCGCCGATGAATATGATAAGCCCTACGACGACCGCGGTGATGGCCAGCACGAGCACCGCGCCGGCGGCGACGTCCTTCGCACGCTTGGCGAGCGGGTGGATGTCCGGCGAGGCGAGGTCGACGACCGACTCGATCGCCGTGTTGAAGAGTTCGGCCGCGATCACGGCGCCGATGAGGACGAGCACGACGGCCCATTCCATGGCCGTGCACTTCAAGACGGTGCACGCGATGATTGCAAGAACGGCGACGGCGATGTGGATCTTCATGTTGCGCTGCGACGCAGCGCCCTGGGCGATTCCCGAGAAGGCGCAGCCGAAGGAGTGCGCGAGCGATTGACTGCGCGCGGGACGGCTCTTCCCCTCCTGTCGGGAAGGATTAGTCATCGCGGCTCCTCCATATCGCTAGGATGGCGCGCTCGCGTGCCTCCATGACCTCGGCTTCCTCGTCGATGATGTGGTCGTATCCCAGCAGGTGCAGCATACCGTGGGTGATGAGCAGGTCGGACTCCTCCCCGTAAGTCGTGCCGAACTCGTGGGATTGCGCGAGCACGATGCTCGGCGCGAGGAAAATATCGCCGAGCTCGACGGGCATGCCCTCGGGAACATCGTCGGGGTCGTCGCAGGGGAAGGAGAGCACGTCGGTGGGGCGGTCGACGTTGCGGAACGTCAGGTTCAGCTCGTGGATGCGTTTGGGCGAGACGAGCGAGATGCACAGCTCGACGCCGCGGTCGACCCCCTCCTCGGCGAGGACGAGGGAGGCGAGGGCGCGCAGGTGCTCTCCGATGGATTCAGGGTCCGCGACCCATGCGCATCCTGGAGCCACCTCGTCGCGCAGATACGAGGCAACGTCCTCCGGAATCTCGATGTCGATGACGTGCTCGGCCATAGTGGTTCCTCCGCCCTTATGAGTTGCACTACCTATTGTAAGGGATGGGCGGGGTGCGATGAATCGGAGATGGACTGTCCCGTCTTGACTCATCTGCCGCGCATGCGGACCTTCTGGGTCGCGAATACCGCGGAGACGATGAGGGCCGTGATGATAAGCAGGCCTATGAGAACGCGGAAGAATCCGAAGGCGGAAAGAGCCGGCGTGCTGGATTCGGCGCTCGTTCCATCTGTGCTTCCCGCCGCTGTTGTTCCCGGGAAGGCGATCTGGTCGATCTTGCCGAGGTCGAGCGTCCCGCCGAAATAGCACAGGTTCGACAGCTTGCCCTCCTCCGAGGGGGCGGAAGCCTGCTGCAGCGCGCTGATGAGCGCGGTGGCGCGATCTGCATCCACGATCGTCCCGCCGATGCGGTCAGAGCACGGAGGTCGCTCCTGCCGTGTATGCGGCTGCTTGAGCCGAACCGCTCCGATAGTCGTAGGGCACCCTCTTCTCGCCGACTCCCAGAGAATCGAGGTAGAGGGGCCCCGATGTGTTCTCCAAGACCAGCAGGAGGTAGAGCGTGTCGGCTTCGCCGTCGTCATCGCGATCGATCAAGACCGGTTCGCCGCCCCCGGCAGCCGCGACCGCGTCGGCCACCTCGAAGGAAAGGGCGTGCCATGTGGTTCCGATGTTGCCGGTGAGCGAGGCAGGGCAGTCATCGCCTGCGGGAGACCAGCTGATCGAGTCATCTTCATCGGCCACCTGCATGCGCACGGTGATCTTGGCGGGAGCATCCTGCGAGAGGCATTGCGAGAACACATGGAAGCCAATCGAGAGATCGGCGATGTTGCCGCTATCTGGGACGGGTATCGCGAGGAGGACTCCCCTCGAGGACGGCGACCCGCTCTTCGCGGAATCGTCCCCGGCGAGGTCCGTGAGCTCTCCCTCCGCGACCTCGAGGGCCCCGCCGCCTTCCTGCAAGCCGTCGAACCGGATTTCCTCCTCCTCGGCTCCGACCGCCACACCGACCGCCTCGGCGAGGTTCCCCTTCTCGAGGGCCTCTGCATTCGCAATCGCAAAGGCGACGGAGCCGCTCGTGCCGCCATCGAAGGTCTCGGCAAGCGTCGGATTCCCGTCGGCTTCGGGCAGATATGCGCCTGCATCGACCGGGACGGTTGAGAGAATCTCCTCGCCAGGCGCGAACAGGTCCGTCGACGTCACGCCGACGTTCGTGAACCACGAGCGGGACGAATCGATTCCCGAGCTGTTCACGACGATGGCGTAGGGGCTGTCCGCCACCCAGCTGGCGCGCAGGGCGACGTCGAGGAGCGACAGGACATCCTCGTCCTGCCCTGCGTCCACGGCTGCGCCCGTCTCCCCGCTTGCAAGGCGGTCGCCGTCGAGGTCGGCTCCTTCGTCTCCCGACGCGAATATGCTCACGGCGCCACGCCGGCCAAGCTTGTTCACGGCGGTGAGGAGCGCCTTGTCGGCACGGGGCGCAGGCCAGGGGTTGCATACCGCGGTCACGACGAGCCCGTTGCCCATGGCGCGGTCAAGGTAGTCGTATGCTGCGGCGACGGCATCGAGGGAGACGCGCCCCTCGTCGTCGGTGACCTTGATGGGGATGATTTTCGTGTCGTTGGAGATGCCGCTCGTCCCGGTGCCGTCCCAGGCCGCGGCGATGATGCCCGCGCAATGGGTGCCGGTGCCCTCTTGGTCGGCCAGGTCCGCCGTGTCGCCTTCCCCGGTGGCGAGCGCGTATGCGTTCACGCCGTGCGCGCCGCCCTCGTCCGTGAATGCCGTCATGTCGAGGAAAGCGTCCTCCAGCTCGGGATGGGATTCATCGACTCCCGTGCTGAGGATGGCGATGGTCCCGGAGGAGGAGAGGGGTTGTTCGGAATCGTTCCATCCGAGCGACTCGAGGTTGAAGCTCGTGGACATGCTGGGGGTGACGAAGGCGCGACCCGTGTTCGCAAGCGACCACTGGAAGGGCGCGAGGTCGATTTCGATCTCCGCCGCGAGGAGCATGCCGGGGACGAGCACGATGAGCGCGCACGCGAGGGAGAGCATCGCGACGACGCTTCTGAACCGCATGGCGCACCCT
The DNA here is from genome assembly GCA_050946275.1 of Coriobacteriales bacterium. Classification (GTDB taxonomy): domain Bacteria; phylum Actinomycetota; class Coriobacteriia; order Coriobacteriales; family CADBOM01; genus JBMNUM01. Next base: position 14,353 of record JBMNUM010000004.1, read on the forward strand.
CCCAACAATCTACTGGCCTTTCTAACCATTATACGGACGCTCGGATGGCTGTTTGCTGGTCGCGGCCCGGGCTTGGACGGTCGGCAAGCCACATCACCGCTCCGACCGCTCCTGTGCCCTTGCCCGATTGCCGCGTATCGCTCGTTGCCGTCCGGCTGTTGTCTGCTTTGCCACCGGTGTTTTCCGGGATATACTGCACTGGTTATGTTTTGTTGCCCCCTGCCGGGACTGCCGAAATCCACCGACGGCACTCGCAGCTCGGGGCGGACGAATGAAAGGTGGTGTCGGCTCATGCTGACCAAGGAACAGAAGGCCGAGCTTGTCAAGAAGTACGGCAAGGACGAGCACGATAGCGGTTCCGCCGAGGTTCAGGTTGCGATTCTGACCGCGCGCATCCGTTATCTCACCGAGCATCTCAAGGAGCACAAGAAGGATCATCACACCCGCAGGGGTCTCCTGATGCTCGTCGGTAAGCGCCGCAGGCTTCTCACGTACATCAAGAAGCGCGACATCGAGAAGTACCGTGCGCTGATCGCGGATCTCGGCATCCGAGACAACATCTAGTAAACGGGGTTGGAAACGAGGGGAGCCGCGGGTTCCCCTCGTGTCTTATTGCGGTGGATTCGGCTAAGGAGGCCGGGTCGATCGCGGGGCCGGGGGCGGATGGGCCGCACGCCCGGTCTCGAAGCAGGCGAGAGCGCAAAAGGGCGCTCGAGAAGAGAAATGGAAAAGATTATGGCGAAAATCACCGAGTCCTTCGAGCTGTACGGCAAGCAGTACACGCTCACCACGGGAGAGCTGGCCAAGCAGGCGACGGGTGCCGTCGTGGTCACGCAGGGCGAGACCACCGTTCTCGTCACGGCTGTGGTCTCGAAGGAGCAGAAGGACTACGACTTCTTCCCGCTGACCGTCGACTTCATCGAGAAGATGTACTCCGTCGGCCGCATCCCGGGAGGCTATCTCAAGCGCGAGGCCCGTCCGTCCGAGAAGGGCACGCTCACGGCCCGCATGATCGACCGTCCCATCCGCCCGGGTTTCCCGGACGGTTTCCGCAACGAGGTGCACATCGTCGCCACGCCGCTCGTGTGCGATCAGGTCAACCAGCCCGATGTCATCTCGATCATGGCCGCTTCCGCCGCGCTCATGGTGGGCGGCGCCCCGTTCGAGGGTCCGGTCGCCGGCGTGCGCATCGGCCGCAACATCGACACGGGCGAGTTCATCGTCAACCCGACCTTCGACGAGGAGGAGAACTCCGACCTCGACCTCGTGCTCGCGGGTAGCGGCACGTTCATCTCGATGGTCGAGGCCGGCGGCGAGGAGATCACCGAGGAGGACATGCTCGAGGCCATGGCCTTCGGCCAGAAGGTCCTCGGCGAGTTCTGCGAGATCCAGCAGCGCTTCATCGACAAGGTCGCCCCGGCGGCCAAGGAGTGGCCGATCAACGAGCCGATCCCCGAGGTTGCCGAGCGCGTCTCCGCCTACGCGGCTCAAATGGACGCGGCCCTCAAGGATGCCGACAAGCTCTCCCGCGTCGAGAAGGTCGCGACCCTCAAGGAGGAGGTCATCGCCTCCTTCACCGAGGAGGAGCAGGCCGAGTGGGGTAGCGAGATCGCCGCTCAGTTCAAGGCGCTCGAGAAGCGCGTCATGCGCCGCATGATCATCGAGACCGGCGAGCGCGTTGACGGCCGTGCCGTCGACGAGGTTCGTCCGCTCTACATCGTCCCCGGCTTCCTGCCCCGCGTGCACGGCTCCGGCCTCTTCCAGCGCGGCCAGACGCAGGTCCTTTCCGTCGCGACGCTCGGCATGCTCAACGAGTGGCAGCGCCTCGACACGATCGACCCGGCCGAGGGCAAGCGCTACATCCACCACTACAACTTCCCGCCGTACTGCACCGGCGAGACCGGCCGCATGGGCAGCCCCAAGCGCCGCGAGCTCGGCCATGGCGCCCTCGCGGAGCGCGCCCTGCGCCCGATGCTCCCCGACGAGGAGGAGTTCCCGTACACGATCCGCGTGGTCTCCGAGGTCATGGAGTCCAACGGCTCGTCGTCGATGGCCTCGACGTGCGGCTCGACGCTCGCCCTCATGGACGCCGGCGTGCCGATCAAGCGTCCCGTCTCGGGCGTTGCCATGGGCCTCATCAAGGAGGAGGACGGCCATGCCATCCTCACCGACATCCAGGGTCTCGAGGACTTCCTCGGCGACATGGACTTCAAGGTCTGCGGCACCGAGAAGGGCATCACCGCCCTGCAGATGGACAACAAGGCCAAGGGCCTGACGGTCGAGATCCTCGCCGAGGCGCTGGCGCAGGCCAAGAGGGGCCGCGCGTTCATCCTCGGCGCGATGCTCGCCGAGCTGCCCGAGCCGCGTGAGGAGCTCTCCGAGTACGCCCCGCGCATCATCACGATCAGCGTGCCCGTCGACAAGATCCGTGAGGTCATCGGCAGCGGCGGCAAGGTCATCCGCGGCATCCAGGAGGAGACCGGCGCCCAGATCGACATCCAGGAGGACGGCACCATCTTCATCGCCTCGTCCGATACCGGCGGCGAGGACGCCCGCAAGATGATCGAGGACATCGTCCGCGTTCCCGAGCTGGGCGAGGAGTACTTCGGCAAGGTCGTCTCCATCCAGCCGTTCGGCGCGTTCGTCGAGCTGACCTCCTCCAAGGACGGTCTGCTGCACATCTCCAAGATCGCCAAGGGCCGCATCGACAAGGTCGAGGACATGCTCAACATCGGCGACGAGGTGCATGTCGTCATCACCGAGATCGACGAGAAGGGCAAGATCTCGCTCGACAGGCTCGACAAGCCCGAGGCTCCCGCGCGTGCCGAGCGTTCGCACGACGACGGCAACGAGGGCGGCAACCGCCGCAACAACGGCGGCAACCGCGGTGGTCGCCGCGAGCCCAGGCGCCGTCACTAAAGAGTTCCGGCCGTTCTTTGCCGAACGGCCGGACTGCTCGACGCTGCGAGCACATCTGCCGGCACGCTAGCCCCTTGTGCGCTTACGGTCGCGTGTGAAGCACGCTCCTCGCGCGGCAGGGCTATCGCGCCCGGCAGCTGCGCTCTTGCTGGCGTTACGAACGAGATGTGACTTTGTGAAGGAACGGGTCGTATGTATTACGAGAAGTCCACGCTTTCCAACGGGATCACCGTGCTCACCGAGGCCATGCCCTCCGTGCGCTCGGTGACGGTTGGCGTATGGTTCCGCGTGGGGACGCGCGACGAGGAGGCTGGCGAGGCCGGCATCAGCCATTTCATGGAGCACATGATGTTCAAGGGCACGGAGAAGCGCTCCTCCATGGACATCTCCGCCGGCTTCGAGAGGCTCGGAGCCGAGTCGAACGCGTTCACCTCGCGCGAGTACACCTGCTACTATGCCCGTCTCATCGACGAGCGTATCGAGGACGCTCTCGACATCCTCTCCGACATGATGCTGCACTCGGCATACGCGCCGGACGAGATCGTCTCGGAGCGCGAGGTCGTCATCGAGGAGATCGCGCGCAGCGAGGATGCGCCCGACGACTTCGTCTTCGACCTGTTCGGCCGGACGCTGTTCCCCACGTCCCCGCTCGGCAAGCCCGTGCTCGGCACGCGCGAGAGCGTCGGGGGCTTCGGGCATGACGACCTCATGAATTACTACGGCAAGCGCTATCACGCGGGCAACTGCGCGATCGTCGCGAGCGGCAGCGTCGACCATGCGTCGTTCGTCGAGCTCTGCGAGCGCTACTTTGGCTCGATGAGGCGTGGCGAGCGCACGGTGCGCACGTTCACTCCCGAGCAGCGCGAGCTGTATTTCCGGGCGCTTCGCAAGGAGACGGAGCAGGCGCACCTCGTCTACGGCATGGAGAGCTTGCCCGTCGGCCACGAGGACAGCTTCGCCCAGGCCCTGCTCGACCAGGTGCTCGGCGGCGGCATGTCGTCGCGGCTCTTCCAGGAGATCCGGGAGAAGCGCGGCCTGGCATACGCGGTCTACGCAGGCTCGGCCCCGCACGAGGGCGTCGGCTCGTTCACCGTCTATGCCGGCACGAGGCCCGACAACCTCGCGGAGGTCGCATCGCTCGTCGCAACCGAGATGAAGCGCATCTGCACCGAGGGAGTCAGCTCCGATGAGCTCGAGAGGGTCCGCTCGTATGCAATCGGGCAGACGACGCTTGCGATGGAGGCGACGCGCACGCGCATGCTGCGGCTCGGCCGCAGGTACACGATCGGCGCCCCGCTGCTGTCCCTCGACGAGACGATCGAGGCCTACCGTGCCGTCACGCTCGAGGACCTGGCGCGCGTTGCCGAGAGGACGTACACCCAAAAACCGACGATTGCAGTGATCAGCCCCGCCGAGGAGGACGAGGTGCGAGAGCTGCTGAAAGGCGTGATCGAGCAATGATCAAGGTTCTGGTAAGCGGATACCTGGGCAGCATGGGAAACAAGGTCGTCAACGCCGTTTCCTCCCAGGATGACATGCAGGTCGTGGCGGGCGTCGACATCAACGCCCCCGAGAACGCCGAGGTCGCCGACGCGCGCGGCACCGTCCTCGCGCCGGGCTTCGCGAACCTCGGCGAGGCGATCGAGCAGACGTCGCCCGATGTCATGGTCGACTTCACCCATCCCTCCGCCGTTGCCGGCAATATCGAGGTCGCGCTCTCCCACGGCGTCGACTGCGTTGTGGGCACGACGGGCCTCTCCGGTGACGAGCTCAAGCGCCTCGAGGGGCTGATCCCCGAGGGCACCACGCTGTTCATCGCCCCGAATTTCACGACGGGCGCGGTTCTCATGATGAAGTTCGCCCAGATGGCGGCGCGCTTCTTCCCCGACTGCGAGATCATCGAGCTGCACCACAACCACAAGGCCGACTCCCCGAGCGGCACCGCGATCCGCACGGCGAACATGATCGCCGAGGCGCGCGACTTCGAGTGCACGTCTCCCGGCAAGGAGACCGAGGTGCCCGGCGCCGAGGGCGCTCGTGGCGCCCTTATCTCCGGTGTGCCCGTGCATTCGGTGCGTTCTGACGGCTATGTGGCGCATCAAGAGGTTATACTCGGTTCTATGGGACAAACGCTCACCATCCGGCATGATTCCTACGACCGCACGTCGTACATGCCGGGCGTGCTGCTCGCGGTGCGCAATGTTGGCGACAGGCAGGGGCTCATCGTCGGCCTCGAGAACTTCATGGAGGATTAAATGGAATCGCGCTCACCTTTTGGACGGCTCATCCCCGCAATGGTCACTCCGTTCGATGAAGATCTGGAGCTCGACCTCAAGCGTGCGCAGGAGCTGGGCATCCGCCTGCTCGACGGCGGCTGCGACTCCCTGCTCATCAACGGCACGACCGGAGAGTCGCCCACGGTGTTCTATCCCCAGAAGATCGACCTGTTCAAGGCCGTGATCGAGGTGGCGGGCGGCCGTGCCCCCATCATCGCGAACTGCGGCGACAACTGCACGGATGACTCCGTGTCGTTTGCCAAGGATGTCGTCAAGCTCGGCGTCGACGGCATCATGCTCGTCGTTCCGTATTACAACAAGCCCCCGCAGGAGGGTCTCTACCGGCATTTCGGCAAGATCGCGAGCGCCGTGGACGTGCCGGTTATCCTGTACAACATTCCCGGCCGTTGCGCCATCAACATGGAAGCAGAGACGACCCTGCGCCTGGCGAATGATTTCGAGAACATCATCGCCGTCAAGGAGGCGTCGGGAAATCTCGATCAGGTTAAGCAAATCATCGACAACGCGCCCGACGGGTTCTTCGTCTACTCGGGTGACGACTCTCTCACCCTGCCCATCATGGGCCTCGGTGGCGAGGGCGTCATCTCGACGATCGCGAACGTGTGTCCCGCGCGCATGAAGGAAATCGTGCAGGCCCAGGCCGACGGCGATCACACGCGTGCCGTCTCCGCCGATATCAGGCTCCAGCCCCTCATGAAGGAGCTGTTCGTCACGGCGAATCCGATCCTGGTGAAGGAGGCCCTGAAGATCATGGGCTTCCCCGTGGGCGGACTGCGCCTCCCCCTCATCGAGGCGACGCCCGAGCAGCACGATCATCTGGAGCAGGTCATGCGCGAGGTGGGCGTGATTTAGGAGAATCAACTTGGCAGAAGAGAAGAAGGCTCGCACGAAGGCCTCCAAGGGCAGGAGCCCGGAGAAACGCACCCTCAAAACGAAGAAGACCGAAAGCCGTTCGAGCAAGAGCGAAGCCGTGCGCGGCAAGCGTGGCGGCGAAGTCTCCGTGCGCAAAGGATCGGCGGCGAGCAAGAAGGCGACGGCCAACAAGCGGGCCGACTCCACCAAGCGCGCGTCGTCGAGCAAGAAGACCCCGATGGAGAAGCTCAAGATCATCCCGCTCGGAGGCCTTGACGGCATCGGCAAGAATATGACCGTGTTCGAGTACGGTGACGACATGGTCGTGGTCGATGCGGGCATGATGTTCCCCGACGATGACTATCCGGGCATCGATCTGCTCGTCCCGGATTACACGTACATCCTCGAGAACTCGCAGAAGCTGCGGGGTCTCATCATCACGCACGGCCACGAGGACCACACGGGTGCAATACCCTATGTGCTCAAGGACCTCGACCGGCAGACGACGATCTTCGGGACGAAGCTCACGCTCGGCCTCATCGAGGGCAAGCTCGACGAGCATCGCTTCCACGATGTCGGTCTGCAGGAGATCTCGGCCGGGCAGTCCATCAAGCTGGGCTCGTTCACCTGCGAGTTCTTCAGCGTGAACCACTCCATCCCCGGCGCCGTGGGCGTGTTCCTGCAGACGCCGGCCGGCAACGTGCTCCACACGGGCGACTTCAAGCTCGACCAGACGCCCATCGATGGCGTCCGCACCGACTTCGGAGCCATGGCGCGCTTCGCCCAGATCGGCGTGGACCTGCTCATGTCCGACTCCACCAACGCCAACGTTCCCGCGTTCACGAGGTCCGAGGCCGAGGTCGGCAAGGTGCTCCACGAGGTTATCGGCAGCGCGAAGAAGCGCGTCGTCGTCGCCTCGTTCGCGAGCCACATCCATCGCATCCAGCAGATATGCGACGCGTCCGTCGCCGCGCACCGCAAGGTCGCCGTGACCGGACGCTCGATGCTGACGAACACGCGCATCGCCCGCGAGCTCGGCTACCTCGACATCAACGAGGACGACATCGTCGACTCCTACGAGGTCAAGGACATGCCGCGCGACCGCCTCGTCGTTCTCTGCACGGGCAGCCAGGGCGAGCCGCTCTCCGCTCTCACGCGCATCGCGAACGGCGAGCACCGCACCATCGATATCGAGGAAGGCGATACCGTCATCATCTCGGCGTCCCCCGTCCCCGGCAACGAGAAGGCGGTCAACCGCGTGAAGAACGCGCTCTCGAAGGTCGGCGTCGACTTCTACGACAAGTACCGCGCGACGGTCCACGTCTCCGGCCATGCCGGCCAGGAGGAGCTCAAGCTCGTCATGTCGATCTGCAAGCCGCGCAACTTCATGCCCGTCCACGGCGAGGCGCAGCACCTCCAGGCGCACGCCGACCTCGCGGAGGCCATGGGCATCCCGCGCAGCAGGATCTTCATCCTCGAGAACGGCAACACGCTCGAGATGCGCAACGGCAAGGTGACCGAGGGCGAACCCGTCGAGTCCGGTGTCGTGTTCGTCGAGGGCCTGTCCGTCGGCGACGTCTCGGCGCTCGTGCTCAAGGACCGCAAGACCCTCGGCGACGAGGGCATGGTTACCATCGTCATGATGGTCAGCAAGCGCGACGGCCGTCCCCTCAAGGACATCGAGGTCATCATGCGCGGCGTGACCGGCGGCGACGATGCCGTCCTGCTCGACGACGCGACGGCAGTCGTGCAGGAGGTCCTCGGCCGCTCCGGCAAGGACTACCGCATCAACCCCTCGTCCCTGCGACGAGAGGTCCGCGACGAGCTCTCCAAATTCCTCTGGAAGCGCTGCCATCGCCGTCCCATGATCATCCCCATATTGATGGAGGTATAGTGACGTCCGCTGGGATGTGGAATCGGGCGTTCCTTGCGCTCATCGTCGTGAACTTCTTTCGGGCGATGGCGCAGTTCATGACGAACGTTACCATCCCGCTGTATGCCGATAGCATGGGCGCGAGCGCGTCGGTCATCGGCATGGTCGTCGGCATCTTCGCGGTCACCGCACTGGGCATCCGCCCGTTCGCCGGCCCGGCGTTCGACAGCTTCTCCAAGAAGCGCATGCTCATGATCGCCATCGGATTCAATCTCGTGGCGATGGTCTTATACGGTTTTGCGACGAGCGTGCCGGCACTCGTGGTCGTCCGCCTCATTCACGGCGTGGGAATCGGGATGGGTGGTCCTGTCTCGATGGCGCTCGTGGCCGAGCACGTTCCCGACAACCGCCTCGCGAGCGGCCTGAGCATCTTCTCCATCTCGCAGGCTGTGGCGCAGGTCATCGCCCCGGCGTGCGGCCTGTGGCTCGTCGAGGCGCTCGGCTATTCGGGCGCGTACTGGATAGGTGCCGCTGCCGTCGCGTGCAGCTTCCTCTCCATCTTCGTCATCCCCGAGCAGAAGGGCGTCGAGCGAGAGCCTTACCGGCTCAGCCTCAGCCGTATGTTCGCCAAGGAGGCCGTCCCCGCGACGATCGCGCTCCTGCTGCTCTCCGCCGCTCAGATCAGCGTCGGCACCTACGTCGTCCTCTACGGGGAGATGGTCGGGCTGCACCAGATGGGGCTCTACTTCACCATCTACGCGATCACGATGATCGCAACGCGTCCCCTGTTCGGACGGCTCGCCGACCGCTGGGGCGCCGAGCTCATGCTGCTGCCGACGACGGTGATCTTCGCGGCGTCGTTCATCATGCTGGTTCACATGAACACGTTGCCCATGCTCGTCGCCACGGCCATCGTCGCCGGAATGGGATTCGGTTCGTGCGTGCCGCTCGTCCAGACGATCTCGATGCAGAAGGCGCCGGCGAACCGGCGCGGCGCGGCGAGCAACACGAGCTTCATCGGCCTCGACACGGGTGCGCTCATCGGCCCGGTGGTCGCGGGCCACATCATCGACGGCCTGGTCGTGCAGACGGGCTCCGAGGTCGTCGCCTACCAGGGCATGTGGTACGCCATGATCGTCCCCATCGCGATAGCGCTCGCGATGATCGTCTCCTGGGTGGTTCGCGCGCGGAAGGCGCAATAAGTCAACAACGATCGCCGTTATCGACTCACTGCTGCATGGCCAGGCGCACCTCGTTCTCGTGGAGGAAGAGCGTGCAGCCGCCCATGTGCTCCTCGGAGTGCGCCGCCTCGATCTCGCGAACCCGCTCGAAGAACGGCGATCGCAGTGCGCCTTCCAGCCCAACCTCGATGATGTTGGCCACGGAGAAGGGCGAGAACGGACATGGTTCGATGGCGCCGTCCTGCGCGATGTGGAAGAACCCGCGGCCCGCTGCGAGGCATCCTCCCATGAGCTCCTCGTTGCCGGGGAAGGCGATGGTGACCATGTTCTCGTACGCGGGGTCGCGCGCGAGCTCGTCCATGCGGGCCATCAGCGCGTTGTGACGCTCGAGGTCGAGGGCGAGATGGGCCGTTCCCTTCTGGACGGGCACGAACTCGTTGTAGATGATGGTCCCGCAGCCCCTGCCGTACAGCTCGCGCACGAAGGCATCGTCGGTCACGACATCGACGTTCTCCGTGGTGGCCGTGAGTGAGATGCCCCAGAGGATGCCGCGCTCGGAGAAATGCTCCATCGACGAGCGCACCTGTGCGGCAACGCCGGCACCGCGCCGTGCATCGGTCTGCCCGTCCGTTCCCTCGATGGAGAAGAGCGGGATGAGGTTGCGGTGGTCGTCGAAGAGCTTGCGGTACGAGTCATCGAGTAGCGTGCCGTTCGTGAAGATGGGGAAGATGATGTCGGGATGGGAGGCGGCCATCTCGATCACATCGCGCCGCATCGTCGGTTCGCCGCCGGCGAGGAGTATGAAGGAGACGCCGAGTCTCTCGGCCTCGAGGAACACCTTCTCCCACGCTGCTGCGGAAAGCTCCCTTCTGCCCGCCGCGTCGCCGATGGTTCCGAACGCATGCGCATAGCAGCCCACGCAATCGAGGTTGCACTCGCTCGCGATGGAGGCGATCAGGAACGGCGGCACGTGCAAACCGCTCTTCTCATGGGAGGAGCGCAGGCGGACAGCATGCATCATCGCCTTCGCCGCATGCGCAAGGTAGCGCGTGCCGCGGAAGCTGCGCGTGTAGTAATGGCGCGCCGTCTTGAGGATGTCGTCGACGCCCTCGTTCATGAATGCGTTCAGGTCCATGCGCTTCTCCGGTTTGGTCGCGGCGAGTCCGGTCGCGATGAGTCGGGCGAGACAGCTGTCGTCGACTTATCCGAAACCCGCATGTTCACCGGGAAATCCTAACATATGCGCCTTTGGCACGAAGGATCGGTGCCGTGAATTCCCACTCGTATAGAATGAATATTCTGATAACAGGGTGTGAGAGGAAAGGCAGGTTGTCATGGGCGAGAGCGAGCTGCGGGAAATCGGCCAGCGCATCCACGGGCTGCGAGAGGCGTGCGACGTGACGGTTGAGGATATGGCCGCGGAGCTCGGCGTATCCCTCGAGACGTACCTTGCCTGGGAGGAGACGGGGGCGGATGTGCCCATCTCCGCCATCTACCACATGGCACGCACGTTCGGCGTCGAGTTCACCGAGATCCTCACTGGAACCGCCGCCAAGCTGGACACCTACCAAGTCGTGCGCTCGGGCGAGGGCAAGGAGGTCGACCGCTATCCCGGTTATCATTACGACGACCTCGCCTGGCGCTACACGCGCAAGATTATGCAGCCGCTCGAAGTCGTGCTCGATCCGAGCGATGAGCCGGCGAAGCTCGTGACGCACTCGGGCCAGGAGTTCAACATCGTGCTCGAGGGCACGGTCATCGTCTCGTTCGATGGCAAGGACTTCGAGCTCCATGCGGGCGACAGCATCTACTTCAACCCGATGTATCCGCACGGGCAGCGTTGCGGCGGAGATTCCCCCGCGAAGTTCATCACGATTATCGCCGAGTAGGGGGCGGCTGCAGGCATGGATCATATTCTCAAGAAGTACTGCCCTCGTATCGAGTTCGACAGCTACGAGGATTTTTTCGAGAACTTCCGCATCGATGTTCCGGAGGCGTTCAACTTCGGTTACGACGTCGTCGACGAATGGGCCCGCGTCGAGCCGGACAAGCCCGCGCTGCTGTGGTGCAACGACGCGGGGGAGGAGCGCCGCTTCACGTTCGCCGACATCAGCCTCCTGTCGAACCGCATCGCCAACTCGTTCCGCGAGCTTGGCATCGGCAAGGGCGACATAGTCATGTGCATCATGCGGCGCCGTTGGGAGTATTGGGTTACCGCGTCGGCGCTGTGCAAGCTCGGCGCCACGGTGATTCCGGCATCGCTGCAGCTCACCACGCACGATATCGTCTACCGCGCCAACACCTGCAACGTGAAGATGATGGTGTGCGTGAACGACGAGTACGTGTGCTCGCAGGTCGAGGGCGCGCTGCCCGACACGCCGACAATCGAGAACAAGGTGGTCGTGGCAGGCGATCGCGAGGGCTGGCTGAGCTTCGACGCGCTCGTCGAGGCGGGTTCCGAGCAATGGGAGCGCCCTGCCGCCGGTTCGAGCGAGGCCGTCACGAGCAAGGACATCATGCTCGTCTACTTCACGAGCGGCACGACGGGCAATCCCAAGCCCGTTATGCACAACTACGCGCACCCGCTCGGACACATCCTCACCGCAAAGTACTGGCAGCAGGTGCGCGAGAACAAGCTGCACATGAGCGTGACCGACAGCGGCTGGGCGAAGTTCGGCTGGGGCAAGATCTACGGCCAGTGGATCGCCGGCGCCACGATCTTCGCATACGACATGGACAAGTTCGTGCCCGCGAAGCTCCTGCAGAAGATGCAGGACTACAAGCTCACCACGTTCTGCGCACCCCCGACGATGTACCGCTTCATGCTCCAGGAGGACGTGGCCGCCTACGACCTGTCGTCGATCGAGAACTTCGCGACGGCTGGTGAGCCGCTGAACGCCGAGGTGACGATCCAGTGGGAGCGCTTCACGGGCAAGAAGATCCGCGAGGGCTTCGGTCAGAGCGAGGGCCCCGTGCTGCTCGCCACGTTCCCGTGGATCGAGCCCAAGCCCGGCTCGATGGGCAAGCCGAGCCCGCTGCTCAACATCAGGTTGCTCGACGACGACGGATACGACGTGCCGGACGGCGAGGAGGGGGCCATCTGCGTCACGAAGCTGCGCGAGGCATATCCGCCGGGACTGTTCGTCGGCTACTACGGCATGCCCGATGAGACCGAGGAGGCGGTCGGCGGCGCATACTACAACCTCCACGACATGGCGTGGCGCGATAGCCATGGATATGTGTTCTTCGTCGGGCGCAACGACGACGTGATCAAGTGCTCTGGCTACCGCATCAGCCCGTTCGAGGTCGAGAGCGCGCTCGTCAAGCACGATGCGGTCATCGAGTGCGCGGTGACGGGTGCGCCCGATCCCGTGCGAGGACTCGTGGTCAAGGCGACCGTTGTCCTCGCGCACGGTTACGAGCCCGGTGACGAGCTCACGAAGGAGCTCCAGTCGTTCGTGAAGAAGGAGACGGCTCCCTACAAGTATCCGCGCATCATCGAGTACGTCGACGAGCTCCCCAAGACCATCGGCGGCAAGATCAAGCGCAAGCAGATCCGCCTAGCCGACGGCGCCGCGGAGTAAGCGAAAGCCCGACAATCACGTCAGACGTGTTTGTCATGACAGCGTGATTCGGGTTATCGCATCGTAGACGGGACGGGGGCCGGAGAGGTCCGACGAGAAGAGCGTCACCGTGTCGATGGCGCCCGCGGCGATAGACGGCATCGGGAGGATGCCGCTGCTCAGATCCGCGTTGCGCATGAGGGTGACATGGGGGATGAACCCCTTGCCGTCGAAGGCGAAACCCGCTTCGCGCAGCACCTTGCGCACGTCGCCTGCGAGCGCGTCGAATGCGCTGGTCTCGGTGAAACCCTGCCAAAGCGTCGCGCGAGATTTCTTGCCGAACGAACCCAGCGCGCCGAGGGAGGTCTCGAATGGCCCGTGCTCCGCGCAGCTTCTCGAGAGCGCGTCCTCGAGCTCGGCGCATCGCGAGGACTCCACCTCCCCGAGGAAGGCGAGCGTCACGTGGAAGAGATCGCTTCCCACATAGCGACCGCGCACGCTCGAGCGGAGCGCCGCGGATGTCTCGGCGAGGGCATCGAGCATGGAATCTGGCAGCTCCGCTGCAACGAACAGTCTCATGGCGGCTCCTAGACGAATTCCTTGACGACGAGGCTCACGGCTATCGCGAGGAGAAGGATGCCGAAGAGGATTCTCAGCGTCTTCTCCGGCACGCGCTTCACGAGCGACGCCCCGAGCTGGGCTCCGGGAATGCTTCCGGCTGCGATGGCGATGCCCTTGATCCAATCCACATGCCCGAAGAATCCGTGTGAGATGAAGCCCGGAATGGCGAGCAGGCTCAACGCGACGAGGGAGGTTCCGCTCGCATCCTTCATGGAAAGATTGAAGAACGTCATGAGCAGCGGCACGATGATGAATCCGCCGCCTACCCCGATGAATCCGGAAGCAAGGCCGGAGATGGCGCCGGTTGCGAGGAGCAATCCGATGGTTCTCGTCGTCATCTCGAGCGAGTGCACGCTCGTGAAGGCGGGTTCCCCTCCGGGCCCCGCCGGGGTGATGCCGTTCTCGATCGGGGAAGGCGTGCCGTTCTTGCCGGGAAGTTTCGCTCCCTTGCGGATCATGACGATTGCCGTGTACCCGATGACGATCGCGGCTGCAAGCATGGCGGCTGTTCCGCCGGCCATCTCGGAGAGCCACGAGCCGATGGGGGAGAAGGCCACGCCGCCGATTCCCACGAGCGCGCCAACCTTGAGATTGACGGTCTTCGAGCGCATGCGCCCGATGCTGCCCGAGACGGAAGTGAAGAAGATCGAGAAGAGCGAGGTGCCCGCAGCGATGAGCCCGTCGAGCCCGAACCCCAACCGCAGCAGCGGGATGACGACCATGCCCCCGCCGATGCCGAGCAGGCCGGATAGGATGCCCACGCCAAAACCGCAGATGACCGATATGATGATCGTCGAGACCAAGGAACCTCCTACGTTTCACCGTGTTCCATGGTAAACGAAGGGGTGCATGTGGGATGCACGGTTTCGACTCACTGGAAACGGTGTCCTGCACGGCGCAATCTTCTCACCCTTCCACGGCACAAACGCCGCATAAACGTTTAAGATAATCCTCGTCGGCGGACTTGCCGCCCTGGATCGCATGGCGGCAAGGCCACATATGGCGAGAGAACGGAGAAACACGGTGTTCAAGGATTTCGCAGAAGCCAAGAAATACGTCGAGGAAAACGACGTTAAGATGATCGACTTCATGATGATCGACCTGAATGGCCGCTGGCGCCATCTCACCATCCCGGCACAGCGCTTCAGCGAGGAAATGATGACCGCCGGCATCGGCTTCGACGGCAGCAACTACGGGTTCGCGCCGGTCGAGAAGAGCGACATGGTCTTCATCCCCGATGTGACGACTGCTTACATCGACCGTTTCTCCGAGATCAAGACGCTGTGCATGATCGGCGACGCGCAGATCATCGACCTTCCCGAGAACCGTCCGTTCGACCAGGAGCCCCGCAATGTCGCCAAGCGCGCCGAGGCCTACATGCGCGAAACCGGCATCGCCGACACGATCTTGCTCGGGCCCGAGTACGAGTTCTTCGTGTTCGACGAGGTCAACTACACCAACGAGCCCAACCAGTCCCACTTCTTCCTGGATGCCGGCCAGGCCGAGTGGAACACCGGCCTCGACGATGGCACCAACCTTGGCTACAAGATGGGGCACAAGGCCGGTTACCACATGGCGCCTCCGCAGGACGTGCTCTACGATTTCCGCAGCCGCGTCTGCCTGCTGATGGAGGATCACGGCATCAAGGTCAAGTACCACCACCACGAGGTGGCCGGCCCGGGCCAGCTCGAGATCGAGGTCGAGTTCGGCGAGCTCATCGAGATGGCCGACAAGACCATGCTCACCAAGCACATCATCAAGAACCAGGCCATGCGTGAGGGCAAGTCCGCGACATTCATGCCCAAGCCCATCTACGGCGAGGCGGGCAACGGACTGCATGTCCACATTCTCATGTTCAAGGATGGCAAGCCTCTCTTCTACGACGAGAATGGCTACTCGCAGCTCTCCGATACCGCGCTGTACTTCATCGGCGGCCTGCTGCGCCACATCGGCGCGCTCTGCGCGTTCACGAATCCGAGCACGAACTCGTTCAAGCGCCTTCTGCCCGGCTTCGAGGCGCCCGTCACCGTCGGCTTCGCGACGGCCAACCGCAGCTCGGTCATTCGCATCCCGGCCTATGCGAAGGCCCCGGACGTGAAGCGCTTCGAGATTCGCTGCGCGGATGCCACCTGCAATCCGTACTATGCGTTTGCCGCGATCCTCATGGCTGGCCTCGACGGCATCGCCAACAAGATCGACCCGGTTGCCGAGGGACACGGCCCCTACGACTTCAACCTCTACGACCTCTCGGAGGAGGAGCTGAAGAAGATCGAGAGCCTGCCGAGGTCCCTCGACGAGGCGCTCTCCGCCCTCGAGGCCGATCACGACTTCCTGACCGCAGGCGGCGTCTTCCCAGAGAGGCTCATCGACATCTGGATTGCCAACAGGCGTGCCGACCTCAAGCGCCATACCGAGATGCCGACCCCGATGGAATTCGAGATGTACTACGACCTGTAGGAGCTGCGCCGTTTTACCAAACGGCGTAACGGGCTATCTCTGCGGCCGCCTGTGGCACGCCGACCACGACTGAAACGAAGACCCCGCGGGCGCAAGCCCGGCGGGGTTTTCGCTTAAGGCGCATTCGACGCGCTGCAGGTGCCCTCGTCTTCACCATGAACAATCCCCGGCTGTTCGAACGGCGCCCGGTTCATATCGTCCCGCGACGCCATGGGCTGGCCCATCGCGCGTGCGCCGGGCGACTTGGCATTTTCGTTCGAAAAAGGGCGTCATTTCCGGCCGGAAAAGCCGAATCATGGCATTTCCTAACGAAAAAGGGCGTGCCAGACGCCTCTTTTCGAACGAAATTGCCAGGAGCGCCACATACGGGAACTTCGTTTCGCAGCACGCGTGTCAACGACGGCTTGGCGGAAGGAGAGGCTCGTCTGCATTTCCAGCGCATCCCCCTCTATTCACGAGGTGAAATTGCCGGTTCGGGGGAGGAGCTCACCTCCGTGCTCGGGAATCTGGGGAGGGTTTTGAGTATTCTCGATTCTCTTCAGGTTGGGTTCAGGTTGCGTTTCTAGGATGTAATCGTGCGTTTGGGTTACATTCGTTAACAAGGAGGAAGAGATGAACGCAATCAAGACACATGGGAAGGGAAAGCTGGGCGCCGCCTTGCTGGCCTGCCTGATGTTCGTGTTCGCGCTCGCCTTGACGGCGTGTTTGGGTGCCTCGTCGGCGGCCGCAGCGCTCTCGGATGCGGTCGATTCCCAGACCGCGATGGCTCGGGTGACCGCAGTTGACGGCAACGCGATCACCGTGGACATCATGGGCGGTGGCCAAGGTGGTCCCGGCGGCAGCGGCGGCGAGCCTCCGGCCAAGCCGGGCGAGGACGCCTCGGCGACGACCGACGGAGCAGCGACCGACAACGGAGCGACGGCCAACAACGCCTCGGTGACCGTCGAGGATGCAGACGCCGCCACGACGGATGCGGCTGCCGACCAGAATACGACATCGACTGGCGGCGACCAGGCTGCTGCAACCGATAGCTGCAGCAGCCAGGGTGGTCCCGGCGGCAACGGCGGCGAGCCTCCGGCGAAGCCGGACGGAGACGGTGGCCAGCCTCCCGCCAAACCTGGCGAGAGCTCGGACCAGGCGACCGATGCCGCTGCTGGCGATGCGGTTGCGCAAACGGATAACGCTACGTCCGCGGAGGCTGACGATGCGACGGCAACCGACGCCACCGCTTCCACCCAGGACAACGAGCCCCCGGCGATGCCCGGCGGGGATAGCTCCCAGGGCCAGGGCGGCATGCCCGGAGGCACCGAGATGACCCTGACCGTCAACGACGAGAGCATCATCGTCAAGTCGGGTGACAACGGCGAGGAGCAGGCTGCCCTCTCCGACATCACCGAGGGCACGATGCTCGAGCTCACCATCGGTGACGATGGCACCTCTGTCACCAAGATCGCCGTGTCCGAGGGCATGGGCCAGGGCGGTCCCGGTAGTTCGAGTGGCCAGGGTGCCCCGGGCTCGAGCACGGGCAACACCGGAACGGGCGCGACGACCATCACGAGCGACACGACCGAGGATGGCAAGACCTACGCCTCCGAGAGCACCGACGAGAACGCGCTGCGCGTCGAGGGCGCCACGGCGACCATCTCGAACGCCACCGTCACGAAGACCGGCGACAGCTCGAGCTCCGAGGACAGCGACTTCTATGGCTTGAACGCCGGCGTTCTCGCACTCGATGGAGCCAACCTCACCATCGAGGGGGCGAGCATCGACACTGATTCCAAGGGCTCCAACGGCATCTTCGCCTATGGCGAGGGCACGACCGTCAACGTCTCGAACACCACGATCAACGCGACGCAGGGCAATTCGGGCGGCGTCGAGGTCGCGGGCGGCGCCACCCTCAACGCCTCGAATCTGACCGTTGACACGCAGGGCGAATCCTCTGCTTCCATCCGCAGCGACCGTGGCGGCGGTACCGAGACCGTCAACGGTGGCACGTACACCACGCACGGCAAGCACTCTCCCGCCGTGTACTCGACGGCCGATGTGACCGTCAACGATGCTCAGCTCACAGCCGAGAACTGCGAGGGCGTCGTGATCGAGGGCCTGAATTCCGTCGCGCTCAACAACTGCGACATGACCGCCAACGTCAACGATGTCGCCACGCGCACGGGCATCTCCAATGGCGTCATGATCTATCAGTCGATGTCGGGCGACGCCGAGGAGGGCACGGGTTCCTTCTCGATGAAGGGTGGCACGTTCACCAACACGAGCTCCACGCTCTTCTACGTGACGAACACCTCCGCCGAGATCGCGCTCGAGAATGTGGAGATCGAGAACTCCGGCAGCGACGTGATCGTCATCGCCGGCAACGACGGCGAGTGGGGCAACACCGGCTCCAATGGCGGGACCGTGGTCTTCACCGCCATCGACCAGGAGCTTGATGGCAACATCACCGTCGACGAGATCTCCTCGCTGACGCTCAAGCTCACCGGCGACAGCGACCTCGAGGGCGCTATCAACGCCGATGGCCAGGCTGGCGAGGTCAACGTCGAGATGGAGGCGGATTCCGAGTGGACGCTGACCGCCGACTCCTACGTCACGTCCCTGACCGGCGACACGTCGGGCATCGACCTTAACGGTCACAAGCTCTACGTCAACGGCGAGGTCTGGCAGGGCTAGGGCTGAAAAGTGGAACGCTCCCCGGGGGAGCGTTCCATTCTTCTAGCCGACCAGCTCTTCCATCTCGTCGAGGAGCTTGGCGAATAGATTGAGCGCCTCGTCTATGGGTGCGGGGGTTGCCATGTCGACTCCCGCGCCTTTCAGCAGCTCTATGGGTGTCCTCGAGCTTCCGCCCTTCAGGAAGCCGAGGTAATCCTCGACGGCCGGCGCGCCCTCGGCGAGGATGCGGTTCGACAGCGCGATGGCGGCGGCGTATCCCGTCGCGTACTGGTAGACGTAGTACTCGTAGTAGAAGTGCGGGATGCGCGCCCACTCGAGCGCGATCTGCTCGTCGAGCACGATGCCTGGACCGTAGTACTGCTCGTTGAGGTCGCGGTAGAGTGCGCAGAGCGCGTCCGCCGTGACGCCCTCGCCCCGCGCGACCAGCTCGTTGATGGCGAGCTCGAACTCGGCGAACATGCACTGGCGGTAGAGCGTCCCGCGGAACTGCTCGAGGAAGTGGTTGAGCAGGTAGGCCCGCTGCTGCTTGTCGTCGGTCTTGCCGAGCAGGTGCTGCATGAGCAGCGCCTCGTTGCACGTGGAGGCGACCTCCGCCACGAAGATCACGTAGTCGGAGTACACGGCGGGCTGGTTCGCGCACGAAAGGTGCGTGTGCATCGAGTGCCCCATCTCGTGGACGAGCGTGAACACGTCGTCGAGCTGCCCCTGGAAGTTCAGCAACATGTACGGGTGCATGCCGAAGCTGCCCGCTGAATACGCGCCGCTGCGCTTACCCGGGTTCTCGTACACGTCGATCCATCGCTGGTCGAGCGCCTCGCGAACCGTCTGCACATAGGCCTCTCCCATGGGAGCGAGCGCCTCGAGCATGGTCTCGCAGGCCTCCTCGTAGGTGAACTCCATCTCCACATCGGCGACGACGGGCACGTACAGGTCGTAGAAGTGCAGCTCGTCGACGGCGAGCAGGCGCTTGCGCAGCTCGATGTAGCGGTGCATCGTCGGCAGGTGCTTGTGAACGGTGTCGATGAGGTTCGTGTAGACCTCGGTCGGCACCTCGGTGCCGTCGAGGGAGTGGGCGAGCGTCGAGGGATAGCGCCGCATGTCCGCGTAGAACTTCTGCTGCTTGAGCTGGGCGCCAAGGGTGGCCGCGCAGGTGTTGCGGAACTGGCCGTACGTCTCGTAGAGGGACTCGAATGCTGATTTGCGCAGCGCGCGGTCCGGCGACATCATGAGCGGGATGTAGCTGCCATGGGTGACCGGGTGCTCGGCGCCCTCCGCGTCGACGGCCGGCTTGAAGGTGAGGTCGGCGTCGTTGAGAAGCGAGAAGATGCTGCCGGGCCCCTGCGCCATCTCGATCGACGAGGCGAGTATCGCCTCCTCGGCCTGCCCGAGCGTGTGCTCGCGGCGGCGGAAGACCATGTCGAGGGCGCGGCGATAGAGCTCGAGCTCCGGCTGCGCCTCGTAATAGCCGGCCATGGTCTCGTCGTCGATCGTGAGCAGCTCGGGCGTCGCCCAGCTCGTGGCTGCGGCGACCTGCGTGTAGAGCAGCATGACGCGGCTCTCGTAGTCCTGGTAGGTCGAGACGCGCGTGTCCTCGTCGCTCTTGCGCGACGCGTAGTTCATCAGCTTGCCGATCTCGACGCCGATTTCGTCCTCTAGCCGGAGGAACGCGAGCAGTTGCGCGGGATCGCCGGCAATCGTGCCCTGGAAGCCAAGGCATCGCTCGGGATAGGAGCCGGCTGCCTCGAGACTCGCGAGGAATGCCTCGTCATCGGCGTAGATGTCGGCAAGATTCCAACGGTAGCGCTCCTCGATCTGGTCGCGCGACTCGAATTTCTGCATGTTTCCTCCCTTTTGTGTCGGCGGGGCAGAGGGGGTCAGCCCCCAAACGTCCCATGACAACGGCGTCAGAGACAGCTGTCGTGACAATTGGCTCCGAC
Source organism: Coriobacteriales bacterium (assembly GCA_050946275.1). Classification (GTDB taxonomy): domain Bacteria; phylum Actinomycetota; class Coriobacteriia; order Coriobacteriales; family CADBOM01; genus JBMNUM01. Next base: position 34,732 of record JBMNUM010000004.1, read on the forward strand.
GCCGTTGTCCAACCGTCCCACGTGCTTTAGCGGATGATCTCGGCTTCGATGAAATCGCAGATGTCGGCTACATCCTCGAGGCCGAAGAGTGGCAGGTTCAGCGCCCTGGCCTTCTCAGCCACGACCGGGATGTCGGTGACAACGCCGATGGTGGCCTCGGAGTCGAGGATGTCGTCGCGCTTCGAGCGCTCGGCGTCCTTCTCGCAGCCCGCGCGGAAGATCTCGATGCTCGGCGCACCCGCCTGGCGGTAGCCCTCGACGATCGCGACCTCGACATCCGTCATCGTCTCGAGGATCTCGGGGAGCTCGAGCTCATGCTCGAGCTGGCGGATATGCGCCACCTTGTCGGGGGAGGCCACCACGGCATGCACGCTGCCGGCCTGGGTGTGCCGCCACGAGTCCTTGCCGGGTATGTCGATGTCGAAGCCCTTGTGCCCGTGGTGCTTCACGGAGCCCACGCGACGTCCGCGCGCGGTGAGTTCGGCGATGATCTTCTCGGTGAGCACGGTCTTGCCCGACCCGCTGCGGCCGATGAACGCGACGGCCGGAACCGGCGTTTCGATGGGTGCCATATGGTCCTCCTCGTTAGACAACGCATCAATGGTACCAAACTCGGCACGGGCTCTTTGCACCGCCTCCCGCCGCCCGGTTTCCTCGGGCACGCGTGTCCCGGTGGGACACTTTCGACCCGGTCAGAAGTGCACCGCGCCTCTTGGCCGTGCGCCCGCATGCCCAAGTGCACCGCCCGCACTAATCCCGTACAGATACGTTCTTGGTTTGTTATACTCAATGCTCTAGTGCGGTAGAGCAATAAATGGCCAAAGTCCGCACTTGGGAAAAGAATCTAGAGGAGGAATTCACATGAAGAAGAAGTTTCTCGGAATTGCGATTTTCGCGCTTGCCATGTGCCTGGGCGCCTTCGCGCTGACGGGCTGCGGCGGTGGCGGCAACGAGGCTGCTCCCGCTGACGATGCGGCTGCCGCCGCCGATGATGCTGCCGCTCCCGCGGCCGACATGCTCGGCGAGGATGGCATCTTCACCGTCGGTTTCGACCAGGAGTTCCCGCCCTACGGCTACGTCGATGAGGCGACGGGCGACTTCAAGGGCTTCGACCTTGCCCTTGCCACCGAGGTTGCCAAGCGCAACGGCTGGGAGATCAAGCTGCTCCCCATCAACTGGGATGCCAAGGACCTCGAGCTCGAGTCCGGCACCATCGACTGCATTTGGAACGGCTTCACCTATGAGGGCCGTGAGGATGGCTACACCTGGACCGATCCGTACATGGACAACAGCCAGGTCGTCGTGACCCGCACCGACACCGGCATCAACGCGCTTGCCGACCTCGAGGGCAAGACCGTCATGGCGCAGGCCGATTCCGCCGCGCTGCACCTCTTCGACGAGGGTGCCGACCAGTACGACCTCGGCCAGACCTTCGGCAACCTCCAGACCACCCCGGATTACAACACCGCCTTCATGGAGCTCGAGAGCGGTGCCGTTGACGCTGTCGCCATCGATGCGCCGGTCGCCAACTTCAACATCCAGGGCAAGGAGGACGTCTTCAAGATCCTCGACGAGCAGCTGTCCACCGAGCACTTCGCCGTCGGCTTCAAGAAGGGCAACGAGGCTCTGCGCGACGCCGTCCAGGCCACCCTGCTCGAGATGGTCGCGGACAACACCGTGTCCAAGATCGCGGACGAGTATGCCGATCAGGGCATCAGCATGGACGCTTGGTGCCTGGCTGCCGAGTAAGCAGCTTCTTCTCGGGTCCTCGGACCCGTGCCCGGCGGCCTGACGGCCGATGGGCACATGTGATTTGAGCTTTCTGCAGCCCGGGCGCGCGGCGTCCGGGCTGCAGGCAACCTTACGGGAGACGTGCAAACGTGGATTTCGGACTGATGATGAGCATGCTGGGCGATGGTTTCATCGTCACGCTCAAGATATTCGGGCTCACCCTGCTCGGATCGCTGCCTCTCGGCCTCGTGATCGCGTTCCCGCGCATGAACAAGCTGGGTTTCCGCGTCGGCAAGGTGCTGATCCGCCCCATCTCCCTCATCACGCAGTTCTACATCTCCGTCATGCGCGGCACGCCGCTCATGCTGCAGCTGTTCGTCGTGTATTTCGCTCCGTACTACATCTTCGGGCAGCAGCTGTCCGATACCTGGCGCTTCAACGCGACGGTCATCGCGTTCATCCTGAACTACGCCGCGTACTTCGCCGAGATCTACCGCGGTGGCATCGAGAGCATCCCGAAGGGCCAGCACGAGGCGGCGGATGTCCTGGGCTACACGAAGTTCCAGGCGTTCATGAAGATCATCCTGCCGCAGGTCATCAAGCGCATCTTGCCGCCCATGACCAACGAGATCATCACGCTTGTCAAGGACACGTCGCTGGCGTTCGCCATCGGCTGCGCGGAGATGTTCACCGTGGCCAAGTCCATCGTGGCGAGTACGCGCATGATGTGGGCGTTCGTGGCTTCGGCGGCCTTCTACTACGTCTTCAACCTCGTCGTCGCGTTCGTCATGAACCGCGTCGAGAAACGCCTGTCCTACTACCACGATTAGGTGAGTTCCATGCCCGTAGTCTCGCTTGAGAACATCCACAAGAGCTTCGGCGACAACCACGTGCTCAAGGGCGTCTCCATGTCCGTCGAGCAGGGCGAGGTCGTCGGCATCATCGGTGCATCGGGTGGCGGCAAGTCGACGCTGCTGCGTTGCGCCACGCTGCTCGAGACGTTCGAGAGCGGCAAGCTTTCCTACGGGGACCTCGTCGTGGCGGAAAACGATGCGTCGGGCAACGCGGTCTACGGCAGCCGCCAGACGATCCGCCAGGCAAAGACGCGCTTCGGGCTCGTGTTCCAGCAGTTCAACCTCTTCCCCCACTACACCGTGATCAAGAACATCATGGATGCACCGATCCGCGTGCAGAAGCGCGACGCGGAGGAGGTTCGCGCGCAGGCCATGGGCCTCATCGAGAAGATGGGACTCGAGGGCAAGGAGGAGATGGTCCCCTGCGAGCTCTCCGGTGGTCAGCAGCAGCGCGTCGCGATTGCCCGTGCGCTGTGCATGAACCCCGACGTGCTGTTCTTCGACGAGCCCACGAGCGCGCTCGATCCGCTGCTCACCCAGGAGGTCCTCAAGGTCATCCGCGACCTGGCCGAGGAGCACATGACCATGGTCATCGTCACGCACGAGATGATGTTCGCCCGCGATGTCGCCGACCGCATCGTCTTCATCGCTGGCGGCAACATCGTCGAGGAGGGCACGGCCGAGGACCTCATCAACAACCCGCAGCATGAGATGACGAAGGCGTTCCTCTCCAAGACCTCCGACATCGACTAAGGGTCGGCTGCCGCAGCTTTGGGCGGCCAGCGACTCCCGCGGGTCCCGGAGACCCAGACAGCCCTTGCATCTCACTCGTCTTTGGCAAGCCCGCTGGGCCCTGGCAAGCCCCTCTGGGCCCTGGCAAGCCAGTACAAGCCCTGGGCAATCCCCCCGCAAGCCCCAGGCAAACCGAGTGCTTCGCCCGCCCTGGCAATTCTTTTCGAAAAAGGGCGTCAAAATTGGCCAATGAGCCCAAATCCTGGCAATTTGCTTCGAAAAAGGGCGTTCAGACGCCCTTTTTCGTTCAAAGTTGCCATCTGGGAACTGGGCGTCTTTGCAACGCCTGCGCGGACATATTGCGCAAGGGAAGAGACCTGCTTCCTTCCCATCAGCGTTAACGGGCTTCAAACGGGTATGATGGAACCGCATGAGAATGTTGCGAGGAGGGTTCCATGGACATCCAATCTGCCTACAATCGATGGCTCAATCGGGCTGACGCGAGCTTGCATGATGCACTCGTCGCTCTCGGCGAAGATGCCAAGGCGCTCGAGGACGCGTTCTACCAGGACCTCTCCTTCGGCACCGCCGGTCTGCGTGGCGTTATAGGTCCCGGCACGAATCGGATGAACATCCACACCGTGGGGCGGGCGACGCAGGGTCTTGCCGACTACCTGAATGCGAACTTCGAGAATCCGACCGTGGCGATCTGCCGTGACAGCCGGCGCATGGGCGAGGAGTTCGCGCAGATCGCGGCGGGCGTGCTCGCGGCAAATGGCGTGCGCTCGTTCCTGTACCCGCGCATCGAGCCGACGCCGGCGCTGTCGTTCGCGGTGCGCGACCTCGGCTGCTCGGCGGGCATCAACGTCACCGCGAGCCATAATCCGGCCGAGTACAACGGCTACAAGGTGTACGGGCCGGATGGTTGCCAGATCACGGAAGCGGCCGCGGCTGCAATCCAGAGCGCTGTTGCTGGCGTGGACGTGTTCGACGGCGTGAAATGCATGGGCTTCGACGAGGCAATCGAGGCGGGGCTGGCGAGCTGGATAGGGGAGGACACCCTCGATCGGTTCATCGATGCGGTGGCTGCACGCTCGCTTGATGCAGACGGTGCGGGACGCGGCGAGCTCAAGGTCGTCTACACGCCGCTCAACGGCACGGGTCTCGAATGCGTCGACCGCATCCTCGCACGCATCGGCGTGACCGACATCACGGTCGTCCCCGAGCAAGCCGAGCCGGATGGGGACTTCCCGACCTGCCCGTATCCCAATCCGGAGAGCCGTGCCGCACTCGAGCGCGGACTGGCACTGTGCGATGAGGTGAAGCCCGACATCCTGCTCGCGACCGATCCCGATGCCGACCGCGTGGGTATCGCCGTTCCGCATCGGGGCGAGTACGTTCTGCTCGACGGCAACGAGATCGGTGTCCTGCTCATCGACTATGTGTGCCGTATGCGTGCCGCGAGGGGAGAGGATCTCTCTCGCGCCGTGGTGCTCACCACGATCGTCTCGACGATCATGGTCGACGCGCTCGCGCGGAAATACGGCTTTGAGCTGCGCCGCACGCTGACGGGCTTCAAGTATCTCGGCGAGCAGATCGCGCTGCTCGAGGCAGTGGGCGAGGAAGATCGCTTCGTCTTCGGGTTCGAGGAGAGCTACGGCTACATGTCCGGATCGCACGTGCGAGACAAGGATGCCGTTAACGCCTGCATGCTGATCTGCGAGATGGCGCGTTGGCATCGCTCGGAGGGACGCGACCTCGTCGATGCGATGGACGGGCTCTATTGCGAACACGGGCAATTCCTCAGCAAGACGCTGAACTTCGCGTATCCCGGTGCCGAGGGCGCCGGGCGGATGGCGGAGATCATGGAGGGGCTGCATGGCGAGGAGCGCGCCACAGTGGCGGGCATGAAGGTTCTCGCAACCATCGACTACGCCGGGGGTGCCCCGATGGCGATTGTGAATCAGCAGCCGGGCGATGGAGATCAGACGCTGCCGCCCTCGAATGTCATGGAGTTCCAGCTGGAAGGCGATGCCAAGCTCATAGTGCGTCCTAGCGGCACGGAGCCGAAGATCAAGGGATATCTCTTCGCAAAGGGCGACACGCGCGAGGAGGCGGAAGCAGTGATTGGCCGCCTGGAGGCCGCGGCGCGCGAGATCCTGGAGTGATTCGCTCGCTCGTTGGCAGGAAAGAAAACGCATCCGCGCGGTCATCCCGCCGTTTCGCGGATGCGTTGTTGTGCAAATCGAAAACCTGCCGTACTATTTGTTAGTCGCTTCAGCGCGGCGCAACAGAATAACGGGTGGTGGCGCAGTTTGGTAGCGCACTTGACTGGGGGTCAAGGGGTCGCAGGTTCAAATCCTGTCCACCCGACCAGAACAAACCGGGAGCCAACGAGAGAAGGCTCCCGTTTTCGTTATGCGACACCTTGACCCCTTGGGGTCATGGGGCTGGGTGCTATACTGGCCGCGCAAGGTCCCCGTTCAAAGGAGCCGCATCATGGGTTTCATGGATAGCTTCAACGACGAAGAAGGCAAGATTAGCTATACGAATGGCCAGTATCGCGTTCTGCAGGTCGTCCTGCGCGAGAAGTTCGTGGGCAAGGGCTCGAAGAACTTCCGCGAGATCGAGGATATCTGCAACCAGCAGTGGGCCGAGGGCTACAGGCTGCACACCTTCGCGCAGTCCACGGCCAACTCCACGGGCTTCGGCGGCGGCGACCGCACGGTCTGCAACATGGTCTTCGAGAAGAGGATCTAAGTCCCGAATACCTCAGCCAATTATGAAGCGTGACAATCACGGTCGCCGTGGTTGTCGCTACCGAGCGCGCCTCCGAAACGATGGATTCCGGAGGCTCCCTCAGTTTTTTCAAAAATTTTACTGAAAATGCTTGTACAAACCTCTCGAAGAGCGTATAAATTAAAGTTCGCAGATACTAGCGCGTGTTAACACTGAGAGGATGTTCATGGCAGACAAAGAACCACTCCAGATACCCGCGGAAATCGAGATGTACGAGAAGGAGCTCAAGAAGCTTCTGAAAAAGGGTGGGAAGTCCAAGCGCGTTTCCTATGACGACATGAACAACGTTTTCTCCGACATGGAGCTTGATGATGCGCAGTTCGATGCGGTCAACAAGTTCATCGGCGACAACGGCTACGAGCTTGTCGACGAGGGCGGCATCGACGATGTCGCCGAGGCCCCCGCTCCCGTAGAGGAGCCCGAGGAGGACGAGGACGACGAGCCCGCCAACATCGAGGACGTCGAGGGCATCGACGACATCGAGCAGATCGAGGACGAGTCCATCGACGAGGACGACGTGCCGCTGGATGACGACGGCGACGACTCCGAGAAGGATCAGGACGCCGTCGAGGCCGAGAAGGTCGACATCGTGATGCCCGAGGCCACGAAGTCCAAGCGCCGCTCCAAGAAGACGGCCAACGACCCGACCATCGCGCTGCTCACCGGCGATCCGGTCCGCATGTACCTCAAGGAGATCGGCAAGGTTCCGCTGCTCAACGCCGCGGAGGAGATCGACCTCGCCATGAAGATCGAGGCGGGCCTCGAGGCCACGCGTCAGATCGAGGAGGCCATCGACAACGGAGTCGAGCTCACGCGCCGCGAGAAGCGCCATCTGTCGCGCGTCGAGCAGGTCGGCCTGGATGCCAAGCGCCAGCTCATCGAGGCGAACCTGCGCCTCGTCGTCTCCATCGCCAAGCGCTACGTCGGCCGCGGCATGCTCTTCCTCGACCTCATCCAGGAAGGCAACCTCGGTCTCATCCGCGCCGTCGAGAAGTTCGACTACACCAAGGGCTTCAAGTTCTCCACGTACGCCACGTGGTGGATTCGCCAGGCCATCACCCGCGCGATTGCCGACCAGGCGCGCACCATCCGCATTCCGGTGCACATGGTCGAGACCATCAACAAGCTCGTGCGCGTCCAGCGCCAGCTGCTGCAGGAGCTCGGCCGCGAGCCCACGCCGGAGGAGATCGGCGCCCAGATGGACATGACCCCCGAGCGCATCCGCGAGATCCAGAAGATCTCGCAGGAGCCGGTTTCCCTCGAGACGCCCATCGGCGAGGAGGAGGACAGCCAGCTCGGCGACTTCATCGAGGACCACGCCGCCGTTGCTCCGCCCGACGCCGCTAGCTTCTCGATGCTGCAGGAGCAGCTCGGCACCGTCCTCGACGGCCTCGCAGAGCGCGAGCGCAAGGTCATCGAGCTGCGCTTCGGCCTCGTCGACGGCCATCCGCGCACGCTCGAGGAGGTCGGCCGCGAGTTCGGCGTCACGCGCGAGCGCATCCGCCAGATCGAGTCCAAGACGCTGGCCAAGCTACGTCACCCGTCGCGCTCCTCGAAGCTCAAGGACTATCTGGAGGAGTAGCCTCGCCGCAAATCGTTGCTTTCACGATTCGCCCGCCCGAAAGAGCGGGCGAATTTCTTTTGGGTTCCGGCCACCAGTCTAAGGAGCAACGGCGCATCTGTGCTTCGTGCGGCTGCCCGTCGTGCGCGAGCTATCTTTGCAGGCCAAAAAACGTGCGTAAGAGGTCGTTTTTGCCCAAGAACCTTGCTTGACGAGGCCTTTTCAAGGGCGTACGTTTGTTAGGTTGAAAACAGGGTGGGGTTGGTCTGCAGCGATGGCTCAACGCCTCCTTGCACCCAAGGCACCCAGGTGGAAAGGAACAGGTATGAGGAAGATACTGGCTGCCGTGCTTTGCATGATGGCATGCGCCGCTCTCGTTGGCTTGGCGGGATGCGGTTCGTCTCAGACGGATGGACAGGGGTCTGACGGGGCTGAGCTCCGGAGTGCTTTTACGGGCGAATGGCTTCTTTACGAAGTCGACTGCCAGAGCCCCGATTTCTTCAGCTTTGGCCCTGAAGAGGTCGTCGACGCCGACATGGATACGAACTACGCGCTTACCCTCAACGATGACGGCTCCGCGTCATGGAACGGTGGATCTGTCGTTTGGGATGCGTCGACGGGCCCGATTGAGTGCACGTGGGAAGCAAACGATGCAACGAGCATGACCATTTCCGTGGATAACGATGGCGAATTCCGCGATGAAGGTGGAGCCATCAACGGTCGTCTCGAAGGCGACATGCTCGTGCTCGAATTCCAAGGAGAGGACGGCGAGTACAAGTACAAGCGCGCCGGCGATGCCGCACAGGCAATCCAAGCCGATGAGGGGGAGAGCGACGGTGCGAGCGCCGCTGGACCTCTGAGTACCAGTGATTTCGCGGTGAAAGACCTGAAGATAGAGCAGTCGTACACCAACGGATACACCATAACGGGCACGCTCACGAACAACGGGAGCAAGGATGCAGGCCGCGTGGTTTACGAACTGTCGTTCACGGAGCACGAAACCGATGACTACGGCGATGAGGTGACGAGCGTGCGCTCCAAGGATCCGTACAGCATGACCCCCAAGGTCATCGGCAATACGTTCTACGACATGAAGGCCGGCGAGGAGAGGCCCTTCAGCCTCGTGCTCTATAACGACAACTTCCTCCCCACCACCGATCCGGTCATCACCATCACCGAGGTGCTTCCCGGAGCCGATTCCAACAGCAGCACGGTGCAGTTCGGCTACGACGAGTTCGATGTCGCCCTGAGCTATAACAGGGGCCTCGAGCGTTGCGAGGCTACGATCACGAGCAAGCTCGACGTTCCGATTAAGAACTGCAAGCTGCACTATGCCTACCTCGGGAAGTACGGTGGCATCGCTGAGAACTCCGAGGGAACATGGGAGGAAGCCGAGTACCTGGCTACCAAGCCCTTCGGCCCGAACGACAGCGAGCGCATTTGGCCGGGCAAGACTTTCGAATGCACCCCGGAAGCCAACAACGTTCCCCGCGAGAACCTCCTCTTCCTGGGGATGACCTACGAGATCGATGAGGAGGGCTCGGCGTCGAACGTCTGGGACGAGTTCACCGTAGATGTCGACGAGGATGCCCAGGTCGTCAAGGTCACGAACAACACGGATCATTATCTCGAGAGCGTGCACCTCGATGGCGCGGCAACCGATTCGTCGGGCACCAGGAATATGGTGACGTGGACCGCCGAGCATGTTGGTCCGGGCAAGACCGTCGAGGCGACGTCCACCGGGTATCTGTCGGGCTACTACGACATCAATATCTTCGACATCGCCTATACGGTGGACGAGGAAAAAGAAGGGCAGATGGCAGGCTAGGGGCTTTATCTGCACAGTCGCGACGTGATGGGTGGACCAGTCTCGTTTGTCGGGGCTGGCCCACTGCTAGAATAGGTCCATGTGCACTGCGGGCAAGGGAGGCTTCATGGCTGGCAGGATTCTCGTCACGGGAGGCACCGGGTTCATCGGGAGCCATACGTGTGTCGAGCTCATAGAGCGCGGGTATGACGTTGTGGTCATCGACAACCTGAGCAACTCGAAGGAAGAGCCGCTCAACCGCATCGAGCGGATCACTGGCACACGTCCGGGGTTCTTCCAGGTGGATATCCGCGACCGCGAGGCGCTCGACGAGATGTTCGAGGCCGCCGGTCCCTTTGATGCGGTCATCCACTTCGCGGGGCTCAAGGCGGTGGGCGAGTCGGTTGAGAAGCCGCTCGAGTACTACGGCAACAACATCGCGGGCACGGTGACGCTGTGCGAGTCGATGCGCGCGCACGGGTGCACGTCGATCATCTTCTCGAGCTCGGCGACCGTGTATGGCGAGAACCCCATTCCCTACGTCGAGACGATGCAGAAGCTCGCTCCGGCTAGCCCGTATGGCTGGACGAAGTGGATGATCGAGCAGGTGCTGATGGACCTCGCCGCCTCCGACCCGGCCTGGAACGTGGTGCTGCTACGCTACTTCAACCCGATCGGCGCGCATCCCTCCGGCCTCATGGGCGAGGATCCCAAGGGCATCCCGAACAACCTGCTGCCCTATGTGGCGCAGGTCGCCATCGGCAAGCGCGAGTGCATCCACGTGTTCGGTGGCGATTACGACACGAACGACGGCACCTGCGAGCGCGACTACATCCACGTGATGGACCTGGCTTCCGGACATGTGGCGGCTCTCGATTGGATGATGGGCCGCTCGGGCGTCGAGGTCTTCAACCTGGGAACGGGCAGGGGGACATCGGTGCTCCAGATCGTCGCGGCGTTCTCGAAGGCGTGCGGACGCGAGCTGCCCTACGTGATGGACCAGCGTCGCGAGGGAGACCTCCCCGCCTACTGGGCTGACGCGACGAAGGCCCGCGAGATGCTCGGCTGGGAGGCTCGCTACGGCATTGCCGAGATGTGCGCCGATGGTTGGCGCTGGCAATCGAACAACCCCGATGGCTATGGAGAATGAGTCGAAGACCGTCTCTCGACTCATTGCGGAAGGAATTGACATGAGCGATCTTGCATCTGCCCCGAAGGGGTCGCGGCTGCGCATCGTGTTTCTCGGAAGGCGCAACGTCGGCAAATCGAGCCTGATCAACGCGCTCACGCGGCAGGAGACGTCGCTGGTGAGCGCCACGGCGGGTACGACCACCGACCCCGTCGAGAAGCACATGGAGCTCAAGGGCATCGGGCCGGTCGTCATCGTCGACACGGCCGGCACTGACGACGAGGGCGAGCTGGGCCTGGCGCGTGTGGGCCGCACGAAGCGCGAGCTTGCGCGCGCCGACGTGGTCGTGCTCGTCTGCGAGCAGGGTGCGTGGGGAGACGAGGAGCGCAAGCTGTGCGACATCGCCGCGAGCAGGTCGCTGCCGCTCGTCATCGCGTTCTCGAAGGCCGATTTGGCCGATGGGCAGGAGGATGCCGGGGCGCCGGATCTTCCGGAGAGGGCCCAGATCGTGAGCGTCTCCTCGACGGAGAAACGCGGCATCGACGACCTTGCAGCCGCCATCGTCCGCGCGAGCGGCCAACGCGCCGCAGCTCCCGAGCATGTCGTCTCGCATCTCGTGCCCTATCAGGGGCTCGCCGTGCTCGTCACGCCAATCGACTCCGCCGCGCCCACGGGCCGTCTGATCTTGCCGCAGGTGCAGGCCATCCGCGATCTGCTCGACGGCCACTGCTCGGCGCTCGTCGTCCAGACCGACGACCTCGCCGCGGCGCTTGCGCGCCTCGACGGCCATCCGGATATCGTGGTCACCGACTCCCAGGCGTTCGCGGAGGTCGACGCCATCGTGCCGCCCGAGGTGCCCATGACGAGCTTCTCGATACTCTTCGCGCGCCTCAAGGGCGACCTCACGGAGCTCGTCGCCGGTGCCGGTGCGCTCGCGACGCTCAAGCCGGGCGACCGCGTGCTCATCTCCGAGGCGTGCACGCATCGCTCGACCTGCGAGGACATCGGCACGGTCAAGATCCCCCGCCTGCTCGAGAAGAAGCTGTGCCCCGGCCTCGTGGTCGAGCACAGCCAGGGCGTGGATTTCCCCGACGACCTCTCGGACTTCAAGCTCGTTATCCACTGTGGCTCGTGCATGCTCAACCGCGCGGCGATGCTCTCGCGCATGCAGTTCTGCAAGGAGGCCGGCGTGCCCATCACCAACTACGGCATGACGGTCGCGCACGCGCTCGGCATCCTGCCCCGCGCGCTGCAGCCGATAGAGGGTGCGCTCGAGGCATACGAACAGGCGATGGGAGCATAGCGGGAACGGGACGGAAACGACCTGGTCAAGAGTGTCCCATGGGATGGAAACAACCGGGTCAAAAGTGTCCCGCGTATCCGGGCGGCGACTGCCTTTGGCCCCGGCTCTTTGCGTGCGCCGTCCGTTGGGCGCAAACTTGCTTGCATCGGGAAAATCAGTGCTATAATCCTTTCTTGCCTGAAGCGCATTCCTCGGTAGCTCAATTGGCAGAGCAATCGGCTGTTAACCGATGGGTTGTAGGTTCGAGTCCTACCCGGGGAGCCACTCAACATCCAAGCCAGCCCGCGCGGTTGGCTTTTTTTTGCGGCTGAAACGCGGGGTATAATCCCTACGTGTCCGTAGATTGGTCCGAGGAGCATTGCATGCAGGAGCTTTCGAGCGCAGATCTCGCCGAGTTGCAGAAGAAGAGCCTTGAGATGGCGAAGTACTTCCGCGACTTCTGCTTCTCCCACGATCTGCTGTTCTTTCTGTGCGGCGGTTGTTGCATCGGCGCCGTGAGACACAAGGGCTTCATCCCCTGGGACGATGACGTCGACGTATTCATGCCCCGCGAGGATTACGAGCGCTTCCGCAGGCTGTGGCCCAAGGAGGCGGACACGAGGCGCTATCCGCTCGTCGAGTCGAACGAGTACCTCGTCAACGGCGAGATCTTCGCCACGATCCGCGACATGAGCACGACGTTCGTGAAGACGCGCCAGGAGGGCCTCCCGATGCCTCACGGCATCGTGCTCGACGTGATTCCGCTCGACGGCTGCCCCGAGGGCAACGAGCGCAAGAAGCAGAAGCTGTGGGCCAACGTCTACTCGCTCTTCCGCTCGCAGGTCATCCCCGAGAAGCACGGCGGCGTTCTCGCGGCGGGAAGCAAGGCACTGCTCGACCTCGTCCGCTCGCCTCACGCCCGCTACACGATGTGGCGCAGGGCCGAGCGCGAGATGACGAAATACCGCATCGCGGACTGCAGCAAGATCACCGAGCTCGTCACCGGTCCCAAGTACATGCAGAACGAGTTCCCGAAGGAGATCTTCGCCAGTGCGGTGATGGTTCCGTTCGAGGACACCGAGATGCCGATTCCCGTGGGATACGACGAGTACCTGCGCACGGTGTTCGGCGACTACATGCAGCTGCCGCCGGAGGAGGAGCGTCGCCCGCATCACGATGTGGTGCTCATGGACCTGAACAAGCCATGCGCGTGAGCGATGAGCCAAAACGGGAGTGCCGTATCTGACTCATCGGAATTGCTAGGAGTGAGATGAATTCTAGTCGTTTGAAGATCGCGGGGGCCTTTTTGGCCATTATCCTCGTGATTGCCGGCAGCTGGGCTGCGTGCAGCTCGGAGGATGCGATGTCGGGAAGTACGCCCGTCGCCGCCTCGGGGCAGCAGCGCGCCGATCATGTCGACATCCCCACGGCTGTGGTGCCGATTCCCGATGGGTACATCGACGAGAGCAGCCAGCCGGGCAGGCTCGAGCGGATCGACTACCAGGCTCCGGCTCCGGACGACCCGTCGCGCATGATGGACAAGTACGCGATCGTCTACCTGCCCTACGGGTACGACTGGAGCCCGCAGGAGCGGTACAACATCCTCTACCTGATGCACGGAATGGGCGGATGGGCCGGCGGCCAGCTCGGCACGATCGAGGAGCCCAACCGCAACAAGCGCACGATCGACAACCTCATCGCGCATGGCGACATGGAGCCCATGATCCTCGTGATGGCCTCGTATTACCCGGACAACGAGGAGACGCAGACGAATGACTTCGACGCGCAGCTGACGCTGGACTTCGGAACCGAGCTGCGCGATTACCTGATGCCGGCGGTCGAGGGCACGTACCGCACGTATGCGGAGGAGACGACGCCGGAGGGCTTCAGAGCGTCTCGCGAGCACCGCGCGTTTGGCGGCTTCTCCATGGGCGGCGTCACCACGTGGTACCGGCTGTGCGACTCGCTCGATTACTTCAAGTACTTCATCCCGGTGTCGGGCAGCCTCCTGTGGGGCGTGAATTACGGACCGTTCCTGAGCGGCGACAAGGTGGCCAGCCAGATCGTCGAGGCGGTGGAGGAGCAGGGCTTCGGCCGTGATGACTACTTCGTGTTCACGATCGCGGGCTCGGAGGACTTCGGTCTCGATGTGGTGGCCGAGCAGGCGGAGTCCCTCTCGCGGCACCAGGACTACTTCGAGTTCGACGATTCGGCCGGCAACGCCAACATGGTATTCCTAGTCTCCGAGGGAGAGGGTCATGACTACATCGGCTACGGTCACGCGCTCTATATGGCCGTCCCGCACATCAGCGCGATGATGAACGCAGGGGAGTAAGTGACAAACGGCGCTGCTCAGTCGTGAGGGGTGTTTTCTTGGCCAGCTTGTACTTTTCTTGCAAGGCGTCCCTCTGTTTTGGAGTGCTATCGGCAAAAAATATTGCAATTTGTTAAAATAATTACATTGATTTTGCCGATAGGGGTTTGCCATGAACTTCATTTCTGTTGAAGATGCCGCTGTGCTTTGGGGCGTTTCCCCGCGTAGCGTACGAAACTACTGCGCGCAAGGACGCGTCGCCGGAGCGCATTTCGTCGGCAAAACCTGGCGTATTCCTGCCGATGCTGCCAAGCCCTCTCGCGCCAACGCCCGCCCGACCGCTGTGAATCCGCTCCTCGAGCGACTCCGCGCCGAGAAAGCCGCCGGAATCAGAGGCGGCATCTACCACAAGGCGCAAGTCGAGCTCGCCTACAACTCGAATCACATCGAGGGCTCGCGCCTCACCCTCGACCAGACGCGCCTCATCTTCGAGACCTCCACCATCGGTGCGACGGGAGGCACAGCTGTTCGCGTCGATGACGTCGTCGAGGCGGCGAACCACTTCCGCGCGCTCGACTACATCATCGACAGCGCAGCGTCCCCGTTGACGGAGCGGATGCTCAAGCGGCTCCACCTCATCCTCAAGAGCGGAACGAGCGACTCGCATGCCGAGTGGTTTGCGGTGGGCGACTACAAGCGCCTTCCTAACGAGGTCGGCGGTCGCCAGACGACCGCTCCCGAGGAAGTCCCCTCCGCCATCCATCGCCTGCTTGACGATTACGGCCCCCGCAAGCGTCATGCGCTCGAGGAGATCGTCGCCTTTCACGTGGCGCTCGAGCGCATCCATCCTTTCCAGGACGGCAACGGCCGTGTGGGGCGTCTGGTCATGTTCAAGGAGTGCCTTGCAGGCGGGGTTGTCCCGTTCATCATTGGCGACGATATGAAGGCCTTCTACTACCGCGGCATCTCGGAGTGGGACAACGAGCGAGGCTACCTGCTCGATACTTGCCGTGCGGCCCAGGATCGCTTCGCCGCGTCCATGGAGTACTTCCGCATCGAACGATGAATCAAAGATGACAACCGCACCCGCATCATCGCCTGTAGCCGATTCCGAGCGTCTTCCGTAGTACGCCGACCTTAGAGCGTTGTCGGTTGGGGGCAACGCTATGGCCGCAATGGTACTTTCACATATGAACGACAACAGATTGTTTAGGTTTGATTTACCATAGACATTGCGTATCTAACTACGTATTTCGAAATGTATTATTAGCGTAAGGATATGGCATGAGAATCGCTGTCGTGGGCTTGGGATACGTCGGACTTTCACTGTCGTGCTTGCTTGCCCGCAGGCATGATGTTGTGGCAACGGATGTGTTGCCCGAGCGTGTGGAGAGCGTCAACGCGGGCATCGCTCCAATCAATGACGTGGAAATAAGCGAGGCCCTGCAAGCAGGCAATCTAAGATTGACGGCAACAACCGATCTTGAAGCGGCGTGCGGTGATGCGGACTTCGTCATCATAGCCACGTCGACAGACTATGATGACCGCGAGGGACGCTTCGACACCAGTTCCATAGAAAGTGTTCTCGAAGCGCTCGACGACCTTGGAAAAAGCCCGTGCGTGGTGATCAAATCCACCGTCCCGATTGGATGCACGGCGAGGATCTCGCAACGACATCCCCGCCTCGACGTGCTGTTCTCGCCGGAGTTCTTGCGGGAGGGGCATGCCCTGCACGACAATCTGCATCCGTCGAGGATCATCGTCGGCGTTCCCGAGGATGACGGGCATCTGCAGGAGGTCGCTCGGGAATTCGCCGGGTTGCTCGCCGAGGGCGCCTCCGACGATGCCGGTGATGTTCCCGTCTTTATCATGGGCTCATCGGAAGCCGAGGCGATCAAGCTCTTTTCCAACACGTACCTTGCCATGCGCGTGGCCTTCTTCAACGAGGTCGATACCTTCGCGGAGACAGCCGGACTCGACCCGGCGGCGATTATCGAGGGAGTTTGCTGCGATCCTCGTATCGGTTTCCACTACAACAATCCGTCGTTTGGATATGGTGGCTATTGTCTGCCCAAGGATTCCAAGCAGCTATTGGCCAGCTATCAGGGAATTCCACAAGAGCTTATCGGAGCTGTTGTGAATGCCAACCGCACGCGTAAGACTTTTATTGCGGGGCGTGTGGAGAGTTTTGTCGAGGAGGCTGGCCTAGATGCTCCCGTCGCCGGCATTTACCGGCTCGCCATGAAGCGCGGTTCTGACAACTATCGCAATTCATCTATCCAGGGCATCATGCGGCGTCTTGTCGAGAAGGGTGTTTCCATGCTGGTGTACGAGCCTCTCCTCTCGTCCGAATCCTTTGACGGAGTTCCTGTTGTCACCGACCTTGACGAGTTCAAGCGGAGAAGCACGATTATCGTGGCCAATCGGTATGACGACGAACTCGATGACGTGCGGGATAAGGTCTACACGAGGGATTTGTTCTATCGGGATTGAGCCGTAGGTCTGAGCCTTTGCGAACTTCCAGCTGTCGTTTTGCCATACGCTCGCATTACCGGTTGAGTCATGGGTATAATCATTAGTTGTGCATAAGCCCGTATCAACCGACAGCTGAGGAGCAATCGATGAAGCGCGTCATCACTTATGGAACCTTCGACCTGCTGCACTACGGGCATATCAACCTGCTGCGTCGTGCGAAGGCGCTGGGGGACTACCTGGTCGTGGCCCTCTCGACGGACGAGTTCAACTGGAACATGAAGCAGAAGAAATGCTACTTCCCCTACGAGCAGCGCAAGGCACTGCTCGAGGCGATTCGCTATGTCGACCTCGTCATCCCGGAGGAGAACTGGGAGCAGAAGCGCACGGATGTGCACGAGTTCAAGATCGACACGTTCGTGATCGGTGAGGATTGGGAGGGCAAGTTCGACTTTCTGAAGGAGGAAGGGTGCGAAGTCGTGTACCTGCCGCGCACACCCGAGATCAGCACTACGCAGATCAAAGAGGATCTGAACAAGAGGTAACCGTCATATCCAACCCAGACACGAGGAGTCCCCATGAAGGGAATCGTTCTAGCAGGAGGATCGGGCACGAGGCTGTATCCCGTCACCACTGTAACGTCCAAGCAGCTGCTGCCCGTGTACGACAAGCCGATGATCTACTACCCGCTCTCGGTGCTCATGATGGCGGGCATCCGCGACGTGCTCATCATCTCCACGCCGCATGACCTCCCGAACTTCCGCAACCTCCTGAAGGATGGCTCGCAGTTCGGCCTGAACCTCTCATATGCCGAGCAGCCCGTTCCCAACGGCCTCGCGCAGGCATTCGTCATCGGCAAGGATTTCATCGATGGCGATGCGTGCGCCCTCGTCCTCGGCGACAACATCTTCTACGGCAACGGGCTCGGTAGGCATCTCATCAAGGCTGCCAAGACCGAGCACGGTGCCGTCGTCTTCAGCTATTACGTCGAGGATCCCGAGCGGTTCGGCGTTGTCGAGATCGATGCGAAGGGCAGGGCTCTCTCCATCGAGGAGAAGCCCACGAATCCCAAGTCGAATTTCGCGGTCACGGGTCTGTACTTCTACGACAATCGCGTGACGGAGTTTGCGGAGAAGGTGGAGCCCTCGGCGCGCGGCGAGTACGAGATTACGACGCTCAACCAGATGTACCTCCAAGATGGCTCGCTCAACGTCGTCACGCTCGGACGCGGCTACAGCTGGTTCGATACCGGCACCATGGATTCGCTCTTCGATGCTGCCGAGCTCGTGCGCGTCGTGGAGAAGTCGCAGCACGTGCAGATTGCATCCATCGAGGAAATCGCCTACAACCAGGGCTGGATCTCCCTCGAGACCCTGCAGGAGTCCGCGCGCCTTTACGGTAAATCTTCGTATGGCGAGTACCTGCAGCGCGTCGCAGACGGCAAGATCTTCTACCCGGAAAGGGAGGATTAGGACATGGCAACGACCTACCTCGTCACCGGCGGCGCCGGTTTCATCGGGTCCAACTTCATCCACTACGTGCTGGGCAAGCATGCCGACGCGAAAGTCGTCAACGTCGATTCGCTGACCTACGCCGGCAACCTCGAGAACCTCGCGAGCCTGCAGGATGAAGAGCGGTACTCGTTCGTCCAGTGCTCGCTGTGCGACGCCGAGGCCATTCGCGCCATCATCGCTGAGCACGACCCGGATTACATCGTGAACTTCGCGGCCGAGAGCCATGTCGACCGCTCCATCGCCAATCCCGAGGTCTTCGTCGAGACGAACGTCATGGGCACGGCGACGCTGCTGAACGCCGCGAAGGCGGCGTGGGAGCTCCCCGATGGCACGTTCAAGGAGGGGAAGAAGTTCCTGCAGGTTTCGACGGACGAGGTCTACGGATCGCTCTCGCTCGATGAGCCGGATACGTTCTTCCGGGAGGATACGCCCATCCAGCCGCACAGCCCGTACTCCGCGAGCAAGGCTGCGGCCGACATGCTCGTCGGCGCGTACTGGGACACCTATAAGATGCCCGTCAACATTACGCGCTGCTCGAACAACTACGGGCCGTACCAGTTCCCGGAGAAGCTCATCCCGCTCATGATCAACAACGCCCTGCAGCACAAGAACCTGCCGGTCTACGGCGATGGTCTCAACGTGCGCGACTGGCTGTACGTCGAGGATCACTGCAAGGCCATCGACATGGTGGTGCGCGAGGGCGTGCTCGGTGAGGTTTACAACATCGGCGGGCACAACGAGCATTCGAACATCTTCATCGTCAAGACCATCATCGCCGAGGTCTCCAAGGCCGTGGACGACCCCGAGATCAACGAGGACCTCATCACCTACGTCGAGGATCGCAAGGGTCACGACCGCCG
This sequence comes from Coriobacteriales bacterium, assembly GCA_050946275.1. GTDB lineage: Bacteria > Actinomycetota > Coriobacteriia > Coriobacteriales > CADBOM01 > JBMNUM01. The sequence goes on from JBMNUM010000004.1 coordinate 53,787, forward strand.
TTATGGCATCGCGCCCGACAAAATCAAGGCCGACCTGGGGTGGTATCCCGAGACGGCTTTCGCTGAGGGGATTGTCAAGACGATTCGCTGGTATCTCGATAATGCCGAGTGGATGCAGCACGTGATCGATGGCGATTACCTCGAGTACTACGAGAAGATGTATAGCGGGAAATAATCTCGGAGGACGAACGTGAAAGCTCTAATTCTCAACTCGGGAGTCGGGTCTCGCATGGGCGCTCTGACGGAGCATGTGCCCAAATGCATGGTGCAGCTTTCTCGCGAAGAGACGATTGTGAGCAGGCAGCTTAGGCAGCTTGCGGCTCATGGCATAGACGAGGTCGTCATGACCACGGGTAAGATGAGCGACGTTCTCGTGGATTACTGCGAGTCCCTCGGACTGCCCATCACGTTTCACTTTGTCCAGAATCCAGTGTATGCCGAGACGAATTACATCTACTCCATCTATTGCGCGCGCGATCTTCTCGATGATGACATCGTGCTCATGCATGGCGATCTTGTGTTCGAGGATGGTGTTCTCGAGCGCGTGTTGGGATCAGAAACGAGTTGTATGGTGACAAGCTCGACGGCTCCCCTGCCCGAGAAGGATTTCAAAGCTGTTATCGAAGGGGGGATGATCCGCGCCGTTGGCATCGACCGTTTTGACAACGCCTTGGCGGCACAGCCTCTCTACAAATTCGAGAAGGCGGACTGGAAGATATGGCTCGACGAGATCGTCTCTTTCTGCGAAGCAGGTACAACGGGCTGCTATGCGGAAAATGCGCTGAACGAGGTGTCGCATTCAATGGAACTGCGCCCCCTCGACGTCAGGGAAATGCTGTGCTCGGAAGTTGATAATGTGGAGGATTTGATTGCGATGAAAGAGAATCTTGAGAACAACGCTGAGAAGTCCGTATACATGTGCTTTTCCACCGACATCATTCACAGCGGCCACATTGCGATAATCAAGAAGGCGGCTGCTCTGGGTAGCCTCATCGTTGGCGTTTTGAGCGACGAAGCCGTTATCGAGTACAAGCGCTTCCCGCTCCTTCCTTTCGAGGAGCGCAAAAGCATGATGGAGAATTTGGTCGGCGTTTCGAAGGTCGTCGAGCAGAAAACCCTCAGCTATCGCGAGAACCTCGAGAACCTCAAGCCCGACTACGTCGTCCATGGCGACGATTGGATCGAGGGGGTGCAGAAGCCGATTCGCGACGAAGTGATCTCTGTTCTCGAGACGTATGGCGGCGAGCTTGTGGAGTACCCGTATTCCAAGGACGACAAGTATGCTGCGCTCGACAAGCGCGCGCAGCTCGAGCTCTCCTCGCCCGATGCGCGCCGCGGGAGGCTGAAGAGGGCTCTCGCCATCAAGGGGACCATCACCGCCATGGAGGCCCACAGCGGCATCACCGGATTGATCGTCGAGAAGACCAAGGTCGAGGAGAACGGCGGGTTCCACCAGTTCGACGCGATGTGGGTGAGCTCCCTGTGCGACTCGACCGCGAAGGGCAAGCCTGACATTGAGCTCGTCGACATGACATCCCGGTTCCGCACGATTGACGACATCATGGAGGTCACGACGAAGCCGATCATCTTCGATGGAGACACGGGCGGCCTTCCCGAGCATTTCGTCTACACGGTGAAGACGCTTGAGCGTATGGGTGTCTCGATGATCATCATCGAGGACAAGACGGGCCTCAAGAAGAACTCGCTGTTCGGCACCGAGGTCAAGCAGACCCAGGCGGCCATCCCCGACTTCTGCGAGAAGATCAGGGCCGGCAAGCGCGCGCAGCGGACGAAGGAGTTCATGATCTGCGCCCGCATCGAGAGCCTCATCCTCGAACAGGGCATGGAGGATGCCCTCGAGCGCGCCTTCGCGTTTGTCGAGGCAGGCGCGGACGCCATCATGATCCACAGCAGGAAGAAGGATCCCGCGGAGATCTTCGAGTTCATCGAGAAGTTCAGGGCCCAGGACAAGGGGACGCCGGTCGTCGTCATCCCCACCTCGTTCAACACAGTGTACGAGGAGGAGTTCAAGGAGCGCGGCGCCAACATCGTGATCTACGCGAACCAGCTCACGCGCACGGGCTTCCCGGCGATGCAGAACGCGGCCGAGCTCATCCTCAAGAACCACCGCGCGAAAGAATGCGACGACATCTGCATGCCAATCAAAGACATCATCAGGCTGATTCCCGCAGACAGCGAGTAAATGAGGCAAGGGACGGGGGAGAGTCATGCAAGTCGAGACCTTGGTGGATGTTCTCGGTGCCGATTTCTTCGTGGGAGTTCCGGACTCCCAGCTCAAGGCGCTGTGCAACTATCTGATCAACACGTACGGGACCGACCCGCAGCACCATGTGATCGCCGCCAACGAGGGCAACTGCACGGGTATCGCGGCTGGCTATCATCTGGCCACGGGCAAGAGCCCCGTCGTGTACATGCAGAACAGCGGCGAGGGAAACATCATCAACCCCGTCGCATCGCTGCTGAGCGATAAATGCTACGGCATCCCCGTGATATTCGTGATCGGGTGGCGCGGCGAGCCCGGCGTGCACGACGAGCCCCAGCATATCTATCAGGGTGCCGTCACGGTCGAGCTGCTCGACGTCATGGACATCGCCTCGTTCGTGATCGGACCCGAGACCACCGAGGACGAGCTTCGAGCCGCCATGGATGGCTTCCGGGAGATTCTTGCCCAGGGCAAGAGCGTCGCGTTCGTCGTACGGAAAAAGGCCCTGGAGTACCAGGGCAAGGTGACGTATCGCAACGATTACACGCTGAGGCGCGAGCAGGTCATCGAGCGGGTTGTGCAGTTCACCGGCGACAACCCCATCGTCTCGACGACGGGCAAGACGAGCCGCGAGCTCTTCGAAATCCGCGAGGCCGCCGGCGACGGCCATGGTCGCGACTTCCTGACCGTGGGATCCATGGGCCATTCTTCCTCGATCGCGTTGGGCGTGGCCTTGAAGAAGCCGGACGCCACTGTCTGGTGCATCGATGGGGATGGTGCTGCATTGATGCACATGGGTTCTCTCGGGCTCCTCGGCTCTCTCAAGCCGGCGAATTTCGTGCACATCCTCGTCAACAACGAAGCCCATGAGAGCGTCGGCGGGCAACCCACGGCGGCGCATGCTTTCAGCTTTGCCGAAATCGCGAGCGCTTGCGGGTATCCCTATACGGCTACGGTTGATAATCTGGAAGACCTCGGTTCCGAGCTCGCAGCTGCAAGGGACCGCGGGCAGCTATCTCTTATCGAGGTGAAGTGCGCTATCGGCGCCCGCGACGATCTGGGGCGCCCGACCACGACGGCGCAGGAGAACAAGCGGGCGTTCATGGATCATTTGGACGAGCTGTAGGGCTATGGATAGACGCGAATTCGGTTCGAGCTCGGTGTTTATCGGCGATGATGCCTACGAGGCCATCGCCGATGTCCTCTCCGACGCGCGGTGCATCCTGCTCGTGCATGGCAGGTCGTATGCCCGGTTCGTCGAGCTTGCCTCGTTCATCGAGTCCCTGCCGGCGCGGATCGTCCATTTTACCGGCTATTCCCCCAATCCCCTTTACGAGGAGGCGCTGGAGGGTAGGAAGCTGTTCCTTTCCGAGGGATGCGATGCCATCGTGACCGTCGGCGGCGGCAGCGCCATCGACACGGCGAAGGCGATCAAGCTGTTCTCCGCCATGGCGGATTGCGATGACTATCTCGCGGCGCCTGCGGTCAGGTCTGCGGTGTCGCATGTGGCGGTTCCCACGACGGCGGGGACGGGGAGCGAGGGCAACGGCAATATCGTGCTGTACCGAAACGGCGTGAAGCAGTCCCTGCACGAGGATTTCGTCGTGCCCGAATACGCCGTGCTCGTGCCCGCCCTCGTCAAGTCCCTCCCCGATTATCAGAAGAAGTCGACGGCGCTCGACGCATATTGCCAGTGCTTTGAGTCTCTTTGGGCCGTCGCGGCAACGGATGAGTCCCGTCGCTATGCAGCTGAGGGGTTACGTCTGCTCGACGCGAACATCGAGCGGTATTTCGACGGGGACGTCTCCGTTGCCGGGAGCATGCAACTCGGCGCGCACTACAGTGGTCGTGCCATCGACATCTCCAAGACGACCGCTGCGCATGCCATGAGCTACAAGCTCTCGTCGATGTACGGCATCGCGCACGGACACGCCGTGGCGCTGACGCTGCCGCATATCTGCGCGCTTACGGTTGAGCGCCTCGAGGAAGACGGCGATGCGACACACGGCAAGTTGCGTTCTGCCCTGCAGACGATAAGGGATATCATATCTCCAGACGGTAATTGGCATGACGTGACGATTCGCCTGTTTGACGTGCTCGGGAAGGCCGCTTTTGCTCCGCTTGCGCAGGCGGCGGTGGGGGACATCTCGATATTGGTGGAGTCTGTCAATCCAGTCCGTCTTGGAAACAACCCGCTTGCGCTGGACGAACGTGATTTGAACGAGCTGTACCGCAAGGTTTTCTTTTCTGAGTGATAGGAGCGCTGTTTTGTCTAACGGTGAGGACAAGTATGTCCTACATACCAGCGAAGATGGAACCGAGTTCTATCTGAGCAAGGAGTACGGGCTCGCGGATCTTCAGAGAACCCAGGATCGATCGGTCGAGATGATGAAGGTCATCGTCGACATCTTCGAGAAGAACTGCATCGACTATTGTCTGGCCCATGGCACCTTGCTCGGGCTTGTCAGGCACGGCGATTTCATCCCATGGGATGATGATGTCGACCTTTTCGTGTTCGACAACGATTACGCGCGGGCCATACAGGCGCTCCGCCGATTTCTTCCGCAGGACATGGTCGTGCACAACAAGAGGGTCGATCCGATCTACTGGCCGCCCTGGACCAAGATCCGGGATGTTGGCAGCGACACATACGAGTCTCTCTGGGTGATTGATCGCCGGATGAAATACCACGGCATCTGCGTGGATATCCTCCATGTGACTCCTGCCCGGAAGCTTCCTAAGCAGGAGGACGAAACCGGGAAGAGGGGCGGCTTGCGCGGGCTGTTCTCCAAGAAGGAGCCCGAGCCGCAGGCGATGGCAGCCGATGAGGAGCAGCGCGACTACGAGCCGCTGGGGTTCGGCGAGTATCCCAGCGTGGGTCAGGGCCTCACCTGCATCGCGAACATGGATACTGTCATCGAGTGCACTTTCGACTATGATGACGTGTTTCCCACCAAGAAGGCGGTCTTCAGGGGAATCGAAGTCGCCGTTCCGAACAATCCGGATGGGGTGCTCTCGTCTATGTACGGTGATTATATGAGGTTGCCGGATCTCGAAGACCGGAAGCCCCATTTCGACCGAGTGACTTTCTTTGATGACGTGCAGAATGAATCTGAGTAGGGGATTGATGCAATGATCGACGAAGCATGCAAGGTGACCGTTGTCTGCATCGCCTATAACCAGGAGCAGTACATCGCGCAGGCCCTCGAGAGCTTTATCTCCCAGAAGACGGATTTCAAGTTTCAGATCTTCGTTGGCGAGGATAGGGGCACCGATGGCACAAAGGACATCATCCTCGATTACGCCGCGCGCTATCCGGGGTTGATCGTCCCCTTCATCCGCGAGGAGAACATGGGCGCCCAGCGCAACCTCATCGATTTATGCCGACGGGCCGGCACGCCCTACATTGCTCTTTGCGAGGGAGATGACTACTGGCTCGATGACTTCAAGTTGCAGAAGCAATACGAGCTGATGGAAGAGCATCCCGAGTACCGGGCCTGTTTCCACAACACGCGTATCGATGCCGACCAGGATTGGTACCTGAACAGCTACTATATCCCGAACGAAGAGGGAGAGCGCTGCATCCCCAGCTCCATCCCCGGCTACGACAATGAGCTGACGAGCATGAGGATGGACTATTATATCGGTCTTGGGCCCGCGCATACGTCGTCGATTTTCTATCGATGGGACAACGACCGCGAGATTCCCGAGTGGTATTACAACCACATCTACGGGGACCATTCGCTCATGATGATACAGGCGGGCGACGGGCCCATCGGATTCATTCCCGAGACCATGTCCGCCTATCGTCGCCATGAGGCCGGGGCAAGCGCCATCATGTTCGAGAACAAGACCGAGCATTTCCTGAAGAGCCGAGAGTCGTGGATTGCCATGGCGACCGATCTCGAAAGGTATTTCAAGAAGCATTACGGAACGTTCGCGAACAAGGAGATACAGGAGAGGATCATCACCGAGTTCGCGAATTACACGAGGTCGATTGCCGCCTCGGGAGACGACGTGCTTCTGGCAGAGGCCTTCGCGAAGCATCTGTATGCGGTAAAGCTCTATATGGAGCACAGGGATCGCCTCAACGCTGAGCACAAGAAGCTGAACGGCCTGTTCACCGAGGAAGAACTCGATATTCTCTGGAAAAACGAATCCGTGAAAGACTTCCTCGCCGACAAGGTCGTCAAGCGCCACGAGGCCATCGAGCGCGACCTGCTGCTCAAGGCGAGCCAGTACTCCGAATTCGCATTGCTTCCCAAGGACAAGTCGATCTGGGCTTTCTCCTGCGATGGCTATAACGCCTATTCCAATAACGCGCGATATCTTTTCGAATACATCATCGCGTTTCATCCGGAAATCAAGCCCGTGTGGATCACGAAGAGCAAAGGCGTGTTGAACTTTGCGCGTGCAGAGCATCTTCCAATCGTGAGTTTTGGGACTCCAGAGTGCACGGAAATCCTCAAGAGGGCATCCGTTGCGTTCTTCAATGACAGCAAGGTCGTGAGCTTCCGCGTCAAGGGCTTCAACAAGGGGATCAAGATGGTCAGGCTTGGCACGGGTTTCCATCTTGATGACACCCGCACGAGAGCCAGATACTCCAGTCCGGAGTTCAATCCGGAGGCAACGGTCGATGATGTTGCCAAGCTGCACGTCGGCAAGTACGGAAAGGCCTTAGTGAACAGCCTGAACATAGACTTCTTCACAGAGCACAGCGAGGATTTCGAGCTCGCTCTGGCACCGAACGCTCTTATGAAGGAGGTGCTCCGAGACTTCCTTCATATTCCGGAGGACCGCATCCTCGTCTGCGGCTCACCTCGCTCCGAGGCCTTGCTCGACAACACCGCCGACCATACGCGCAGAATCATTTTCGCGCCGTCAATCGACAAGGGCGTCACCGACCAAGAGGCCTTCATCGACGATTTCTTCAGCCATCTGGACGACATCAACGATTGCCTCGAGCAACTGGACTTGTACATGGACGTCTACATACAATCCGGTTTTTCCGGTGCCGACAAGAAGCGCATCGAGGACAGGATCGACCAGTACCAATACGTTAATTTGCTGAGAACACACGATATATACAAGGATTTGGCCCGCTATGAGCTGATGATTAGCGATTACAGCAATGTCATGTACGACTATCTGCTGCTCGATCGCCCGATAGTGGTTTTTAATCCAAACCGCGAGAAGACTATCGAGCGCATTTCCATGTTTTACGACTATAACGACATGATTCCCGGCGAACAGGTGGTGACGTGGGATGATGTGCTGGCAGAGGTCGTTAAATGTCTCGAGAATCCGGAGAGGGGAGCCGAGACGAGGGCGAGGGTTCGTGATGTCGCATACGACTATCCGCTCGATATGAACATCTGCGAGACGATTGTCGAGGAAGTCAAGCGGAGGATCGGGTTTTAGGCATGTCACCGATGATTCACGTTCGGCAACGTCTGGCAGGAGTCAAAACCGATAGAATAGTGTTTCGTTCGCATGAGGGAAGTGGAATCGGAGCATAATGCTTGAAGCATTATCCACAATCATCAAGGATATCTGGGAGTGGCGCGATCAGATTCGCCGCCTTGCCGTCTTCGAGCTGCTGAAGAAGGCTCGCGGCACGGCGTTGGGCTGGGCGTGGCTGTTCATCAAGCCGGGCACCTACCTGTTCTGCTTCTGGTTCGCCCTCGAGATCGGCCTGCGCTCCGGATCGACCGATCCGTCCGCGCCGCCGTTCTTCCTCTGGCTGTGCGCCGGCATGATCCCCTGGTTCTTCATGCAGGACATGCTCGGCCTCGGTGTCGACACATTGCATCGCTACCCATACCTGGTCAACAAGATCAAGTTCCCCATCGGGGGAATTCCGGCGATCTACACGTTCGCGACGCTCATCTTGCAGCTCATGCTGCTCGTCGTGCTCTTCGTCGTGTACTTCCTGTCGGGAATGAAGCCGGACATCTATCTGCTGCAGGTGCCCATATTGCTCATCATGATGCTCGTGTTCTGGTACATAGCATCGATGATGTTCTCCCTGCTCTCGGGTATGAGCAAGGACTTCGCAAACCTCATGTCGGCGCTCTCGACGCCGTTCTTCTGGCTGTCGGGCGCGATCTTCGATGTGAATTCGATCGGTAGCCACACCATCCAGCGCATCCTCGATTTCAACCCCATCACGTTCTTCATCAACGCGTTCCGCGACACGTTCTACTACAAGACGTGGTTCTGGGAGAACACGAGCGCATGCGTCGGCTTCGCCATCGTGTTCGTTATCACCTTGGTCGTGATGCTCTGGCTCTACAAGAAGGTCAGCAAGGAGGTCGCCGATGTCCTCTGATACAGCCGTTCTCAAAGATGCCAAGGCCATTCACAAGGGAGGCGTGAGCGACGAGGTTGCCGTCAAGTTCGACCATGTGACGAAGACCTACGACCTCTACAAGAACGACAGGGGACGCTTCCTCGGCATCTTCAACTATCGCAAGAAGGGCATGTACGTCGGTAGCGTCAATGCCAACAACGACCTCTCTTTTGAGATCAAGAAAGGCGAGGCGGTTGCCTTCCTCGGCCACAACGGAGCCGGCAAGTCGACCGCTCTCAAGATGATCACCGGCGTCGTGCATCCCACGCAGGGCGAGATCGAGGTCAACGGGCGCGTTTCGGCGCTTCTCGAGCTGACTGCGGGTTTCGATGTGCAGCTCAGCGGTCGTGAGAATATCAACCTCCGCGGCCAGATCCTCGGCCTGTCAAAGCAGGAAATCGAGGCGATCGAGCCCGGCGTCATCGATTTCGCAGAGCTCGGCCTCTACATCGATCAGCCGATGCGCAGCTATTCGAGTGGTATGCGCGCTCGTCTGGGCTTCGCCTTCGCCGTCGCCATCAACCCCGAGATCCTCGTCGTGGACGAGGCGCTCTCCGTCGGCGACCGCGCTTTCAAGAAGAAGTGCATCACGCGCATCCGCGAGATCATGATGGACAAGAACGTCACGGTGCTCTTCGTGACGCATGCCTCCGCCGTGGCCCAGGAGTTCTGCAGCCGCGGCATAGTGCTCGACAAGGGCACCAAGGTTTTCGATGGCGACATCGACGAGGCCACCAAGTTCTATGAGGCCAACTACTAGACGGTGTTTCTCATGAGCGCTGCAACCGACGGCGCGATGCTGGTGACAGTCGCATGCATCGCGTACAACCACGAGAAGACCATCGCGGAAGCGCTCGATAGCTTCGTGTCGCAGCGGGCGGATTTCCCATTCCAGGTGCTTGTGGGCGATGACTGCAGCACGGACGGCACAGCCGAGATCGTCCGCGAGTACGCGGAGCGGTACCCCGACATCGTCAAGCCCGTCATCCGCGAGCAGAACCTTGGTGCGCAGCGCAATCTCATCGACTTGTGCAGTCGCGCGGGGAGCACCTACATCGCCTTCTGCGAGGGAGACGACTACTGGACCGACCCGCTCAAGCTCCAGAAGCAGGTCGACTATATGGAGGCGCATCCGGAGCTCCGCTCGTGCTTCCATGACGTGCGCGTGTCGGTGGAGACGGATGATGGCACATGGATCATCGCCGAGGACTTCTCCCATACCCCCGACGGCGTGCCCCGCTGGCCCTCGGGCAATCGCGACTTCAAGGTCAAGGAGAGCTACCGGCTCGCCGATTTTGTGAACTTCGGTCTCGTGCACACGTCGTCGATGTTCTTCCGCTGGGACTACGACCTCGAGATTCCGGAGTGGTATTACGGCCATCTCATCGGCGACTACACGATCTGGGCGCTGCAGCTCGGGCAGGGCGAGTGCGGGTATCTGCCCGACTGCATGTCGGTGTACCGCATCTGGAGCGGGGGAGTGTACCAGTACAAATCGCGCTACGAGCTATGGGATGCCACGAAGGCCGACTGGCTCTCCATCGACCGCGATATGTTCGCGTATTTCACCGAGCAGGTTCCGGACAACGCCATCGCAGCCGAGGTGCTCAAGCGCATGAACATGGACATGCGCGAGCTCATGCGCGCGAAGTTCATGCTACACACGGCTGGCGAGGTGGTCGAGGCCGTGCGCGAGAACGCGGACATCGCGAAGGCGGTGTTCGGGCTGGACATGGACGACTTCGCGGGAAGCGATGGAGGCGACGCCGCCCTGATGCGCAGGCTGCAGACGGTGTTCGAGATCCGCGCCTCGGAAGCGAAGGTCTCGCCGGCGCTCGCGGGTGTGACCTGGTTCACGAAGAAGAGCCTCGCCCGCGCTAAGCGCAAGCTGGGGAAATGAGTCGAAGGACAGTCCTCTGACTCATTCGGGACTGCGTGTATAATTAAACGGTTCGAGACGTTGCAAATATTGATTAGTCGCGGAAGGTGCGCCTCGCTGGATGACAAGACTCCCGAAAATCATAGCGGTGCTCGTGTTGGCGATGCTCTTCGCGTTGCCAATCGCTCTTGCGCCCGCGCAGGCTCAGGGCGCCACCTACACGTTGCAGGCGAGTAGCTCGAACTCGGCCGTGGTTGCCGATGACACATCCCCGACGCAGCTCGTTTCATGGACACGCGTTTCCGGCAAGACGCAGTACGACACGATGCGCGCCATCACCATGAAGGGATGGAAATCGTCCAAGTACGCGGTTGTCGTCACGTCTGAGGGCTTCGCGGATGCGCTCTCCGCAAGCTCGCTCGCCGGCAAGCTCAGCGCTCCCATCCTGCTCGTGGAGCACAACCGCGTGCCCTGGCAGACGAGGCTCGAGCTCGAGCGCATGAAGGTGCAGACGGTCTACGTCGTGGGCGGCGTTAAGGCGGTGAACAACAACGTCTTCAATCGCCTCAAGCAGCTTGGGCCCAAGAACGTCTACCGTGTTTGGGGCTACACGGCGCAGGACACGGCCGTCATGGTCTCGACGAAGCTGGGGAAGGTGCGTTCCGACACCTGCTTCCTCGCCACGTCCTCGACCTTTAGCGACGCGCTTGCGGCCAGCCCTTACGCGGCGCGGAACAAGGCGCCGATCTTCCTCGCGGGCAGGGATGGTAGGACCATCTCGTATTTCACGCTCAACGCCATCAAGAGGGGTGGATACAAGAACGTCATCGTCGTCGGTGGGCCGAAGGCCATATCGAATGGCGTCTTCAACCTTGTGAAGGGGAACACGAAGGCCAAGGTCAAACGCGTGTACGGCGCCAACTCCTACAAGACGGCGATTGCTTTGGCTAAGTGGGAGATTGACAACGGGATGTCTCCCGAGGGGCTTCTGGTGGCCCGAGGCACGCGCTATAGCGATGCGTTGTGCGCCGGTCCCTGGGCGGCCCGGGGCAACACGGTGCTGCTCCTGATCAGCGAGAAGCACCGATCTGATGCGGTCAATTTCTGCAAGGCAAACCGCGTTCTTATCGGCGACGCTCCCAACAAGCATGCGGCGTACGTGCTCGGGGGAACGAGGGCGATCTCGAAGGCGGGGTTCAAGGCGCTGCAGGATGCGACGACGAAGCCGGTGCCATCGCCGGCACCTTGGACGCATGTCTACTCCCATCGCGGTTCAGCCACCGATTCCATCGAGCACACCTTTGCCGCTTACGACATGGTGAAGAGGCAGGGGTCGCGCAACCTCGAGCTCGATGTGGTTCGCTCGAAGAATGGCACGCTCTACGTCTCCCACGACCTCAACGCGAGGCGCGTATTCGGGGTGAACCGCGCATTCGGTGATATGACGGATGAGGAGATCAATGCGCTGCGAGCATCGAACGGCGAGCCGCCCCACACGTTCGAGGCGGTGCTCAATCGCTACGGAACATCGGTGAACTATGTGGTCGAGCTGAAGGAGGGCATGGGAGGATTCGAGGAGTTCGTGCGGGTCGTTGATGCCCATCCGGCGGCAAACATCACCGTGCAGAGCTTCTCGACGAATCCTCTCGAGGCTCTCGAGAGCACCCATCCGGCGATGAAGAAGGTTCTCCTCGTGGACTACCTGCCCATCTCGCAACAGGTGTTCAACCACGGGCTCACGATTCCTTGCGTTGATTTCGTCGCGGCCTATCAGAACCTCATGACGGAGGAGAATGTGAAAGTCGCGCACAAGGCTGGCAAGAAGGTTGCCTTCTACACGCTCGACACCGATGATGCCATCAAGAAAGCTATCGCGTTGAACGTGGATGCGTATTTCACTAACCACACAGCACGCGCACTCCAGCTTGAGCGCGCGTATAGGGGGGAGAAGGTTTCGTGAAAGTGACGGCTGGACAGAGCGCGTGGAGCTGGAAGAGGCAGACGCTTCGTTACACTGCCCTGTTCATCGTCACCGCGTTCCTCGCATTCATTCCGTTCATTGCGACTGGGAAGAGCTTCATTTGGAGTACCGACGGAATCGAACAGCACTATATCGCCCTCCAGTACTACGGCACGTGGCTGCGCGAGATCGCGTCGGGCGTGATTCATGGGGAACCGGCGATACCCCTGTGGGATTTTGGCATCGGATACGGTTCCGATGTGCTCACGACGTTTGCCTACTACGTCATCGGCGACCCGTTGAACCTGCTCTCAGCTATCGTGCCTTCGGCTCACACTGAGGTGCTCTACGATGCCCTCATCGTCGTGCGCATGTTCCTCGCGGGCCTGTTCTTTATGGTGTTCTGCAAGCGCATGGGCGTGAGCCAGGCCGGTGCGCTTGGCGGCGCCATCGCGTTCGCGTTCTGCAGCTGGGCGCTTTTCGGCGGACTGCGCCACCCGTTCTTCCTGAACCCGATGGTGTACCTGCCCCTGCTGCTCGTCGGCGTCGAGAAGATCTTCGCCAAGGAATCACCCGTCCTCTTCATCGTCATGATCGCCATATCGGCGCTGAGCAACTTCTACTTTCTCTACATGCTCGTCGCGATGCTCGTGGTCTACGTGATCGTGCGATTCTTCGGGACGAGGGAGCTCCGCTCGGTTGGGAGCTTCTTCGCGTTGCTCGTGAAATTCATCGTCTGCGGCGTCATCGGTGTCGCCATCGCCGGGGTCATCTTCCTCCCGATTGTGCTCGCCGTTGTCGGGAGCAGCAGGGCGGGGTCGACGGTCGTCTATGACCTGTTGTATCCGGTCTATTACTATCAGCAGCTGATTCGCGCCTTCAGCACGTCCGCCAACTCATATTATTCTCTCGTTGGCGTTGCAGGGCCGGCGCTTCTTGGCGTGCCGGCTCTGTGCGCTGCAAAAGGGAGAAAGCAACTGAAGGCGGGACTTATCATACTCACCGTGTTCCTGATATTCCCAGTATTCGGTAGCGTGCTCAACGGGTTCTCTTATGTTTCGAACCGATGGTCGTGGGCCTACGCGATGCTTCTCTGCTTCACATTGGCGTTTTGCTGGGAGGACGTGACCAGACCGACGAAGAAGACGCTTGCCGTGATGCTTGGGTTTGCCGCCGTGTATGCCCTGCTCGTCTTCGTCCTCTCCGACGGCCTGGCGGGCAACGTGTTCGCCTCCATGTTCCTCGTGCTCTGCGTTCTCGTCGCCATCGCGGTTATCGACCGCGGCGTCTCGGGGGCGGGTGGCTCGCATGCCCGGGTGGAGGAGGCTGGCAAATGGGTCAGGCGATTCGGTGGCGCGAAAGGTGCCGCGTCCGCCGTCCTCATCGTGGCGCTCGTGGCTGGCGTGTGGGTCAACGCCTCGTTCCGGTACAGCCCTGACAAGAGCGAGTCGATTGATGACTTCGTCGATTTGGGCATGGCCCATGAGATTGTCATGGACAATCCCTTGCGCAACGTCGCGTACCATGCAGGCGACGACGGGTCGTTTTACCGCATGGGCATGGGGACGCCGGGAAGGCGCCTTGCGGCATCTCCGGTTCTCTGGAGCAACGCGACGGTCTTGAGGGGAATATCCTCGACAGGTTTCTTTTGGAGTCTCTCAGCGGGAGAGACTGCGGATTATCTGATGGATATGGCCATCCCGAATTTCATCTCGCAAAGCTATCTCGGGCTCGACCACCGCACGTTTCTCAACGAGTTGGCGAGTGTGAGGTATTACGTCTCGCGCACTCGGGGTGAGACAAACGAGTTCGTCCCGTATGGTTACAAGGCGATCGCGAAACCCTATGAGTTGCACGAGCGCTACGAGGCGTTCGTGCAGGCCTACAAGGACGAGCTCGGCGTTGACAAGCTCAGTGAGGAGCAGGAGAAGGCCGTGCGCTGGGCCTACGATTCGTACCGGATCGACGAGAACCAGCAGCCGCTGCCCTTCGGCTACACCTACACGGGCTATGTGGACAAGGCGGCCTTCGAGGCGATGAATCCCGCGCAGCGGCAGGAGGCGCTCATGCAGGGCGTCGTGCTCGAGGGCGACGGCGCCCAGAAGGCACAGGGCGAGCTGGAGGGCGCCGTCCTCGAAAGCGATGTCAGGGAGCTCGAGTTTGCGATGACCCCGAGCGCCGGTGTCGACATGTCGGGCGAGCGCGATTTCACCGTCGATAAGGAGAGTCTCGAGGCGGGCACTGTCTCGATTCACCTCGACGTCGACATTCCCGCAGGATGCGAGGCATACGTGCTCGTCGACGGTCTCGAGGCGACGGAGCTCACGCAGCTCGGCCTCTACCAGGACGACAATGCGGCCAACGCCTCGCAAGCGCATTGGAACAATCTCTCTGCTGTCGAGCGCCAGCGCATCGTGCTCGAGGACCGGGCGAACCAGGAGTTCCTCTCGAATGGGTTCCCGCTGCTTCTCAAATTCGCGTGCGACGGCAAGGCGAACGCCATCTCGTATCGCTCGGACCGCAATTCCTGGAGCACCGGGCAGACGGTCTACATGGCCAATCTCGGCTACTCGAGCGAGAAGCGCTCCGGCGTTGACATGACGTTCGAGGTGGCCGGCAACTATCATTTCGATGACATGAAGATCCTCGTTCAGCCCATGTCGCGCTATGCGTCCTGGGTGGATGACCTTTCCGCCTGCACGTTGACCGATGTCGAGTTCGGCGCGAACAGCATCAAGGGGTCGATCGAGGCGGACGAGGCCAGGGTGCTCCTCCTCTCGATGCCCTATAGCACGGGCTGGTCCGCCACCATCGATGGCAAGCCTGCCGACCTCATGCGCGCCAACATCATGTTCTCCGGCCTGCTCGTCGAGCCGGGTGCGCATCAGGTCGAGCTGCACTACACGACGCCCGGCTTGAAATATGGCTTGCTGTGCACGGTAGGCGGTATCGTTCTCCTGATCATCATCGCGCTGTTCGCGCGGAAGAAGCGCAGGAAGGGCCGGAAAGCCGTTGGTGATACACTAGCAGCTGGTAAGGATGGGTTCGTCAATCTGGCGAAGCACCGCGATATGGATGGGGCGTAATGGATACGCGCGCAAACCCGACAGTCTCGCTCATCGCACCCGCTCACAACGAGGCGGGGAACATAACGCTGCTCTTCGAGCGCATCGTCGAGACGTTTGCGGACTCCGGATTCTCCTGCCAGGTCGTGTTCGTCGATGACGGCAGCTCGGACTCGACTTACGGGGAGATGCGCGAGGTTGCCACGCGCGCGGACCTGCCATGCGCGGTGACGGTGCTCTCGTTCTCTCGTAATTTCGGCAAGGAGGCCGCGATGCTCGCGGGCCTTCGCAGTGCGACGGGGGACTACATCGGTTTCATAGACGCGGACCTGCAGCAAGATCCCGTTGATTTTCTCGAGATGTGCAAGCTCCTGCAGCTGAATCCCGAGTACGACTGCGTCGCCGCATTCCAGGCGAACAGGAAGCGTGGGTTCAGGGAGCGGATGTCGGACCGGTTCTACGGTTTCTTCGCGCGGACCTCGCATCTCGATGTGGTCGACGGGGCGAGCGACTTCCGCGTGTTCACGCGCAAGGTTTGCGAGGCGCTGCTCGCCATGCCGGAATACCATCGTTTCTCGAAGGGCCTGTTCGCGTGGGTCGGTTTCAAGACGCTGCCCTACGAGTACACCCCCGGCGAGCGCGCCAACGGAGAGACGAACTGGTCGACCCGTGGGCTGGTGCGCTATGCCGCCGAGGGCATCATGTCGTTCTCATCGTTCCCCCTGCGCCTGGCGACGTATATCGGCAGCGTGGTGTCAGTCGCCGCCATCGTCTACCTGATCTACGAGATCATCAAGCATTTCGTGTCCGGCGTCGACGTACCCGGATTCACGACCATCGTCGTGCTCATCCTCTTCTTCGGCGGGTTGCAGCTGTTCTTCCTGGGAATCATCGGCGAGTATCTCGCCCGCACCTACATTCAGGGCAAGCAGCGCCCCTCCTACGTCATCAGGGATCGCATCGACAGCGAATGAGCCGAGGGGCAGCGGGGTGCGCGCAGTCTTAAGGCGCACCCACTGTTCAGCCGAAGCTCTCGTTGATGCCCATGGCCATGACCCTTTTTCACGTTTAAGGACTGATTGGACGTCCTTAAACGTGAAAAAGGGTCACGAAGCGCGCTTTTTGACGAAAAAGGACGTCCTTTTTCGTCAAAAAGGTGGGGTATCGAGCTCGTAGCAGGGCGGTCCGGGTTAGCTCAAGATGCAGTCGCAGATCCTGTCGACCATCTCGGGGGTGAGATCCTCGAAAAGGGGGAGTGCGAGCACCGAGTCGGCCATCTTCCTCGCAACCGGGACATCCGCGTGCGGCAAGCCCGCATAGCAGGGGAAGTCGCAGGTGAGCGGGTAGAAGTACTTGCGGGCGAGAATGTTGTCCGCGGCGAGCTTCTCTGCCACGCCGCCCCTTCCGCCCTCGAACACCGCCGGGTCGAAGAACGCCGGGAAGTAGGCGTAGTTGCTCTCGACATCGGATTGCGGCTCGAGCAGCGTGACTCCGGCCGCGTCGCCTAGGCGCTCGCGGTAGCGCTCGGTCGCCGCCTTGCGCGCGGCTATCGCGTCATCGAGGTGCCTGAGGTTGCACAGTCCCATCGCCGCCTGGAACTCGTTCATCTTGGCGTTGCCCGCGACGACGTTGACCTCGCCGGCGGAATCCATGCCGAAGTTCTGCTGCTCGCGTATCCGTTCGGCCAGGGCCTCGTCCTTGTAGACGACGCAGCCGCCCTCGATGCTGTGGAACACCTTCGTCGCATGGAAGCTGAACATGCTCGCATCGCCGAGCATCCCGGCGGGCACGCCTGCCTTTCTCGCGCCGAATGCATGCGCGGCGTCGTAGATGACCTTCAGGCCATGCTTGCGCGCAATGGCATCGATGGCATCGGCATCGCACATCATGCCGTACACGTGAACGGGCACGATCGCCTTCGTGCGTTCGGTGATGAGGCTCTCGATCTGCGAGACGTCGATGCAGCACGTCTCGGGGTCGATGTCGCAGAACACGGGGGTCAAGCCGGTTCGCGAGATGGCATGGGTCGTCGAGGCGAAGGTGAACGGCGTGGTGATCGCCTCTCCCTCGCCGAAGTTGAAGGCGGCGAGAACCGCTTCGAGCGCGTTGTGTCCATTGGTGAACAGAGCGATGCCCGCATCGCCGATGATCGGCTTGAGCTCCTCGATGAGCTGGTTGTGCTTCGTCCCGAAGTTGGTCAGCCACCTGCTGTCCCAGATATCCGCTATCTCGGCAACGTACTCCTCGAACGGGGGCATGGACGAGCGGGTGACCGCGATTCTCTGCTGTTCCATAGCGTCTGCTCCTTACTTGCTGAGCATGAAATCGATTGCGCGATCGGAGGCATGGCCGTCATTCGAGGCGCAGAATCGGTCATAGTATTCCGTGTAGCTTGTGAGGGCAAAGGGATCTATGCTCTCAATCTGCTTGTGCAGTTCATCTTGGTTGTAGCAAATCTCCCCGGCTCGATATTCCTTGGAGGTCATATCGTAGTAAACATCTCGCAAGGACATGTAGCGTTCGAGATCGGGAACAAAGTAGACAACGGGCTTTCTCGAGCAGTACCAATCGTGAGCGATCGAAGAATAGTCGGCGATCATCACGTCGGCCGTGCACATGACTTCGTGCGCATCGTCGTAGCCGCTCACATCGATAACGTGGTTCGGGAGCTCCACGAGCTTCCCATCGGCATCGCTCATGTGGTGAGCGCGGATGAGCAGGTAGGCATCGTCGGGCACGTGCTTCATGAACTCTTCGGGGTCGAGCAGCAGGTCGAACTTGAACTTCCATCCGGCGATGAGCCCTCCGTCGCGCCAGGTGGGAGCGTAAAGGTACACCGGAGACTCGGCGGGAATCCCCAGCTCCTGGCGCATGCGCGCCCTCACCTTCTCGTAGCGTGGCGTATCGAAGAAGATGTCGTTGGCGGGATACCCGATATCGAGGATGGGGCCGCGATATCGGAAGCATGTCCTGAAGCGCTCCTTCGACCAGGCATTCGGCGCAAGCAGCGCATTCCAGCCCGTCGACTTTGCAAAGAAGTTACCCGATGTCCCGCGCAACGGATGATCGGATTTTCTATCCCAGTGCAGGCTCTTATAGGGCGTCCCGTGCCATGTCTGCAGGTAGAAGCTCTCTGTTCGATGGAACCAGATGGGAAACCCGGTGTTGTTGACCAGATAGTGCGACTTGGCAAGATATTCGTAGTACTCGTCCGTGCTGCGCTTCACGACGATGGTGTTTCCATCCACGGAATCCGGGTCGCCATCGTAGCCCCACACGTAGGTGTAATCGGGGTAGCGCTCGAGCATGCGCTCGTAGATATAGCGTGGGTTGCCGGTCCACTGCCTGCCGAGATTGCTCTCGAAAAAGACCATCTTCTTGTCGACGGGCTTCTTGCATGCCCTCCGGTATTGCCAGGGAATTCCCTCTCCCCGCCGGAATGCAAGCCGTGCGAACAGCTCTGGATCCTCGGGAAAAACCGCTTTCTCGAGCTCCGGAATGTCCATGTTCTTGTATTTTGCAGATTCGCCGATGCGGAATCGTGCGCTGAGCGGCTGGAGGCCGGGATACATGCCCATGCTGTACTCTCCCTCGGTTGCTTCGCGTACCGAGAACTAATATTAGCATGCTGGCGGTTATAGTAAGATTGACTACATGCCAAATGCAGAAATGCAGGAAAACCGTATCGAACGGACTTGTATATGACAGCAGAGACCAATCCCGAGGCACAAGGACAGGAACCGGAAGTTTCCATCGTCTGCATCACCTACAACCAGGAGGACTACATCATCACCGCGATGGAGAGCTTCCTGATGCAGGAGACGAATTTCCCGTTCAACATCATCGTGAGCGATGACTGCTCGACAGACGGCACGCCGGACATCATCCAGGCGTATGCCGACCTGTATCCGGGGAAAGTCGTCCCCATCCTGCGCACCGAGAATTGCGGTGGTCCGAAGAACCTGCGCCTTTCCTGCCAGGCCGCGACTGCGAAATACATCGCGCTGTGCGAGGGCGACGACTACTGGACCGATCCGCACAAGCTCCAGAAGCAATACGATGTGATGGAGGCAAATCCCGAGGCATACGCCTGCTTCGCCGAGACCGAGATCATCGCGAACAAGGGCTGGTATCTCGAGGACTATTACAACAAGGACGCCTACGGGCGCATGCTCATTCCGAGCGGGATTCCCGACTTCGTGCCGGGTACCACGAGGTACACGGCGGCCGAGTACATCTCCAGCGGCATCCAGGCGCACACCTCGACGCTGTTCTACCGCTGGAAGCAGGACATGCCGTTCCTGCCGGAATACGACGAGCTCTTCGCCGGCGACAACGCCTTCTTCATGATGAACCTCGCCTATGGCCCGGCCATCTTCATCCCCGAGGTCATGACGGCGTACCGCAAGACCGACGACAACCGCTCCGCCATCGCCTTCAAGGAGTGGCGCGAGAATGCGCTCACCGTGCAGAAGAGCTGGATCAAGGTGTGCGAGTACCTGCGCGATTGGTATTCGCAGTTCAACTTCGACCAGCCCACGATCACGGCCATCGACAACAGGATGAAGTTCGCCATGCAGCATTACCTGCAGCAGCTGGTGGATGACAAGGACGTGGACGAGATCTGCAAGGTGTTCCAGGAGCATCCGCGCAGCGCGGTCGTCTCGCTGGGCACCTTCCTGGCGTACTACCGCAACATCAACGCCCTCGTGAAAGAATGGGGCTGGGGGCCGTACGTCGAGTACATCCGCAGCCCGCGCAACCGCGCGATGCTCGGCTATGGCGTCAGGGCGCACCGTGCGTTGAAGCAGCAGTTCCACAAGGTGAAGCGCGTGGCGGACGTGGGCATGACGACGGCCGAGTACTGGTCGGGCCTGCTCCACGAGAAGGACCCGAACACGTGGATTATCACCTCGTTCAGGCGGCGCGGCTACCTCGACAACACGCGCTACCTCTACGAGTACGCCTGCTCGCACAATCCGGAGCTCAACCTCGTGTGGATCACCGACAACAAGGACGTGTACGAGGAGCTCTCCGAGCAGGGTCTTCCCGTCGAGATGACCGATTCTCCGGAGGGCAAGGCCGTCATCCGCCGTGCGAGCGTCGCGATCACCGACCACTTTAAGTCCACCGACTACAACGGCACCGTGTTCGGCAAGGGCACGAAGGTCGTGCAGCTGTGGCATGGATCGGGCGTCAAGGGCATGAAGAACCTCGGCAACACGAAGGAGAAGCACGTCGTCTACAGCGCCGACATCTTCGAGAATCCGGCTGACGACATGCAGACGAGGGTCAAGAAGCTCATCAAGCGCATCCTCGTCGAGCCCCGTCGCGAGCTGCACGAGCGCTACCTGATGTTCCTCGTCGCCAACAACCAGGACCGCATCAACGAGGGCGGCGACTGGCACATCCCCGACAAGCGCATGTTCGTCAACGGCACGCCGCGCGACGCCCTCCTCGTCAAGGTTGCCAACGGATACGAGACGCGCGAGATGATGGCGCAACGGGTTGAGAATCCCGATGTCAAGTACCGCGTCATCTACGCGCCGACGTACCGCTACGACCCGGCGCGCGAGTACCACATGATCGACTCGCTGTGCGAGTACATGCCCGAGATCGACAAGTTCCTCGACGAGCGCGACGGCGAGTTCGTCATCCGCCTGCATCCGCACACGTGGCGCAATTACTCAGAGATGCTCGAGTGGGCGATGCTCGAGACCAAGCACATCCGCGTTGACAAGTCGCAGGACGTCTACGCGCTGCTCGGCAGCTACGATGCGCTCATCTCCGACTATTCGTCCATCGCGACGGATTACCTGCTCTTCGATCGGCCGATGGTGTTCTACCGTCCCGACCACGAGGAGTTCCTCGCGGACGAGAACGACCTCCGCTACGACCCGATGGAATACAATCCCGGTCCGAGCGAGACGACGTGGGAGGGCGTGGTCGAGCGGCTGCGCGAGTACTACGACGATCCGACGAAGGATTCCGAGTGGCGCCAGCGCATCTGCGCCGAGGTGTTCGATCCGGCGGTCAACGACGAGCACAATTCCGCGCGCGTGATCGAGGAGATCAAGCGCAGGCTGGCAAGCGGCGAGTACTAGGGAGAGGCTATGGAGACGATTCGTGTTTTGGTATTTCCCTGCGGTTCCGAGATCGGCCTGGAGCTGCACCGTTCGTTCAAGGACATTCGCTTCATCGAGCTCCATGGCGCTGCGAGCGTCGAGGACCATGGCTCGTTCGTCTACAAGAACTACCATGGCGGCGTCCCGTTCCTCAGCGACCCGGCGTTTGACGAGGAGTTCGTCAAGCTCGTGACCGACCTGCAGATCGATGCGGTCTTCCCCGCGCTCGACGACGCCATCGTCAAACTCACGGACATTGCCGACAAGCTGCCGTGCAAGGTCATCTCCGCGAGTCAGCGCACCGCGGACATCTGCCGCGACAAGGAGATCACCTACGAGTTCTTCAAGGACACGTGGTTCAATCCGAAGACCTACGCGGGCGTCGAGGACGTGCCCGGCTATCCCGTCATCATCAAGCCCGCCATCGGCCAGGGATCGGCCGGTTTCAAGATCATCAACAGCGCAGAGGAGCTCGCCTTCGAGCTGTCCGAGCGCACGGCCCGCCAGGTGATCTGCGAGTATCTGCCGGGCGAGGAGTACACCATCGACTGCTTCACCAACCGCCATGGCGAGTTGCTCTACAGCTCCCAGCGCGTGCGTAACCGCAGGAAGATGGGCATCAGCGTGAACACCTATCTCACGGCACCCGACGACGTGGTGCGCCAGATCGGCCTCACGATCAACGAGCGCCTCGACATGCGCGGCATGTGGTTCTTCCAGCTCAAGCGCAACGTGGACGGCGAGTACCGCCTGCTCGAGGTGGCGCCGCGCGTCGCCGGTTCCATGGGGCTCAACCGCGCGGTTGGCGTCAACCTGCCGCTGCTCGCCGTGATGGACGCCTTCGACATCGACGTGTCCGTCATGCCGCAGTTCGACCAGTGCATGGTCGACCGCGCGCTCGACTGCGTCTTTGCGGTGGACTGCCCCTACGACGAGGTCTACCTCGACTTCGACGACACGCTCGTGAAGGATGGAAAGGTGCTGCTGCCGACGGTGGCGTTCCTCTACCAATGCCGCAACGAGGGCAAGGCGGTGCACCTGCTCAGCCGCCACACGAAGAACATCCACGAGAGCCTTGCGGCCGCGGGCATCAGCGAGGACCTCTTCGCGAGCATCACCGTCATCGACGACGGCGAGAAGAAGAGCGGCTACATCAAGCCGGACGCCCCCGCGATCTTCATCGACGACTCGTTCGCCGAGCGCAAGGACGTGCACGAGAAGACGGGCATCAAGGTGTTCGGCCTCGATAACCTCGACGTGCTCATCAACCACAAGGGATAACGGTGACGGAGCAGGAGGACAGGTCGAGCGCTCCGACGTCGAGCAAGCGCGAGATTGCCGGGCAAGGCCTGCGGTACCTGCTCGTCGGAGGGTCGAGCGCGCTGATCGAGCTCGCGTTGTTCCACCTCCTGCATTCGGTGCTGACCCTTGCGGTGGCACCCTCCAACATCACGGCCATCGTCGTGGCCACCGCATGCAATTTCCTGCTGAACCGCAGCCTCGCGTTCAAGAGCACGTCGAACCCGGTGCGCAGCCTCGTTCTCTATCTGATTCTCTTCGCGGTGAACATGACGTTCTCGACGCTCGTCATCGGCGCACTCGAACCCATGGGCGTGCCGGCAACCCTCGCGAAGCTCGGCACGATGTGCTGCATCGTGATCTGGAACTTCGTCCTCTACCGCAAGGTAATCTTCAAGTAGGCGCGAGGCGTCAGGGAGAAGCCCCAGTTATTCCGCTGCCGGATACGGTGTTTGGAAAGGGGCGAAGCTGCCACCGGGCGCCGTCTCGACCGCCGTCTCAACCGTTTTGTGCGAAATAGGATGTCCCTTTTCGCACATAAGGGCAATCCCATCCCATTTTTCACGGAATAGGACGTTCCATACGTCCCTAAGCGAAAGAAAAGGGCGTGGACTGGGGCGTGGGTTGGAGCGTAGATCGGGGCGTGGCCAGCAGCTCTCTTGTCGCAGCCTACTCGTCGGCCATCATGGCGCGGGCGACGCGGAGGTCCTGCGGGTAGGTGATCTTCATGTTCGAGGCATCGCCGTCCACGAGCGCGACCGTCTCCCCGCGGAGCACGAACACCTTGCAGGCATCCGTGAGGCTGGCAGACTCCTCCTCGCTCAGGCCCCCGACGAGCTCGGCGAGCTTCGCGAGGTTGAACGACTGGGGCGTCTGGCCCTGGTAGAGGTTCCGGCGCTCGGGGATGGTCGAGATGGCGGAGCCGTCGAGGCTCTCGACGATCGTGTCCGTCGCGGGGATGACGGTATCGCAGGCGCCGAACTCGCGTGCGGCGGCGATGTTGTCCTCGATCATCCGATAGCTCACGAAGGGCCTCACGGCATCGTGCGTCACGAGCACGGTGTCGGCATCGGTGGCGAAGTTATCCTGCACGTAGGCGATGGCGTTGTTCACCGTGTCGCTGCGCCGGGCGCCGCCCGCCGTCACGCGGATCTGCTCCGCATATTCGCCGCAATGCTTGGCGATGAGGTCGCTCGTCTGGCGCACCCACTCGGCGGGGCTCAGGACGACGACGGCGTCGAACTTGCCGGAGGCGCAGAACTTCTCGATGGTGTGGATGATGATGGGCTTGCCGCCGAGCATCTGGAACTGTTTGGGCTTGTCGACGTTTCCCATCCTCGTTCCCGATCCGCCGGCCAGGATAGCCGCGTAAACGTTCATTGCCATGAGCGCCTCCCGCATAGTCGTGGTTGTCAGTCCCATAGTAGCAGACACCGGATGGGTCGGAGAGCCGTCCTTTGATTCATCCGGCCGAGTCGTAGCGTAGAACGTGCCTTGCTTTTGTTAGAGTATCTGTATCTATGCGGTTTTGATATATGGATGGCCGTACCGAAGGATCGTTTTTGACGCAGCTTTATTCATTCCAGTTCCTCGCCTTCCTGGTGGTGGCCCTCGCGGCCTACTACGCGGTCGGTCGCATATTCCACAAGGGACAGTGGATCGTGCTGCTCGTCGCGAGCATGGGGTTCTACCTGTGCTCGGGCTGGCAGAACATCTTCTTCATCCTGTTCACCGCCGTGACTGTCTGGTTGCTCGGCCTGGCGTTCTCGAAGTATGACGCGCGATGTAAGGAGCTCCGCGGAGCCACGAGCGACAAGGCGGAGCGGAAGGCCATAAAGAAGCGGTTCGCCAAGCGCAAGTGGGTCGTGCTACTCGTCGGTCTCATCGTCAACTTCGGCGTCCTCGGCTACATGAAGTACTGGAACACCCTGTTGCAGGGATTCGGCGCCGGCGATGCCTTCACGGCCTCGGAGCTGCTGCTGCCGCTCGGCATCTCGTTCTACACGTTCCAGTCAATCGCCTATCTCATCGACACGTACAACGGCAAGTACGACCCGGAGCGCAACTTCGCGAAGTTCCTGCTGTTCGTGTCGTTCTTCCCGCAGCTGATCCAGGGACCCATCAACCGCTACGATGCGCTCGCCGAGCAGCTCTACGCCACGCGCCGCCTCGATTTGCAGATGGCCAAGCGGGGCGCGATTCTCTTCGGTTTCGGCATGATGAAGAAATACGCCATCGCCAACGTGCTGTTCTCGGTGGTGAACAACGTCCTCGACAGCGTCGACCCCGGCATCCCGGGTTCGGTGGTCGTGTTCGGCATCCTGCTCTACTCGGCGCAGCAATACGCCGACTTCTCCGGCGGCATCGACATGGTGCGCGGCGTGTCGCAGCTCTTCGGCATCGAGATGGCCGAGAACTTCCGGCAGCCGTACTTCTCCGTCTCGCTGGCAGACTTCTGGCGCAGGTGGCACATCACCCTGGGCGCCTGGATGCGCGACTACGTCTTCTACCCGTTCGCGCTGCGCCCGACCATGGGCAAGCTCGGCAAATGGGCGGGCAAGCACATGGGCAAGCACATGGGTCGGACGTTGCCTGCCTGCCTGGCCAACATCCTCGTGTTCTTCCTCGTCGGCCTCTGGCATGGAGCCGATGCGCACTTCATCACCTGGGGTCTCTACAACGGCATCGTCATCGCGCTGGCCGACCTGTGCGCACCGCTGTTCACGCGCATGAACACGGCGCTCCATGTGAACATGGAGGGGCGCGCGCACCATATCTTCTGCGTCATCCGCACGTTCATCGTGGTGAACATCGGCTGGTACTTCGACCGCATCTACAACTTCGGCGACTGCCTCACCGCGCTGCACAACACGGTGTTCAACTTCGACCCCGGCCTCCTGTGGGCATGGCTCAACGCGCATCCGCTCGACGGCTTCCAGGCGCGCATCATCATCGCGGCCATCGGCTGCCTCATCGTGTTCATCGTCAGCCTGCGAAAGGAGCACGGCGTCGATGTGACAGGAAGGCTCTTGAACCTCAACATCGTCGTGCGCTGCATCATCTACGGCTTGGTTTTCTTCTTCACCGTGTACGCGTTCATCTACGCACCGGCAAGCGGAGGGGGGTTCATGTATGCCAACTTCTAACGTTCCCGAGACGGAGGCCACTGCCGCCGCCGAGCAGGGATCAGGCATCAAGCAGCCTTTCTCGAAGCGGCACCGCAAGCTGCACGTCGCGCTGAAGATCATCCTCTCGCTCGTCGTGTTCATCGCCTGCGACGTGCTCATCTCCTACGTCCTCGTGCCCTACGGCACGAAGAGCGAGGTCATGTGGTGGGAGTACCGCCAGACCGACGAGCTCGACACGATCATCATCGGCGACTCGCTCACGCAACGCGGGTTCGACCCCGACATCATCGACCCGATCGCCGGCACCGACTCGCTCAACATGGCGACGAACGGCCAGGAGGCGGTCGAGAGCTATATCGCGCTGAGGCAGGCGTTCAAGGACCATCCGGAGGTCGACCGCGTGATCTACGGCCTCGAGCTCTCGATGCTCACGAAGACGCCGCGCGCGGCCCATCTGAGCGGTTTCCTCACCGAGAAATGGAAGGACGAGAGCGCCTCGGAGATCTACGACGACCTGAAATACGCTTTGCGCGGCGAGGACTTCATCTCGACGCCCGATTCCATCAACATCATCTTCCCCTGGGTCAAGCAGCACTGCTACTTCCAGAACGTGCCGCGCAATATCAAGTCGCGCCTCGACGGCCTCGACCCCGGGCAGGCATCGAGCGTGAACGATGAGGACTGGACGTACATCGACAACGGCTTCGGCGGGTACTCGCTCGTCCTCGACTACAACACCATCACCCAGACGAATTACATGAACTTCTACCACCCGAGGGAGATCCGCGAGGAGAACATGGCCCATCTGCTCGAGATCTGCCGGCTGTGCAAGGAGAACGACGTCGAGATGATCGCCGTCGCGCCGCCCATGCCGGACTTCAACCTGTTCGCCATGAAGGACAAGTACGAGGAGTTCTACGGGCAGATCGAGGAGGAGCTCGCCTCCGAGGGCGTCAGGTTCTACAACTTCAACCTCGCCAAGGACGAGTTGTTCGAGAGCGTCGAGACCGATTACATGGATTGGGAGCACCTGAACCTGCGCGGCGGGCAGCGGCTCAGCAGGTCCATGGCGCAGCTGATCCTCGCGGATCAGGCCGGTGAGGACCTCGGCCAGTACTTCTACAGCCTCGATGAGCGTCTCGACCATCTGGACACCATCTCGCGTGTGGCGCTCAAGCTGAAGAGGTCCGACGACGGTAAGAGCATCGAGGTGAAGGCGACGCCTGCGACGGGCCCGAAGACGAAGGTGGAATACGAATTCCGCGCCCGCGAGAAGGACAAGGGCACCTTCGAGGTCATCCAGGAGTATTCTGGGAACAACAAGCTCACGTGGACTCCGCCGAGGAAGGGCGCGTGGGAGGTTCGCGTCTACGCGCGCCTCGCCGATTCGCCCGTGAAGTACGGCAAGTACCACACGCAGGTCCTCGTGTTGTAGATGAGTCAAACCCGGACAGCCCCCTCTGACTCATCGGGAAAGGGAAGCGGTTATGAACAATGTGCTCGAATGGCTCGAGGATTCCGCGCGGGAGCACCCCGAGAAACTCGCGTTCGCCGATGTCGATGAACGCGTGACCTGGTCCGAGCTCGAGCTGCGCTCGCGTGCCGTCGGCTCGGCCATCGCCGCGCGAGTCGAGCCACGCCGACCCGTTGCCATCTACCTCGACAAGAGCGTGGCGGCCATCTGCACTCTTCTCGGAGCCGTGCAAGCCGGCTGCTGCTACTCGTTCATCGACCTGAGGCAACCGCAGCCGCGTGTCGAGAAGATCGCCGCCCGCCTCGATCCCGCCCTGGTCATCGTGGACGAGCAGGGTGCCGATCAGGCTGCGGAGATGTTTCCCGAGGGGACGGAGTTCGTGCGCGTCGAGGAGATGCTCTCCCAACCCGTTGACGAGGAGCTGCTCGCGGCCCGTCGAGGCCAGGCGCTCTCGACCGATCCGGTCTACATCAACTTCACGAGTGGATCGACCGGCGAGCCGAAGGGCGTGGCCGTGGGACACGCTTCCATCATCGACTTCATCCCCGTCTTCACGAAAACGCTTGGCCTGACCCACGAGGACGTGTTCGCCAACCAGGCCCCGCTCGACTTCGACGTCTCCGTGAAGGACATATACGGCGCACTGTTCCTCGGCGCGACGGTGCATCTCATTCCGCGCGAGTACTTCAGCATTCCGACGCAGCTGCTCGATTATCTCTGCGAGCGCGAGCCCACCGTGCTCGTGTGGGCGGTGAGCGCAATGTGCTTCGTGTCGATCATGAAGGGATTCGAGTACAAAGTGCCGTCGAGCGTGAAGAAGGTGATCTTCAGCGGCGAGGTCATGCCCGTCAAGCAACTCAACATCTGGAGGGAGTTCTTGCCGGACGCCACGTTCGTGAATGTCTACGGACCGACCGAGATCACCTGCAATTGCACGTACTTCACCATCGACCGCTCCTATGAGCCGGGTGATACCATCCCCATGGGACGCGCCTTCGCGAACGAGAACGTCTTCCTCGTC
This sequence comes from Coriobacteriales bacterium, assembly GCA_050946275.1. Classification (GTDB taxonomy): domain Bacteria; phylum Actinomycetota; class Coriobacteriia; order Coriobacteriales; family CADBOM01; genus JBMNUM01. The sequence continues at coordinate 82,314 of JBMNUM010000004.1, forward strand.
GACGCCGAGGGCTGCGAGGTCGTGGAGCCGGGCGTGGAGGGGGAGATACTCGTCGGCGGCGCGACGCTTGCCCTGGGATACTATCGCGACCCCGAGCGCACGGCGGAAGCCTTCGTGCAGAATCCTCTGCATCACGATTACCGCGATATCGTCTATCGGACCGGAGACCTCGCAAGCTACGACGACGAGGGCAACCTCGTGTACCTCTCGCGCAAGGACCACCAGATCAAGCACATGGGACAGCGCATCGAGCTCGGCGAGATCGAGTCCGCCGCGCAGGCGGTCGAGGGCGTCGAGCAGGCGTGCTGCCTCTACGATGGCATCAAGAAGCGCATCCTGCTGCACTATGCGGGAGGCATCGACCGCAAGGAGCTCGGCGCCGTTCTCCGCGAGAAGCTCCCGCAGTACATGGTGCCCAACAAGATTCGCCAGCACGATATGCTCCCGCTGACCAAGAACGGCAAGATCGACCGCAAGAAGCTCGCGGAGTGAGCCGGATGTGACAATGGCGGCGGCCGTGCATCTCCTCTGGAGGTGACAAGCACGGTCGCCGCCTTTGTCATCTATGATAGTGGGAATGGAAAAGCAAACATCGGAGGCAGTCATGCTCGATATCGCACGGGAATATGGAACACCGTCGTTCGTGTTCGACACGGTGGCTTTCAAGCGCAGGTGGGCCGCCATCCGCGACATCTGGGGAGACGACATCAAGCTGTGTTTCGCCATCAAGGCGAACCCCTTCCTCGTCCCCTCCGCAGCCGAGATGGGCGGCAACCTCGAGGTGTGCAGCCCCGGCGAGCTCGACATATGCAAGGCCCTCGGCGTCGACCCCGCCACGATTGTCTTCTCCGGCGTCAACAAGACGGCTCAAAGCGTTCATGATGCCTGCGAGTTCGGCGTTGGCGTGCTCACCGCCGAGTCGCTGCATCACATCGACCTTCTCGAGGCCGAGGGCGCCGCGCGGGGAGAGGTGCTGCCCGTGTTGCCGCGCCTCAATGCGGGGAGCCAGTTCGGCATGTCGCGTGCCGACCTCCTCTGGCTCGTCGAGCATCGTGCAGGGTTCCCACATGTCCGAATCGTCGGCATTCACCACTTCGCGGGCACGCAGCGCGTGAAGCTCAAGCACCAGCGCAAGGATCTGGCGATGCTCTCCGACCTCATTGACGAGCTCCGCGATGGCGGTCTCGAGATCGAGCGCCTCGAGTACGGCCCCGGCCTGGCGACGCCCGTTTTCATGGACGACGACTTCTCCGACACGCTCGCGCCCGCGCGCGAGTTGGCCGACGACCTGCGCGCCATCGCCTCGAAGGTCGAGTTGACCATCGAGATGGGCCGCTTCTTCGCCGCCGAGTGCGGCACGTACCTCACGGGCGTCAACGACCTCAAGGAAAACGAGGGAACGCGCTATTGCATCGTCGACGGCGGCATCAACCATCTCACCTACATAGGCCAGCTCATGGGCATGAAGACGCCCGTCATCGAGAACCTGAGCGCCGCCGATCGCGGGGAGACTCCCTCGGGCACGCTTGATGATGACGCGAGCCTCCACTGCATCTGCGGTAGCCTCTGCACGACCGGCGACATCCTCGCGCGCAAGGCCCCGCTGCCCTCTGTGCAGCGCGATGACGTGCTCGCGTTCCACAATTGCGGAGCGTATGCCGTCACTGAGGGGGTTCACCTGTTCCTAAGCCGCACGATGCCCCGTATAATCCTGCGTGGTGAAGATAGGAACACGGTGCTGGCCCGAGACTTCACGGAGAGCAGCCCGTTGAACACGATAGGAAGTGAATAGGCATGGAGCCCACGCTCGAAGAGGTCATCGAACTTCTCCAGGATGTCGAGGAGGACGTCGATTACGAAACCTGCACGACGCTCGTCGATGACAGGGTCCTCGACTCGTTCGACATCATCTCGATCATCAACGCCATCGACGAGGAGTTCGACGTGGCCGTGCCAGCGAAGGACATCGTGCCGGACAACTTCAACAGCGCGAGCGCGATCCATGCGCTCATCCTGCGCCTGCAGGAAGAGGATTAATCCCGGGAGGGATTGCCATGCTCAACTGCGTGTATCGACTCGTAGCACCCCGCACCTTCGAGCCCGTGCTCGAGGAGGTCTCGCTTGCCGAGGACACGGTGCTCGTGCGACCCACGCACCTGTCGATTTGCAATGCCGATATGCGATATTACCTCGGCCGTCGTAGTGCCGAGGCGCTCGCCCGCAAGCTCCCGATGGCCCTGATACACGAGGGCGTCGGCGAGGTCGTCCGCGATGGCAGCGGGCAGTTCGCGGCGGGGCAGCATGTCGTGATGCTTCCCAACAACCCGCACGAGACGGATCCCTATATCGCCGAGAACTACCTGCGCAGCAGCGAGTTCTGCGGAAGCGGCTTCGACGGCTTCATGCAGGAGCTCGTGGCGCTCCAGCCCTCGCGCGTCATCGCGCTGCCGGAGGGCATGGACATGGAAGTCGCCGCGTTCACCGAGATGATGAGCGTCGCCATGCATGCGCTCGTGCGCTTCGAGTCCATTGCTCATCCCCGTCACGACCGCATCGGTATCTGGGGAGATGGCAATCTCGGATTCTTCGTGAGCCTCGCGTTGCGCGAACGTTATCCTGATTCCCAGCTAGTCGTGATCGGACACAGTTTCTCGAAGCTCTCGGACTTCACGTTTGTCGACGAGACGCACCTGTCCACGGAAATCGATGGTATGGCGCCCGTTGACCATGCGTTCGAGTGCTGCGGTGGGGATGGCTCCACGAGGGCTATCGAGCAGATTATCGACTTGATCAGGCCCGAGGGGACCATCTCGTTGCTCGGCGTCTCAGAGAACCAGGTTCCCATCAACACGCGCATGGTGCTCGAGAAGGGCCTGCGCCTCTTCGGTAGCAGCCGCAGCGGCCGTGCGGACTTCCTCAACGTCGTCAAGCTGTACGAGGAGCACCCCGAGACCCTTTCCTACCTGCAGGCCATGGTCGGTGAGGTCATCGATGTCTGCTCGATTCGCGATATCGCCGCGGCCTTCGAGGCCGACACGCGCAAGAGCATGGGCAAGACCATCATGCGCTGGCACATGTAGCTCGTGCTCGCGATGAGTCAATAATGACAGTCATTATTGACTCACAGCCGCGGCCGCAGCGGGTGGTTCCGTTCTACCCACCGCATCGGTGGGATGCTACCATGGGGTGACCCGCTGGAAGCTGGTAATGATTGGGTTTGACTCAGGAGGCGCGCCGACATGTCGCAGTTCAACCTTTCCGAGACCGTCGAGGCCATCGCCAAGAACTACGAGGCCGACGAGATCATCTTCACCGACCCCGACCACCACTTTCCCGACAAGCGCGTCATCATCGAGATCATCCATGACATTCGCCGGCTGATGTTCCCGCGCTATTTCGGCAACGAGACCCCCACGGGCACCGACCCCGAGTACTTCATCGGCGAGACGCTCATTCGCATCCGGCAGAACCTGCGCGCCCAGCTGCGCCAGGCGCTCCTGTTCCGCAACGAGAAGACCGGCATCGACGAGGATGTGGCCGATCAGGTCGACGGCGTCTGCGACAGGTTCATGTCGAAGCTCCCCGAGATCCAGACCCTGCTCTTCAAGGACGTTCAGGCAGCCTTCGATGGCGATCCGGCGGCTCAGAGCAAGGAGGAGATCATCTTCTCGTATCCGGGATTCTTCGCGATCTTCGTCTACCGCATCGCCCACGAGCTCTACCTCGAGAACGTTCCGATGATTCCGCGCATCATGACCGAGTACGCCCATGCCGATACCGGCGTCGACATCAACGCCGGCGCCACGGTGGGCGAGTACTTCTTCATCGACCATGCGACGGGCGTCGTCATCGGCGAGACCACCATCATCGGCAACCACGTGAAGATCTACCAGGGCGTGACGCTCGGCGGTCTCTCCACACGTGGCGGCCAGCGCCTTGCCGGCGTGAAGCGCCACCCCACGATCGAGGACAACGTCACGATCTACTCGAACGCCTCCATCCTCGGTGGCGGGACGGTCATCGGCGAGGGTTCGATCATCGGCGGTAGTGCCTTCGTGACCGAGTCGGTGCCGAAAAACGCCCGTGTGAGCGTCAACACGCGCGACATCACGAACGTCCGCGAGGCGAAGCCCAGCAACTGGACGCAAGAATAGCGAAGATAATAGGGGCAGGTGAGCCGAGGGGCAACCCTTCGGCTCATTTCCGACGCCGGTTTCAATGACCTGATGAGTCGATAACGACAGCCATTATCGACTCATTTTGTGTAATGGGTTGGATGTGGCCGCCAGGGCCAGTTCGTTAGGCTATGATTTTCCTAGGGAGATGAGGGGGAGAGGAGATATATGAAGACTGCCGACAAGACCGTCATCCAGAACACGGGCCTGTGCTGCTTCGGCCATGGCGCGAACACGACGGCTTTCGATGTGCTCGACGGGCGCGTGGTGCGCGTGCGCCCCGTGCATTACGACGAGCGCTACGAGAAGGAGGACATCAACTACTGGACGATCGAGGGGCGTGGCGTAACGCTCGAACCGGGCATGAAATCGCTCATCCCGCCGTTCGCCTTCGCCGCCAAGACGTCGACGTACTCGAAGAACCGCATCCCGTACCCGCTCATTCGCGTCGACTGGGATCCCAACGGCGAGCGCAACACCCAGAACCGCGGCATCAGCAAGTACCGCCGCATCAGCTGGGACGAGGCGCTCGACATCGTCGCGTCCGAGATCAAGCGCATCCAGGACAACTACAGCGTCAATTCCATCCTCGCGCAGGCCGACGGGCATGGTCAGACGAAGGCCATCCACGGCCCGCATGGCTGCATGTGCAAGATGCTCGACATCACGGGCGGCTACACGCTGCAGGCGCGTCAGCCCGACTCGTGGGAGGGCTGGTACTGGGGTGCCAAGCATGTCTGGGGCAACGACCCGGTCGGTCAGAACATCAACCAGTACAACATCATCGAGGACCTCATGAACAACGGCGACGCGCTGCTGCTCTGGGGATGCGACTTCGAGACGACGCCGTGGGGCTGGGGCGGCACGATGCCCTCGCTGATCTCGTTCACGCTCACGCGTTGCGGCATCAAGCAGATCGCCATCGCCCCCGACTGCAACTACGCGGCAGCCGTCCACGCCGACCGCTGGATCCCGGTGCTTCCGAACACGGATGCCGCCTTCCAGCTCGCAATCGCGTATGTCTGGATGGACGAGGACCTCTACGACAAGGAGTACATCGAGACGCATGCCGTGGGCTTCGATTGGTTCGAGGCCGAGGTCAAGGGCTACATCGATGGAATCCCCAAGACGCCCGAGTGGGCCGAGGAGAAGTGCGGCGTGCCCGCGTACACGATCAAGGCGTTCGCTCGCTACTGGGCCAAGCACAACGTGTCGATCTCGCACTGCAACGGCGGCTCGTACATCCGCTCGGCGTTCAGCCATGAGCCGGCGCGCCTCGAGGTGTATCTGCTCGGCATGCAGGCCGTGGGCCATCCCGGCCGCAACCAGTTCAAGTTCCTCGAGTGGTCGATCTTCGGCAAGCTGAGCTGCAACCCGCTGCCCATCGGCTCGTACATGCCGCTGGCCAACGCGTGCTACAACGGCAATATCCTGGGAGAGCTCCCGCCGAGCTTCATCCCCAAGACGCTCATCCCGCAGGCCATCCGCGGCGAGCACATCGATTGGTTCGGCCAGGTCACGTGCACCAAGCCGCGCGAGGACCAGTTCGACCCGTACGAGTTCCCCGCGCCGGTCGACCAGGGCGACGACTTCCGCATCCGCATGATCTGGAGCGACTCGCCATGCTGGTCCACATGCTGGAACGGCGGCCACGAGTTCCAGGAGGCGCTGCGCGAGCCGACGCTCGACTTTGTGCTCATCCAGCACCCCTGGTTCGAGAACGACTGCCTGTTCGCCGACATCCTGCTGCCCGTGAGCACGAAGCTCGAGCTCACGGACTTCAACACCGACCCGATGAACGGGCAGTTCTGCACCATCCTCTACGAGAAGCAGGCCGTGGAGCCCGCCCACGACTCCAAGTCCGACTGGGAGATCGTCTGCGAGATCGCCAAGACGCTCGAGCGCTATGGCGGCAGGTACGAGGACCTGTACGGCAAGTACGTCGACCATCGCGACATGGACATCGAGGTGCAGGTGCGCCGAGGCTACGACAACTGCGGCGTGACCCCGGACCGGGCCGACTGGGAGAACTTCGAGAAGTTCGGATACGAGCTCGTCCCGACGTACCGCTCCTACGAGAAGATGCCCGTGGGCATGTACCGCTTCTACAGCGATCCGGAGAAGTATCCGCTCGACACCCCGACGGGCAAGCTCGAGTACTACTCCGTGCCCCTCGCGGAGAAATGGCCGGACGACCAGGAGCGCGGCCCGGTGGCGAAGTGGATCGAGAAGGGCGCCGGCCACGATGATAGGCTCAGCAGCCCGCGCGCCGAGAAGTACCCGTTCCTCATCGTCTCGAACCATCCGCGCTGGCGCGTGCACGCCAACCTCGACGACACGCCTTGGTTCCGCGAGATCGAGACGTGCAAGGTCGTCGGCCCCGATGGCTATGCCTACGAGCCGGTGTGGGTTAATCCGGTCGACGCCGAGCGCCTCGGCGTGAAGGACGGCGATGTCGTCAAGATCTTCAACGACAACGGCACGACGCTCGGTGGCGTGCGCATCACGAACCGCATCATGCCCGGCGTCGTGAGCCAGGACCACGGTGCGCATTGCGACCCGATCAAGGGCGGCAAGGGCGGCTTTGACCGAGGCGGCGCCAATAACGTCATCTCGCCGAGCGCCACGAGCTCGAGCAACGCGGTCGGCGAGGTCACGAGCGGTTACCTCGTGGGCGTCGAGAAGGTCGATGTCGAGCAGATCGAGCACGAATACTGCGGTTGCCACGAGTTCCATCCCGAGAACTACACGGTCGATTGGGGTCTGTGCGTGGAGGATTCGATCGTCGGCTAGCCGTTGGACATCAAAATGAGCCGGAGGACAGCCTTTCGACTCATCGAGGAGAGTGGGGAAAAATGAAGGTTTTCGTGTTCGATGCATCGCTGTGCAACGGATGCTATGGATGCCAGATCGCCTGCAAGGACGAGCACTGCGATCAGGATTGGATTCCGTATGCGGCCGCCCAACCCATCACGGGCCAGTATTGGTGCAAGGTCGAGGAGCGCGAGCTGGGCAGGACGCCCTTCGTGCACGTGAGCTACACGCCGCGTATCTGCGGTCATTGCGACGAGTGCAAGCTGATCGATATCGCGGAAAACGATGCCGTGTACCGTCGCGAGGACGGCCTCGTGATCATCGACCCGGAGAAGGCCCGCGGCCAAAAGCAGCTGTTCGAGGCCTGCGAGCATGTGTATTGGAACGAGGCGCTGCAGCTTCCGCAGAAATGCACGGGCTGTGCGCATCTGCTCGACGACGGTTGGAAGGTGCCCCGCTGCGTGGACTTCTGCTCCACGGGGGCGCTGCAGTTCGGCGATGCCGAGGATTTCGACCTCACGGATGCCGTGCCGAGCGAGCCGGGCTCGCACCTGTACTACCGCAACCTCCCGCGCCGTCGCATCTGCGGCACCGTGGCGGATCGGTCGATCAACGAGGTTATCATCGGCGCCAAGGTGACGATCACCGATGCGTCGACGGGCGAGTCCGTTTCCATCGAGACGGACGAGCTGGGCGATTTCATCTACAAGGATGCCGCCGAGGGCGAGTTCGATGTGCTCATCGAGGCTCCCGGATACGCTGTCCGCGAGTATCATGTGAGTACAGCCGATGACGATGCCGTCATCGGGGAGGTGCTCGTCGAAAGGTAAGTCCGAGGGTGGCGCGATTCGATACTTTAATCATCCCGCGCGTGGGGGATGAGGAAACCGTTCCCTCCCGCAGCCTCGGCAAGAGGCTGCGGGAGTCGGTTCCCATTATTGCCCGCCCCTCGTCGAAGCGCATGCCGCGCATCGATGCGCTCGATGGCCTGCGCGTCCTCGCCATCGTCGCGATTCTCATCTACCACGCCCACGTCGAGTGGCTGCCGGGAGGTTTCATCGGCGTCACGACGTTCTTCGTGCTCACCGGCTATCTCATCACGAACAGCCTCGTGCACGAGCTGAAGGACACGGGCAGGCTGCGTCTCTGGAAGTTCTACTGCAAGCGTATCCGGCGCCTCTGGCCGACGATGATAGTCACCGTCCTGGGCACGGCGGTCATATGCGCCGTGTTCGCGCCTCACCTGCTCGACAAGATGCGGCCCGATGTGCTGCCGTCGCTGTTGTTCGCCGACAACTGGTGGTACATCTTCAACGAGCAATCGTATTTTGCCGCTGCGGGACAGCCCTCGCCCCTCACGCATTTCTGGTATCTGGGCGTGGTCGGGCAGTTCTACCTCGTTTGGCCCCTGCTCATTCTCGCTGTGTGGAAGGCCGCTGGCGCGCTGGGGATGAAGCGCCCCCGTCGCCTGCTCGCCGTGCTCGCGTTCGTCTTGCTCGTGGTGTCGGCGGCGCTGATGGTGCTCCTCATCCCCGCCGATGGCGATGTTTCGCGCGTGTATTACGGCACCGACACCCGATGCGCCGAGCTCATGGTCGGCGCGCTTGCGTCGCTGGTCATCCCGCCGGTCAAGAGGCGAATCGGTGCCGCCGCCTCGCCGGGCAGCCATTCGAGTGCCGGCAAGCAGCGGCTCAAGGCCGTGCAGGCAGTTCTCGATGTGGTCGCCGTGCTCGCCCTTGCGGCGCTCGTCGTGATGGCGATTCGCGTCGACGGTTTCACCTCGTGGATGTACACGGGAGGCTTCCTGCTGGTTGCCGTGCTGACGGCGGTCATGGTCTTCGCGGTCTCGAACCGCACGAGCTGGGTGGGGCGCATTCTCGGCAAGCGCGCGTTCAAGACGTGCGGTGCCCGAGCGTTCGCCATATACATGTGGCACTACCCGCTGCTGCTCGTGATGAATCCCGCCACGCGCACGACCGAGCTGCCCTGGTGGGGCTGGGTGCTGGAGCTCGCCGTGATCATCGTGGTCGCGGAGTTCTCGTATCGCTTCGTCGAGCAGACGTTCGGCGGTGGGCGTATCGGCAAGACGATCGCCAACCTGCGGAGCGGGAGGGTCGCGCTGCGGGCATATGCGAGCCGCTACCGCATGCACTTGATCGCCACGGGCCTGTTCGCGATCGTGGCGGTCTCGCTCATCATCCTCGGCCCGATGTGGCAGCAGGAGCGCGAGGAGGCCCGCGCGGTGCACGAGAACGTGCAGATCGCGAGCATCGACGAGGGCGATATCGTCGAGACGATGTTCAACCGCCTCGACACGGTCGACAAGAAGACCGGCGCCTCGAACCTGCGCGTCCTCCTCATCGGCGATTCGGTGGCTCTCGATGCGGAGTCAGACTTCTACAAGGTGTTCCCCAACGGCAAGATGGATGCGAAGATCAGCCGCCAGCTCTTCACGGGGGACGAGTTCTACAACGAAAACATCGCCGCCGGTTACAAGCCCGAGATAGTCGTGTACGCGCTCGGCACGAACGGCCTCGCCGTGGAGGACGAGGTGCGCGAGAACATCGAGGTTGCGGGAGATCTGCCTGTGTACCTCGTGAACAACCGCGTGCCCGAGGCGCAGGAGACGCCGAACAACGAGCTGTTCGCGCGCCTTGCCGACGAGTATTCCAACGTGAGCATCATCGACTGGTACGAGGAGAGCACCGGCCACGACGAGTGGTTCTGGAGCGATGGCACCCACGTGCGCCCCGATGGCGCCGAGGCCTACGCCGACATGCTCAAGCGCTATATCGTGGGATAACCTGCCAATCAGCCCCGCCTTGTCTGGCAGGTTTATGCAAAAAGGCATCGGGTTTATACATTTTCTCCTTCCTTGCTTTTGCCGGTTATTTCGCAATGCGTCCGTTGGCATGTGCGGAATTGCCAATCAGTGCGCACATGTATATCGCACGTGGTAAAATTCGGATTCGTGTTTGTGGGGAAAGCACACTACAAATAGAGAGGAAAACATCATGAAATTCAAGAAGCTCGCAATTCTGCTTGCTGCAGTCGCGTGCGTCGCGTCGCTTGCGCTCGTCGGCTGCGGTGGAAGCTCCGATGAGGCCGCTCCCGCCGAGGGCGACCAGGCTGCCGCCACCACGGATCTCGGCCTGCTCAACGAGGGCAAGCTGACCGTCGCGACGTCGCCTGACTTCCCGCCGTTCGAGAACATCGTCGACGGCGAGTATGTTGGTCTCGACATGGAGATCGCCAAGGCCGTTGCCGCCGAGCTCGGTCTCGAGTTCAATCCGGTCGTCATCCAGTTCGACGGCATCATCCCGGCCCTGCAGTCCGGCGGCCAGGCGGATATCGCCATCTCCGGTATGACCATCACTCCGGAGCGCCAGGATCAGGTCGACTTCTCGACGGCCTACTACGTTGACGACCTGGCCATCGTCGTCGTCTCCGGCGGCGACCTCACCGCGGACAACATCGATGAGGCTCTCAACGCCGAGGGCATGACCATCGCCGTCCAGAGCGGCACCACCGGTGAGAGCTACGCGACCGAGAACTTCGCCAGCGCCACCACGCAGCCGTACGGCAACGCCACCGACACCTTCGCGGCCCTGCAGTCCGACCAGGCCAACGCCGTCATCACGAACAAGGCCGTCGCCGAGGCCATGCTCGCCTCGTACGAGGATTGCGAGATCGTCAAGTCCATCGCCACGAACGAGGAGTACGGCATCGCCGTGCCGAAGGGCAACGAGGCTCTCCTCAACGCTGTCAACGATGCCATCGCCAAGCTTCAGGCCGATGGCACGATCGACAAGCTGACCACCGAGATCATGGGCTCCGAGATCGCCGACGTGACCGAGGAGGCCGAGCAGGCCATCGCCGATGCCGAGGCCAACGCCGCCAAGTAAGAACCGTTGATTCTGCGGGAACCGGGGCCGTGCCCGCGAGGGCGCGGCCCCGGACCGCATAAGGCTGGTTGACATGACGATTGCTTCCCGTCCCAAGCGCGCCTTTGCGGCGCTTTTGCTCATCTTGATGCTCTTCACGCTCGTGGCGCCGCTACCTGCGTGGGGCCTCGACGTGGTCAAGTGCACCGCGAAAACCAACTCCGACGACAACAAGTCCATCCTGGGCGCAACCCAGACGCGCATCAACTGGGAGGGCCAGGCTGCCGAGGACGAGAGCATCGCCGGCTTCACGTTCACCGTTCCCGAGGGGACCGAATTCGGCACCGAGGATGCCAGGGTCACGATGCTCACCGGCGGTGACCTCATGACGCGCAATGTCATCGAGGCCACGGTGACCGACGAGGGCGACGGCGTCGTCTCCTTCACGTTCGATAAGCCGGCGCCTGCAGGTGGCTACTTCCGCGTCGAGATCTTCAAGGTCTACTTCCCGGCGTCTGGTGGCGACATGGCCATCGCCGGCATGTACACGCTTGCCGACGGGTCCGAGCGTGCCATCGAGGGCATCCCGACGATCACGGTTGCCAAGGTCAGCGCGAGCGAGCGCATGTCGCAGGCGCTTTCCGAGCAGGGATGGGTGCAGGCGTGGAACTCCAACAAGTTCCTGCACATGTTCTTCGATCCGACGCTCATCGTGACAAGTCTGCCTGTCGTGTTCCACGGCTTCCTGATGGCAATCGCCATCGTCGCCGTGGCCTTCCCACTGGCCATTCCGTTCGGCCTGCTCTTCGCGCTCATGCGCATGTCGAAGTTCCGCGTGCTGCGCGCCATCGGCGGCGTCTACGTCAACGTCGTCCGCGGCACGCCGCTGTTCCTGCAGATCTACATCGCCTTCTTCGGCCTGCCCCTCGCGGGCGTGCACATCCCGGCGTTCCCGCTGGGCGTCATCGTCCTCGCGATGAATTCATGCGCCTACATGTGCGAGATCTTCCGCGCGGGCATCCAGTCGATTCCGAAGGGCCAGTTCGAGGCATCGCGCTCGCTGGGCATGAACGGCGCGCAGACGATGCTCTTCGTCATCATCCCGCAGACGATCCGCCGCGTGATCCCCACGCTGACGAGCGAGTTCATCCTGCTGTACAAGGACACCTCGATGCTTGCCGCCGTCGGCGTGATGGAGGTCGTCATGTACGCGAAGACGATCGTCGCCGCAACGGGATCGATCACGCCGTACATCGTCGCTGCCTGCTTCTACCTGGTCATCACGCTGCCGCTCGCCAAGGTCGTCGGCAACTTCGAGGCCAAGCTCGCGGGCAATGAGACGGGCAAGGGCAAGAAGAAAAAGAAGAAGAGCAAGAAGCAGCGCCAAGCCGAGCAGATCGCGCTGCTCGAGTCCGGCGCGGGTACGATCGCCGTAGACGCAGCCGACGCATCGGCGGACCCATCGCACGCGAAGGAGGCATAGCAATGACGGAAAGCACCGGCAACGCCGCCTCCGCTCCCGAGGTGGTCGTCCGCATCGATAACCTGCACAAGCACTTCGACGACCTCGTCGTCCTGAGGGGCGTCGACCTCGAGGTGCATCGTGGAGAGGTGGTCGTCATCCTCGGGCCCTCCGGTTCGGGAAAGTCCGCCATGCTTCGCTGCATCAACCGCCTCGAGGAGCCCACGAGCGGCCATATCTGGTTCGAGGACACGGAGATCACGGCGAAGGAGACCGATATCAACAAGGTCCGCGCCAAGGTCGGCATGGTGTTCCAGCAGTTCAACCTGTTCCCGCATCTCTCGGCCAAGCGCAACGTGTCGCTGTCGCAGGTGAAGGTGCTCAAGCGATCCCAGGAAGAGGCGGACCGCATCTCCATCGAGCAACTCGAGAAGGTCGGTCTCGGCGACCGCATCGACTACATGCCCAGCCAGCTCTCCGGTGGACAGCAGCAACGCGTCGCCATCGCGCGAGCCCTTGCGATGGACCCGCATGTCATGCTGTTCGACGAGGCGACGAGTGCGCTCGATCCCGAGCTCGTGCGCGACGTGCTCGGCGTTATGAAGGAGCTCGCCCGCGGCGGCATGACGATGATCGTCGTGACGCACGAGATGGGATTTGCCCGCGAGGTCGCCGACCGCGTCGTCTTCATGGACGGCGGAGTCATCGTGGAGCAGGGCACGCCCGAGGAGGTCTTCGACCATCCGAAGTCGGAACGCACGAAGGATTTCCTCGGCCACATCTCGTAGTCGGAAAACCCGTCAATCAAGGCGGGGCTGTTTGTCAGGTTTTACTAGTCCCGTCCCGAGTCACTTCGAAGCGGCCGCCACAAATGCCTTGAAGAGCGCGAAGGCGTGCTCGTCCACGCGCCACATGTGCTCCGGATGCCATTGGACGCCGAGGATGAAGCCCTCCGGGTCCTCGATTCCCTCCACGACGCCATCCGGTGCCTTCGCGCAGATACGGAGTCCCTCTCCCAGTTTTCCGACGCACTGATGATGCATCGAGTTGACCTCGATCGAGTCGGTGCCCACGATCTCGCGCAGATGCGTGCCGGGAGCCACCGCGACCGAATGGGCCGGGTGGTTGAATGGCGGGTTCATCATGTGCTCGAGCTCGGTATCCGGTGCGCACGCCGAGATATCCGCATGGAGCGAGCCGCCGTATGCGACGTTGATGACCTGCATGCCGCGGCAGATGCCGAGAATCGGCTTGCCCATCTCGATGGCGGCTCTCGCAAGCGCGATCTCGCGGATGTCGCGCTTGGGAATCGAGCGCATCTGATGCACGTGGCGCAGCTCGCCATAGCTGTTCGGGTCTATATCGTGGCCGCCGACGAACAGGATCGCATCGCACGTCTCGAGTATGCGCCACATGAGGAACGTGCTGTCGGTGCGGGGGAGCACGAGCGGGAGGCCGCCGGCCGCGAGCACGCCTGAGGAAACCCCCTCGCGCACGAGCAGGTCGCCGGACTCGAAGTCATAGTGGGGGAGCACCCCGATGACGGGCGCACCGCTGCGCACGGCGACATCCGAGCTCTCGGTTCGCCGTTCGGCGACACCGCTCTCCTCGCCGTCCCAAGTGCCGGCGAGCGTGAGGCGGGCCTTCGTCATGGAGAACAGGGGCTCGATATAGCGGAACATGTCGAACTGATCCGGCCCGCCGGTGGCGAGCACGATGAGGGAATCGGTCCAGAACGAGGCTGATTTTCCGTAGACCTGACCACCGTACCCGCGCTCGATGAGCGAGGTCTTCGCGGCGACGATATCCTCTTCGGTGACGCCGTCGAACATGGTGTCGAGCAGGGAGAGCGCCCGGTCGTCGTGGAACAGCCGGTCGATGAAGGCCGTGTACGCGAGGGTGTAGTCGAAGGGCATGGCGTCGGCTGCGCGTATCTCGACGCCATCGCCGAGACGTGCGTCCGTCCAGACCATGGAGAGCGCGTGGTCGAGTGCCGCGCAGCTCATCTCGCGATGTCCGTAGAGCTCGTCGAACGTCGCGTTGCTCGCGGAGCGGATGGTGCCGTCGGCTTCGCGGACGTATACGGCCTGCCTCGTCAAGATGTAGTCGGCATAGCGGGCGAGCGTGAAGCCGGGGTCCATGATGCCGGGAACCGTGCCCACCCGGTCTTGCTCCATGCTCATCCAAGCATGCATGCGCGCCATCTGCATCTTGCGGGGCTCTCCCTCGAACACCGGGGCGTTGTCCGTGATGAGGGAGAGGATCGGTGCCAATGCGGATGCGATGCGAAGCTTGCGGACGGCATCGGCCTCGTCCTTGCAGTCGAGGGAGACTTGCAGGGCGGCCGTGCCCCGCATCATGGGCACCCCGTAGGGCGACTGGGAGCTCAGCAGGTCCGCGATGCGTTCATAGCGCGGATTCGGGGCGACTTCGAGCTCGCTCGCGCGGGCCGTGGGATGATAGCCCACCATGGGCGCGTGCAGGCCCAGCCGCTCGAGCACGTGGAAGAGCCTGAGCCGGAAGTCCAGGTACGATTTCTCGATTCCATCCACGTCGTCGAAGGGTGACATGGACAGCATCAGCTGACCGCCCGGCTCGAGTGTGATGGACTCTCCTGGACGCGAGAGGCCGACGAGGTTGCCCTCCTCGATGATCTTCTCCTCGTAACCTCCGGCCAGGCCCTCAAGCACGGCATGCATGCCGTGCTCTCCGGAATAGGAGACGGGTGCGAGCGAGTTCTTCTGAACGAGGATGTGCTCGAGTTTCAGCCCGATGCGCCGCTCGCCCGAGAAACGCGATGCGAGAAGGTCCACGAGATGGGACCGGTTGGCCTCTCTGAAATCCCCGTTATCGCGATTCGCCATCTTGACCCCCACCGCCATGCATCCGCCGAGCCTAGAACTCGATGCAGAGCAGCCGGGCCGCTTCCTCGGATGAGTTGAGGAGCGCATGCCGCTCGTTGGGTTTGAATTCCAGATGGTCGCCGACTTGCGCAACGCGCGTTCCGTAGCCATCCACGCAGGTGATGGCCCCGTCGATCACGATCCAGCGCTCGGTTCTTCTCTTGCGGGCATATTCGGGAATCGACTTGCCTGCGAGCAGCTCGATGAGGCGGGTCGTCGAGGTGCGGCCCTCGAAGATGGAGGTCGCTCGGCCCCAGCTGTGCTCGGAGACGCTCGAGCGGTCCGCCTCCCACGCGCCGGCCTCGACGAGCGCCGGCAGGACATCGCCGAGCGTGTCGAGCGAGTCCTTCGAGGCGACGAGCACCGAATCGTGGGTGTTGACGACCATGAGGTTGTCGCACCCCAGCGTCACCGTGAGTCTGTCGTCGTTGTAGATGGTCGTGTTCGTGGAATCGATCTCGAAGCCGCGTCCCATCACGCGGTTGCCCTCGGAATCGGGCATCGCCATGTCGTCGAAGTCGGCGAGCGAGGTGACGCCCGAGCAATTGATGCTCGTGGGAATGACGGCCGTGTCGTCGGAATAGGCCAGCACGGCATCGGCGAAGTCGGCCTCGGGCAGCGATTCGATGATCTCGCGTGCCTCGGGCGTGTACCAGCGCTCCCGCTCGATCGAGGCGAGGAAGGAGGCTGTCTCGGCAACGCGGTCGAGGCCCATGACGAGCTCGTCGTACGAGTGCTTCGCCACGTGGATCAGCTGGGCGAGCGCGATGCTTGCCCGCATGAGCAGAATACCCGTGGACCACAGGTGCCCGAGGTTGATGTAGCGGGTGGTCTGCGCCGGGTTCGGCGACGAGAGATAGTCGGCGATGACGCGCACGCCGGGAACGCCCTTGATCTCGCGGCCGGGTCTGATGTAGTCGTGCGGCGAGCTGCTCTCGCGCGACGGCACGCCTATGACGGCGACCAGATCGGTCTCCGCGGCGCGGTACCCGCGTGCGACGGCCTGCTCCCAGCGCTCGTCGCCGTCGACCATCAGATGCGACGGCATCGCGAGCACGACGGCGTTCGGGTCGCGGCGGCGCAGCATGGCCGAGACCAGCGATATCGAGAAGGCGGTGCCTCGGGGCTCGGGGTCGATGACGATCTCGTACTCGTCGGGTCTCAGCAATCCGCTCGTGGCAATGCCGCCGCGGATGTCGGATTCGATCTGCGCAGGGCAGACGAAGATGATAGGCGAGGGGGTGAGCGGCTTCACGCGGCGGATGGCCGACGCGAGCAGGCTCTCATCCTCTCCGGGGAACACGACGGTCTCGCGGGGGGTCTTGCGTCTCACGAGGGGCCAGAGCTCGTTGCCTGTCTGCCCGCAGACGATTACGGCGTTCAGGTGTGTGAAAGCGTCATCGATCTGCTTCAAGACGACCTGCCCCCGTATGCTCGTGCGAAGAGTCTGATAAAGATGGTGCCCCCAACGGGAATCGAACCCGTGTTTGCGCCTTGAAAGGGCGCCGTCCTGGCCGCTAGACGATGGGGACACTCTCGGCTGGCTCATCGCGGGATCCTCGTCCCGGGAGCCGTTTCGACGTTGCTCAATTATCCCCAACCCACGCGCTGTGCGCAAGCGGCGGCCGACCAGCCGGGTGCGAATGGCCCGCCAGTAGGATGTACACGTCCGGAGGAAGGTGCCTTGCGGGAATGAGCCGGTTGCGGGTGCAGATATACCCGAACACGTTCCCCATTATCATGACCGAAGCACGGGACCGCTCCGTGAGCTCACCGCTGGTGCGTACGTTGTGGAATGCGGTTTGTCATGAGAGCTCCCGGCAATTCTGCACGGTAAGGGGCGTCTGTCGCGCCCCTTACCGTGCAGAATTGCCGGGATTGGGCCTCTCGGGTCGGAAATGACGCCCTTTTTCGTATCAAGTTGCCAAGCCAGCCCGCAGCCTGCCCGGCGGCGGGCTCGATGGATGCGCGTGTCCGTGGGGCGCAGCGGGAAACAAAAAACGGCCGCCTTGCGAGGCGGCCGATGCAGTCGGTGGTGGTCGGGGACGGAGTCGAACCGCCGGCACGCGGATTTTCAGTCCGCTGCTCTACCATCTGAGCTACCCGACCGGGCAAGTGGTAATTCTACCATCGCCGCAAAACGCGTCAAGCGGTAAACCGTTAGCGGCCATAGTGCATGATCGTCCATGTGGGATGCGCGCTCCTTCCCCCGGCGCGCATCCCGTATGACCTTTGGGACCGCTTGCACGTATAATGGACAGACGCATTCTTTGCGTGGGGAAAGGAAGTCGCGCGGGAGGGGGTTTCCGCGCCTCAAGACTCGATGGGGAAAGCCATGGCAACTCTATCTATGCGGCCTGCCGCGCCCGGTGGCGCGGACATCGCCAATCTGCTCGATCGTTTCGAACGGCGCATCGCCGCCACGCCTCCGGGGATGTGCCCGCTGGCGGTTCAGGCGGCCTATCTCGAGGCGTGCGCCACTCAAACCTGCGGCAAGTGCGTTCCCTGCCGCGACGGCCTGCCGCAGCTCGCCACCCTCGCCCGCAAGGTCATGATGTGCGAGGCTGACGACGATGACTTCGAGATGATGCGGATGCTCGCCACCGCGATTCGCGATACGGCTGATTGCGCCATCGGATACGATGCGGCGCAGGCGGTCATCGAGGGATTCAAGACGTTCTCCGAGGAGTACGAGAGGCACATCGCCGATCACGCGTGCATCGACGGCATCGGGCAGACGTTGCCGTGCGAGACGCTGTGCCCCGCCCACGTGGACATCCCGGCTTATATCGCCCATGTGGGCGCCGGCGACTATGCGGCGGCCATCGAGACGATTCGGAAGGACAACCCGTTCCCCACGGCGTGCGCCTTCGTCTGCGAGCATCCCTGCGAGCAGCGCTGCAGGCGCCAGATCATCGATTCTCCCATCAACATCAGGGGCATCAAGAAATTCGCCGTCGACCAGATCGCGACGGACAAGGTCCCCGTCCCCGAGCGCCTACCCGATTCGGGCAAGAAGGTCGCCGTTATCGGAGCGGGACCATCCGGCCTCACCTGCGCCTACTATGCGGCGCTCATGGGGCACAAGGTGACCGTCTTCGAGATGCATGACAAGCTCGGTGGCATGATGCGTTATGGCATCCCGTCGTATCGCCTGCCGCGCGAGCGTCTCGACGAGGATATTCGCGCAGTCCTCTCGGTTGGCAACATCGAGGTTCGCACGGGC
The DNA here is from genome assembly GCA_050946275.1 of Coriobacteriales bacterium. Taxonomy (GTDB): domain Bacteria; phylum Actinomycetota; class Coriobacteriia; order Coriobacteriales; family CADBOM01; genus JBMNUM01. The sequence continues at coordinate 100,778 of JBMNUM010000004.1, forward strand.
GCGCGCATCGACTCGGCATCGTTTGCCATGATCGTCGAGGATTACGATGCGGTCTACCTCTCCATAGGCGCCCATCTTGGCAAGAAGCTCGGCGTCGATGGCGTCGAGGCCGAGGGCGTCCTCTCCGCGGTTGAGCTGCTCGCCGCGGTGGGAGACGGGGAATACCCGGATTTCTCAGGCAAGAAGGTGGCCGTCGTCGGCGGCGGCAACGTCGCCATGGACTGCGCCCGCACGGCGCTGAGAGCCGGTGCCGATGAGGTCAACATCGTCTATCGCCGCCGCAAACTCGACATGCCCGCCCTCGATGAGGAGATCGAGAGCGCGATGGCCGAGGGCATCCAGCTCCTCGAGCTCCAGGCTCCGGCGCGCATCGAGGTGGACGGCGATGGCCGCTGCGTCGCCCTCGTCACCCAGCCCCAGATGATCGGTCCCGAGAAGCACGGGCGACCCGCTCCCGTTCCGGCGAGCAAGCCCGAGAAGCGGATTCCCGCCGATGTCGTGCTGCTCGCGATCGGCCAGGATATCGACAGCAACCCGTTCAGCGTGCTCGAGCCCGATCCGCGCAGCAAGCGCTTCGTGGTCAACGACGAGCTGCGCGCCATGGGATTCGACAACGTGTTCGTCGGCGGCGATTGCCAGATGGGCCCGTCGACGGTCATCAAGACGATCGCGGCCGGCAAGGTCGCCGCGCGCAACATCGACGAGTACCTCGGCTATCACCACAAGTTGCCCTTCGACCTCATCGCGCCCGAGCCCGCTCAGAACAACAAGGTCCCCACGGGCCGCGTCAACATCGCGGAGCGACCCGCCCGCGAGCGTGCGAGGGATTGGCTCGCCGTCGAGGAGGGCATGAGCCTCGAGGAGGCGATCCAGGAGTGCGGCCGCTGCCTGCGTTGCGACCACTTCGGCTGTGGGTCGCTGGATGAAGGGAGGGTGCAGTATGTATAAGCTGTTGATCGACGGAATCTCCGTCGCCGTTCCCGCCGGCACGACGATACTCGATGCCGCCGAACGCGCGGGCATCTGCATCCCGACGCTATGCTTCCTCAAGGATGTCAGCTCCATCGGCTCCTGCCGCGTGTGCTCGGTCGAGGTCGAGGGCGTCGACGAACTCGTCAGCGCGTGTAACACTCCCGCCCGCGACGGCATGGTGGTGAGCACGACGACCGATCGCGTTCTCGCCCATCGCAAGACGATGCTCGGCCTTCTGCTCGCCGAGCACGGGCTCAACTCGACGAACTACTGCTTCTCGTGTGCGAAGAACGGAGCCTGCGAGCTGCAGGCGGTGTGTCGCGAGTGCGGGGTGGAGGCCCCCTTGTTCGCCGCACGCGAGAAGGACGAGCCCGTGCTGGATGACAATCCGTTCCTGCGATACGACCCGAACCTGTGCATCGCCTGCCAGCGCTGCGTCGGTGCTTGCAACAACATGGCGCGCAACCACACGCTCAAGGCCGGCAAGCGGGGCATCCGCACCACGATCCTTGCTCCGTTCGGTCCCGACTGGAAGTCCACCCGATGCGAGAGCTGCGGCAACTGCGCCCAGGCGTGCCCGACCGGCGCCATCACCGAGAAGCGCCGCGTGGAGTACCGCGAATGGGAGGTCGAGCGCACGCTCACGACTTGCCCGCATTGCGCGACGGGTTGCCAGTTCAACCTCATCGTGAAGGACAACCGCGTCGTCGATGTCGAGGCGGCGGATGGGCCGGCGAACCATGGCCGCCTGTGCGTCAAGGGTCGTTCGAGCAGCTTCGACTTCGTGCATTCGCCCGACAGGCTCAAGACGCCGCTCATCAAGAACCACGAGACCGGCGAGTTCGAGGAGGCCACGTGGGACGAGGCGCTCGATCTCGTTGCGACGCACTTCCTCGAGCTCAAGGAGAAGTACGGCCCCGACGCTCTCGCCGCTTTCGCCTGCAGCCGCTCCACGAACGAGGACGTGTACATGCTGCAGAAGATGGCGCGCGTCGCCTTCGGTACGAACAACGTCGACAACTGCGCGCGCGTGTGCCACGGCCCGAGCGTGGCCGGCCTCGCGCTCACGCTCGGCTCTGGTGCGATGACGAACCCCATCGGCGACATCACGGCACCCGATGTCGAGTGCATCATGCTCGTGGGGTCCAATCCCGAGGAGGCGCACCCGGTCGTCGGCATGCAGATTCGCCGTGCGGTCGAGAGGGGCACGAAGCTCATCGTCGTCGACCCGCGCAACATCGGCCTGTCGAGCAAGGCTGATATCCACCTCAAGCTCCGTCCGGGTACGAACGTCGCGTTCTCGAACGGCATGTGCCACATCATGATCCGCGATGGCCTCATCGACGAGGAGTTCATCGCCAACCGCACCGAGGGCTACGATGAGTTCGCCGCGATGGTGGCCGATTACACGCCGGAGCGGGTCGCGGAGATCTGCGGTCTCGATGCCAACGACCTCGTCGCCGCGGCGCATATGTACGCCAAGGCGGATAAGGCTCCGATCATCTATTGCCTCGGCGTCACGGAGCATTCGACCGGCACCGAGGGCGTCATGTCGATGTCGAACATGGCGATGCTCGTCGGCAAGCTCGGCCGCCCCGGCTGCGGCGTGAACCCCCTGCGCGGGCAGAACAACGTGCAGGGCGCATGCGATATGGGCGCGACTCCCGCAGACTTCCCCGGCTACCAGAAGCTCGCCAAGCCGGAGGTCCTCGAGAAGTTCGAGAGGGCTTGGGGCGTCAAGCTCAATCCGAAACCGGGCATCTTCGCCACCGAGGTGTTCCACGCCGCTGTCGAGGGGCGCATCAAGGGCCTGTTCATCTTCGGCGAGGACCAGGTTCGCACCGATCCGGATATCCATCATGTGATCGACGGTCTCGAGGCGCTCGAGTTCCTCGTCGTGGACGACCTGTTCCTCACCGAGACGGCCAAGTATGCCGATGTCGTGCTGCCCGGCCGCTCGTATGCGGAGAAGGAGGGCACGTTCTCGAACACCGAGCGCCGCGTCCAGCGCGTGCGCAAGGCAGTGAGCGTCGAAGGCGACAACCGGCTCGACACCGACATCTTCACCGACATCATGAATCGCATGGGCTACGAGCAGCCCTACCTCACCGCCGCGGAGATCATGGACGAGATCGCGAGCGTCACCCCGTCGTTCGCCGGCATCAGCCACGAGCGCCTCGATTCCGAGGAGGTCGCGGGCCAGGGCCTGCAGTGGCCGTGCCTGGGTCCGGACCATCCGGGAACGCCCATCATGCACGTTGGGAAGTTCTCCCGCGGGCTCGGTGCGTTCTCGACCGCCCAGTACAAGCAATCGACCGAGGTTCCGGACGACGAGTACCCGCTCATGCTCACTACCGGCCGCATCCTCTATCACTACAACGCCACGGCGATGACGTCGCGTACGCCGGGCATCAACGAGATCGAGGGGAGCTCGTTCATCGAGATCAACGACCACGACGCGCAACGCCTTGGCATCTCCGACGGCGACCGGGTGCGCGTGACGAGTCGGCGCGGGAAGATCTACTCGACGGCGAGGGTTTCCGGCAAGACGAACGTCGGTCAGACGTGGATGCCCTTCCACTTCCAGGATGGCAATGCGAACTGGCTGACCATCTCGAGCCTCGACACCATCTGCGCGTGTCCCGAGTACAAGGTGTGCGCCGTCAAGGTGGAGCGGGCCTAGGGCAAGAAGAAGGGGGGGGCGGGTGCGCCCCCCCTCCCTTTTTTATTGAAAGCGGAATCTGGTTTTCGAGCTGCTACTTCACGAGCAGCAGCGGCAGGTCGGTCTCGTGCGCGACGCGCTGCGACACGCTGCCGAGCATCGCGCGAACCGAGCCCAGGCCGCGCCGGCCCATGACGATGATGTCGACGTCGTGGGCCTTCGCGTAATCGATGATGGTCGCGGCGGGGCTGCCCACGATGGCCTCGCAGTGAATCTGGAGGTTCTTCCCCGAGCCGGATACCGCCTCGTCGGCTACGGCTTCGAGTTTCGCGCGAACCGAGTCGCCGTATTCCTCGGCGGCCTTTACCATCTGGTCCTCGCTGTAGACACCGGCCCTACGCTCTGCCGCCACGACGGTCGGGTCGACGGTAAGCGGCTTATCGGCAGCCTGCAAGAGCGTGACGACCGCTCCGTCTGCCGCAATGCCGACCGCTGCGTCAACTGCGCGCCGTGCGGCATCGGACTCGTCGAACGGAACCAGGATATTGGTGAATGCGAGCATGGCGACCTCTCTCCTCGTTTGATACCGCCTCGTCTTCTGCGCGCGCGGCGCCAATGTGCTAAGCATACTATTCCAGCGCATCTAGCCCAAACATTATTTTCAGCCAGCATCCATAGCTGCGCTCATCTTCGGGTGGGTGCTTTCTGCAGGGGGACGCTGCCGAGGGTGCCCCGCGTCACCTCGCATTGGTAGAATGCTTGCATGTTGATTTCGGATGAACAGCTGGAGGGTTTCAGGAAGCTCGTCTGGGAGCGGGGCGGCGAGCTCTATCGCGACCTGCCTTGGCGAAACACCGACGACCCGTATGCCATACTCGTTTCCGAGGTGATGCTGCAGCAGACGCAGGTCTCGCGCGTCCAGGGGCGCTGGGAGGAGTGGCTCGAGACGTTTCCCACGGTCACGAGTCTGGCCGAGGCGCCCCTTCCGCCCGTGCTCGAGCTCTGGCAGGGGATGGGCTATAACCGCCGGGCGGTCAATCTCAAACGATGCGCCGAGGAGGTCGTCTCCAATCACGGGGGCGCGATCCCGCACGAGCTCGACGAGCTCGTGGCATTGCCGGGCATCGGCCCGGCAACCGCTGCGGGCGTGCGCGCCTTCGCCTTTCGCCTGCCAGGAGTCTATCTCGAGACGAACGTGCGGACGGTGTTCATCCACGAGCTGTTCCCCGGGGAGGGGAAGGTGTCCGACAAGGACCTCATCCCGCTGGTCGAGGCATCGTGCCCCGAGGCGTGTGCGCCTGTCGGCCGAGATGTCCGTGCCTGGTACTACGCGCTGCTCGACTACGGCGCTCATCTGAAGAAGACGGTCTCGAACCCCTCTCGCCGCAGCAAGGAGTACAGCCGCCAATCGGCATTCGAGGGAAGCCATCGCCAGAAACGCGCTCTCGCGCTCCGGCGGATTCTCGACGACCCCTGCACGGTCGAGGAGCTAGCCGAGGATCTCAATGCAGCTGAGAAGAAGGCGGGCAGGCCTAGGCTCGACCTGGGCGAGGTGGAGGCAATTCTGGCCGAGTTGGCCAAGGAGGGCTTCATAGAGAAAACGGGACGCTATTGGGCTTGCAGAGAATGAGCCGATAATGGCTGGCATTATCGGCTCATCGATGGTGCATTTGGCGAATCGGTCGGAATCCTAGAGCAACTCGCGGAACCTCTTGTTGACGTAGGCTTCGGTTTCGTCCTGCAGGGTCTTGTAGACCTCGACGAGGCGCTTTCCGTCCTCGGTGAGGGTCGAGCCACGTGCGCCGTCGCGGTTGATGAGGAGGAAGCCGAAGCCCGCCTCGGTCTCCTTGACGATGCGCCAAGCCTTGCTATAGGCCATGCCCAGGTTCTTCGCGGCCCTGTTGAGCGAGCCGAACTCGGTGATTCCCTGCAGCAGGGAGAAGACGCCTTTGCCGAGCGTGCCCTCGTCGCGATTCCCGTTCTCGATGATCGACAACCTGACGTCGATGGAAAGCTTGTCGTAGTTGCTCATGTCACTCCTCGTCACAGCGATTGTTTCGCTGCGTAGCTGGGATTAAAGTCAACGCGCTTATTGAGTTTAGCATGAGCGATTGGGGCCGAAAGCTATCCTGACGGTGAATATTGCTCGTCGTATTAGACTATTTCCAGTATATTTCTGAGCCGCTAGATACAGCCCTTACAGGTGTTATCCGAGGAGCTCCTCGACTGCTTTCTCAACGCCCTCGCATGTGGCATCGCAGACACCGGTGAAGCGCAGCTCCATATCGTCGAGGGCATCGAGTCCCGCAGGGATGTTGTCTATCCCGGTCATGCTCGCGATCTGCCTGTTGAGCTCGACTCCCGTTAACCCGGCCACATCTTCGGGAAGCGCCGATCCGGCGGGAAGCCCCTTGATGGCGCGATACACGTCGTAGCCGAACTTGGCCCAGTGTGCCGTCGAGACGACCAGCATCGGGTTGTCGCCCTTGTTCTCGGAGGCGACTTTCCAGGCGACCGCCGTGTGCGGGTCCATCAGGTAGCCATGCTCGGAGAGAACGCGGCGGATCGTGGCCAGCGACTCCTCGTTCGTTGCGGATCCGGCCGCATACAGCTCGGCGACGCGCTCGTGCGTTTGAGCGTCCACCTCGAAGCAGCCCTCGGACATGAGGGATTCCATCCAGCTTCGGACGAGCTCGCCGTCACGGTCGGTCAGCTCGAAGAGCTGCCTCTCGAGGTTGCTCGAGACGAGGATATCCATCGAGGGAGACGGCGTCAGGACCAGCTTGCGGTCGCGGATGTCGTAGACGCCGCTACCGATGAAGTCGGTGAGCACGCGGTTGTCGTTACTCGCGCAGACGAGGCGTTCGATCGGGGTGCCGATGCGCTTGGCGTAGTAGGCGCCCAGGATGTTGCCGAAATTGCCCGTGGGCACGCAGATGTCGATCGGCTTGCCCGGCTCGACGGCCCCGGATGTCGCCAGCTCGGCGTAGGCGCTGATGTAGTAGACGATCTGGGGCATGAGGCGCCCCCAGTTGATGGAGTTCGCGCTCGAGAGGCGGATGTTGCGCTCGGCCTTCAGCCTGTCGTTGAAGGCGGTGTCGTTGAACGTGCGCTTCACGGATGTCTGGCAATCGTCGAAGTCTCCCCGTCCGCCGAGGACGTAGACATTGCCGCCGAGCTGCGTTGCCATCTGCTTGAACTGGATATCGCTCACACCGCCGTTCGGGTAGAAGACCATGATCGAGGTGTGGTCCCGGTCGCGGAACCCCTCGAGCGCCGCCTTGCCCGTGTCGCCGGAGGTCGCCACGAGGATCAGGTAGTCCTCGGTGGCCTCGCCCGTCTTGCGGAGGCGCTTGACGGCATCGGAGAAGAACAGGGGCAAGCACTGGAGGGCCATGTCCTTGAACGCGCTCGTCGGTCCATGCCAGAGCTCCATGACGTGCATGCCCGGCGCGACGGTGGCGATGGGCGTGATCGCCTCGTCATCGAAGTTGGTGCCATAGGCGCGCGACATCAGCTCGTCGATCGTCTCGTCGTCGACATCGATGTCGAAGAGCTTGTAGATGCGCGCGGCTCGTTGCGCATAGGGCAGCGATGCCAGCTCGAGAATCTCGTCGAGCTCCATCGACGGGATGGAGCGGGGGACGAGCAGTCCTCCTCCGGGGGCGAGGCCCTTCACGATGGCCTGCGTGAACGTCAGGTCCCCGCTCATGCTCGCGCGCGTATCTGTGTACATATTCTGTCCGGAAGTCATCGCGCCTCCCAAGAAATGCGCCTCCACCGCGAATTCGGGTGGTTGCCGGAGCCGTTGCCGGCTCCTGCCGTATACTACTAGGGAACATGATACCCGAATGGGAGAAGTGCGATTCGCCGGGCTCGGGGAAGGGGAGAGAACATGGCAAAGGACAACAGCTTCGACGTCGTGTCGGAAGTCGATTTGCAAGAGGTCGACAACGCGTACCAGCAGACGCGCAAGGAGCTGACGCAGAGGTACGACCTGAAGGGAAGCGGTGCCACGATCGAATTCGATAAGGCCGCGGCCAAGATCACGGTGCAGGCACCGAGCGAGTTTGTCGCGCGACAGGTGATCGATGTCCTGAACGGCAGGCTCGTGAAGCGCCAGGTCGAGCTCTCGGCCGTCAAATGGGGCAAGCCCGTCGATGCGAGCGGGATGACCGTGCGCATGGAGGGCGCCATCATCTCGGGCATCGACCAGGACACCTCGCGCAAGATCAACAAGGATATCAAGGCGAAGAAGCTCAAGGTGAAGGTGACGATCGAGGGCGAGAAGCTCCGCGTTTCGTCGCCGAGTCGCGATACGCTCCAGGAGGTCATCGCGTTTCTCAAGGAGCAGGATTACGGCCTGCCCCTGCAGTTCACGAACTATCGCTAGGCGGTGAGACGCCGATGTCGGTGGCATCAAGGGCGCCCATCGTGCAGATCATCACGATGGGATGCGCCAAGAACGAGGTCGATAGCGACAAGATGCGCGCCGCGCTCAGGGCGGCAGGGTTTTGCGTGGACGACGATGCTTCCCAGAGGAGGTCGGTCTCGGAAGCCCATGAACGTCCCGGGGGAAGTCCGATGGCCGGGCAGGTCGCCGTCCCCGTCGACCCCGACGTGGTCATTGTCAACACCTGCTCGTTCATCACGGAGGCGACTCAGGAATCGATAGACATGATTCTCTCCGTGGCCGATGTTGCCACGGAGTCTGATGTGCTTCCGAAAATCGTCGTAGCGGGCTGCATGCCCGCGCGCTACGGCGTCGATCTCGAGGTGGAGTTTCCGGAGGTCGCCGCCTTCGTTCCCGTCAAGGAGGAGCCCGCGATCGTCGATATCGTCTCCAGGCTCACCGGGTATGACGCGGGTGGGGCCTTCGAGGAGGGGAGCTCCGAGCGGACGATGCAGGCGCCTTATGCGTACGTGAAGATCTCGGATGGATGTGACAGGCGTTGCGCGTTTTGCACCATTCCGTTCGTCCGCGGGCCATATGAGAGCCGCACGGCAGCCGAGGTCATCGGGGAGGTGGGGGATCTCGTGGCGTTGGGAGTCCGCGAGATCATCCTCATCGGCCAGGATACGGGCATCTGGGGATCGGATTTCCGTGATCCGGCATCGTCGGCGCCGCTGGGCGAACCGACGCTCGCCTGCCTGCTCGATCATCTCGCAAGCGAGTTTCCCGACACCTGGTTCCGTGTCATGTACCTGCAGCCCGAGCGCGTGGACGACGCCCTTCTCCTCGCAATGCGCTCGCACGACAATGTCTGCGAGTATCTCGACATACCGCTGCAACATTGCAACGCGAAGGTCGTCCGCGAGATGAACAGGCATGGGGATGCAGCCTCCTACGCCGGCCTTGTGGCCCATATCAGGGAGGTCTTGCCGAACGCCGCTGTGCGCACGACCCTCATAACGGGATTCCCCGGCGAGACAGAGGAGGAGTTCGAGGAACTCTTGTCATTCGTGGAGGAGACACCGTTCGATTATGCGGGCGTTTTCGAGTATTCTAGGGAAGATGGAACCGAGGCGGGCGAGCGAGACGATCAGGTCCCGGAGGAAACGGGTCTCGAGCGTGCTCAGCTCATCCGCGACGCGGCGGATGTCGTCGGGTTCGCGCGGGCTGGAAAGCATGTCGGGCAGACGTGCGATGTGCTCGTCTGCGGGCTCGATGATGATTGTGAGGAAACGGAAAGCGTGCCCGGACGCGTTTGGGGAAGAACGATGTTCCAGGCGCCTGATGTGGATGGCGTTGTGTACGTGGAGGCGTCCGGATGCAATGTGGGCGATGTCCTGCGCGTTCGCATCACGGGCGCCGAAGGGTACGACCTTGAGGGGTGCATAGCCGTTGGCTAACAGTATCATCCGCGAGGAGTGGAAGACCACCGCGAACGTGATCACCATTATTCGCGTTCTGCTGATCCCTGTCTTCGTGGTCATGCTCATAGCTCCATGGCCCGAATGGCTCTACATGCTCGATCCCATGGAGAACGCCGAGTACATCACGGCCGCGGTCAAACCGTGGGTGGCGGCGGTCGCCTACGCGGCCCTCGCTCTCACCGATGGCATCGACGGGTATATCGCGCGCAAGCGCAACGAGGTGACCACCCTCGGCAAATTCATGGATCCCCTAGCCGACAAGATTCTCGTCGCCGCGGCCCTACTCGCCCTCATCGAGCTCGGCGACCTGCCCAGCTGGGTCGTGCTGATCATCATCTCCCGCGAGTTCATCGTCTCGGGCCTGCGCATGATAGCGGCAGCCGAGGGCATCATCATCGCCGCCCGCTGGTCGGGCAAGGTCAAGACCGCGCTCACGTTGGTCGCCATCGTGATGTTCATCGTCAAGCGCAGCTCGATACTCATGAACGTGAGCAATGGATTCTACCTCGCGTTCTACGTCCTGTCCTGGATCGTGATGATAGCCGCCCTCATCGTCACGGTGACATCGATGATCCAGTACTTCCTCGACACGTTCCGCATGCTCGGCGAGAAGGACGCTCAGCGCAACGCCCTCACCGCCGACGCGAAGCGCGTTCTCGATCTCGCCCGCGACCACGGCGTGCGCATTGCGACCGCCGAGTCGTGCACCGGCGGCCTGGTCGGCGCAAAGCTCACCGAGATACCCGGCTCGTCCGATGTCTACGACGGAGGCGTGGTCAGCTACTCGTATGACATGAAGGAATCCCTGCTGAGCGTCGAGCACGAAACGCTCGAGGAGGTCGGCGCCGTGAGCGAGGAGGTGGCGCGCCAGATGGCCGAGGGCGCACTCGACGTGTGCAAGCGGAGGGTGGAGTCCGACCGCGCCGTTGCCGTGTCGGTCACGGGTGTTGCCGGGCCCGGCAAGAGCGAGAACAAGGAGGCTGGAACCGTCTGGTTCGGCATTGCGGGCCTTGGCCCGACGGAGGCCATGTGCTGCAACTTCCACGGTGGTCGCGACGAGGTTCGAAAGCAGGCCGCCGACTATGCGCTCACGCTCATCGCGAACCGCATCGGGCAGCTGGATGCTGGCGTACAGGAAGCCGGGGAGGACGCCGGATCCGGGGAATAGCAGCGCGATTCGGGCTTTTGGCCGACTGTGCCACATGGCTTGCCGCGCCTTGCAGGCTGTTCGGAAACACCCCCTTGACCGGGGGTGTTTATGTTTTGGCCAGGTTTTGGTTGGGTTTTGTTTAGATCTGGCTTGGAATTCCGTCAGGTTGCCCCTGTAAGCTATCCATTGGGCAAGAAAGATGATCGCGACATCGATAAACATCTTGACCACGAACATATGTTCGCATATATTAAACCCATGCTGCAACGCAGCCCGTGCCATGCACACACATACCAGCGCGGCATAGATTGAATTGAGAGGTAGAGATGGATAACGATAAGGCAAAAGTCCTCGAGCTCACGCAGGCTCAGATTGAGAAGAAGTTCGGCAAGGGCTCGATCATGAAGCTCGGCGACGGCGGGCACAACCTCGAGATCGGCGTCATTTCCACGGGCGCCCTTCCGCTCGACGCGGCCCTCGGCATCGGAGGAGTTCCCCGAGGCCGCATCGTCGAAATATATGGTCCCGAGTCGAGCGGCAAGACGACGCTCGCACTCCAGATCATAGCCGAGGCCCAGGCTGCCGGCGGAACCGTCGCCTTCATCGACGCGGAGCATGCGCTCGATCCGGGCTATGCCGCGCGCATCGGCGTCGATATCGACAACGTGCTCATCTCCCAGCCCGATACGGGCGAGCAGGCCCTCGAGATCTGCGATATCCTCGTGCGCTCTGGAGCCATCGACGCAGTGGTCGTCGACTCGGTGGCGGCGCTCGTCCCGAAGGCCGAGATTGAGGGGGAGATCGGCGATCTTGCCGTCGGAGCGCAAGCACGCTTGATGAGCCAGGCCCTGCGCAAGCTCGCGGGATCGCTCTCCAAGTCGAACACGACCTGCATCTTCATCAACCAGCTTCGCGAGAAGATCGGCGTCATGTTCGGCAATCCCGAGACCACGACGGGCGGCCGTGCGCTCAAGTTCTTCTCTTCGGTGCGCATCGATATCCGCCGCATCGACACCATCAAGAAGGATGCGCAGTCGGTGGGAATCAGGTGCCGTGCGAAGGTCGTCAAGAACAAGGTCGCGCCTCCGTTCAGGCAGGCCGAGTTCGACCTTATGTATGGCGAGGGAATCTCCAAGGAAGGTTGCATCCTCGATATGGCGGTCGAGGAGGGCATCGTGAACAAGTCCGGTGCCTGGTACACCTATGGTGAAGACCGTCTCGGCCAGGGCCGTGAGGCCGCCAAGGAAACGCTCCGCGTGAACCCCGACCTGCGCGACGAGGTTGATCGTCTGGTGCGAGAGGCCATCGGCCTGATCGAGCCTGCGGATGCTCCCGAGCCGGATGTGGCAGTTCTGCCTGCGGAGTAGGTCCGGCCATGGTCGCCATCCGAAGCAACGGCGTGTTCGGGTCATCTGGCGCGCCCGATAGCAGCAGACAAAAGCAACGTGACGATGGCCGCGCTAGCGGCCATCGCGCTCGAAAGGCATCTTCAGCCCCGCGCGAGAAAAAGCTCGATGCCAACCAGTGCAAGGCCAAGATGCTGCAGCTCCTCGCAGCGAGAGATTATTCCGTGAAGACCATGGAGGAACGGCTCTCTCGCGCTGGATTCGCCCCTGACGATATTCGATCCGCCGTGAAAATGGCGGTCGACACTCGCCTTCTCGATGACATGCGTTATGCCGAGCTCTACATCTCATCCCGGCGCGAGTTGGGCTGGGGGAGGAGCCGCATCGAGCGCGAGCTTCGCAAACAGGGGATCGATTGCACCCAGATACCCGGATATCCGGATTCGTTCTTCACCGTTGAATCAGAGCTTGAGCGTGCGCGGGAACTGTTGCGGGGGCATCGGACTTCGGCCAAGGACGTTCGCGCATCGCACTATCGGTACCTGGCCTCCAAGGGTTTCGATCATGCTACCTGCATGCGGGCTCTTTCTGATGAGGGGTTCTAGCTTTCGTTATCTCGGGTTGTCCGCCCCGGGCCCGGGATGCCTTCCCAAGGAAGGCTCCGCAAAACGTGATTTCGCTCCGATGATGCAGCTGCGGAGAGAGCGCTTCGCGCTCTAGAAGTCCTCGCTAAACGCATCATCTCCGCGAAATCACTGCTCCGCAATTCCTTGGGAAGGCCTCCCGGTCCCGGGGCTACTCGCTTCGCTCGTAGCCGCACAACATAAACAGACGGCAGTCGCTCGCGCCCCTTTTAGGGGCCGTCGCGACTGCCGTGGGGTTCGCCCGGGAAGGTCTAGGTTGCAGCATGGCCTAAAAGGGAGGGCGACGCATTCTAATGTTTTTGGAAAGTCGAAGGCGGCTCCGTGTTTTCACGAAGCCGCCTTCAGGAGGGGATTTGGTTTTGCAAAGGTGGTTACTTCGGTCTGCTGCTCCCTGCAAATCTTTAGTAATATCCTTTAGCATGTTTGATTATGGACTTCGATTGTCGAGATTATGTGATGGACTGATGTTCAGTTGATGGATTCAACGCACATAAGCGGGTGTGGGATGCGGTCGATCGCGTTGAAGGTCGCCTATCGCGGCGATCCGTTTTGCGGTTTTGCCCGACAGGAAGGGCTTCCCACCGTGCAGGGCGAGCTGGAACGAGCCTTGTCCACGATCATGCGATGCGAGATCGAGACCGTGTGCGCTGGACGAACGGACGCTGGAGTCCATGCGAGGGGCCAGGTCGTGAGCGCGGTCGTTCCGGAATCGTATTTCGAGGGGAGCTCGCACGAGCGGCTCCAGCGCTCGATGAATGCGCTCGTCGACGACCATATCCGCGTGCTGAGAATCGTGGACACGCCGGAGGGTTTCTCCGCGCGGTTCGATGCGACGAGGCGAGAGTATCGATATCGAATCGCATGCGGGATACAACCGCTGTTCTCGGATGACTACACCTGGTGGATAGCTTCTCCGCGGTCTTTGGATGTCGAGGCGATGAGGGCCGGTGCGAAGCATCTCGTCGGCGAGCATGACTTCAAATCGTTTTGCGTGTCGGCGTCGGCCGTGGGGAAGAACACGAATCGCTGCATCGAGAGCATCGAGATTCTCGACGACGATCTGTGCGGCGAGCCCGGAATCGTGGTCCGGGTCGTCGGCAACGCGTTCCTGCACTCCATGGTGAGGACGATCGTGGGCACGTTGGCGGAGGTGGGATGCGGCCGCCGCGATCCGGATTGGGTGCTCGAGGTGCTTGAGGCTAAGAACCGCGCGGCTGCAGGGCCCACCGCGCCGGCCAAGGGACTCGTGTTCTGGCGCGTCACCTACGATTCGCTTCCGGAGATCGATGATGGGCAATAGGAGCGGACAGCCTCTCGGCGCACTCGCCGCCATATCGTCGATACTCGGCACCATCGCGATAATCGCATGCGTGCTCACGCTCACGTTCCAGGTGCTGCTCACGCCGTTGCCCACCCACGTCTTCGCCTCATGGTATGTCGACGACGTCTCATCGCCCATGGACCATGACTACCTGGTCCAGGTGGCGGAGCAGACCCTCGATTACTGCAATGGCAATTCCGGCGCCGATTTGCCTTACGGCCTCGACGACAGCAAGACGTACACGCCGGATGTGATGTCGCACCTCGATGACGTGACGGTGTTCTTCTCCGGCATGAAGCTTGCCGCCATCGTGTCGGTTCTCGTTGCGATGGCCTGCATATTCGCGCTCTGGGTTGCCTACCGGGAAAGGTCGGACAGCTCGCCGGCCCGCGCCGGATCGCGCATGATGATCACCGCCGGCGTGGTGATCCTCGTCTTGCTCGCCGCCCTCGTCGTCTGGGCCATCGTCGACTTCTACACGATGTTCAACATGCTGCACTCGCTGTTCTTCAGCTCCGGCAGCTGGTTGTTCCCGTACGATTCGCTGCTGATATGCGCGCTTCCCGAGCAATTCTGGATGGCGATGGGCGTTCTGTGGGCAGCGATGATCGTCGTTGTCTGCATCGTGCTCATCGTTGTGGGTCTCATCGTGCGCAGGAGATACGGCGCGTCGCGTCTCGTTGCAGGATCGAGGGGAAGAATCTAGCAGCCGGGCAGGGAGCCACGGGCACCGAGCAGGGCCTCGCGCTCGTTGGACACCTCATCGCGCATGACGAGGTCGAGGAGCGCATGCAGCGCCCGGCCGATGTCGACGCCATCGAGTCCCCATTCCCGCTTGATATCCGATCCGTCGACGGCCAGTGCTCCCACCGTGCAGCAGGCGCCTGAATCGACAAGGTCGCCGATGATGCGGCGGGCTTCGATGGCGGAGTCCGCCTCGATGCCGTCCGCCATCAGCCTCGCTCCCGCCAGTTCGAGCGCCGCGCACGCGACGGACGCTCCATATCTCCCGAGCATGATCTTGCCCTGGTACGTCGTATGGGGCAGCTCCCGCGAAGCGGCTTCTGCTATTGCGAGGCAGTTGTCGGCGGTCCGCTTGGGGAGCCTCAGGGACGAAAGGAAGCGCCCGAGATTTCCGTCCGATCCGAGAAGCGCCGCTAGCCGCAGGGGAAGCTCCTCGCTGTCAAGCTGTGCCAACACGCGCAGGTTCTCTCCGATCATCTCGGGGGAGGCATCGGGTAGCACCGTGCAGATGATGTCCGTGAAGGGTTGTAGCGCGATGGCTCCGCCAGGCGCGCATATGGTTTTGGCGAGCTCGGTTCCGATGCGTTCGCGTGAGATTCCGATGAGGCTGCTTCCGAACTCGTGGATAGCCGAGGCTGTCTCTTCTTCAATGGAAAACCCGAGCTGGGCGGAGAACCTGATGGCGCGCATGATGCGCAGGGCATCCTCGCCGAACCGCACCTTGGGGTCGCCCACGCAGCGGATGATGCGGCGGTCGAGGTCGGCCTGTCCGCCGAAGGGGTCGACGAGACCGCGCTGCTCGTTATATGCCATGGCGTTGATCGTGAAGTCGCGACGCGCGAGGTCCTCCTCGATGCTGTGCGCGGACGAGATGGAATCGGGGTGTCGCGAATCCGAATAGCTCCCGTCGACACGAAACGCCGTCACTTCGAACACCTCGCCGTCAAGCACGGCCGTGATAGTCCCGTGCGCGATGCCTGTCGGAATCACGTGCGCGCCGGCGTCGGCCAGAACCTGCATCGCCGTTTCCGCATCAGCGCTCGATGCGATATCGATGTCCTCTACCGGCCTGCCAAGAAGCGCGTCGCGCACCGCGCCGCCTACCATGAAAGCCTCGTAGCCAGCCGATTTGAGTGCTCCCATGACCCGCGCCGCGCGAGCAGGTACCGATATGTGCACAGCGTTCGTTTCCATAGTCCGTATGGTACCGCGCGTCCTGTGCCCTCGCGACGGGGAAATCAAGCTGTGTCGATCGGGCGCCGGGAGGTTATCGACTTTGTTCGGGTGAACGGCATTCGTTTCCGGCATACGGTGTGCATATATAAATAGGGACGCAACGCCTGGCGCACAAGCCAAATGCCGTTCAGATTACCGTTCATCTGCCGTTTGGAAAAAAACTGAAATCGAGTGTTGACTCGTGTAAGGGAGGGGGATAGTATGTTGACTCGCGCTTCCGAGAGGCGACAGTTTCGAAGGGGCGCGAACGTGTGGCGAGAACCTCGCCGCGGGCACCTTGAAAACCGGATACCGGAGTCCATGTGAAACCATTCACACATGGATAGGAGAAGACGGGAATGCTTCGGCATTCACGTCGAGACGAAGCGAATGGAATAGCTTAGAAGCCAAGTCGATTCAGGAGGGCATGTCCCTCCGAAAAACGGATAGCGTCCCGTTCTCGCGAACGGGCAATTTTCGAACTGAGAGTTTGATCCTGGCTCAGGATGAACGCTGGCGGCGTG
>JBMNUM010000005.1:0-116993 GCA_050946275.1 Coriobacteriales bacterium
GCAACAACGCCATGTACCAGATCTCGGTCCGCGCCCAGCTGATGCCGGGCATCGAGGACGGGTGCCAGGTCGAGGTCGGCCAGCAGCTCACCAAGGGCTCGGTCAACCCGCACGACCTGCTGCGCCTCACCGATCCCAACACGACGCTGCGCTACATCGTGTCGCAGGTCCAGGAAGTGTACGTGTCGCAGGGCGTCGACATCAACGACAAGCACATCGAGGCCATCGCGCGCCAGATGCTGCGCAAGGTGTCCGTGCTTGAGTCCGGCGATTCCGACATGCTGCCCGGCACGCAGGTCGACGTCAACGAGTTCAGGCGCGAGACGGAGCGCATCATCCTCGCCGGTGGAACCCCGCCGGTCGGCCAGCCGATTCTCCTCGGCATCACGAAGGCCTCGCTGGCCACGGACTCGTTCCTGTCGGCTGCCTCGTTCCAGGAGACCACGAGGGTGCTCACCGACGCCGCCATCGAGGGCAAGTCGGATCACCTGTACGGCCTCAAGGAGAACGTCATCATCGGCAAGTCCATCCCCGCCGGCACGGGCCTGAAGCGCTATCGCAACATCAAGCTCACGTATCGCGGCGAGGAGGTTGACGAGTCGCTGGCGACGGGCGATACGCTTCCCGATTACGCTCCCGAGGAGCTCCAGGCTCTCGAGGAGCTGCTGCCCAAGCCGCAGGACTGGTCGCTCGACGTCGAGGACTACCTCGGCATGGCCGGCGGCTATGGCTCCTACGGCATGGAGGTCAACGGCAAGGCGCTCCCGCCCGAGGTCGGCAACCTCTACCTGTTCGACGACCTGGGCATCTCGCAGCGCTGGGCGAACAAGTTCAGCGAGGCCGGCATCGAGACGGTCAACGACCTCGTCGGCCAGACGCAGGACGATCTCAGCCGCATCGAGGGCATCGGCTCCAAGGCCATCGAGGAACTGCGCGAGGGCCTCGAGCAGCACGACCTGCTCTACATCCTCGACAGCGATACCTCCGGCAACGACTCCGAGGTGTCCCAGCTGCTCGAGATGGTCTTCTCGCCGGATGACTCGACGCTGCTGCTCGAGAGCGATATCCCGCAGAGCTACAGCGCCGATCCCGACGACATGATCGGCTCGTCCATGCCCCCGATCAGCCAGATCAAGGACAGCACCGAGCTCGACGAGCTCTTCAAGGAGGTCGGCCTGTCCGAGTACTCGCTGAGCGACAAGGACCTCGACGGCATCGACGACCTCATCGGAGGAGACGACGAGTAGGGGAGAGACCGACCCGTTCGTCCCATAGACGAGAACGAGCCCGCCCGTCCGCAAGGATGGGCGGGCTCTTGCTTTGCAGGTGGAGGTTGGCGCGGGGTGCAGCTAGGGTGTGCCGGCGGCACCCAAGGAGCGCTTGATGTGAAGACCTTCGGCTCGGAGAGGCTGAGCAACGGTCAGCAAACCCGCATTTCGAGCTCCCGTGCGGGGTTTGCTGACCGCCCTTGCGCCTCCGGTAATCAGCAAACCCGCATTTCGAGCTCTCATGTGGGGTTTGCTGACCGCCAGCACGGCGACCGCAATCAGCAAACCCGCATTTTGACCCCCAATGTAGGGTTTGCTGACTGTCCTTGCGCCTCCGGTAATCAGCAAACCCGCATTTCGACCCGCCAGGTGGGGTTTGCTGACCGTGGGGAGGGCGATGGCGATCAGCAAACCCGCATTTCGGGTCCCACGTGGGGCTTGCTGATTGCGCTTGCGGCGGGTGTCGGAGCGCGGCCGCCGGGCCGGGCCTCGTCTGCCCATCCAGAAATGCGGGGATGTCGAAAGGCGGGACGCCCGTGCATGTTTTCATGGCTCGCCTGTCCCAAATTGCGGGGTTGTCGAAGTCGGATCGGTCCAGCTTGCCCAGAAATGCGGGGTTGTCGAAAATTCTTGTCCCGAAATGCGGGGTTGTCGAAAAATCCGGAGCGTCCCGCTTTCGACATCCCCGCGTTTTGGAACACGGGAGGGCGTTTTCCTTGCAAGGCAGGCTCGTTTTTCGACAAACCAGCACTTGTTGCTGTTGATGCCGGGTTTGCTGATTGCAGCTACGGTTAAAGCGGATCCTTCCGCTACCTCTCCGCGATCTTCCCACGGACGAGAACCTTCGTCCGCTGTGCTGCGGCCTGGGTGGTTCGGAGGTTCTCGGGCTCGATGAAGATGCGGGTCGTCTGCGGGAACTCGCGGACGATCTCGCGCTCGATCCTATCGATGCTCTCGTCTATGGATTCGAGCGATGCGTCCTCGTCGAACGTGACGTCGATCGTGACGAGCAGGTCGCGCGGGCCCAGGTAATACGAGAGGATGCGGCCGCATCTGCGCACCTGCGGGCTGTCGTTGACGATGCGCTCGACCTCGATGAGCTCGAGTGCATCGAGACCCTCGCCGATGAGCAGCCCCTTCGTCTCGCGCAGCAGCAGGACCGCAACGCATGCCAACAGGACGCCGATGAGCACCGAGGCGATGCCGTCGAAATACGCGTTGCCCGTCAGGTGGCCCAGGAAGGTGCCGAGGAAGGCGATCAGCAAGCCGGCCTCGGCCGCCGAGTCCTCGAGCACGACCGTGAAGAGGCTGGGGTCCTTCGCCTGCTTGATGAACTGCAGCGGCTTCATCTTCCCGCGCGCGGCGTTGAACTCCCGGATCGCGACCGACAGCGAGAAGCCCTCGATCACGGCGGAGATGGCGATGATGATGTAGTTGAGCAGCGGATTGCCGAGCGAGGTCCCGGGGGTTATGGACATGATGCGGTGGATGCCCTCGTACATGGACACGCCGCCGCCCAGCGCGAAGATCATGACGGCGACGACGAGCGTCCAGAAATAGAGCTCCTGGCTGTACCCGAACGGGTGGCTGAGGTCGGGCTTGCGCTTGGCGCGGTGCATGCCGAAGAGGATGAGCAAGCCGTTGCCCGAGTCGACGATCGAGTGGATTCCCTCCGAGATCATGGCCGAGGACCCGGATACGAACGCGGCGATGAACTTCACCACGCCGATTGCAATGTTGGCGAGGACGGCGGCCACGACGGCCTTCGCGCTCTCCCCATGAGGCTGGGTTTCCGGTTCGCGGGCATCCTGCCCGTCGGAGACGGGAGTGGTGTCCGGTGTGGGGGAGACGCTCGCATCGCGCGTCCCGGCTGCGTTCCGTCCCTTGTTGTAGTCGGGTGTGACCATCGTTTCCTTTTCTCCTCGCACCGATGCGCCTCCGGCTGCATCCGCGTTCGAACGTGCTCCCAGATTATATGCGCTTATACGTGCATTCTTCTCGTCAACTTCCGTATATTCCGGCTTCTTGCCGTTCACGGAGCAGTTATGGATACGCCCGGTGGCGTGGTATTTGACTTACCCGTGTTGGCATGCTAATGTTCACCCCTGTGGCTTTAACAGAGCTTTGCTTTGCTATGTATTTTGGAAGTTAGTAGTTGTTGGATCGAAAAGGAGTTGGGTTTTGCCTACTATCAACCAGCTAGTCCGCAAGGGACGCACCAAGACGGTGGAGAAGAAGAAGACCTCTGCACTGCAGGGAAATCCGCAGAAGCGCGGCGTGTGCACGAGGGTGTACACCACCACGCCCAAGAAGCCGAACTCGGCCCTGCGCAAGGTTGCGCGTGTCCGTCTCGTCAGCGGTCAGGAAGTCACCGTTTACATCCCGGGTATCGGGCACAACCTGCAGGAGCACTCCATGGTCCTCATCCGCGGCGGTCGTGTGCGCGACCTCCCCGGTGTCCGCTACAAGGTCATCCGCGCCGCTCTCGACTGCGCCGCGGTCAACGACAGGCATCAGGCCCGTTCGAGGTACGGAGCCAAGCGCCCCAAGTAGTAAGAGGAGCGCCCGCCTGAGACACCCGTGCGGGGGAGCGGCCATCGCCGCAGCCCGGGCACGCGGAACCGCGAGGCGCTTGCATGAATGTAAGCGATCTAGTTTAGGAGAGATATTATGCCGCGTCGTGCAGCAGCCGTCCGCAGAGAGGTCATGCCGGATGGCGTTTACAACAACCGCCTGGTCACCCAGCTCATCAACAAGGTGCTGTTGGATGGCAAGAAGTCCACGGCCGAGCGCATCGTCTACGGTGCGTTCGACATCGTCGAGAAGAAGACCGGCGAGGATCCGCTGAGCGTCTTCAAGAAGGCCATGGACAACGTCCGTCCGACGCTCGAGGTCAAGCCGAAGCGCGTCGGTGGCGCCACCTACCAGGTGCCGATGGAGGTCAACTCCCGTCGTGCCACCACGCTCGCCATCCGCTGGATGGTGGACTTCTCCCGCAAGCGCAAGGAGAAGACCATGAAGGAGCGCCTGGCCGCCGAGATCATGGATGCCTCCAATGGCATGGGTGCCTCCGTCAAGCGTCGCGAGGACCTCTACAAGATGGCCGAGTCCAACCGTGCGTTCTCGCACTATCGATTCTAGTTCGGAGGCAAGAGAACCATCATGGCCAAGCTTGATTTGAAAACAACCAGGAACATCGGCATCATGGCCCACATCGATGCCGGTAAGACGACGACCACCGAGCGCATCCTGTACTACACGGGTAAGAACCACAAGATCGGCGAGGTTCACGACGGTGCCGCGACGATGGACTGGATGGAGCAGGAGCAGGAGCGTGGCATCACGATCACGTCCGCTGCGACCACGTGCTTCTGGCGCGACCATCGCATCCAGATCATCGACACCCCCGGCCATGTCGACTTCACCTCCGAGGTCGAGCGCTCGCTGCGCGTCCTCGACGGTGCCGTCACCGTGCTCGACGCCGTCTCCGGCGTCCAGCCCCAGACCGAGACCGTCTGGCGCCAGGCCGTCCGCTACGGTGTTCCCACCATCGCATACGTCAACAAGATGGACCGCATCGGCTCCGACTTCTTCAAGGTCGTCGACATGATCGCCGACCGCCTCGGCGCCAACCCGGTCGTCATGCAGATTCCGATCGGCGCGGAGGACCACTTCAACGGCCTTATCGACGTGCTGAACATGACCGCATGGCAGTTCAACGAGGACGACAAGGGCATGATCTATCCCTCGCAGGAGGAGATTCCCGCCGATTACCTCGAGGACGCCGAGATGTACCACGAGCAGCTCGCAGAGGCCGCCGCGGACTTCGACGACGAGATCATGATGATGATCATCGAGGGCGAGGATCCCAGCGAGGAGCAGCTCAAGGCCGCCATCCGCAAGGGTTGCGTCGCCGGCAAGCTGACCCCGGTCATCTGCGGCTCGTCCTACAAGAACAAGGGCATCCAGGAGCTGCTCGACGCCATCGTCGACTTCCTGCCCTCTCCGCTCGACATCAAGGCCATCGACGGCACCGACGCCAAGACCGGCGAGGCCATCGAGCGCCACGCGGACCCGAAGGAGCCCTTCGCGGCCCTCGCGTTCAAGATCATGACCGACCCGTACGTCGGCAAGCTCACGTACATCCGCGTGTACTCCGGCTCGCTCGACGTCGGCTCGTACGTCATCAACGCCACGAACGGCAAGAAGGAGCGCATCGGGCGCCTGCTCGAGATGCACTCCAACTCCCGTGAGGACATCGACAAGGCCCAGGCCGGCGACATCTGCGCTGTCGTGGGTCTGAAGAACACGAAGACCGGTGACACGCTGTGCGTCGAGAACAGCCCGGTCATTCTCGAGTCCATCGAGTTCCCCGACCCGGTCATCGACGTCGCCATCGAGCCGAAGACCAAGGCCGAGCAGGACAAGCTCACCGTGGCGCTCGCCAAGCTCGCCGAGGAGGATCCGACGTTCCGCGTCTCCACGAACCAGGAGACCGGCCAGACGATCATCGCTGGCATGGGCGAGCTTCACCTCGAGATCATCATCGACCGCCTGCTGCGCGAGTTCAAGGTCGAGGCGAACGTCGGCAAGCCGCAGGTCGCCTACCGCGAGACCGCCGGCAACGCCGTCACCGACGTCAACGAGAAGTTCTCCCGCCAGACCGGTGGTCGCGGCCAGTACGGTCACGTCATCATCGACATGGAGCCGCAGGAGCCCGGCAAGGGTTACGAGTTCGTCAACGCGATCGTCGGCGGCGCCATCCCCAAGGAGTACATCCCCTCGGTCGACAAGGGCATCCAGGAGGCTCTGGAGAGCGGCGTCATCGCCGGCTACCCGACCGTCGACATCAAGGTCACCCTCAAGGACGGCTCGTACCACGAGGTCGACTCCTCGGAGGCCGCGTTCAAGATCGCCGGTTCCATGGCCATCAAGTCCGCGCTCCGCAAGTCCAACCCGATTCTCCTCGAGCCCTACATGGCCGTCGAGGTCGAGACGCCGGAGTCGTACATGGGCGACGTCATGGGCAATCTCTCGTCCAAGCGAGGCAAGATTCAGGGCATGGAGGACCGCGCGAACGCGAAGGTCGTCAAGGCCGACGTGCCGCTGTCGGAGATGTTCGGTTACGCGACCGACCTCCGCTCCTTCACGCAGGGCCGCGCATCCTACACGATGCAGTTCAAGTGCTACGAGCCCGTGCCGAAGAGCATCGCGGATGAGATCGTCAGCAAGAATGCCGCTCAGTAGGGTTGGCGAGAATACGAGGAAATAACGGGAATGCCCGTTGAAACGATGGAGGTAAGGAACGTTGGCTAGTCAAAAGATCAGAATCCGACTGAAGGGCTACGATCACGAGATCGTGGACAAGTCGACCAAGCTCATCGTCGAGACCGCAATCAAGACCGGCGCGAAGGTCTCCGGCCCGATTCCGCTGCCCACGGAGCGCAACATCTACTGCGTCATCCGCTCGCCGCACGTGAACAAGGATAGCCGCGAGGAGTTCGAGATGCGCACGCACAAGCGCCTCATCGACATCCTCGAGCCCACGCCGTCTACCGTCGATTCGATGATGCGTCTCGATCTTCCGGCGGGTGTGGACATCGAGATCAAGCTCTAATTGGTTATAATGCGTAGGTTGCGCTTTCGCGCAGGCTGTGTCTCGCAGGTTGCGCCTACGCTGTAACAAAGAGAAGTTGTGGTCCGCTGGGGGCGGCGACAGACGGAGTCGCCGTAAGGACCCATGACCACGGGGAAGTTAGGTTAGGTATAAATGGCTAACATGATTTTGGGTCGCAAGCTGGGCATGACCCAGGTCTGGAGCGATGACGACGAGATCATTCCCGTCACCGTCATCGAGGCCGGACCGTGCGTCGTGTCCCAGGTCAAGACCAAGGAGACCGATGGCTACGAGGCCATCCAGATGGGCTTCGGCACCATCAAGGACAAGCATGTCAACAAGCCGATGGCTGGTCACTTCGCCAAGGCTGGCGTCGCCCCGATGCGCTATCTGCGCGAGGTGCGCGTCGACGATGCGTCCGCACACGAGACGGGCGAGGTCATCACGATCGACTCGTTCGCCGAGATCGAGAAGGTCAACGTCACCGGCACCTCCAAGGGTAAGGGTTTCGCCGGTGTCATGAAGCACCATGGATTCGGCGGCGGCCCGGGTGGCCACGGCTCGCATTTCCATCGCGCTCCCGGTTCCATTGGCCAGTGCGCCTCGCCCTCGCGCGTTCTCAAGGGCGTCCGCATGGCTGGTCACATGGGCGATGAGCGGGTCACGGTGCGCAACCTCAAGGTGGTCAGGATCGACGCCGAGCACAACGTGATTCTGGTGAAGGGCGCTGTCCCCGGTGGGAACAACGGCCTTGTCATGATCCGCGAGGCTAAGTAGTAACCGCCGAACCGAACCCGTAGAGGAGTTAAGTACCAATGGCAACGATTGACATCTACAACCAGAAGGGCGAGAGGATCGACGGCGTCGAGTTCGACGACCGCGTGTTCTCCATCGAGCCCAACATTCATGTCATGCATGAGGTTTGCCGTGCCCACATGGCCGCTCAGCGCCAGGGCACGCATCAGACGAAGACCCGCGGCCAGGTCAGCGGCGGCGGCAGCAAGCCGTGGCGCCAGAAGGGCACCGGCCGTGCCCGCCAGGGCTCCACGCGCGCTCCGCATTGGCGCGGTGGCGGCGTCGTCTGGGGACCGCATCCCCGCGACTACTCGTTCAAGGTGCCGAAGAAGGTCGTCAACCTGGCCATGCGCTCGGCCCTGTCCGCCAAGCTGGCTGACGACGAGCTGCTCGTGGTCGACAGCTTCGACTTCGAGGCCCCCAAGACCAAGGACGCCATCGCGGTGTGCAAGGCCCTCGGCATCGACGACAAGCGCATCACGCTCGTCATCGGCGAGGAGGACGCCAACACCTGGCTGTCGTTCCGCAACATCCCCGGCGTGCGCATCATCACCGAGCGCGAGTCGAATTGCTACGACTTCATCGACAACGGCAAGCTGGTGTTCACGCTGGCTTCGATCAAATACATCGAGGGGGTGCTTGCATAATGAATAAGGATCCCCGCGAGGTCATCATCAGGCCGATCATCACCGAGCGTGCGTTCGACCAGATCGAGGATGAGAACCGCTACACGTTCGAGGTCGCCAAGACGTCCAACAAGATCGAGATCGCCAAGGCGATTCAGGAGATCTTCAACGTGACTGTCGTCAAGGTGAACACGGTCAACGTGAAGCCCAAGCCGAAGCGCGTCCGTTACCAGAAGGGCTACACGCGCTCCTGGAAGAAGGCCATCGTCAAGTTGGCCGAGGGCGATAGCATCGACCTGTATTCCAATTAGTGCACGTCCCCGGGCGACCATTGCGCCGCCCGGGTTGTTCGTTCGCCCGATTTTATGGGGCGAGAAGGTTCAATGGCTTCAAAGTGTCCCTAAAATGGATACGCTCGGAGCCGTGGTAGTCCGGAGTCGCGCTTGCATGGGGCAAATGCCCCGCAACTCCCGAAGGGCAATGCGCGGCCATCGGACAGAAGGAGAGATTGATGGGAGTTAAGCAATACAAGCCTACGTCGCCCGGACGCCGTTTCCAGACGGTGTCTGACTTCGCGGAGATCACATGCACCACTCCGGAGAAGTCCCTCGTCGAGGGTATTTCCAAGAAGGCCGGGCGCAACAACAACGGTAGGATCACCACGAGGCATCATGGTGGTGGCCACAAGAGGCGTTACAGGATCATCGACTTCAAGCGTCGCAAGGACGGCATCCCCGCCAAGGTCGCGACGATCGAGTACGATCCCAACCGCTCCGCCCGCATCGCCCTGCTCCACTATGTGGACGGCGAGAAGGCGTACATCCTGCATCCCAAGGGCCTGAAGGTCGGCGATATGGTCATGAGCGGCCCCGAGGCCGACATCAAGCCCGGCTGCGCACTGGCTCTCGGCGATATCCCCGTCGGTACGCTCGTGCACGCCGTCGAGCTGCAGCCCGGCAAGGGCGCGGCCATGGCCCGCAGCGCCGGCACGTCCGTGCAGCTGATGGCCAAGGAGGGCAAGTACGCCATCCTGCGCCTCCCGTCTTCGGAGATGCGCCGCGTGCTCCTCACCTGCAAGGCAACCGTCGGCGAGGTCGGCAACGCCGAGCACAGCAACATCAAGATCGGCAAGGCCGGTCGTAGCCGCTGGGCTGGCAAGCGCCCGCACGTCCGCGGTACCGTCATGAACCCCGTCGACCATCCGCATGGCGGTGGCGAGGGCAAGAACAAGTCGGCTGGACGCCATCCCGTCACGCCGTGGGGCAAGCCCACCAAGGGACACCGCACGCGCAACAAGAAGAAGGCATCGCAGCGACTCATCGTCCGTCGTCGGAGCAAGTAGTAGGGAATTGGAGTAAACACAGTGAGCAGAAGTCTGAAAAAAGGACCTTTCGTGGAGCCCAAGCTGCTCAGCCGCATCGCGGCCATGAACGCGGAAGGCAAGAAGGAAGTCGTGAAGACGTGGTCTCGCGCCTCTACCATCTTCCCCGAGATGGTCGGTCACACGATCGCCGTCCACGATGGACGCAAGCATGTGCCGGTGTACATCACCGAGTCGATGGTCGGCCACAAGCTCGGCGAGTTCGCGCCGACGCGAGTGTACAGGCCGTACGGGAAGGATAAGAAGTAATGGAAGCATACGCAATTGCCCGCTACATCAGGGTCTCCCCGCGTAAGGCGCGCATGGTCGTCGACCTTATCCGCGGCAAGGACGTCGACGACGCCCGCGATATCCTGGCTTTCTGCGACCGCGATGTCGCCGAGGTCGTCCTGAAGTGCCTCAACAGCGCGGTTGCCAACGCCGGCCAGGCCGGTATGCCCGAGAATGACCTCTTCGTCAAGACGACCTACGTCGATGAGGGCCCGACGATGAAGAGGATCCGTCCGCGCGCCAAGGGCAGCGCGAGCAGGATCCGCAAGCGCACGAGCCACATCACCGTCAAGGTTGCACCGAGAGGGGAGGAGTAATTCATGGGACAGAAAGTTTGCCCTGTCGGATTCCGCCTGGGAATTACCGAGGAGTGGAGGAGCCGCTGGTACGCGGATAAGGATTACGCCACCATCCTCGCGAACGACCTGGAGATCAAGAAGTACCTCGCCAAGAGGCTCGAGCGCGCGGCCGTCTCCTCCGTGGAGATCGAGCGCGCCGGCGAGAAGGTCAAGGTCATCATCACGACCGCTCGCCCCGGCATCGTCATCGGCAAGAAGGGCGCCGAGATCGACCAGCTTCGCAAGGAGCTCATCGAGATCGCCGGCGGCCATGTCGACATCGATGTCATCGAGATCAAGAGGCCCGAGCTCGATGCGACGCTGATCGCCCAGTCGATCGCCGAGCAGCTCGAGGGTCGTGTGGCGTTCCGCCGCGCGATGCGCAAGGCCGTTCAGTCTGCACGCAAGTCCGGCGCCCTGGGCATCAAGATCCAGTGCTCCGGCCGTCTCGGCGGCGCGGAGATGTGCCGTCGCGAGTGGTATAGGGAAGGCCGCGTGCCCCTGCACACGCTGCGCGCGAAGATCGATTACGGTTTCTCGATCGCGGCGACGACCATGGGCTCGATCGGCGTGAAGGTTTGGGTCTACCACGGCGAGAAGCTGCCGGGTATGGAGACGCCCAAGCCGGCTCTCGAGGGTTCGCCTCGTCCGCAGCGCCATCGTCGCGGTGAAGGGAGGAGATAGGGATGCTCATTCCTAAGCGAGTCAAGCACCGTAAGGTGCAGCGCGGTTCCATGAAGGGCAACTCCAAGGGTGGAACCAAGCTGAATTTCGGAGATTACGGCATCCAGGCCCTCGAGCGCCACTGGATCACGAACAGGCAGATCGAGGCCGCTCGTGTCGCCATGACGCGTCAGATGAAGCGTGGCGGCCGCGTGTGGATCACGATCTTCCCCGACAAGCCCATCACGAAGAAGCCCGCTGAGACCCGCATGGGTTCCGGTAAGGGTAACCCGGAGGAGTGGGTTGCCGTCGTCAAGCCGGGCCGCATCATGTTCGAGGTCGGGGAAATCGACGAGGCCGTGGCAAAGCGCGCACTTGAGCTGGCTATCCAGAAGCTCCCCATCAAGTGCAAGATTGTCAGCCGCAAGGACATGGTGGAGGAATAATGAAAGCAACCGAGATTCGTGAACTCAGCAACGACGATCTGGAGAAGGCGCTGAAGGACGGACGCGCCGAGCTCTTCAATCTTCGTTTCCAGATGGCCACGAGCCAGCTCGATAACACGGCACGCATCAAGCTTGTCAAGAAGGATATTGCCCGCGTTCTCACCGAGATCCGCGCGCGCCAGATTCAGGCGGCAGCCAAGACCGCCGCTCGGGGTTAGTGAAGGAGAGCGAAGATGGCAGAAGAGAGAAACAACAGGAAGGTCAGGCAGGGCATCGTCGTGTCCGACGTCAACGATAAGACCATCGTCGTCTCCGTTACGTCGCGCAAGCCCCATCCGATCTATTCCAAGATGGTCAATTCGACCAAGAAGTACCATGCGCACGACGAGGAGAACGTGGCTGGCGTCGGCGACATCGTTCGCATCATGGAGACCCGCCCGCTGTCCAAGAAGAAGAGGTGGCGCCTGATCGAGATCGTCGAGAAGGCCAAGTAGGAAAGCGTTCGGAGGAAATCGATGATTCAGCAACAGACAATGCTGACGGTTGCGGACAACTCGGGTGCCAGGAAGGTCATGTGCATCAAGGTGCTCGGTGGCTCCAAGAGGCGCTACGCAGGCCTGGGCGACGAGATCGTCTGCTCCGTCAAGGAAGCCACTCCGAATGGCGCGGTCAAGAAGGGCGAGGTCGTCCGGTGCGTCATCGTGAGGGTGAAGAAGGAAGTCCGTCGCAAGGACGGCAGCTACATCAGGTTCGACGAGAACGCGGCCGTCGTGATCGACGCTGCGGGTGCTCCCCGCGGCACGCGCATCTTCGGGCCCGTCGCCAGGGAGCTCCGCGAGAAGAAGTACATGAAGATCGTCTCGCTCGCTCCGGAGACCCTGTAGGAGGAATGCAATGAGCATGAAGATTCGCAAGGGCGATCGCGTCAAGGTCATCGCCGGCAAGGACAAGGGTGCCGAGTCGGAGGTCATGAGGACGCTGCCCTCCGAGGGCAAGGTCGTCGTGGAGAAGGTCGCCGTTGCCAAGAAGCACCAGCGCCCCACCCAGAAGAACCAGCAGGGCGGCATCATGGAGATCGAGATGCCGATCGACGTCTCGAACGTCCAGCTGATCTGCCCGAGCTGCAAGCAGTCCACGCGCGTCAGCACCAGGCGCGAGGGCAAGAAGAAGATTCGCACCTGCAAGAAGTGCGGTCGGGATATCGATTAAATCGGACCGTGCCCCCGCGAAAGCGGGGATCGGGCGGGTCAGGGTCGGAAATCCTGTCCCGTACCTCGTTTGAAAGGAAATGAACGTGACAACACCTCGTCTCAAGGAAGACTACAAGAACCGAGTTGAGCCCCTGCTCGAGAAGGAGCTGGGTATCACCAACATCAACCATGTTCCGAGGCTCGAGAAGATCGTCGTGAACATGGGCGTCGGCGACGCCGTGAGCGACTCCAAGCTGCTCGACAGGGCAGTCGAGGACATGCGCACCATCACCGGCCAGCAGCCCATCATCACCAAGACCCGCAAGTCGATCGCCAGCTTCAAGATCAGGGCCGGCATGCCGATCGGCTGCAAGGTCACCCTTCGCGGCGACCGCATGTGGGAGTTCTTCGATCGTCTGCTCGCGACCGCGATCCCGCGCATCAGGGACTTCCGCGGCCTGCCCGCGACGAGCTTCGACGGAAGGGGCAACTACTCGTTCGGCGTGACCGAGCAGCTCATCTTCCCGGAGATTGATTTCGATAAGATCGACAGGGTTCGCGGCATGGACATCACTATCGTCACGACCGCTGACACCGACGAGGGAGCAAAGGCGCTTCTCGATGCCTTCGGCTTCCCGTTCAAGAGCGAATAAGGAGGAACGACCGTGGCGAAGAAATCGATGATTGCCAAGAGCAAGCGTGAGCCCAAGTTCTCGACGAGGCAGCACAACCGTTGCCATCGTTGTGGACGCCCGCGTGGCTACTACCGCAAGTTCGGACTGTGCAGGGTCTGCCTGCGCGAGCTTGCTAACCGCGGCGAGCTGCCCGGCATCCGCAAGGCTAGCTGGTAAGCCGCTTCTTTTGTTGCAGGGCCGAACAGGCGCCTCGGGGTGGGACCCGCTGGCGAACCAACGGCACGATGTTTGAGGAGGAAAGATGTCTGTTACAGACCCCATCGCGGATATGCTGACCAGAATCAGGAACGCAAATGCCGTGAGCAAGGAGACTGTCTCGATGCCGTCGAGCAAGAAGCTCGTCGCCATCGCGCAGGTCATGAAGGACGAGGGCTACATCGTCGACTTCGAGGTGACCGAGAAGGCTCCGCAGAACGAGCTCACGATCACCCTCAAGTACGGCCCGAAGAAGTCCAAGGTCATTCGCGGTCTGCGCCGCATCTCCAAGCCGGGACTCCGCATCTACGCGGGCAAGAACGACCTGCCCCGCGTTCTCGGCGGACTCGGCACTGCGATCATCTCCACCTCGCAGGGTGTGATGACCGATCGCGATGCACGCAAGGCCGGTATCGGTGGCGAAGTCCTCGCCTACATCTGGTAACGCGAAGGTATTGAAAGGAGAATTCGATGTCGAGAATCGGAAAGATGCCTATCGCGATCCCCAGTGGCGTTGACGTGCAGATCGATGGAAGCACCGTAACCGTCAAGGGACCGAAGGGCGAGCTGAGCCAGGAGATCTCCGAGCTCATGCAGGTCAAGGTCGAGGATGGCGTCCTCACGGTCAGCCGTCCCAATGACGAGAAGGAGGCCCGTTCGCTTCACGGCCTCACCCGCACGCTCATCCACAACATGGTCGTGGGCGTGACCGAGGGTTATTCGAAGAAGCTCGAGCTCGTCGGCGTCGGCTACAGGGCCGCTGTCAAGGGCTCCGACCTCGAGCTTGCGCTCGGGTACTCGCACCCCGTGGTCGTCAAGGCCGTCGAGGGCATCACGTTCGAGTGCCCCTCGCAGACCGAGATCATCGTCAAGGGCATCGACAAGCAGAAGGTCGGCCAGGTCACCGCTGATATCAGGCGCTGGAGGCCGCCGGAGCCCTACAAGGGCAAGGGCATCAGGTACGAGGGCGAGCGTGTCAGGCGCAAGCTTGGCAAGGCTGCCGCTGCCGGCCAGTAAACTCGGAAACCCATTCGGTTAAAAGGAGCATCTTAGATGGAAAAGCAAAAGAAGAAGGCCGAGGGCCTCAAGCGCCGCCAGCGCAGGGTGAGGGGCAAGGTCAGCGGAACGACGGAGCGTCCGAGGCTCCGCGTCACCCGTTCGAACGCCCACATCTACGCCCAGATCATCGATGATACCCAGGGCCGCACGATCTGCTCGTGCAGCTCCCTGGATGCCGAGTTCAAGGCTTCTGGCAAGAACGGTGGCAACAAGGAGGGCGCCAAGCTCGTCGGAGAGCTCGTTGGCAAGCGCGCCAACGCGCTCGGCATCGAGAGCGTCGTCTTCGACAGGGGCGGCCGCATCTACCACGGTCGCGTGCAGGCATTGGCAGAGGGCGCCCGTAGCGCCGGTCTCAAGTTCTAAGGGAGGAGTGACATGCCGCGTAGACAACAGCAGGAAAACGAGCTCCAGGAGCGCGTCGTTTACATCAACCGCGTTGCCAAGGTCGTCAAGGGCGGACGCAGATTCTCCCTCACGGCACTGGTCGTCGTCGGTGACGGCAACGGAAACGTTGGCGTCGGCATGGGCAAGTCACAGGAAGTGCCCATCGCCATCCGCAAGGGCGTCGAGGACGCCAAGAAGAACATGTTCAAGGTCCCGGTGACCAAGGACGGGTCCATCCCGCACGAGGTCATCGGCCGATTCTCCGCAGGCCGCGTCATGCTCAAGCCGGCCCGTCCCGGTACCGGCGTCATCGCCGGTGGCCCGGTGCGTGCCCTCCTCGAGCTCGCAGGCGTCGAGAACGTGCTCTCCAAGTCGCTTGGCACGGACAACGCCCTCAACATCGTCAAGGCCGCAGCCGAGGGCCTCAAGTCGCTCTCGAGCCCCGAGCAGACCGCTGCAGCCCGCGACGTGACCGTCGGTCACATCTTTGGTTGGGAGGAGCGCTAATCATGGCAGAGGCTAAGAAAACGCTGCGCGTGACGCAGATCAAGTCGACGATCGGTTATGCCGAGAACCAGCGTCGCATCATCCGCTCTCTCGGCTTGGGCAAGATCGGCCGCTCCAGGGATCACTACGATACCCCGAGTGTTCGCGGCATGATCTTCAAGGTCAAGCATCTCGTTAAGGTTGAGGAGATTTAACATGCAACTTCATGATCTCACGCCCGCGCCGGGCTCCAAGCATGCCCGTAAGCGCAAGGGCCGCGGTCCGGGCAGCGGCAACGGCAAGACGGCCGGCAGGGGCCTTAACGGCCAGAAGTCCCGCTCCGGCGGCGGCAAGGGCAACGGCTTCGAGGGCGGCCAGACGCCTCTGGCGCGCAGGCTCCCGAAGCTCCCCGGCTTCAAGAACTTCAACCGCGTCGAGTATGTCCCGGTCAACGTGGGCAGGCTCGAGGAGAAGTTCGAGAGCGGCGACGTTGTCGATGGCGCCTCCCTCAAGGCCAAGGGCATCATCAAGCGCGAGGATGCGCTGGTCAAGGTCCTCGGCGACGGCGAGCTCACCAAGAGCCTGACCGTCAAGGTGGACAAGGTTTCTGCAAGCGCCGCCTCCAAGATCGAGGCTGCCGGAGGAAAGGTTGAAGAGGCGTGCTAGGTGCACTTGTCAACGCGTTTCGGATTCCCGATCTGCGCAAGAAGATTCTTTTCACCCTGTTCATAATCGTTCTGTATCGAATCGGGTCCTATATCCCAGTGCCTGGAATTCCGTTCCACGCACTGGCGGACTCGTTCAATTCCACGACGGCCGCGGGCGGCTCCATGGCGCTGCTCAACCTCTTCGCAGGTGGCGCGCTGTCGTATTTCTCCGTGTTCTGCCTTGGCATCATGCCCTACATCACGGCGTCGATCATCATGCAGCTCATGCAGGGTGTCATCCCGTCCGTGTCGCAGTGGGCCAAGCAGGGCGAGATCGGGCGTAAGAAGATCACGAACGTCACCCGCTGGATGACGCTGATCATCGCGTTCTTCAACGCGCTCGGCTATCTCATGCTCTTCAAGAGCCAGTCGTACGGCATCGTCCTCAACACGGAGGGTCTGCCGGGTGAGTGGCTGACGAACATCATCATCGTGGCGACCATGGTCATCGGCTGCGCGCTCATCATGTGGATGGGCGAGCTCATCACCCAGCGCGGTGTGGGCAACGGCATGTCCCTGATCATCTTCGCGAACATCGTCTCGGGCATGCCCGGCGCCATCCTGTCGTCGCTGCAGCTCGAGCATTACGGCGTTGCCGTCACGATCCTGATCATCGTCGTCACGCTGGCACTCATCCCGGCTATCGTGCTCGTCGAGCGCGCCCAGCGCCGCATCCCGGTCAACTACGCCAAGCGCGTGTCCGGCCGCCGCGTCATGGGCGGTACCTCGACCTACATTCCGCTGAAGGTCAACGCCGCTGGCGTTATCCCGATCATCTTCGCGTCGGCTCTGATCTACTTCCCGGCGCAGCTTTCGGCGATTTTCGGCGATGTGCACTGGCTGCGCGTCGTCGCCGATGCCCTGACGAATGGCTGGATCAACTGGCTCGTCACGCTCGGACTGATCATCTTCTTCACGTACTTCTATTCGTCGATGGTCTTCAACCCCGAGAACACGGCCGACCAGCTCAGGCAAAACGGCGGGTTCATCCCCGGCGTGCGTCCCGGCAACGCGACGATCAACTACATCCGCAACGTCATCAGGCGCGTCTCGCTCCCCGGATCGATCTATCTGGCGCTCATCGCCGTGATTCCGTCGATCATCTTCTACTTCACCGGCAACATGCTCGTGAGTACCCTGGGCGGCACGTCGATCCTGATTATGGTCGGCGTCGGTCTCGACACCATGTCGAAGGTCGAGTCGCAGCTGAAGATGCACAACTACGAGGGTTTCTTCAAGTAGGGGTCGAAACGCATATGCGAATCGGACGGGGGCGTCGGCAGCGAGCTGGCGTCCCCGTTGCTTTTGGGTATCCCCGCGGCTGCCTGGGGCCGTGACGGGCTCGCGCGCGGGTCGACATCGGCCGACTATGCCAACGATGCCCAAATACGGGACGTATTGCGCTAGAATTCTTAGCGTTGCTTTTACGAATGCATTCCACGTTGTCGAGAAAGGAAACAGGGAAATGAATCTGGTTCTTCTGGGCGCTCCCGGTGCCGGCAAGGGCACGCAGGCCAAGAAGCTGGTCGAGGAGTTCGGCTATGCGCACATCTCCACGGGCGATATCCTTCGCGCCGCTGTCAAGAACGAGACCCCGCTCGGTCTCGAGGCCAAGAAGTACATGGATGCCGGCGATCTCGTCCCCGATTCCGTTGTGATCGGTCTCGTCGCCGAGCGCCTCACCGAGCCGGACACGGATGGCGGGTTCATCCTCGATGGCTTCCCTCGCACGATTCCCCAGGCCGTCGCCCTGGCCGATGAGCTCGTCAAGCTGGGCAAGGCCCTCGATGCGGTGGTCGCCGTCAACGTCGACCCCGAGGTCGTCGTGAATCGCCTGTCCTCGCGCCGTTGCTGCAAGGACTGCGGCTTCATCGGCTCCGTCGCGGACGAGAAGTGCCCGCAGTGCGGTGGCGAGATGTTCCAGCGCGACGATGACAAGGAAGACGTCATCCGCAACCGCCTCGTCAAGTACGAGGAGTCGACCGCTCCGCTCGTCGACTACTATCGCGGCGGCGGCATCCTCAAGGAGATCGACGGCGCCAAGGATCCTGCCGACGTCTACGTCGACATCAAGGGCGTTCTGGGCCTGTAGGGCTCTGCGAGCCGAACGGGCCTCAGAAGGGCGCTCGTTGCGGCTGATAGCGGGTAACACGGGGGCATGGGTGCATCCCGCCGCACGAGAGGAGCGGCGGGCGGCGCCCATGCCCCGCTTAGCGAGCGCGATATCGTGGAACGCTCCCCGGGCGAGCGCTCCACAAGTTACAATAAGCTAACAATCAGAACGTTCCCGAGGACAGCGTTCCGGAGCACACGGGATTCAGCGGAAAGGAAGCACGATATGGCAATCAAGCTCAAGTCGCCCGACCAGATCGAGGCCATGAAGGAAGCCGGGCGCGTGAGCGCCAAGGTGCTGCGCATGGTGGGTGAGATCATCGAGCCCGGCATCTCCACGCTCGAGCTCGACCACCACGCGGAGGCCATCATCCGTCTCGAGGGAGGCATTCCCGCGTTCAAGGGTTACAACGGCTTCCCCGGTTCCATCTGCGCTTCCGTCAACGACATGATCGTCCACGGCATCCCGAGCGCCGACTTCATCATCCAGGAGGGCGACATCGTCTCCATCGACACCGGTGCCATCATCGATGGCTGGGTGGGGGACAACGCCTGGACGTACGCCTGCGGTCCGATCGACCCGCAGGTCCAGAAGCTGCTCGAGGTCACGGAGGCCTCGATGTGGGCGGGCATCGATGCGGCTGTCGCCGGAAACCATCTCGGCGATATCGGCCATGCGGTCCAGTCGATCGTCGAGGGCGCCGGCTTCAAGGTCGTCCGCGAGTACGTCGGCCACGGCATCGGTCGCAACATGCACGAGGATCCGAGCGTCCCGAACTACGGGAAGGCCGGGCATGGCGTCGAGCTCATGGAGGGCATGTGCCTGGCCATCGAGCCCATGGTCAACATGAAGTCGTGGCGCACGAGGCTCATGAAGGACGGCTGGGGCGTCAAGACCGCCGACCACAAGCCCTCGGCGCACTTCGAGCGCACGATCGCCATCACGGCCGACGGCCCCATCGTCCTCACGAAGGAGTAGGGGGCTGGAGCGGTTCCGGCCGCATCGAGCGTGTTGAACGATGAGAATGAGTCAAAGGACGTTCCTTTGACTCATTCCGCTTTCAGGGGCATTCGCGCGTTCGCGAATTGAAATGCGATGGCAATCATCCTGTGATAAGTTGAAGGGACAGAACATGGCCGATTCCCCAGGGAGCGCCATTCGAGGTCGGAGGTTCGAGATGCCGCGTGCGATGACGATAGCCGAGAAGATCCTGTGCGCGCACAGCGGTTGCGATGAGCTCGCACCCGGCCAGCTCGTCGAGTGCGACGTGGATGTCGTGCTCGCCAACGACATCACGGCCCCCATCGCCATCCGCGAGTTCTCGAAGCTCGGATGCGATGGCGTCTTCGATCCGGAACGCATCGTGCTCGTCGCGGACCACTACTGTCCGAACAAGGACATCAAGAGCGCCATCCAGGCGCAGGAGATGCGAGCTTTCGCGCGTGAGCAGGGTATCGCCCACCATTACGATGTCGGCCGCGCGGGTATCGAGCACGCGCTTCTGCCCGAGCAGGGCCTCGTGACTGCCGGCGACCTCATCATCGGCGCCGATTCGCATACCTGCACGTACGGCGCGCTCGGCGCGCTCTCGACGGGCATGGGTTCGACGGATGTCGGCATGGCCTTCGCGATGGGGCGCGCCTGGTTCAAGGTGCCCGCCACGATCAAGGTGGTGCTCACCGGGGCGTTGGGGCCCCATGTGGGTGCCAAGGACATCATCCTGCACCTCATCGGGCTCATCGGCACCGATGGCGCGCTCTACCAGGCGCTCGAGTTCTACGGCGATGCCGTCTCCCAGCTCGACATCGATGCGCGTATGACCATTTCGAACATGGCGGTCGAGTGCGGGGCGAAAGCCGGCATCTTCCCGGCCGACGATGCGACCATGGAATACCTCTCGGGTCGCTCGTTGCGCGAGCCGCGGGTGCTCGAGGCCGATGATGGCGCGGAGTATGCGCGTCTCGTCGAGATCGACTGCTCCTCGCTCGTGCCAACGGTTTCGCTGCCCCATTCGCCCGCGAACACGAAGGCGGCGCGCGATGTCGCAGATATGCGCATCGACCAGGTCGTCATCGGCTCGTGCACGAACGGCCGCATCGGCGATATGAGGGCAGCTGCCGAGATCCTCGCCGGGCGGCGGGTGCACGACGATGTGCGCTGCATCGTCATTCCCGCGACGCAGGACGTGTACGCCTGTTGCGTGTCGGAGGGCCTTGTGGATGTCTTTATCTCGGCGGGATGCGCGGTGTCGACGCCGACATGCGGGCCGTGCCTCGGCGGGCACATGGGCGTGCTCGCACCGGGGGAGCGGGCCGTGGCGACGACGAACCGCAACTTCATCGGCCGCATGGGCGACGCCACTTCGGAGGTGGTCCTCGCCTCGCCGGCCGTGGCGGCCGCGTCAGCCGTGCTGGGCCGCGTTGCCTCGCCCGAGGAGCTTGAATGAACCGTGGGGCGGATGGGGCCGGCCCCGTTTGCCCCGCTTGAATGATCGAATGCGTTTCAGGAGGTTGGAATGAAGCTCGACGGCCGCGCCCACGTGTTCGGGCGCGATATCGATACCGATGCGATCATCGCGGCTCGCTACCTCAACACGAGCGACCCGGCCCAGCTCGCCGCACATTGCATGGAGGATATAGACAAGACGTTCGCCGTGCGCGTCAATCCCGGCGACGTCATCGTGGCGGGTGAGAACTTCGGGTGCGGCTCCTCGCGCGAGCACGCTCCGATCGCCATCCGCGCAGCCGGCATCTCGGCTGTCGTCGCGGCGAGCTTCGGGCGCATCTTCTACCGAAACGCCATCAACATCGGCTTGCCCATCCTCGAGTGCCCCGAGGCCGCGGCCAGCATCCGTCCGGGCGACACCGTGCACATCGACACGGATCGCGGCATCATCGAGGACAAGGCGACCGGCACCGTGTTCCGTGCCGAGCCGTTCCCCGCATTCGTCTCGGAGATCATCGAGGCCGGTGGTCTCGTGGAGCGGACGAAGCGCGTGTTGGAGGAGGGCCGATGAGCGATAGACGACGCTATTCCATCTGCCTGCTGCCAGGCGACGGCATCGGTCCCGAGATCATGGAGGAGGCCGTGAAGGTCCTCCATGCCGTGGAAGCTCTCAAGGGAGTGGAGTTCGGGTTCGAGGAGCATCTCATCGGCGGATGCGCCATCGACGAGACCGGCTCGCCCTATCCCGAGGCTACGAACGAGGCGGCCCTTGCAAGCGATGCGGTGCTGCTGGCATCCGTCGGCGGGCCGAAATGGGACGCATCTCCGTCGGGCGCCCCCAAGCCGGAGCAGGGGCTCCTCGCGCTGCGCAAATCGATGGAGGCGTACTGCAACCTGCGTCCCGCCATCGTCTACGATGCCCTCGTGCCCGCCTCGACGCTCAAGCCCGAGGTCGTGCGCGGGGTCGATCTACTCATCGTTCGCGAGCTCACCGGCGGCATCTATTTCGGCGAGCACGCGACAATCGAAGATACCGAGGGCGCCGGCATCGATGGGGGCGCCGGACCCTTCGCGCGCGATGTGATGCAATACAGCGCGTTCGAGATCGCCCGGATCGCGCGGCGCGCGTTCGAGATCGCCCGCAAGCGCACGGGGCGCGTCGTCTCCGTCGACAAGGCGAACATACTCGACACGTCCAAGCTCTGGAGGCGCGTGGTGCACGAGGTGGGGGAGCGCGAGTTCCCCGACATCGAGCTGTCGGATATGCTCGTCGACAACGCCGCCATGCAGCTGGTTCGCCAACCGGGGGCATTCGACGTCATCCTCACCGAGAACACTTTCGGCGACATCCTCTCCGACGAGGCCTCCATGCTCACGGGCTCTCTCGGGATGCTCGCCTCGGCATCTCTCGGCGATCGCACGCCCGTGTTCGAGCCGGTCCACGGTTCCGCGCCCGACCTGGCGGGCACGGGGACGGCGAATCCACTTGCGCAGATCCTCTCTGCCGCCCTCATGCTGCGATACGCCCTCGGTCTGGATGGGGCTGCCGATCGCATCGAGCGCGCCGTGCGCGAGGTGCTTGACGAGGGTTGGCGCACCAGGGACATAGCGGGTTTCGGAGAGGCGGAGGCGGGTTCGCGTATCGTCGGCACGACCGAGATGGGCGACCTCGTCGTCGGGCGTCTGCTCCGAGCTCCCGCCGAGCCGCGGTGAGTCGGAGGGGACCATCCTCTTTTGCTTCTTTTCGCGTCGTTTGCGCCATCAGGGGCGTGCGAGTGCTACACTTTAGTTTGTTATAGCGCGTTCGTCGTGGGGAAAATTCGAAACTGGGGGTTTGCGCTTATGGACAGCAGGATCGATTCAGCCGAGGTCCGGGACCTGTGTGCGGCAATCGCCGCGCTCGGCGACGTCGATGATGTCTCGAGGTTCCTCGAGGACCTCTGCACCATCCGCGAGATCAAGGATCTCGCCCAGCGCCTGCAGGTGGCGAACATGCTCGATTCCGGCGAACCCTACACGACCATCAGCGAGAAGACGGGTGCCTCTGCGACGACGATCGCCCGCGTGTCGAAGGCGCTCAACTACGGTGCCGGCGGCTACCGACAGGTCATCGACATGCTTTCCGACGGCGAATGAGCCGGTGACAACGCCATCGCCTGACCACCGCGCGGGGAGAGCCAGTGCAGCGTTTCGACTACAAGCTGATAGAGGACGGCACCTATTCCATCGTGGGATACCATGGCGATGAGCCCGAGGTCGAGATACCCGCGGGCCCGTACATCGTCACCGTGCTGTACGACAAGCTCTTCATGGGCCACTCGGAGATCATGTCCATCAAGATTCCCGATACCGTCAAGGACATCGGCGAGTTCGCATTCGACGGCTGCGGGAACCTCCGCTCGATCGTGCTACCCGACTCGCTCGAGTACCTATGGGGTCACACGTTCGCGCGTAGCGGCCTCGAGGAGGTCGTGATTCCCGATGGGGTGCGGAGCATCCCGTCATTCGCGTTCAAGGATTGCAAGAGCCTCCGCCGCGTCGTCTGCGGATCGGGTATTAAGAACATCTACGCCTGGGCGTTCGGCGGGTGCGAGAACCTTGTCGAGGTTGTCCACGGGCCCGACGTGAAGGTGAGCCCGGAGGCCTTCGACGTCAAGGAGGTCGCCCCCTGGCGGCGCGAGCGATAAGACAAATATGACGCATGTGAGCGACCTGTCGCCCATCGTATCGCACGACCTCGGATCTCCATCGAAAAACATGATTTTGACCCCCACATGTGGTGGCAAATATGGCAGACTGGAAGCCATGCACCACTAGGTATCGGATTCATGGCAAAGGGCGGTTCTTCATGGCGTTCGTGCATCTTCACAACCACTGCGATTCATCCATCCTCGACGCGGCGACGCGTATCTCGGAGCTGGTCGGACGGGCCGTCGAGCTCGACATGCCGGCCGTCGCGCTCACCGACCACGGGTACATGTTCGGCATCCCGGACTTCGACCTCGAGTGCCGCAAGTACAACAACACCCCCGTGCTCAAGCAGTGGAAGGCGGACGTGTCGGCGTTCGAGCGCGGCGAGATGCCGGCCGAGCCCGAGGCCGACGACCCCGATGTCCATCGCACCGAGCGCCCCCACGAGCAATGGGAGCGCGATATGGCTGCATGGAGCCGGGCGAACGACATCGCGGACGTGCGCGCCGCCAAGCCCGAGCCGCGCATCAAGCCGATCTTCGGCTGCGAGGCCTACTTCATCACCGACGACACCATCGAGCACGGCACGAAGCAGCGCCGTTACCACCTCATCCTGCTCGCCAAGAACCACACCGGCTACGTCAACCTCATGAAGATGATGTCGAAGGCCGCCAACGAGATGTTCTACTACCGCCCGCGCACCACGCTCGACATGCTCAAGGAGTACAGCGAGGGCATCATCTGCACCTCCGCGTGCGTGCAGGGCATCATCCAGCAGTTCATCCTCGACCGTGACCTCGAGTCCGCCGAGAAATGGGCGCTCGAGTACAAGGCGATATTCGGCGACGACTTCTACATCGAGATCCAGGAGCACGGCAACTCGTTCCGCAACGACTTCACGGACCGCACGCTCGACGAGGCGCTCGTGGAGCTCGCGCGCAAGCTCGACATCAAGGTCATCGCGACCAACGACATCCACTACCTGCTGCGCGAGGATGCGCCCACGCAGGACATCGTGAGCTGCATCGGCACCGCCTCGCTGCTCAGCGACGTCGACCGCAAACGCATGGATCAGGACGGCAGGGGCGGTGGCGAGTACTACTTCAAGACCGAGGAGGAGATGCGCGAGCTCTTCTCCTGGTGTCCGGAGGCATGCGACAACACGCTCGAGATCGCGGCGAAGTGCAACTACGAGCTCGACTGGTCGCACATGTACCTGCCCAAGTTCCCGATGCTCGACGAGGGCGAGACGAGCGAGGAGCGCTTCCGCAAGGAGTGCGAGGAGGGTCTCGCGCGCCGTTACGGCGAGGATTGGCGCAACGTCGTCATCGCCGGCATCAACGTGGCCGAGCGCTTCGAGTACGAGTACAAGGTCATATGCGAGAAGGGGTTCGCAGACTACTTCCTCATCGTGCAGGAGTACGTGCGGTGGGCGAAGCAAAACGGCATCGGCGTCGGCCCGGGCCGTGGCTCGGCTGCGGGCGCCATCGTCGCGTACGCGATGGACATCACCACGTTCGACCCGCTCGAGAACGGACTGCTGTTCGAGCGCTTCCTGTCGCCCGAGCGATCGGAGATGCCCGATATCGATATGGACTTCGACGATGAGCGGCGCCTGGAGGTCATCCAGCACGTGCGCGAGCTCTACGGGTCCGACCATGTCTGCCATGTCATCACGTACTCGACGATCAAGGCCAAGCAGGCCATCAACGACGCCGCGCGCGTCGAGGGTTTCCCGGTCTACATGGCCCAGAAGCTCTCGAAGATGATCTCGAGTGCGCCCGACACGCGTCTTGACTGGGCGCTGCACAAGAACGAGAAGCACCCCGACCACTACAGCCCCGACTTCGTCGACGCATACAAGGACGATGCAGACGCGCGCAAGATCATCGACGCCGCGCTGTCCATCGAGGGCCTCACCCGAGGCGAGGGCGTGCATGCCTGCGCCGTCCTCATCACGCCGACGCCCGTCACCGACCACGTTCCGACGAAGATCGACACGAAGGGCGGCGTCGAGATCACGCAGTACGAGGGACATTCGGTCGCGGACATGGGCCTGCTGAAGATGGACTTCCTGGGCCTGCGCACCCTCACCGTCATCTCGAAGGCGCGCGAGAACATCAAGCGTCGCCATGGTGTGGAGATCGACGTCGACGCCATCCCGTTCGACGACCCCGCCATCTACAAGCTCATGGCTCGCGGCCACACGGCCGGCGTCTTCCAGATCGAGTCCGGTGGCATGACGGCCACCATCAAGGGCATGCGCCCGCGCGAGTACAAGCACGTCGTCGCGCTCATCGCGCTCTACCGCCCCGGCCCGCTCGGCGCCGGCATGGTCGACGACTACAACAAGCGCATGAACGGCAAGGCCAGCGTCGCGTACTACGACGATCGCCTGAAGGACATCCTCGAGGAGACCTACGGCACAATCGTCTATCAAGAACAGGTCATGCAGATCTCCATGAAGATGAGCGGCTTCTCCGCCGGCGAGTCCGACAGCCGCATCCGCAAGCCCGTGGCCAAGAAGAAGATCAAGCTCCTCACCGACACGGTCTTCAACTGGGAGGATGGTGCCGAGGAGACGACGTACGACCACTGGATGAACGGCGCGGAGCGCAACGGCTACAAGCGCGAGATCGCCCAGAAGATCTGGGACGACGTTCTCGAGTTCGCATCGTACGCGTTCAACAAGAGCCACTCCGCCGGTTATGCCATCCTCGTCATGCAGACGGCCTGGCTCAAGGCGCACTATCCCAAGGAGTACATGGCCGCCGTCCTCACGAGCTACATGGGCAAGACGGAGAAGATCGTCCACTACGTCGGCGCGTGCATCGACGAGGGCATCAAGATCCTGCAGCCCGATATCAACGAGTCGGGAAAGGACTTCACGGCGACCGACGAGGGCATTCGCTTCGGCTTCGCGGGCATCAAGGGCGTGGGGGAGAGCGTCGGCGACGCGATTCTCGCCGAGCGCGAGGCCAACGGTCCCTTCGCGAACCTGCATGACTTCGTGTCGCGCATCGATACCGGCAAGGCGAACAAGCGCGTCGTCCAGGCGCTCATCAAGTCGGGGGCGTTCGATTCCACCGGCTACACGCGCCAGCAGCTCATTCTGTTCCTCGAGCGCGATGGCCTGCTCGAGGCCGCGGCGCGCCATCACAAGGATCAGGAGATGGGCCAGTTCTCCATGTTCGACGCGCTTGGGGATGACGGCTCGGCCATTTTCGAGGAGGAGGTGCCGGCGCCCGACGGCATCGAGTGGGATCGCAACGTCAAGCTGGACTTCGAGAAGGAAGTCCTCGGCATGTACATCACCGACCATCCCCTGAGCCCGTATCAGAAGCACCTCGACGGCATCTCGGAGTTCAAGCTCAAGGACCTCTCCGGAACCACCGACGACGAGATGGATGGCATGAGCGGAGGCGTTCGCGTCCCGACGAACCGCGACATCACGCTTGCGGGCATGGTCGTCAACCTCCAGTACAAGGTGACGAAGAAGGGAG
Organism: Coriobacteriales bacterium; assembly: GCA_050946275.1. GTDB lineage: Bacteria > Actinomycetota > Coriobacteriia > Coriobacteriales > CADBOM01 > JBMNUM01. The sequence continues at coordinate 26,873 of JBMNUM010000005.1, forward strand.
ACCGCATGGCCGTGTTCTCGCTCGAGAGCATGGACGGCTCGGTCGATTGCGTCATGTTCCCGAACACGCTCAAGAGCATGGGGGAAAACCTCGCCGAGGAGGCGATCGTCAAGGTGCGCGGCAGGTTCGATCCGAGCGACCGCGGGTCGCAGGTGCTCGTCTCGAGCATCGAGCGCCTCGCGTTCGGCAAGCAGATGGACATCGAGCTCGACCGTGGTTGCGTCGACACCGTTACCCTCGGCGAGATCAACCAGATCATCGGGAAGTATCCGGGAGCCGACAACGTCTCCATCACGCTCGTGGACGGCGGCGTCGTATGCCGCCGCATCGACCTCGGCGTGCTCGTCGACACCGGCAACATCCTCATGCTCTCAACGCTCTCCTCGATACTGAACGGCAAGGGCAAGGTCGTGGTATAGCGTCCCAAGTGCTTCTCATCGAACGCCCTGGAACCGCCTGTCATCGCGATTCCTGCCGGACGCGTACGTGTGCATCCTGCCGGGTGCATGGGATATTCATCGCCCGCTTATGGCACAATTGATAGGCGCCGCTCGGAGGAGATTTCATTACTTTACTACTCTAGTGTGCTAAAGTACTCCGGGTACCGGTGATTGAAAGGAGCATTATGTTGCCTATAACCCCGAGGGGGTTCAAGGACGTGCTTCCCAAGGAGGCCCGCATCCGCGAGGAGCTGGGCAAGCGCGTCATGGGAGTCATGGACCTCTGGGGCTACGACCCCATCGAGACCCCGTCGCTCGAGGTGCTCGACGTTCTCGAGCAGGGGAGCACCCTCGACTCGTCGACGTTCAAGCTCTTCGATGGCGACAACAACCTGCTTGTCATGCGTCCCGACGTGACGCTGCCCATCGCGCGCATGGTCGCATCGAGGCTTGCATCTTCGGGCTCCACGACGCAGCGGTTCCGCTACAACCTTCCGGTCTTCCGGGAGAACGAGCCCTCCAAGGGACAGTCGCGCGAGTTCACGCAGCTCGGCATCGAGCAGATCGGCGTGACCGGCCCCGCCTTCGACGCGGAGACCATCGTCGTGTTCGTCGAGTGCCTGCGCTCCGCGGGGCTGGGCGACTTCACGATCGAGTTCTGCAACGTCGAGGTGCTCGAGAGCCTGCTCGCCTCGTGCGAGGCCGACGCGAGCTTCGTCCAGGAGGTCAAGGAGGCCTATCACGCATCTAACCAGGTGCGACTCGACGCCATCCTCGATGCATCCGGGATCGATGACGAGCTGCGCGCCATGCTGCGCGGCCTGATCCGCATCCACGGCGGGCGCGAGGCCATCGCCTCCTGCCGCGAACTGCTCGGCGGGCGCGTCCGCGGGGAGGTGTTCGACGAGCTCGAGGCGACGTGGGACATCGTCGAGTCGTGCGGCTACGCCGATTTCGTCGGCATCGACTTCTCGCTGCTCGGTTCCTTCGACTACTACACCGGCCTCATCATGGAGGCGTTCGCGCCGGGATTCGGCAAGCCGATCGGCTCGGGCGGCCGTTACGACGGCCTGCTGCAGGTCTTCGGCGCCGAGGCTCCCGCCGCTGGTTTCGCGTTCTCGCTCGAGCGCCTCATGCACGCTCTGGCCAAGCAGGGGTCGCTCGACGCCCCCGAGCGCGCGACGGAGGTCATCGGGTCTTGCGATGCCGACGCGTTCGCGCAGGCGATGGAGCTGCACGCCCAGGGTCGTGCGGCCAGGATCGGAGGTGGGTGCCAATGACGGGGCAGGCAACCGGTAGGAGACCGCTGCGCATAGGCGTGCCCAAGGGATCTCTGTTCAAGGATAGCCTGAGGCTTCTCGCGGCGGCGGGCGTTCCCGTCTCTTGCCTCGAGGACCCGGGTCGTCAGCTCATCTTCCGCGAGGGCGACTTCGAGTTCGTCATCCTGCGTCCCACGGACGTCCCGACGTTCGTGGCGCTCGGCGCAGCCGATTGCGCCATCTGCGGCGAGGATTCGATCATCGAGGCGGGCATGGATGTCGTCGAGCTTGTCGACCTGAAGTTCGGCGGCTGCCGCTTCGTCGTGGCCGAGCCCTCGGACGAGGTCGAGAGCGTCGATGACTCGTATGCGAGCCTCGGCGTCATGAAGGTCGCCACGAAGTACCCCAACATCACGCGCGCCTACTACGACTCGATCGGCACGCAGGTCGAGATCGTCAAGCTCCATGGCAACATCGAGCTCGCGCCGTTGTGCCAGTTGGCCGACCGAATCGTAGATATCACGGCCACGGGCACCACTTTGCGCGAGAACAACCTTAGGATAGTCGATGACGTCATGGAGTCGACGGCCCGCTTCATCGCGAACTCCGCCGCCGTCCGCGTGGACGAGCGTGTGCGCGAGGTCGCGGAGGCATTGGCCGAGTCCGTTGAATAGCTCGACGAATTTGCAGGAGAACTCGCCGCTAGGGTGGGATAAGGCTTTCTGAAAAGGGAGACGAGAGAATGATTCAGATTATCAGGCTGGAAGACGACGAGGAGCTCGACCTCGAATCCATGGAGCGTTCCGGCGTCATCGCCGAGGACATCATGGAGTCGGCGCGCGCGATCGTCGCGGACGTCAAGGCCCGCGGGGACGAGGCCCTCACCGAGTACACCGCCCGCTTCGACCAGGCGGCCGTGGCCGACTTCAGGGTCGGCGACGATGCCCTCGAGGCCGCCGTCGAGCAGATCGAGCCGGCTGTCGCGGAGGCGCTCGACGCCGCATGCGAGTCCATCGCCTCGTTCCACGAAAACGATGTTCCGTCCTCGACGTTCAAGATGACCGATGACGGCTCGATGGTCGGCTACAAGGTCTCGCCGATCGCGAGCGTCGGCCTCTATATCCCCGGAGGACGGGCGAGCTATCCGTCGACCGTGCTCATGAACGCCGTGCCCGCCAAGATCGCGGGCGTGGAGCGCATCGTCATGGTGACGCCGCCCAACCCGGACGGCAGCATCGACCCGTCGCTGCTCTATGCGGCCTACATCGCAGGCGTCGACGAGGTGTATTGCGTCGGCGGTGCCCAGGCGATCGCCGCGTTGGCCTACGGTACCAAGACCATCGCCCCGGTCGACAAGATCGTCGGGCCGGGCAACGTGTTCGTCGCAGCCGCCAAGGAGATCGTCTCCGGCGCTGTGGGAACCGACCTGCAGGCCGGTCCCTCCGAGGTCCTCATCCTCGCCGATGACACGGCGGAGCCCGCCCTCATCGCAGCCGATATGATTGCGCAGGCGGAGCACGATCCGCGCGCCTGCTGCTATCTCGTCTGCGTCGGCGGCGAGATCATCGAGGATGTCGTGGACGAGCTCGAGAAGCAGACCGCCGAGGCCCCGCGCCGCGAGATCATCGAGGCGGCTCTGGACGAGAACGGTCTGATCGTGGAGTGCTCGAGCTTCGACAATGCGCTGCGCACGGTTAACGCCATCGCCCCGGAGCATCTCGAGATCCAGGCCGACCAGCCCATGGAGCTCGTCGGGTACATCCGAAATGCCGGCGCCATCTTCGTGGGACCCTGGTCTCCGGTTGCCATCGGCGATTACATCGCCGGGCCGAGCCACACGCTGCCCACGTCGGGCACGGCTCGCTTCTCGAGCCCGCTGTCCACCTGGGATTTCATCAAGCGCTCGTCGGTCATCTCGTACTCCTATGCCGCGCTCCTGCGCGACTACGAGGCGGTTACCGAGATCGCCGAGTCCGAGGGCTTCGCCGCCCACGCGCAGTCGCTGCGCGCCCGCATCGACCTGGTCGAGGGCGAGCTCGCCGCGCTCGCGGAGGTTGAGTTCGAGGACGAGGATGAAGAGCCCGAGGAAGAGGACGGCGCCGAGTAATGAGGGATGCCGCTCGCATAGCGGGCTTCGAGCCCTACGACCCGAAGTGGGTCGACGCGGATGTGAAGCTCGCCGCCAACGAGAGTCCCTACGACACGCCCCTGGCCGTGCGCGAGGCCGTTGCCAAGGCGATCCTGTCGGGGAGCTGGAACCGTTACCCCGACCCCATGGCCAACGAGCTGCGCGAGGCCATCGCCGCGCATCCCGAGCTCCTGCTCCCGACCCTCGGCGACCCCTCGTCCGTGCTCGGATCGACCAGCATCGACCCGAAGAACATCATCGTCGGCAACGGGGGAGACGAGATCCTCTTCAACGCGTTCCTCGCGTTCGGTGGCCCCGGGGCAAAGGCCCTCTCGGTACCCCCGACGTTCTCCGTGTACGAGCTCGACGCGAAGCTGACCGACACGGGATTCGTCGAGGTTCCCCGACTCGACGGCTACGCGATCGACGAGTACCGCGTCCTCGAGACGATCGCATCCGACAAAGATATCAATCTGGTGCTCATCACCAGTCCCAACAATCCGACCGGAGACCTCGCCGGCAGGGCGTTCATCGAGCGCCTGCTTGCGAGCACCGATGCCCTCGTCATCCTCGACGAGGCCTATGCCGAGTTCTCGGAGACGACGGCGCTGCCGCTGCTCGATCGCTACGAGAACCTTTGCATCCTGCGCACGTTCTCGAAGGCGTACACGCTTGCGGGCGCGCGCCTCGGCTACGCGATCTCGTCCCGCCATGTGATCGACCGGCTGTCGATGGTGCGTCAGCCCTATTCGGTGGATGTGACGGCGCAGCGCATCGGCATCGCCGTGTGCGACAACATCGACCGCTTCCGCCCGCTCATCCGCCAGATCATCCGCGATCGCGGTGAGCTGTTCATGAAGCTTCAATCCATCGCGGGCGTCGAGGCGCATCCGAGCAGCGCCAACTTCATCTTGACGCACGTCCTCAACGCCCCGACCGTATGGGAGGGGATGGCCAACGACGACAAGGTCCTGGTGCGCAATCTCTGCAGCCAGGCCGGCCTCGAGGACTGTCTCCGTATAACCGTGGGCACGCGCGGGGAGAACGACATCGTTCTCGATGCGCTGGCCCGAAACATCATGAAAGGGTTCTAGGTCATGAGATCCGCGCAAATCGAGAGATCCACCAAGGAGACATCCGTTCAGATCGCGCTGACGCTCGAGGGTTCGGGCATGGCGTCTTCGAAAACGGGTGTTCCGGCGTTCGACCACATCCTCGAGGCGTTCGGCAGGCACGGTCTGTTCGACATGGATGTGAGGACCGAGGGCGATCTCGAGATCGATGCGCATCACACCGTTGAGGACACGGGTATCGCGCTCGGCCAGGCCTTCGACCGCTGCCTCGGCGACCGCAGGGGCATCCGCCGCTTCGGCGACTGCATCATGCCCATGGACGAGGCCCTCATCATGGCGGCGGTCGATATCTCAGGCCGCGGCCAGCTGCATTGGGACGTGCAGGTGCCCATCGAGTTCATAGGGAACTTCGACACGTCGCTCGTCAAGGAGTTCCTCATCGCGCTGGCGACGAACGCCGGCATCACGCTGCACGTGCGCTCGCTCGCCGGGGAGAACACCCACCACATCATCGAGGCGGCCCTGAAGGCCGTCGGCCGCGCGTTGAGCCAGGCCGTCGAGATCGACCCGCGCCGCGCTGGGAGCATGCCGTCGACCAAGGGCGTGATCTAGGATGCGCATCGCCATCGTCGATTATTGCAAGGGCAATCTGCGCAGCGTTCAGAAGGAGCTCGAGATGCTGGGGGTCGAGGCCCCCATCGTCGTCGATCCCGACGGGATCCACTCCGCCGACGCCATCGTGCTGCCCGGTGTGGGCGCCTTCGCCGATGCCGCGGCGAGCATGGCCGAACTCGGCCAGGACGAGGCCCTGCGAGAGGCATTACGCGAGGAGAAGCCGTTCCTCGGCATCTGCCTCGGGCTCCATCTGATGTTCGAGAGCGGCGAGGAGGGCGGATCCGATCTCCCGGGCCTGGGCTACCTCCCCGGCATATGCGATAGGCTTCCCGCCGAGGATGCCGAGGGCAACCGATACAAGATCCCCCATGTGGGATGGAACACCGTCGACTACGTGCGCGAGTGTCCGCTGTTCGACGGCATCCCAGACGGGACCTATTTCTACTTCACGCATTCCTATCGCTGCGTTCCGGCCGACGAGGCCGATATCGTGGCGATGACGACTCATGCGACGCCGTTTTGCTCGGTCGTTGGCCGCGGCAACGCCTTCGGCGTCCAGTTCCATCCGGAGAAGTCCTCGCGGCGCGGCATGACCGTGCTGGAGAACTTCGTCAAGATCGCGATGAGGGGTTGATCTCCCATGCTGTTCTTTCCCGCCATCGACATCCTCGATGGTCAGGCCGTGCGCCTCGCGCAGGGCTCGTATGACGCCGTCACGCGCTATAATCCCGATCCGGTCGCGCAGGCCGTCGAGTTCGAGCGGCTCGGCGCGAGCTGGATCCATGTCGTCGATCTCGACGGCGCCCGCACGGGAGTGACCGAGAACGACGAGGTCATCAGGCGCATCCTCGCCGAGACCTCTCTCGGTATCGAGGTGGGCGGGGGTATCCGCTCGCTCGATGTCATCGAGCGCTATGTGTCGGCAGGCGCATCCCGTCTCGTCCTCGGCACCAAGCTCGCCACCGACCCGGCTTTCGTCGCAGAGGCCGTCGAGGCGTTCGGCGACTACCTCGTCGCCGGAATCGACGCGCGCGATGGGAGCGTTGCCATCGCCGGCTGGGAGGACGACTCCCGCGTCGACGCGCGCGAGCTCGTCGGGCGTCTGGGCGACATGGGGCTTCACCACCTCGTCTTCACCGACATCTCCAATGACGGCATGCAGACGGGCATCGACGTCGACCTGTACGTCGAGCTCGCCGGTATCGCCGGTTTCCCCGTCGTTGCCTCCGGCGGCGTCTCGTCGATCGACGACATCCGCGCGCTCGCCGCAGCGGGGGATGCAATCGAGGGCGTTATCGCTGGCCGCGCCGTGTACGAGGGAACCCTCGACGTGACGGGGGCGATCGCCGTGTGCGCGGAGGGAGCCGCCTCATGCTGACGAAGCGCATCATACCCTGCCTCGACGTCAAGGACGGGCGCGTGGTCAAGGGCGTCAATTTCGTGAACCTCCGCGACGCGGGGGACCCCGTCGAGCTCGCCGCGGCTTATGACGCGCAAGGTGCCGACGAGGTCGTGTTCCTCGACATCAACGCCTCGCACGAGGGGCGCAAGACAACGATAGACATGGCCTCGCGTGCGAGCGAGGAGCTGCATATCCCGTTCACTGTGGGTGGCGGGTTCAACGACATCGCGGGAATCCGCACGATGATCGCCGCAGGAGCCGACAAGGTCTCGGTGAACTCCGGCGCCGTCAAGGACCCCTCGCTCATCACGCGCGCCGCCGACGCGTTCGGATCGCAGGCCATCATCTGCGCCATCGATGCCAAGGCCGTCGAGCGGGATGGAAAGCGATCCTGGAACGTTTTCATCCACGGGGGACGCATCGACACGGGCATGGATGCGATCGAGTGGGCCGTGCGGGCCGCCGAGCTCGGAGCGGGAGAGATCCTGCTCACATCGATGGACCGCGACGGATCGAAGCTTGGCTTCGACGTCGAGCTGACAAGGCGCATCTCCGAATCGATCGACATCCCCGTCATCGCCTCGGGAGGCGTCGGCAAGATCGAGCATTTCGCCGAGGGGGTGCTCGAGGGCAAGGCCGACGCCCTGCTCGCCGCGAGCGTTTTCCATTTCGGGGAGCTCACGATTCGCGAGGTCAAGGAGCACATGGCCGCCCAGGGCATCCCGGTGCGTTGCGATTGGTAAATATCACGAGGATGAGACGGTTCTGGTTCGCCTAGATTCGACTCATCGCGTTGGAGGTCGAGATGGAATCCGTCGATATCGATAGCCTGACGTTCAACGAGGCCGGGCTCATCCCCGCAGTCGTGCAGGATGCCACGAGCCGGGACGTCCTCATGGTCGCTTGGATGAACCGCGAGTCCATCCGCCTCACGCTCGAGACCGGGCAGACCTGGTTCTGGTCGCGTTCGCGCGGCGAGCTTTGGAACAAGGGCGCGACGAGCGGCAACACGCAGGATGTGCGATCCGTTCTCGTGGATTGCGATGCCGACTGCCTGCTCGTGCTCGTCGACCCGGCGGGACCCGCCTGCCACACGGGCGCGACATCTTGTTTTTACCGTGCGCTGGGCGATAATGGGCAAGGAGCGCTTTCCGCCGAGCATGCGGAGTAGCTCCCTTCAAGACCAACCATCCGGATAGAAGGCTCGATGCGCTGCAAACGATACATCATGCCCCTGGTCGCGCTCGTCGCGGCCATGGCCTTGGCGTGCATCCTCTCTACCGGTTGCGCTTCTTCCGGTTCATCTATCTCCGATTCGACGGACATGGGTGCCGAGGTCGTCGAGGCAACCGGCGAGGAGTCTGCGTCCGATGCGCTCGCGAAGGCCGATGCCCCGAAGAGCCCCGAGGATGAGAAAGACGAGGCCGAGGACGATGCGGCAGCATCCGGCGAGGGTTTCGTCGTGTGCATCGATGCCGGTCATCAGCTAAGCGGCGATAGCTCGCAGGAGCCCATCGGACCCGGGGCGAGCGAGACGAAGGCACGCGTGACGGGAGGAACCTCGGGAGCGTCTTCCGGACTCGCCGAGTACGAGGTGAACCTCGCCGTTGCGCTCAAACTCCGCGATTACCTCGAGTCCAAGGGGGTCGAGGTCGTCATGGTTCGCGAGACCAACGATGTGAACATCTCCAACTCGGAGCGGGCTGCCGTGGCAAACGATGCCGGAGCCGATCTGTTCATCCGACTGCATTGCGATGGTTCTGAGGATTCGTCGCGTGCGGGCTTCTCGACGCTCATCCCGGGCTACAATGATTGGACCGGGTCGATCGTCGACGAGAGCAGGGAAGCGGGCGAGATCATCCAGCGCGTTGTCCTCGAGGTGACCGGCGCGGCGGATGCCGGTGTGGTCGAGCGCACCGACCTTTCCGGGTTCAACTGGTGCGAGGTTCCCACCGTGCTGTGCGAGATGGGCTTCATGTCCAACCCGGATGAGGACCTCAGGCTCGCCACCGAGGAATACCAACAGCTTCTGGCGAAGGGCATCGGCGATGGTGCCCTCGAGTATCTGGAAACGACCCGTTAGGAATATGAAGGGGGATCCATGGGTTACATCACGCAGGGCGTCGAGCCCGGCAACATCGGAGAGACGCTCGCATCGCTGACCGAGACGATTCATGGCAGGTGGAGCGCATCCGAGCAGGCGAGCTACACCTCTAGGCTTCTCAACGGCCCTCTGGAGTATCTCCAGAAGAAGGTCGGCGAGGAGGCCGTCGAGACGATTCTGGCCGCTGGTGTCGAGGACAAGGATCACTTGCGCTACGAGATCGCCGACCTCATGTACCACCTCATGGTGCTCATGGAGCGTCGCGGGCTCACCTTCGATGACATCGCGGGGGAGCTCAACGCGAGGATGAAGTAGCTCCGTGGCGAACCACGTTGGCGATAATGGGCCGACGGATTGCCCTCCGTCCTATTCCGAGGAAGTCATCGTCGTAGCACCCGCCGAACCCGAAGGCCTCTGCGATGGTTGCACTGTGCAGCCCGGGGTCGAGATCGTGGAGGAGCCATCACCGTCCGCCGATTCCGCTGCGGGGGAGGGCGATGCACGCGACCTCGAGGATGCCATCGATGGGGTGGAGCCGATGCCGGCCACGCAGCGCGTGGTTCTCGTGCTGGTGGCTGTCATAGCCGCTGCCGGAGTCGCGCTTCTCGTGGCCTATTGGGGTGGGTTCCTCGGCTGATTGTCTGTTGACCTCGATTATTCGTCAACGTAATATCTTTTCTGTTGGTCATATCATGGCTTATCACCGCTTGCGCGGTTATATATAAATGGCTTTTGAATCGAATAGCGAATAGCTTGCCCATCATAGGTCGTGCCACGATGTGACTACACGTGTACTTGCACGGCCTTTTTCTATGGCCTGAAAACGATACGGAAACGAAGCAGAGGGGAGCGAAACGATGGATATCGTACTGATCGTCGTCTTCGCGGTTATTGGCATCGTGGTGGGATTCCTCATCGCGACTGTCGTGTCCAGGGGCAAGACGGGCAAAGCCGCGGCGAATGCCGAGGAGATCGTGAGGAGCGCGCGCAACGAGGCTGACTCGATCCGCAAGGAGGCGGAGAACGAGGCCAGGGACAACGCGCGCCGCATCAAGAAGGAGATGGACCACGAGATCGCCGACCGCAAGAAGGAGATCTCGCAGCAGGAGAACCGCCTGATCCAGCGCGAGAACTCGCTGGATCGCCGAGCTGACAACCTCGATAAGCGCGAGGTGCAGATCTCGAAGCTGCAGGAGGAGGTCGAGAACCGCGAGAAGGAGGTCGACGAGGCCAAGGCCCAGGTGACCGAGGTTCTCGAGCAGGTCGCCTCCATGTCGCGCGAGCAGGCACGCGAGGAGCTCATCCACCGCATCAAGGGCGATGTCACGAAGAAGGCGGCATCCATCATCCGCAATGCCGAGCAGCAGGCCAATCGCGAGGCCGACCACAAGGCCCGCAGCATCCTCAGCCTCGCCATCCAGCGCATCGCCGCCGACCACACGTCGGAGCGCACGATCTCGTCCGTGCCGATTCCGTCCGACGACCTCAAGGGCCGCATCATCGGCCGCGAGGGACGCAACATCCGCACGTTCGAGCAGATCACCGGCGTGAGCCTCATCATCGACGACACCCCCGAGGTCGTCGTCATCTCGAGCTTCGACCCGGTCCGCCGCGAGATCGGTCGCATCACCCTGGAGAACCTCATCTCCGACGGCCGCATTCACCCCGCGCGCATCGAGGAGATGTTCTCCAAGGCGACGAAGCTCGTGAACCAGCAGATCCAGGAGGCTGGCGAGCAGGCGGCCTTCGAGATCGGCATCCACGACTTCGACCCCGAGATCATCAAGACCATGGGTCGTCTGAAGTTCCGCACCTCCTATGGGCAGAACGTCCTGAACCATTCCATCGAGGTTGCCTATCTCGCCGGCATGATGGCCTCCGAGCTGGGCCTCGACCCGGTCCCGTTCAAGCGCGCCGGCCTGCTGCACGACATCGGCAAGGCGATCGACCACGAGGTCGAGGGCTCCCATGCGGTCATCGGCGCCGACCTCGCGCGCCGCTTCGGCGAGCAGCCCGATATCGTCCACGCCATCGAGGCACACCACGGCGACGTCGAGCAATCTTCCATCCTCGACGTGCTCGTGCAGTCCGCAGACGCCATTTCCGCCGCGCGTCCCGGCGCCCGCAGCGAGTCGCTCGAGAACTACGTCAAGCGCCTCGAGAAGCTCGAGGAAATCGCCAACAGCCACGACGGCGTCGAGCGCACCTATGCCATGCAGGCTGGTCGCGAGATCCGCGTCATGGTCGAGCCCGAGAAGATCGGTGATGCCGAGTCCACCGTGCTGGCGCACGATATCGCCAAGCAGATCGAGGAGGACATGCAGTATCCCGGCCAGATCAAGGTGCTCGTCATCCGCGAGAGCCGCGCCGTGGATTACGCGAAGTAGGGTTGTTCCGGCCGTTCTGTCGAACGGCCGAACCACTCGATGCTGCGAGCCCTCCTGCTGGCGCGCTAGCCGCTTACGCGCTTACGGTCACGTGCAAAAGCACGCTCCCCCGCGCGACACGGCTATCGCACTCAGCAGGAGGGCTCTCGCTGTCTCTACGAACGATTCCCGGCTCTCCTTGGTTGCGGCAAGCACGCCGCATACGCTTGAATCGAAGACCCCGCGGGCACAAGCCCAGCGGGGTCTTCGCATCTGTGCGGTTGCGCTAATCGCCGTGGACTGGCGACTGGGTTCCCCTGGGTCGGCTAAAGCCGATCCGGCCTTCGCTGAATAAGCGCCACCGGCGCTTATTCCGGGCGCTCGGCCCCCCGCTGACTCTGCGAACGATCCCGGGCTTAGTTATTTGCCAACGACCGAACCACTCGATGCTGCACTCAGCAGCTGCGTACCCGCCGGGTCGGCTAAAGCTGACCCGACCTTCGCTGGATAAGCGCCACCGGCGCGTATCCCGTGCGCTTGGTTCCCGCCGTCCCTACGGGCGATTCTGGACTCTCTCGTCCTGAACTGCGGGGTTGTCGAAAACCAGTCCAGCTTTGCATGGAAAATGCCCTCCCATGTCCCAAAATGCGGGGATGTCGAAAGCGAGACGTTCCGTATTTTTCGACAACCCCGCATTTTTGGACAGGATTCTTCGACAAACCCGCATTTCTGGACAGACTGGACCGGTCTGACTTCGACAACCCTGCAATTTGAGACAGGCGGGCTGTGAAAACGTGCATGGGAACCTATTTTTTCGACAACCCCGCATTTTGGGACACCACGACATGGGCGACGGTCGCGATGGATCCGGGTTCCCGGGGCTCGCTGACCGCGTGTGGGCGAAGAATCGTGTGTTCAGGCCAGCTAGGTGGGGTTTGCTGACCGTGCTTGCGCTCCCGGCAATCAGCAAACCCGCATTTAGCCAATCTAGCTCCGCTGAACGAGCCCCATCGAGCGCGTGCCCACCGGCGCACGCCGGATGGATGCGCCAACGCCTCTTGCCGTGACGCATCGTTGAGCCATTTCGTTGTAAGCTATCCATGTCCGATTTGCTGTTTTCATTGGAGATTCATGGCCGATAGCGGTTCCATAGCCTCGCGCAACGAGTTCCTCGAGTTCATCGATGCTGCCGCCGGCAGCGGACATGTCCGCGTCGAGGAGCATCTCGGCAGCGGGTTCGTCCGCCTGCGCACCGATGAGGCGGAGCGCCGTCAGGCCAAGCACGACATCCGACGCGTCGAGGATGTCGTCATCGAATTGCTTCGCAATGCGCGCGATGCGGGAGCCACTTCGATTTTCCTCGCCTCGACGAGGGATGGTGCGCATCGGCTTCTCACCATCATCGACAATGGCGACGGCATGCCGGAATCCATGCACGACCGCGTCTTCGAGCCGCGCGTCACGACGAAGCTCGACACGATGTCGATGGATCGCTGGGGAGTCCACGGCAGGGGCATGGCGCTGTTCTCGATTCGCGAGAACGCCGATGAGGCCCGCGTGATGGTCTCGGCACCGGGGGAGGGCGCGTCGATTCGCGTCCGCATCGACACGGAACTGATTCCCGAGCGCGCCGACCAATCGACCATACCCCGCATAGAGCGCGATTCCGACGGGAAGCCCGAGGTGACGAAGGGGCCGCGAAACATCAACAGGACCGTTGCCGAGTTCGCAGCGGACGCAGGGGGCGTGAAGGTCTATCTCGGATCGCCGTCCGAGATCGCCGCGACGCTGCTGCGCTTCGGCGAGGATGAGACGGGAACGCTGCCCATCACACCTCGGACCGGTGTCTGCGCGATGCTCACGGAATGCAGCACGGCAGCCGAGGTCGTGCATGCGTGCCATCGCCTCGGCTTGCCGGTTTCGGAGCGCAACGCGCATCGTATCATCTCGGGTTCCGTCAAGCCGCTCAAGCCGTATCTCACGAGCATCATGGTCGGCTTGCCGCAACCGCCCACGGCGGCAGACATCTTCCGCGATAGCCGCGCGCTGCGCATCTCGGAGGACGACATGGAGCTGTTTTCGCGCAAGCTCGAGACGGCATTCGAGGAGCTCTCGTCGAGATACTTCATCAACCTGCTCGAGGAGCCCCGCATCTCGGTTGGCAAGGATGCCATCCGCGTCACGTTCCCCATCGAGAAGGAATAAGGAGAAGCCTGCCGGCGCGAACCGGCAGGCTTCCAAGAATCTCTCGTATGCGGTTTCCGAGACCTACTCGGCCGCTTTCTCCTTCGCTGCGGCGATCATGGCGATGAGCTCCTTGTAGTTCGGGCTCTTCTGCTGCAGCTTCTCCATCGTCTGGAGCTGGAGCATGCCGTCGTACTCGCGATGCGTCAAGACGTAGAACTGGTCCTCCTCGATCGCCTTGAAGACGGTCTCGCCGAAGCCCTCCAGCGGATAGCCCGTCTCGATGACGAACTTGGCCGCAGCCTGGCCGGCGGCGAACTCCTCGCTCGCATAGTACGGGTCCTCGGGAGCCTTGAAGCGCTCGGGACGGTAGTCCTCGCTGTGGTCGAGGTTCGTCTGCACGTAGCCCGGGCAGAAGACGCCCATCGCGATGTCCGCGTCGATGTTCTGCAGCTCGTAGTTCAGGCTCTCGTTGAGGGCGACGGCCGCATGCTTGGTCGTGAAGTACGGAACCATGCCGGTGAAGTTGATGACGCCGGCGACGGAGCAGGTGTTCATGATGTTGCAGTGCGTGCCCTGCTTCATCATGATCGGCACGACCTGGCGCATGAAGTAGATCTGCGACATCAGGTTGGTCTGGATGATCCACTCCCAGTCGCGGAGCGGCAGGTTGATGCCCATGCCCGGAACGGCGACACCCGCGTTGTTCATGAGCAGGTCGATCTGGCCGAACTTCTCCATCGTCTGGTTGACGACCTTCTCGGTCTCCTCGTAGAGGCTCACGTCGGCCGGGATGCACAGGATGTCCTCGGCACCGCACTCCTTGGCGATCTCGCCGGTCTTCGCCAGCTCATCCTCGACGATATCGACCGCCACGATCTTCATTCCGCGCTGCGCCGCCTGCTTGACGAACTCGCGCCCAAAGCCATGGGCGGCACCCGTGATCAACGCGACTCTACCCTTGAAATCTTTCATGTTAACCACTCCAATCCATCGAGGTTATCCTTCTTCTGAGATTAGTCCTTTGGGCAACGGGGTTCAACGAAGCTGGTTCGATTGAGCGAATAGGGGAAGATAGGGGCTTTAAACTTTAGCGTGGGTTTGCTCACGAACGCGAATCATCGCCGCGGCTTCCCCGTCGTTCGCGGCCTAATCAGGTGACATTTCTGAAGAAGACGGGTATTATACGATTTTGCACAAAGCTTGAGTAGCATTTACCGCATTTCAAACATAGAAGCAATTGGGATTTCGAAAGCTTGGGATATCGATGGAGTATTTGAAGGTTTCATCTAAGTCGTCGCCGTCTTCCGTCGCTGGTGCCATCGCCGGCATGATCAAGGACGGTGTTCCCGTGGAAATCCAATGCGTGGGTGCCGGGGCGGTCAATCAGGCGGTCAAGGCCATCGCCATATCGCGCGGCTTCCTGTCTCCCATCGGCATCGAGATCGTCTGCGCCCCCTCGTTCGCGGACATCAACATCGACGGCGAGTACCGCACCGCCATCAGGTTCTCGGTCGAGCCCAAGTACGTACGCGCGACGCACAATATCGGCGAGGGCTTCTAGACCCTCGATACACCAGCACCATAGGATATGAAGATGAATGTACTCGATGACATCAGAATCGAGATGCATAGTCATACCGATTGCTCCGACGGGGTGGTGACACCCGAGGAGCTGGTCGGGCTGGCTGCCGCGAAGGGGCTCACGCATCTCGCGATAACCGATCATGACACGTTCGCCGCGCTCGACCGCGCCCGTGCCGTCCTTCCGTCCGGCATGCGCCTGATTCCCGGCGTCGAGATATCCGCGGCGGCGGGGGAGCGCGACGTGCACGTCCTCGGGTATTTCCTCGACGAGCACAACGCCGCGCTGAACGCCGAGATCGCGCGCTGCAGCAGGTCGCGCGACGAACGGTCCGCGAAGATGGCAGACAATCTCGCGGCGGACGGCTACCATGTGAGCGCTGCCATCCTCGCCGAACGCGGTCTCACGCCTAATCGCAGCAACATCGCGCGACTTCTCGTCGAGGCGGGTGACCTCGAGAACACCGACGTCGCATTCGCGACGGTGCTCAACCGCAAGAGCAAGTACTACGTCCCCCGTCGCGACGTCGAGGTGCATCTGGCCGTCCGCCTGATCAAGGATGCGGGTGGAATAGCGGTCGTCGCACATCCCAGGCACTACCATGTGGTCGATGTCATCGACGAGCTCATTCCCGATGGACTCGACGGCGTGGAATGCTTCCATAGCGAGCAGACCGTCGAGGACGAGGAGTTCCTCGTCCCGTTCGCACGCGAGCGCGGGCTACTCGTGACCGGCGGCTCCGATTTCCACGGTGATTCGGTCCATCCCTCCGTGCTCGCGGGGAACATGCCGTCGCAGGAGGATATCAGGGTGTTTCTGGATGCGGGCCGTGCCCGCGGATTCGAGGTGTAGCATGCACGGTACCGTAGCACATGCGGATACGAGGCTCATCGGCCGCAGCTTTCACGTGAAGGTGTTCGGCTGCCAGATGAACCGCAACGATGCCGAGCTCGTGCGCGGCATCCTCGCCGCCAGCGGGGCGATCGAGGTGCCCGCGGAGGAGTCTGCGGAGATCGTCGTCTTCATGACGTGCTGCGTGCGCGAGAAGGCCGACACGCGCGTGTTCGGGCAGATCTCGTCGATCGCGAGCGAGCCCGCGCCCTCCGGATCGGCCCTTCCCAAGAAGATCGTCGCAGTGGGAGGCTGCATCGGCCAGCGAGACGGCGAGAAGCTCGTCGAGATGCTGCCGGGCGTCGACGTCGTGTTCGGCACCCACAACATCGAGGACCTGCCCGGGTTGCTCGACGACGCGATGGCCCTCGGTGCGCCGCAGGCCCGTCTCGTGGACGACCGCGCTCCCTATGCCGCGGACACCCCGAAGACGCGCGAGAGCGGATTCCACGCATGGCTTCCCATCATGAAGGGCTGCAACAACTTCTGCACCTACTGCATCGTGCCTTATGTGCGTGGTCGGGAGATGAGCCGACCTCTCGAGGAGATCGTCGCCGAGGCAGCGTCGCTCGTCGAAGACGGCGTGCGCGAGATCACGCTCCTCGGACAGAATGTGAACTCCTACGGTTACGACCTCTACGGCGAGGCCCGTTTCGCGCAGGCGCTGCGCTCCATCGGCGAGACGGGCATCGAGCGGCTGCGCTTCGTCACGAGCCATCCCAAGGACCTCTCGGACGAGACGATCGCGGCTATGGCCGAGGTGCCGGCCGTCATGCCGGCGCTGCATCTACCCGTCCAGTCGGGCTCGGATCGCGTTCTAAGGGCCATGAACCGCGGTTACACAGCCGAGCACTACCTGGGCATCATCGAGCGTCTGAGGGCGGCTGTGCCCGGCATAGCGCTCTCCTCCGATGTGATCGTCGGCTTCCCCGGGGAGACGGCGGAGGATTTCGAGGCGACGTTCGAGCTCGTGAAGTCCGTGGGCTACGCCCAGGTGTTCACGTTCATCTACTCGCGCCGGGCGGGCACGCCGGCCGCCAAGATGCCCGACGATACGCCACGCGAGGTCATCCAGGAGCGGTTCGACCGTCTCGTCGAGGTCGTGCAGCAGGGCGCCTGGGACTTCAACCAGGGTTCCCTCGGGGCGACCGTCCCCGTGCTCGTCGAGGGCGTCTCGAAGCGCGACGAGGGCATCATGGCCGGCAAGAGCCCCCAGAACCAAACCGTGCACTTCCCGTGCCCGCAGGACTCCGACCCCGATTCGCTCGTCGGCAGCATCGTCGACGTCAAGGTCGACAAGGCCCGGACCTGGTACCTGAGCGGGGAGCTCGCATGAGCAGCACCGGAGAGACCATGAGCCGCATGCAATCCGGTGCCTTCGCCGGCTCGCCGGGCGAGATCGCGGAGCGGATCGTCGCCAGGATAGCAGCCGAACCCTCCGACCGGGTCATCGCGGTAGTCGGGGCGACGGGGGTGGGCAAGTCCTCCGTTGCCGATGCGGTCGCCCGGGTCCTCGATGCCGAGATCGTCTCGGCCGACTCCATGCAGGTCTACCGCGGCATGGACATCGGCACGGCCAAGGTTCCCGTGGAAAAGCGCGGCGTGCCATACCATTGCCTCGATCTCGTCGATCCCGGACAGCCGTATTCCGCATCGCTCTACCAGCGCGATGCGCGTGCGGCCATCGAGGACATCCATTCTCGCGGGAAGCGCGCCATCGTCTGCGGTGGCACCGGACTCTATGTGCGCGCAGCCCTCGACGACATGAGATTTCCGGCGGGCGAGCAGGTGTCCAATCCAGTGCGCGAGCGTTACGAGCGAATAGCAGCCGAGGAGGGGCCGGAGCGCTTGCACGCGATGCTCGCCGAGGCCGATCCCGAGAGCGCGGCGCTCATCCACCCCAACAACGTGCGCCGCGTCGTCCGCGCCTTCGAGATGCTCGACGAGGGTGTCAGCTATGCAGAGCAGAACAAGGGCTTCGACAGTTTCGAACCCTATTACGATGCGCTCTACTTCGGCTTGACCATGGACACCGATCTTCTCTACGCCGCCATCGACCGCCGCGTCGACGCGATGATGGATGCCGGGCTGCTCGATGAGGTCCGGACGCTGGCGGACCGCGGCTTCGCCGATGCCATCACATCATCGCAGGCTATCGGCTATAAGGAATTCCTCGACGCGTTCGCGGGGGAGTGCACGATCGAGGAGGCGGTCGAGAGCGTCAAGCGCTCCACGCGCCGCTACAGCAAGCGCCAGCGCACCTGGTTCAAGCGCGATCCGCGCATCGAGTGGTTCGAGGTGCGATGAGCCGCCAATCGGTCGAGGAGAGCGAACGCTATCCGACTCGTTAAGACAGGCACTGCAGATGCCGGATGTCGATTCGGGACATGCCCCGGCTCTCACCCGACCTGCTATCCGAGGTCGTCCAGGTAGGCCTCGAGGAAGCCCTTCGCGATGTCCATGATGATGTTCTCCCGAGCCTCCTCGGGTGTGAACCAGCGATAGGCGTCGACCTCGTAATTCGTATCGAGCTCCGAATCGTCTGCGACATATGCGACGAAGTTGCACATCAGCGTGCCCGTGCCAGCGTAGAAGCCGGATTTGTTGAATCTCTTGCGCACGACGGTCATGCCGGTCTCCTCGCGCACCTCGCGCGAGACGGCGTCCTCGAGCGACTCGCCGCGGTTCACATATCCGGCGACGAGCATGTAATAGGGTTTGCCGTATTGGTTGATCAGCAAGATCTTGCCAGTCGACTCGTTCACGACGATCATGCTCACTGCCACGTTGTACTGGGGAAAGCGAAACTTGCCGCATTCCGGGCAGTAGGGGACGATTCCCTCGTGCTCGAGCTCGCGTTCGATAAGTTCGGCGCCGCACTCGCGGCAGTGCTTGCCAGACATGCTCCACCCCATCTTCGACGATTGCCCGTTTGCTCCAAAGACAATCTATCATCATGGGCGGCACGTGGGGATGGTCGTGTTGCCCATCGACAAATCCGATGTTTTGACGGTGCTGGGGGGTGGCCCGTTGCCACCACGATGTTGGGGAGAGCAGTGACGGATAGATGCGCGCGCGTACCGTTATCGGTACTCGCTTCACCCGTGGGTCTGGGATAATGGAATCAACGGAGAATCGGACCATGGCATGGCTGGGGAGGGTGCAATGATCACGTTGGAGCAGGCAATCGAGATCGCGCTGCTGGTGCGCGACGATGTGGACTCGTACACGGAGTTCGAGAACATGTACGTGTTCGAGAACAGGAACAACCCGGGAGGATTCGGCGGGCGCCAGCCCGTCTGCATCGACAAGGAGACGGGGGAGTGGACGTTCCCGCTCGCCTTGGCCGAGAGCGGTTTCGATGAGGGCGCTTACGTCGGCGAGGGCATGATTCCCGACAAGAAGCGGAAGAAGTCGTTCAGCCTGCGCGATGCCGTGTATGGCGCGGCTGTGGGTGACGCGCTCGGCGTACCCTACGAGTTCCTCACAAGAGACACGTTCGAGTGCACGGGCATGACCTCCGGCGGCCACCATGGCCAGCCTGCGGGTACCTTCTCCGACGACACCTCGATGATGCTCGCGACCTGCGACAGCATCAGGGCGCGAGACGAGAAGGTGCGCACCGGCGATATGTACTCGAGGTTCAGGGACTGGGCTTACAAGGGGCACTATGCGGTCGACGGCAACGTCTTCGATATCGGCAACACCGTCGCGACGGCGATTTCCGATGGCAAGGCGCAGGATGGCGAGTACAGCAACGGCAACGGGTCGCTCATGCGCATAGCTCCGCTCGCGTTCATCTGGGCCGACGATGACGAGGTGCGTGCGGCGTCGGCGGTCACGCATGCGCACAGGATCTCGACGGAATCGTGCCTCATCTTCGTGCACCTGCTCCGCAAGATCATCTTCGGCGTGCCTTTCGATGAGGCGCTCGAGAGCGTCATTCCCGACGATGACGAGTTCGCGTTCCTGCATGACGTCACCTCGTGGCCGCGCGAGAAGGTCAAGTCGGGCGGTTTCGTGCTCGACACGCTCGGGGCGGCCCTCTGGTGTTTCGCGAACACCGACAGCTATGCGGAGTGCGTGTTGGCGGCAGTCAACCTGGGCAACGACTCGGATACGACGGCATGCGTCGCGGGCGCTCTCGCGGGTACGTATTACGGTTATGATGCAATTCCGACCGAGTGGCTCGAGACGTTGCGCGGCAAGGACATCATCGACGCCTGCCTCTTCCGCGGCATCGAGCGCCTGCGCGAGCACGACCACGATCACGAGCACGGTCACTCTCACGATTAGGCCGGCGCGAGAGGACGTATCGTTTTCTTCGCAATCCTTTGCATCTTCGACCCCGCTTTGACTACACTGTGGAGAGGGGGTGATTGCCGTGAGGCAAACGATTCTCGAAAAGCCCGGCAGTGTCGTAGCCGAGTCGAGGAGTTCGACGAATTGCACCGCTCCCTCGTGAGGGGTTAGCGAAGATGTTCGACGGAGTGCTTGATTTCGACCTTACCGCATCTGCCACCGAGCCGATGGAAGTTCCATGTCCCGTTTGCCACCACGACTTCGGTTATGAGGCTTGGAAGGTGGTCAACGCCGGTCTCGACCACATGCTGGCCGTGGCGGTCAAGGACGGCATGCTGTTTGCCTACACCTGCCCGAATTGCGGGTACTCGGACCATCTTGTGCACGAATGCATGTATCTCGACGGTCCCAACAATGCGTGCGTGAATCTCGTCGTGAGCCCTGGGATGGCTGCATTGGCCGAGGTGGTCTTCGACGGTTACGAGATGGGCGGAGGCCATGGCGGCGTCGATGGGAGCAGGCGGCGCATCGTTTTCAACCGGTTTGACTTGCGGGAGAAGGCCCGCGTGTTCTCGGAGGGCGTCGACGACCGCGTCATCGAGTTGGTCAAGCTCGATATCGCAAGCTCCATGCGTTTCGACGAGGCGCCGCATTGGCAAACGGCTCCCCAGGCTCGCTTCAGCCACGTGCACGGCACCCTCCTCGGTTTCGATGTGGTCTACGGCAGCAGCCAGACGGATATCGTGGTTCCGCATGGGCTCTACGATGCTTATGCCGAGGCCCTCGGCCGCTCCTCGCTCGCCACGCGGGACTCGTATTACATCGACGCGCGATGGGCCCGGCAGGCGCTCGAGGTCCTCGAGACGGAGCAGGTGCTGTAAGATAGTGCGAAACATCGGGATGCGGCCTGCAAGACCGCGGCTCGACCACCTAGATACCATGAGAATCCGGAGGCCCCTTTGGGCGATTTCGAAGTTATAACCGACGAGGAGGAGCTGCAGGAGCGCGCTCTGCTCGTCGGCATCGACCGGGGCGATCCCGAATGGCCCCTGTCCGAGTCCCTTGCAGAGCTCGAGCGTCTTGTGGATACGGCCGGCGCTCGCGTCGTCGCCTCCACCTACCAGCGGCTGAAGACCCCCAACCCGCGCACGTTCGTCGGCAGCGGCAAAGCCGAGGAGATCGCCGAGCTCGCCCGGGCAAACGACGTGCAGCTCGTCGTGTTCGATGACGAGCTCTCACCCTCGCAGCAAGCGAATCTCGAACGGGTCATCAAGGACGTCAAGATCATCGACCGAACCGCGCTCATCCTCGACATATTCTCGCTGCACGCGCTGACCCGGGAGGGCCGCCTGCAGGTCAGGCTCGCGCAGAACCAGTACCTCTATCCCCGGTTGCGCGGCATGTGGGCACATCTCGCATCGAACCGCATGGGCGGCGGCGTGGGCTCTCGCTTCGGCGAGGGCGAGAGCCAGCTCGAGGTCGACCGCCGTATGGTTCGCAAGCGCATCGACAAGATTCGGGCCGAGCTGGCGAAGCTCGAGCGCGACCGGCATCTCCAGCGCAAGGCCCGCAACGAGGATGGCATCGCGAAGGCGGTGCTCGTCGGCTACACGAACGCGGGAAAATCGACGCTTCTCAACGCTCTGACCGGCGCCGGCGTGCTCGCGCAGGACAAGCTGTTCGCGACGCTCGATTCCACAACGCGCCAGCTTGCGCTTCCAGAAGGCCGCAAGATCACGCTGACCGATACGGTCGGGTTCATCCAGAAGCTCCCCACGACGCTCGTGGAATCGTTCAAGTCGACGTTGGACGAGGTGGCCGATGCCGACCTCGTCATCAACGTGTGCGACGCTTCGTCCGCCCGCATGGAGGCGCAGCGCCGGGCCGTGCTCGACGTGCTCGAGCAGATAGGGGCCGTCTCGGTTCCGACGATCATGGTCATGAACAAGGCTGACCTGCTCGACGAGGAGACCCGCGAGGCGATGAGCCGACGTTATTCGGATGCGGTGTTCATGAGCGCGCGCGAGGGCATGGGCATCGACGAGTTGCTGTCGCGTATCTCGCAGGCATGCGCCGCCGCCGATTCATCCATGAGCGTGTGCATCCCATACGATCGCGGCGACCTGGTGCAACTCGCGCACGATAAATGCACCGTGGCCTCCATCAGCTACACGGAGCGGGGAACGGAGCTCGTCATGAGATGCCCCGTGTCCCTGGCTCGCGCATTCGCGCCGTTCGAGATGGGTGCGTCGTGATGCGCGAGGTTCGGATAGCGCTCGATGCCGGTGGACGAGACGGTTACACCGGTGATATGGCTCGGGCAGGGTCGCCCCTCGTGCCGCTTCGAAGCTCGAAGCGCATGCGCATCGAACCCTTCGGGCGTGTGCTCGTGCCTACGGGAGCGCGCGTTGCCCTGCCGCCGGGATGCGGCGGTTTCGTCGTGACGGAGGCTGCCATAGCGCGTCATGGGCTCATGTTCGCCAATGCGCCGGGCCTCATCGACGAGGGATACCGTGGCGAGGTGGGCCTTGCGGCGGTCAATTTCGATGCGAGCGACCCGATCGATATCGGGCGGGGTGACCTGCTCGCGTACATGCTTGTCTTGGAGACCGCGCGGTGCCGGGTGGCCACGATTGGGGAATCTGACGAGCAACGGCAAGCTGAGAGGGGAGACGAGATGGCGGTTGAGCCCATCGTGAGCGTTGCAATCCATGATGAGATGGCGGGAGCGCCCGCTTACGCGCATGAGATGGATAACGGTATGGACCTACGCTGCGCGGAGGCGTTTCACCTCGAGCCCTTCGAGCGGCGCGAGGTGAGGCTGGGCATCGGCATCGGACTGTCATATGGCCTCATCGCCCAAATCCAGCCACGGAGCGGACTCGCCCTCAAGCAGGGCCTCTCCGTGGCGGGAAGCCCCCTTATCCTCGAGAGCCCCCGGGTTGAAGACGAGCTCGTCGTGCCGTTCGTCAACCTCGACCCAAGCGAGCCGATCGATATCGAGGCGGGCACCCGTGTCGCGCAGCTCGTGATCTTCCACGCCGATCCCGTCGATATCCGCGTCGTGGATTCGCTCGAGGACACGGACCGGGGTTCCGGCGGCTTTGGGAGCACCGGCGTCTAGCGAGAACCGGGGCGCTCTCCAGGAGAGTGCTCCACAAATTAATTTAGTTGACAATTGGAACGTTCCCGCGGGGAGCGTTCCAATCGTTATGGCCGGTGGCGGCATGCTCGGCGTCGAGTTCTTGCTTATATTTCAAATTTTTTTAATTTTGAACTATCATAGGGATGTTCAGTGAGCGTGCACGAATACATCGAAAGGATTCCGATGTCCGATTTCATCATCAGCTGCTGCTCCACCGCGGATATGAGGGAAGAGCAATTCCGCGAGCTCGACATCAAGGTCATCTTTTTCCATTTCTCGCTCGACGGCAAGCAATACGACGACGACCTCGGCAAGTCGATCCCCTATGAGGACTTCTACCGCATGATGGCGGAGCCGAACTCCGAGACCATGACGTCGCAGCCGAACAAGGGCGAGTTCATCGACTTCTGGAAGCCGTTCCTCGAGGAGGGCAAGGACATTCTGCACGTGACGCTGTCTACCGGCATCTCGGGCGTGTACAACTCCGCGACCGCAGCTCAGGAGCAGCTGCTCGAGGAGTATCCCGACCGCAAGATCTACGTCGTCGACTCGCTCGGCGCATCCGGAGGCTACGGCTTCCTCGTGTCGGAGCTCTCGCGCCTGCGCGCTTCTGGCATGCCCATCGACGAGGTCCGCGACTTCGCCCTCGACCATCGTCTGAACGTTCATCATTGGTTCTTCTCGACAGACCTCACCTTCTATGTGAGGGGCGGGCGAATCTCCAAGGCCTCCGGCTGGTTCGGCACGATGCTCAACATCTGCCCGCTGCTCAACATGGACAACCTCGGCCGTCTGATCCCGAGGTTCAAGATCCGCGGGAAGAAGAACGTCATCAAGGAGATCGTCGCCAAGATGGAAGAGCATGCGCGCGACGGCCTCGATTACAACGGCAAGTGCGCCATCACGCATTCCGCGTGCTACGATGACGCCCGCGCCGTCGCCGACCTCATCGAGAAGAAGTTCCCCTTCCTCGACGGTTCGGTCGACATCAACTACGTCGGAACCACGATCGGCAGCCACACCGGCCCCGGCACCGTGGCGCTGTACTTCTGGGGCGACGAGCGCACGCTCTAGGTTTTGAGAAGATGAGATAGCCGAACCGCCGCTGCCGCAATCAACGTGACAGCGGCGGTTTTTCATGCACGAGGAGGAAACGGCATGGACCTTCAGGAGATCAGGGAGAAGTTCTCCAACGATAGATTCGCAACGGATTGCCTGGGCGCAGTAGTCGAGAGCGTCGAGGGAGACGAGGCGGTGTGCTCGTTCGAGATCGGCCCGCAGCACCGCAATGCCGCCGGGGGAGTGATGGGCGGCGCGCTGTTCACGATCGCCGATTTCGCCTTCGCCGTCGCGACCAATCATGGCGGCACGCTCGTCGTTTCGGCAGCGAGCACCATCGAGTTCATCGGCGGTGCGAAGGGAAGCCGCGTCATCGCACGCGCCGTGCCCGACAAGATCGGACGCTCGTTGTGCTTCTACACGGTGAGGGTGGAGGACGACCTCGGCAACCTCCTCGCCAAAGTGAGCATCACGGGCAAGATCACATCAGCCAAGATCTGAGGGCGCTAAGCGCGCCTCATGCGGCGTAGGATCCGCAGCAGCATCTCGCGCTCCACATCGTCGAGGCCGCTCGTCATCTCGGTCTCCCAATCCTGGTAGATCGTGCGCACCTCGTAGAACTTTCGCATGCCCTCGTCCGTGAGGCGCAGCATGCACGCGCGCCGGTCATGAGCGTGGCTTTCGCGGATCGCCATTCCACACGACTCGAGCTTCTTGACCGTTCTCGTCGTATAGCCGCTATCGGCGCTTATGTCACGCGAGATGTCGCTGGGGGAGCAGTTCGGATGGTCCCCGATGTAGACGAGGAACGTTATCTGGCCCTGGCTCAAGCCGCAGTCGCCAAGCACCGACGAGCAGTAGGTCGTGAAATCTTCGTTCATCGCGTTTATAAAATCTATCAAAGTTTCACTCATATTTTCTCCAAAAGTACTTGACTCGGTCAGATAACCTACTTATAATCTGACTTGGTCAGATAAATATAGCACATACGACCTAAGGAGTGAGTGACATGTACGAGATTATGCCGATGACGAGAAAGCCGCATATCACGAGGACCTACAACCCGTTCGCCCTGTTCGACGAGCTCGAGAAGAGCTTCCTCGCTCAGCCGCAGGCACTGGGCTTCCGCACCGATGTCAAGGATCTCGGCGATTCGATCGAGCTCACGGCCGAGCTTCCGGGCTTCGGCAAGGACCAGATCGACATCGAGGTCGAGGATGAGGTGCTCACCATCTCGGCCGAGCGCAAGAACGAGGTCGATGAGAAGGACGACGAGGGTAACTACCTGAGGCGCGAGCGCACGTACGGTTCCTATCAGAGGACCTTCAACGTCGCGAACATCGACGTCGATAAGATCGCGGTGACCTACACGGATGGCATCCTCAAGCTCGATATGCCGAAGAAGGAGGAGCCCAAGCCGGAAGTCAGGAAGCTCGAGATCTGCTAACGACCGGGCTCCACGTAATATGCCTACCCCTCATTTCTCCCTTCCTGTTGCTAGTGGGCCGGCGCGTAAGCGCCGGCCCACTGCCGTTTTCGGCAGGGGAGAGACGATGCCGGGGCAGTTGTTTCGGCATGCCCGAAGCACTCGCAAAATTGTTTACGAATGCATATAATGGGTTAACCTAGCGAAAGGGCGGTCGTGAAAAGCAGTTCAACTCCCTCATACAGCATCGACGCCTCGTTCCCCAAGGTCACTCTGGCAATGCTGCGAGACTACCTTGGCGGCTTGACGGTTCTCTCGGAGCCGGAGAAGGAGAAATGGCAGCTAAGGGGCTTCTTCGCGTTGCCGAGTAACGGCGAACCCGACTTCTCCGTCTCGCCGAGCCAGATACTGTTCGTGAGCCTGAGCCGCGAGGCGCAGGAGTACATGGACCGCTACGAGCATTCGCCCTTCATCGTCGTCCATGATGGCGACGAGGCTCCGGATTGGATCTCGGGTTCTCCTTATGTAGACCGTGCGCTCGTGCTGAAGAAGGATCGCGCCTACTCGTACATCCTGTTCCTCATCCAGGAGTTCTTCCTCAACATCATGTTCTGGGCGCGGCGCATGGACGGCATCGCCCATCATTCCGGCTCCTTCCAAGACCTCATCGACGCGAGCGACGAAGTGCTCGAGAACTTCATCGCGCTCTCGGACAGCACGAACGTGCTGATGGCGCATTCAGCCGACCATGAGGCACCCGAGAAGCTCGGGCAGATGCTCGTCTCGCGCGGGTTCTACACGAGCCAGATGATCTCCGCTCTCGAGATCGAGGAGGTCTCGAAGAACCATATGCCCAAGTTCGTGACGAGTCCTGATGGGAGCGGTGGGGAGATTCGCGTGTATTTCTTCCCGATCCGCCATCGTGGCACGCACTTCGGATATTGCATGATGGCCTGCGACAGGCTTCCCATGACCGATGGGCTCCGCGACTACGTGCAGCTCTTCCTCGATTGGACGGCGCAGCTGTGCGAGCGCGTGTGGCGCACGGAGATGGAGACGAAGAACCCGGTCAACATGTTCTTCATCAACATCCTCTCCGGCAAGGAGATCAGCCCGAAGTACATAGACGACCATATCCACCTGCTCGGGCTGCCGGATAACCCGCAGTACAAGCTCGTGCTCATCAAGACGCCCCAGCATGCCCAGGGCGATGGCGTGATTCCGATGCTCGAGGCGGCGAAGGGCCTCAACGACGGGCGCTGCATCCCGTTCCGATATGGCGGAGACCTTCTCGCGCTCTTGTATGCGAATGGCGCTGAGGAGGGTCCGTTCTCGTTGAGTGCGGTCACCAAGGACGTTCACGAGATCATATGCGGCCCGTTCTCCACCTACGCTGCGACGTCGCAGGTCTTCGAGCGAATCGAGGATTTGGACCTCGCGTACAAGCAGGCGAACCTGTCGTGCGATTTCAAGGATGCCATCGACCGCGAGCACTCCATCGCGCCGGATGCCAACCCCAAGTCGGTATACGCGTTCGAGGATGCGATCATCTATTATCTCATCGATGAGAAGAGCGAGAGCAGGTTCCGCGAGTTCACGTTCTCGAATTCCTTCCTCGACAAGATCATCGCGCGCGACAAGGCAAACGGCACCAACGACTTCGCACTGCTCTTCGTGTACCTGAGCTGCGACTGCAATATCTCGCTCACGGCGAAGCGCCTGTTCATGCATCGTAATACCGTGATCTACCACATCGACAAGATCAAGGAGACGTTCCTCCTCGACTTCAGCGACAAGGGAACGCGCGACCGGTGCCTCGTCGACTATAAGATCAAGTTCCTCTCCGGCAGCAGTCCGACCGACTAGTCCGGAAGGGGAGAGCTCTCCCCCAAAGACGAACAAGTGTTCGATATTGTGTAACTACGTTCGAACAGTATCGAACAGTTGTTCGTATATGGTTGTATGTGGAAGCGAACGCGGCAGGTATCGCGGATGATGCGTTAGGAAGGGTCTGCAGAGTCGGTCGATACGCGATGCCGGGTACCGATGGGTTTGCAAGGCTTGCAGCTGAGCGGATTGTTGGACGAGGCGTGCTGATGAATCCGTCGGCCGCGATGCCCGGGATTGGAACCTTGGCATGCAGGCGCAAGATGGAATCTGAGGTGCTGGGCGTTGGCTGGCTATCACGGCAACGAATGCAGCTTGGTCGATGCAGTTGAGCCGACAGCCTGCGCGTAAACGCCTCAGAATCACCCGATTTCGCGAACTGGTATTCAAGCCGATTTTGGACAGGGCCTTAGAATCGATTTGAGAGCCTCGGTTTTCGAGGGCGCCATGAAGTCCGAGGAGAGACGTCGCGGCCTCGGGGTTTCAGAACTGAGTTGAATCCACGAAAGGAATCGATGGCGGGAAGAGCGCCGATCTAGCGGCGAAACGCCGACGGGAAATCCGAGGTGCAGAGAATCGGAAGCGTGCAAGTTGGCATCGACATGTAGCGTGAAGTCGAAAGAGAAGAACCACGCGCGTGAACGCGCTGCACTTCTGAATCTGCGAAACCGCACTTTCCAGCACTGCATTGCGATTGCCCTTAACGGCAATATAAGTCTGATAATATATCTTATGTAAAGTTACGAATTTGGACGATATGCGGGTATTTTAGAGGTCTCTCCCCTCGAAGAGGTAATTACAGGTGGCGAATCAACGGTTGATTCGCGCTGTCGGCTATGGGAGCCTGCGGGCCTGCGACGGTCTCGATATAGATTGCGCTTTGCCGGGCAACCGACTGCCCGCCCCTTCTCGCTCTGCGCCGAGGTTGGTTTCACGAAGATCGTGTGCTCGCGGATAGTGGAGATGTTAGAGGGGTCAGCAAACCCGCATTCCGGTAAGCGATGTGGGGTTTGCTGATTGCGCTCGCGTCCTCTGGAGTCAGCAAGCCCGCAATCCGGCCGGCGCTGTGGGGTTTGCTGATTGCCCCTGCGTCCTCTGGAGTCAGCAAACCCGCAATCCGGCCGGCGATGTGGGGTTTGCTGATTGCCCCTGCGTCCTCTGGAGTCGGCAAACCCGCAATCTTTGATAATTCGTCCTCGCCTCGACCATCCCAGCGCGCTGGCGCTGTGTGCTACGGCGTCATGCCCTGACGGATAGCGCACCGCTTCTTCTCGGCCCTGCTTTTCGCAATCGTTCGCACTTGACAAGAAGGCCCCGAGCTTTTCGCCCGGGGCCTTCCGTTGCGGGTATGTTGTTTCCCCTACCCTTACTTGGCCTCGTGGGCAGCGCGACGCTCCTCGAGAACCTTGAGGCTCTTGTTGAACATCTTGGAGAACGGGATGCAGTCGAGCACGGCGATGATCGCGAGGACGACGAGCACCACGAAGATGGCCTGGCGGGCATCGGCACCGCAGGCAGCCTGGATGACAAGGTTCAGGATCGAGCCGAACACGATGGCGAAGTTGATGACCGAAAGGTTGAACGGGTAGTTCTTCGCACCGAAGCGCGTGCGGGCGAACGCGGAGGCGACAACCGGGACGCCACCGTAGCAGAAGCCGCACAGCAGAGCGCCGACAACGTAGATGACCGGGATGCTGCCGCGCAGGGCAAGGGCGATGCACACGGTTGCGACGAGCGCGACGATGGCACCCACGAACATCGTGGTCTTGACGTTGGTCTTGTCATAGACGAGACCGAAGACGATGCGGGAAAGACCGTTGCAGGTGGAGACGAGGCCGACGAGCAGCGTGGCGAAGCCGGTGTCCCAGCCGACGAGCTGAGCATCGTTGGCGCAGTTGCCGATGGTGGCAAGGCCGATGCCGATGACGATGATGGCCCACACCCAGTAGACGTAGAACAGCGGGGTCTTGAGCGGCTTGTCCTCGTCCGCGGGATCGTAGCCGGAGCCGGTGACCGCGTCGGGAACCATGACCTGCACGATGTCCTTCGGAGGACGGCGCAGGAACAGTGCGGTGATGATGGCGATGACGCCGCCGACGATACCGATGATCGTGAAGACGAGCGACAGGCTCATGCCGCCGCGATACAGGTTGACGCCAAGCGTACCGAAGATGAGCGAGCCGATGCCGAAGCCCATCATCAGGATGCCGGACGAGAAGCCGACCTTGTCCGGGAACCACACGTTCGTCGTGGCGACGATCGTGTTGTAGCCGATGCCGACGCCGATACCGGCGATGATGCCGTAGAAGACGTAGACGATGGCGATGTTGCCGTGCGCCAGGAACGCCGTGCCGATGAAGCCGATGGCGAACATGAGCGCGGCGATGATGAGCGCGCCCTTGACCCCTACCTTTTTATCGACGACGGAACCGCCTACGCAGCCTATGCAGAACATGATCATCATGATGTTGAACGTGAGGCCGATCTGGGACTTCTCGAGTCCGAAGAACTCGCACATCGGTGCGGCGAACATCGAGAACGCGTAGATCAGTCCGAGGAAGAGCAGGGTGATCGTCGACAGGACGAGATACACCATCCTCTTCGATTTAATCTGCGAAACTGACAGGTCTGACATCTTTCCATCACTCCTCGTACATCTCGGCACCACAAGACACCCCCACCCTGTCCGATTGGTGCCAGGGCCTTACTCAAAAGCAATTGATCGGGGTTCGTTGTAAACGTGCTCACACAAATTGCCACAGGCAAGTATAGAGGACAACACAATATCTCCACAGGTGCGCGACCCCTCGCTCCCGTGGAATCCGCGCATGATGCCATGAACGGCAGAGCCAAAAAAGCGGAACGCTCCCCGGAGGAGCGTTCCGCAAGTTATACGTGCCTATCGATTCGAGCGCTCTGTGGAGGAGCGTTCCGCTCCCCTACTTCGCGACGATGTTCACGAGCTTTCCGGGGACGTAGATCTCCTTCTTGATGTCCTTGCCGGCGATCTGCTCGGCGACGAGCTCCTTGCCGAGCGCGATGGCATCTGCGGCCGCGATCTCGGCATCCACGTCTGCGCGGGCCTTGATCTTGCCGTTGACCTGGATGACGATCTCGATCGTGTCGGCCTTGGCGAGCGCCGGGTCGAACTCGGGCCACGGCTCGGCCTGCACCGAGTTCTCCTGGGCCAGCACGCCGTGCCACAGCTCCTCCGCGAAATGAGGGGCGATCGGCGAGATGAGCAGCGTGAGGTTGCGCGCGACCTCGGTGCACAGGGCCGCATCGCGGGAAGCGACGGGCACCTTGAGGTACGCGGTCGTGGCATTGACGAGCTCCATGAGCGCGGCGATCGCCGTGTTGAAGCCGAAGCGCTCCATGTCGTCGGTCACCTTGCCGATGACGCGGTGCATCTCGCGCGTGAGGTCCGCGGCCGCCTTCGCCGGGTCGAGGCTCTCATTCGTCTCAGGAGCGGTGTCGTCCTCGATTCCGCTCAGGAGGTGCACCGTGCGCCAAACGCGGTTCAGGAAGCGCCACATGCCCTCCAGGCCGTCGTTGTTCCACAGCAGGTCCTTGTCGGGCGGGGCCATGAACAGGATGTAGGCTCGCACGGCATCGGCGCCGTACTTGGCGATCATGTCCTCGGGCGCGATGACGTTGCCCTTGGACTTGCTCATCGTCTCGCCGTGCTCGTCCTTGACCATTCCCTGGCACAGCAGGTTTGTGAAGGGCTCGTCGAAGTCGAGCAGCTCGAGGTCGCGGCAGACCTTCGTGAAGAACCGGCTGTATAGCAGATGCAGGATCGCGTGCTCGATGCCGCCGATGTACTGGTCGACGGGCAGGTAGCGGTTCACCTTGTCGCGGGCGAACGGAGCCTCGGCGTTATGCGGGTCCGTGTAGCGCAGGTAGTACCAGCTCGAGCATGTGAACGTGTCCATCGTGTCCGTCTCGCGACGTGCGGGCTTGCCGCACTTCGGGCACGTGCACTTGACGAACTCGGGATGCTCGGCGAGCGTCTCCCCCGCCGCCAGGTCGATGTCCTCGGGGAGCCTGACCGGCAGGTCCTCGACGGGCACGGGCACGACGCCGCAGTCGTCGCAGTGGATGGCGGGAATCGGATTGCCCCAATAGCGCTGGCGCGAGATGAGCCAGTCGCGGAGGCGGAACTGCACGGCCTTCTTGCCGAGGCCGGCAGCCTCGAGGTCGGCCATGATGGCATCGACGGCCGGAGAATGCTTGCCGCCGACCATGCCGGTGTACTTGCCGGATTGCACGAGGATACCCTCGGCCTCGTAGGCCTGCGGCCAGTCGACGGAGGTCACCTTGCGCTCGGTGACGCCGTTCAGCTCGCCGAACAGCGGGTCGTCCTCGCCGAGGATGATCGGGATGATGGGCAGGTCGTACTTGCGCGCGAACTCGAAGTCGCGCTGGTCGCCGCACGGCACGGCCATGACCGCGCCGGTGCCGTAGTCGGAGATGACGTAGTCGGCCACCCAGACGGGCACCTTCTCACCGTTGATGGGGTTGATGACGTAGAGGCCCGTGAACGCGCCATGCTTCTCGCGGTCGCCCTGGGCACGCTCGACGGCGCTCACCTTCTCGGCGTCCTCGACGACCTTGCGCACGTCGGCCTCGTATTCGGTGCCCTCGACCATCTCCAGCAGGCCCTTGTAGTCCGGGGCGAGCAGGAAGAAGCTGCAGCCGAAGAGCGTGTCGGCGCGCGTCGTGAAGACGGTGATCTTCTCGCCCGTCGCCTCCCCCGCCGCGTCGCACAGCTCGAAGTCGACCTCGGCGCCCTCGGAGCGGCCGATCCAGTTGGCCTGCATCTGCTTGACGCGCTCGGGCCAGCCTTCCAGCTTGTCGAGGTCGTCGAGCAGCTCCTGGGCGTACTCGGTGATCTTGAAGTACCACTGCGTGAACTCGCGCTTCTCGACAACGGTGTCGCAGCGCCAGCACTTGCCGTCGATGACCTGCTCGTTGGCGAGCACGGTACCGCAGTCGGAGCACCAGTTCACCGGCGACGCCTTGCGCTCGACGAGACCGCGCTCCCAGAACTTCTCGAAGATCCACTGGCCCCAGCGGTAGTACTCGGGGTCGCAGGCGACGACTGTGCGGTCCCAGTCGTACGAGAAGCCCATGCGCTTGAAGCTCGCGAGCTGCGTGTCGATGTTCTTGTACGTCCACGTGGCGGGATGGCTCTTGTTCTTGATGGCCGCGTTCTCCGCGGGGAGGCCGAACGCGTCCCAGCCCATCGGGTGCAGCACGTCGAAGCCGCGCATCTTGGCGTAGCGGGCGATGACGTCGCCGATGGAGTAGTTGCGCACGTGGCCCATGTGGATGTCGCCCGAGGGGTACGGGAACATCTCGAGGACGTACTTCTTGGGTTTATCGCGGTCCTCTGCGAACGTGAACGCGCCCTCGCGCTCCCAGATCTCCTGCCATTTGGGCTCGATGTCGAGCGGTTTGTACTCTGGAATCAACGTTTCCTCCTGATGGTCTGACATGAATCGCGGGGGCTGGCTTGCCGCGCGCCCCCGCGTATGGTGCCTTCGTCTACAAATGGCGGCCTATCTGAACGACGCGGCCGAGGCCGTCGCCGAGTCCTTGAGCAGGACGTCGTGGCTGCTGCCCTCGACGATCGAGGTCGAGGAGATGAGCGTGAGCTTCGCCTTCTCCTGGAACTCGGGAATCGTGATGGCGCCGCAGCTGCACATCGTGGCCTTCATCTTCGTGAGCGTCGCGGTGACGTTCTCCTTGAGCGAGCCGGCGTAGGGCACGTACGAATCGACGCCCTCCTCGAACATGAGGCCGCCGCCCTTGCCGCCGTGGTCGTAGCGCTGCCAGTTGCGGGCACGGGCCGAACCCTCGCCCCAGTACTCCTTCATGTAGCTGCCGTTGATGCTCACGCGGGCCGTGGGGCTCTCGTCGAAGCGCGCGAAGTAGCGGCCGAGCATGCAGAAGTCGGCGCCCATCGCGAGCGCGAGCGTCATATGCTGGTCGTAGACCATGCCGCCGTCGGAGCAGATCGGCACGTAGATGCCCGTCTCCTTGAAGTACTCGTCGCGGGCCCTGGCAACGTCGATGATGGCGCTGGCCTGGCCGCGGCCGATGCCCTTCTGCTCGCGGGTGATGCAGATGGAGCCGCCGCCGATGCCCACCTTGACGAAGTCCGCTCCGCAATCGACGAGGAAGCGGAAGCCCTCGGCGTCGACCACGTTGCCGGCGCCGACCTTGACGGTGTCGCCGTAGTGCTCGCGGATCCACGCGAGGGTGATCTTCTGCCACTCGGTGAAGCCCTCGGAGGAGTCGATGCACAGCACATCGGCACCCGCCTCGATCAGCGCGGGGACGCGCTCGGCGAAGTCGCGGGTGTTGATGCCGGCGCCGACCATGTAGCGCTTGTGGGCGTCGAGGAGCTCGTTGGGGTTCTCCTTGTGGGAGTCGTAGTCCTTGCGGAACACCATGTAGAGCAGATGGTCGTCGTCATCGACGATGGGCAGCGCGTTGAGGCGGTGGTCCCAGATGATGTCGTTTGCCTCTTTGAGCGTGGTCTCCTTGCTCGCGACGACGAGCTTCTCGCGCGGCGTCATGAAGTCGCGCACCAGCTCGTCGCCCGTCATGCGCGAGGGGCGATAGTCGCGGCTCGTAACGATGCCGAGGATCTTGCCGTGAGCCGTGCCGTCATCGGTGACGGGCATGGTCGAATGGCCCGAGGCGGCCTTGAGCTCGATGACGTCCCTGAGCGTCATGTCCGGGGAGATGTTGGAGTCGCTCACGACGAAGCCCGCCTTGTAGTCCTTGACACGTGCGACCATGGCGGCCTCGTTCTCGATGGTCTGCGAACCGTAGATGAAGGAGAGGCCTCCCTCGGTCGCCAGCGCGATCGCCATCCGGTCGTCCGAGACGGACTGCATGATGGCGGAGACCATGGGGATCGCGAGGTGCAGCGGGCACTCCTCCTCGCCCTTGCGGTACTTGACGAGGGGCACCTCGAGGCTCACCCTATCCGGCG
Source organism: Coriobacteriales bacterium (assembly GCA_050946275.1). GTDB lineage: Bacteria > Actinomycetota > Coriobacteriia > Coriobacteriales > CADBOM01 > JBMNUM01. The sequence continues at coordinate 61,748 of JBMNUM010000005.1, forward strand.
TGCAATCCGCCGAGGAATAACCCGGCACGAGCAGGTACTCGTTGAACGTGTGTGCGGTTTCCGGATAGAAGTAAGCCATCGTTCCCCCTCTGTGTCACTGGCGTTTCTGCGTCGTTAGATAAATTTTATCCATACTACCAAATTCCCCGTGTGAAATGGCGTGTGAAAGGGGTGGCTAGGCGGTACCGATGTGTTAGTGGGAGTCGAAGGCGGAACACTCCTCTGTAGAGCGTTCCAAAATAGAAAACGGCCGCATGTTCTTTGACATGCGGCCGCTTTCGATTCTGGATGTCCTGGGCCCTATCCGACCAGGCGGATGAGCTGCGGTTCGCTCACGATGGACTCGGTGAGCATCATGTCCGAGATGGCCGCCTGGACGGCCTTCTCGTTCGCCTCGTGGGTGATGACGACGAGGTCGGTCGTACGACCGTCGCCGCCGCGCTGCACGACGGACTTGATCGAGATCTCCTCGCGGGCGAAGATCTTGGCCATCTCGGCGAAGACTCCCGCGCGGTCGAGCACGGGAACGCGGATGTAGTACTGGGCGTTCAGCGAGCTCAGCGAGACGATTGGAAGCTGGTCGGTACAGGTGCAGCCGCGGAAGTTCTCGACACCGTCGGCGAGCTGCTTGGCGACCTCGAGGACGTCGCCGATGACCGCCGAGCCCGTCGGACCGGCACCGGCGCCCTCGCCGAAGAACATGCACTTGCCGATCGCGTCGCCCTCGAGATAGACGGCGTTGTAGACGCCGTTGACGCTTGCGAGCTGGTGCGACATGGGAACCATGGCCGGATGGACGCGAACCTCGATGCCGAGATCGGACCTGTGCGCGATGGCGAGCAGCTTGATCGCGTACCCCATCTCCTTGGCATACTCGAGGTCGACCGGGGAGATCCTCGTGATCCCCTCGGCGTGAACATCATCGAGCTGCACGCGGCAGTTGAATGCGATGGATGCGAGGATGGCGATCTTCGCGGCTGCGTCCTCCCCCTCTACGTCTGCCGAGGGGTTGGCCTCCGCGAAGCCCTTGCGCTGCGCATCGAGAAGCACCTCGGAGTAGTCGAGGCCCTCATCCCCCATCTTCGTGAGCATGTAGTTGGTCGTGCCGTTGACGATGCCCATGATGGTGGTGATCTGGTTGGCGCACAGGGAATGCTTCAGCGGGCCGATGATCGGGATGCCGCCGCCCACGGAGCCGCCGAACGAGATGGAGACACCGTGCTGCTTCGCTGCATCGAAGATCTCCTCGCCGCTGGTAGCCATGAGCGCCTTGTTCGCGGTCACCACGTGCTTCCCGGCGCGGAGGGCGCCGAGCACGTACTTCTTGGCGGCGGTCGTTCCGCCGACCAGCTCGACGACGATCTCGATCTCGGGGTCGTTGATGATCGCGTCGGCGCTGTCGACGTAGATGTCCTCGACGCCGAGGTCGACGGCCTTCTGGAACGTGCGGCAGGTCACGGCCTTGATGTTGAGGTCTATGCCGTAATGGCGCATGAAATCGTCATGGTGCTCACGCACGATGTTGATGCTTCCGCCACCGACGGTTCCGATTCCGATGAACGCGATGTTGACCTTGCGCATTCGCTGCTCTCCTTGCCTAAGCTTCTTGTGGATTGGGTGGAGGTGCGGTCCTTATACCCAATCGATATCTTACTGCAGGTACGGCTCGTCGACCTCGAGTGCGAGGATGTCCTCGATCTCCTGCGGCCTGATGACGCGGCGGTACTTGCCGTCCTTGACGAATGTGACGCCCGGCTTGCAGACGCTGTTGTAGTTCGACGACATGGTGTAGCAGTACGCGCCCGTGCCGAAGATGCAGATCGTGTCGTTCTCCTCGAGCGGTTGGATCGATGCATCGCGGACGAGGATGTCGCCCGACTCGCAGTGCTTGCCGACGATCGTTGCCACGTCTGTGCGCGGGTAGCCCGCCTTGTTCGCGACGATCGCCTCGTACTTCGAGCCGTAGAGCGCCGTGCGGATGTTGTCGCTCATGCCGCCGTCGACCGCGATGAGGGTGCGGTCCCCCGCGACCTTCTTGATGGTCGTCGCGCGATAGCAGGTGATGCCCGCGTTGGCGACGATGGCGCGTCCGGGCTGGACGGCCGTGAGCGGCATCGGGAAGTTGCGCTTGGCGCATGCCTCCTTCATGTAGGCGCCGATTCGGATGGCGAACTCCTCGACGGGAGTCGGCGCATCATCCTTCGTGTAGGCTGCGCCGAGTCCGCCACCGAGGTCGATCTCGTCGGCGGTGAAGCCCGTCTCCTCGCGGATCTTGCATGCGAAGTCGAGCAGGGCGTCGATCTCGAGGTCGAACGGCTCGATGTTGAAGATCTGCGATCCGATGTGCGCTGCGAAGCCCTTGAGTTGCAGATGCTCGGAGTCGAGGATGGCCTTGGCGACCTCCTCTGCCTCACCATTCGCGATGCTGCATCCGAACTTCGAGTCCTCGTCGCCGGTCTGGACATAGGTGTGCGTGCCGGCCTCGATCCCGGGCTTCACGCGCAGCAGGACCTCGGGCTCCTCGTCGAAGAGATCGGCGTACATCTCGATCTTGCCGACCTCCTGGAGGTTGTCGACGACGATGCGGCCGATGCCGTTGAGGATGGCCTCCTGGATCTCGTCGTCGGACTTGTTGTTGCCGTGCATGACGATGCGATCGGCCGGGAAGTCTGCTGCCAGCGCGATGGCGAGCTCGCCGCCGCTGCACACGAGCAGGCTGACGCCCTCTTCCTCGACGATGCGCGCCATCTCCTTGCAGGTGAACGCCTTGAAGGCGTAGGCGACGCGGTTGCGCTCGAACTGGGAGTTCATAGCATCGCGCCATGAGCGCAGGCTCACGCGGATGTGCTCCTCGTCCATGATGAAGAGCGGCGACGAGGTCATCTTCGGGAGCTTCGCGACGTTGACGCCGCCGACCCAGAGATGCTTCTCGTGGAGGTCGGAGTCATCCACCTTGGCGGTGAGGGGCCCGACGACCTTGATGAGGTCCTCGACCTTCATGTTGTCACCGTGCTCGGGTGCCGGCGCTGCGCTGATCTCGCTCATTTCGTTTCCTTTCCTGCAGTTGTCTCGCAATGGTCAATTGACTCTATCTTGCTTGTATTTCAGGTGTGTTACCGCTGCTCTCCCCCGCCTTGAACGTCCCTACATCCGCTCCGGCGCGCTCACGCCGAGAATGCCGAGGGCGCATGCGATGACGCTGCGGGTGGCATCCGCGAGGTAGAGCCTCGCATCCGCGAGTGCCTCGTCGTCGACGAGCACCTGGCACTCCGTGTAGAAGTGGTGGAACACGGAGGCGAGCGACTCGATGTAGTGCGTCAGGCGGAACGGAGCGAGGTCGCGCGCCGATGCCTCGACGATCTCGGAGAATTCGGAGATCTTGCGCATGAGCTCAAGCTCGCTCTCGTGCACGAGCAGCGAGAGGTCGGCCGCATCGTTGATCTCGCGACCGCTGCGGCGGATGATCGAGCAGATGCGCGCATGCGCGTACTGCACGTAGTAGACCGGGTTCGACGAATCCTGCTTCTGCGCCTCGGCGATGTCGAAGTCCAGCGTCTGGTCGCTCGATTTCTTGAGCATGAGGTATTTCGTCGCATCGGGGCCGACGAGCTCGATGAGCTCCTCGAACGTGATCATCTCGCCTGTGCGCTTCGACATGCGGACCGGCTTGCCGTCCTCGAAGAGATTGACGAGCTGGCCGAGCAGCACGTCGAGCTGCCCGCCGTGGCCGAGCGTCGTCATGGCCGCCTGCATGCGCGGGATGTACCCGTGGTGGTCGGCGCCCCAGATGTCGATGACCCGGTCGAGGCCGCGGGAGAACTTGTTCTCGTGGTAGGCGATATCCGGGAGGAAGTACGTGTAGGAGCCATCGGACTTCACAAGCACGCGGTCCTTATCGTCACCGAGGGCGGTGGTCCTGAACCACAGCGCGTCCTCCTTCTCGTACAGCACGCCAAGCTTCTCGAAGCGGTCGAGAATCTCATCGATGGCCGACTTGCCATTCTCGCCCGGAACGTAGAGGGTGCGCTCCGAGAACCAGTTGTCGAACTCGACGCCGACGCTCGCGAGCACATCGCGCATATGCGCGAGCATCATCTCGTAGGCGACCTCCTTGAAGTGCGCGCTGCGCTCGTTGGCGGCGGCATCCTTCCAGGCCTCGCCCTCGGCATCGAGGATGCGCTGGGCGATGGTCGTGACGTATGCTCCGCCGTAGCCGTTCTCGGGCACCTCGGCGTCGATGCCGCACAACTGCAGGTAGCGTGCGTCGACGGATTGCGCGAAGTTCTCCATCTGGGAGCCAGCGTCGTTGATGTAGAACTCGCGCTGGACCTTCCAACCCGCATGCTCGAGCAGGTTGCACAGGGCGTTGCCGAGCGCTGCCCAGCGGCCATGTCCGACATGCATGGGGCCCGTGGGGTTTGCGCTCACGAACTCGACCTGGACGCTCCTCCCCTGCCCGAGCTCCACCTTGCCGAAGTCCGCACCCTTCTCGCGCGCCTCGACGAGAATCGCCTGCAGGGCGGCGTTGGAGAGCCTCATGTTGATGAAACCGGGACCTGCGATCTCGACTGCGGAGATGAAGTCGCCTACGGGGATATGGGATGCGATGATCTCCGCGATCGCGCGCGGGTTCATCTTCGCCTGTTTCGCGAGGCGCATCGCGACGGAAGTGGCCCAATCGCCATGCTCCTTCTCGCGAGGACGCTCGATACCGGCATCGGGCATGGTCTCGATCTTCAGCTCGCCTTGCGCGATGGCTTCCTCGATAGTTCCCTTGACAATCTCATCGATTCTCGTGCGCACGTTTCCTCCGTTTGCTTAACCGCTTGTTCTCACAGTTGTCATAGAAGACTAGTATACTTTGATGCATGCTGCATACGGCCTACGTTTACGTGGGTTCGCCGTATGGCTCGGAAATCGGTTGCGGCACCGCAGGGGCTGCGACTTGCTGGAAAGGATGGGTTGGACTGGAGTGGGCTTCCCTATTGCTCAGATCGTGCTTTGGCTGATCGTCGCGGTGGTGTTCGTCATCGTCGAGTTCGCGTCGTCCAAGTACTTCTTGCCCTTTGCCATCGGCGCCGGCATCGCGCTCGTTGCCGCTCTGTTCTCCGCGCCTATCGTTGCTCAGGTTGTGATCTTCGTTGTTGTGGCCTTGCTTGGGTATCTTTTGTTCCGGCCTTCTAAGACTCGTCGGGAGAGGCGTCGGGAGCGCGAGGCTTACTACGATTCTTTTGACGACTAGTTCTTGGTTGTCCGCCCCCGCGAGGGGATGCATCCTCCAGAGGAAGGCTTCGCAAAACGTGTTTTCGCTCCGGTGATGCAGCTGCGGAGGGAACGCCTTCGGCGTTCTTTAGTCCTCGCTCCCGCATCACCTGCGCGAAAACACTGCTCCGCAATTCCTCTGGAGGATGCATCCCCTCGCGGGGGCTACTCGCTTTGCTCGTAGCCACTTGAATCGGGCGCAAAAATTCAGACCCCCGTTTGGGGGCCTTCATTTTTGCGCATTAGTTACAAGTCATAAGCGGATAGCCCGCTTTTGACTCATCTCCTGTTTACTCCGGCTTTAGGACTAGGGCTGGTCTTATTGATATGTTTCTTTCGTCGTAGTGGCCGTTGCATAGGTAGATGAGGCCTGTTCCGAAGATTGCGCACGGAGCCAGGGCGTACTCTCCTGGGGACCTGAGCCACCACCAGTTGATCATTCCCTCGTGGGCCACCGCGTACGGCGTGGACTTCGCCGCCCTGTCGGCGTCGTCCTCGAAGAAGTTCGTCGCATCCTCCCTCGTGATGCAGAAGATGCGGTCCACCGTGTCCGGACCCCCCGGCGTTCCGCACTCGGGGTTGTCGGGGGTGTGGAGGCTCGTCTCCGCGATGCGCGCCCTCTCCTCGTCGGTGAAAGCGGTCTCGAGGAACTCCCCGTTGAGCCACTTCCTCAGCGAGCAGTCGGCCCAGACGGTGCTCTCGTACACGTTGTGGTACGAGATGCGGTCGATGAGGTTCTTGGTGAGGAGCAGCTTCGAGCCGTCCTCGCGCGTCTCGAGCACGATCCACTCGATGGGAACCGGCTCCCCGTCGACGTCATACGGGTACTTGCCCAGCTCCACAATCTCTCGTTCCATAGGCCTTCTCTTTCTCGTGGTCAAAACCTGTCAAACAGGGCGGGGCTGTTTGACAGGTTCTTCATCAGCGTATGCCAAACAAGGCGGGTTTCCCGACAGGTCGTTCAATCTGGCATTAGCCGTAGCGATACTGGACTCCGCACTCCGGGTCGGGATTGCGCCACTTGCTCACGATCGTGTCGCCGCAGATGATGCGGCAGGTGCCGCACTCGAGGCAACCCGAGTAGTCGAAGCGCTGCTCGCCGCTCTCGGTGACCTTGTACAGGGCCGCCGGACACACGCGAACGAGCTTCATGAACTCTGCCATATCGGGATCGTCGACGAGCTCGATATGGGTCTCATCCGAAGGCGAGTACTTGTTGACCGCCAGGTACTTGTCGACATCGGCGGTGATAATCGGCTTGCTCATAGTGCCTTCATCGCTCCCCTCACATCTCGCAGGAGATTCATGTACCCGATCTCCTTGAGCTTCGGCTTGACGATATCCTTGATGTGCTTGGCCGGGCTTCCGTCGATGATGAACATGTCGTTCATGATGTCGCGCACCAGCTCCGGATAGCCCTTGAACATCCGGTCGAAGTGCTCGAGGAACTCCGGCTCGCCGGCGAACCCGCGCAGGTCCTTCATGACGAAGGAGTTCTCGAGCGCCTGCGTGTAGCCGGAGAGGCCGGCGGCGCTCACATCGCCAGCGTCAAGCGCCTTGACGGCGGCCTGGCCGGCCATCTGCCCTGCAGCGATGGCGTAGTCCATGCCACGCACCGCGTAGCCGAAGTTGATGCACATCATCGCAGCCTCGCCGGCGGCGAGGACCCCGTCTCCCACGAGCGGGGGCATGATGCCGAGTCCGCCCTCGGGAACCATGTGGCCGGAATGCTCGACGAGCTCGCCATCGCGGATGATAGCGGCGATGGTCGGATGCTTCTTGAGCTCCTCCATCATCTCGTAGATGGGGTAATCGCTCTTTGCGACGGCCTCGATGCCGGCGACGATGCCGAGCGAGATGGACTCCTTGTTCGCATAGAGGAAGCCTCCTCCGAACGAGCCCTTGGTGGCGTCGCCGGCCATGAGCATCGCCATGCCCTCGTCATCGGAATTCGCGAGGCAGCGGTCGGTGATGACCGATGCGGGCAGCGCGAACGTCTGCTTGATGCCGACGGCCACCTGGCTGGCCGGTGGCCTCTTGTAGCCGAGCGCCTGCTCGGTGAGGAGGCTGTTGACACCGTCGCAGAGGATGACGACATCGGAGGTGATCTCGTCCTCGCCCGCGCGGATTCCGCACACGCGGTTGCCATCCTTCAAGACGGCGTCCGCCGGGATGCCGCAGATGTACTCGGCGCCTGCCTCTTCGGCCTGCTCGGCGAGCCACTGATCGAACGGCGCGCGCAGGACCGTGTAGCTCTCGCTGGCCGGGTCGTTCATCGGCTCGCTCGAGAAATCGGCGGTGAACTCAGCATCGGGCGACATGAGGCAGATGCGCTCGCGCACCACCTTGCGCTCGAACGGGGCCGTCGCGAGCGACTCCTCGTCGAAGACCTTGCGCAGCGAATGCGTGTAGATGCGGCCACCTGTCATGTTCTTCGAGCCGGCGAACTCGCCGCGCTCGACGACGAGCACGCTCTTACCGGCTCGTGCGAGCTCGAGTGCGGCTATGGGGCCGGCGCAACCGCTACCTACGACGATTGCATCGAAATCGGCTTCGGACATGTGTCTTCCTCCCCTATTCCAGCGGTTACTTGAGCGCTTCCGTCAGCACGGGAACGATGTCGAACAGGTCGGCGACGATGCCGTACTTGCTCACGTTGAAGATCTCGGCGTCGGGGTTCTTGTTGATGGCGACGACGGTCTTCGCATCGCGGAAACCCGACGTATGGTTCGGGTTGCCCGAGATGCCGAGAGCGATGTAGAGCTCGGGCGACGCCGTGTTGTGCGAGGACCCGAGAACGCGGTCGGCGGTGTACCAGTGCATGTCGTTGCAGCACGGCAGCGTGCAGGCGATCTCGGCACCGAGCGCCTCGGCGAGTCCCTCGACAACGGGGAGATTCTCGCGCGAGCCGACGCCCATGCCGACGCCCACGACGCGGCGCGCGCCGGAAAGACCGGAGACGGTGGCCTCCTCGAATCCGACGATACGGTCGGCTCCGGCCTCGGCCGCGACAGCCTCGACGGGAGCGCTGCCACCGGCGATGTCCTCATCGGCGCCGAAGTAGATGGCTGCGAGCGCACCATCGGCCTTGACGGTCTCGATGGCCTTCTCGTTGGCGATCAGCTTGCCCGCGAGCAAGGCGTCGCCGTCGGAAGCGAACTCGATGACGGAGCCGAGGACGGCTGCGTCGACGGCACCTGCAACCGTGCCGAGAATGACGCGGGCGGAAGGTCCGTCGTTGGAGACCGCGAGGCGGACGCCCGCGTCCTTGGCGGCAGCCGCGACGCTTGCGGCGAGCGCCTCTGCGGGAACTCCCTCGGCCGTCTCGAACCAGACGACCTTGTCGACACCGGTGGCCGCGATCTCGTCGGCAAGGGCACGCGTGCCGACGACAGCCGCGGTGATTTCTCCGGCAACGGGCTTGACCGCTGCGATGATTCCGCCGATGCGGCGGCTATCGACGGCGATGATCCAAGTGTTAACTGACATCTTCAATCCCTTCTCTCATCGCCTGCATTACAGGATGCCGTCGCCGCGCAGCGCGTCGACGAGCTGGTTCACGGCTGCGGCGGGGTCGGTGGCGTCGAACATGATGGCCGCATCGCCGTCGGGCTTGCGGGTACCCTCCGAGGTGGACTTGCCCTCGCCGGAAGCGCCGAGAGCCCCGAGGGTCGTCTTCTCGACGGGCTTCTTGCGCGCGGCGAGCGTCTGCTTCATGCCGGGGGCATCCTTCTCCTCCTCGAGGGCCTGCGCGGCGAGGATCACGGGCGTGTGCGCCTCGATGATCGTGTTGCCGCCCTGCCCCTTGACGGAGACTTTGATGGCATCTCCTGCCGCTTCGGCGGCGACGACGCCGGCGTATGCCGACCAGCCGAGCTCCCCGATTAGGGCGGCGACCATGCCGCGGTCCCACTCGGAGTCTCCTATGGCGACGACATCGACGCCCGCCTGCTTGACGGCCGCTGCGATGGCGGCTGCGGCAGCCGTGCCGTCGGAACCGCCGAATGCGTCCTCGACGATGATGGTCGATGCGGCACCGCGGGCCGCGGCCCACTCCGGCTTGCCGTCACCGATCGTGATGCCGACGATATCCTCCTCGGCCGAGATTGCCTTGGCGACAGCGATGGCGGCGGGGTCGTCATCAGTCGGCGAGAACTTCACGCCGGGCCATGTGACCTCTCCGCTGGCGGAAACACGCGCATCCTGGGGATCGCGGATCCACTTGAACACGACTGCGGTCTTCATGTGTTCGATACTCCTTCTCGTGTCGAATACAGCTCTTGCAAGAATATGCATCAACGCGCAGGTTACGACGCGAATGATGTGAAAATTGTATAGCCTCAACCGGGCTTGGATGGGGTCGGCGACAACCCGAGGCGCAGACGGGCGAAACAGCCCCACGCCAGCACGGAATGCAGGGTTCGCGTTGCCCGAATTCGACCAAGGAGGGGCGGCCAATGCCGCCCCTCCGCTGTTCTCCATGGATTACCGGGACTACTTGGAAAGCGTCTCGATAATGTGGCGTGCCGCCTGACGGCCCGAGGTATGGGCGAAGCCGTTGGCCGTGCCCGGGCAGTCGAGGTTGTAGGTATCGCCATAGAGTCCCGTCGCGTCCATTCCAGCGGCATACAGGCCGGGGATCGGGACGTACTTGTCGTCCGTCACCTGGAAGTTGCCGTTGATGCGGATGCCGCCGCAGGAGACGAGGATCGTCGGAGCCATCTGGATGGCGTAGAACGGAGCCTGCGCGATCGGGTACAGGAACTTCGCGGGCTTGCCGAACTCCTCGTCGGCACCGGCCTCGCAAGCGGCGTTGTACTTCTCCACGACTGCGGTGAACGTCTCGACGTCGACGCCCATGCCCTCGGCGAGCTCCTCGATGGTGTCGCCCTTGAAGCAATTGCCGCCAAGGTTCTCCGCTATCTCCGCAGAGAGAGTCGGAAGCGTCTGGTGGATCGGGATGAAGTCGCCGAGGCCGATGACCGAGCCCTCGGTCTCAAGGCGCTTGACGGATGCGCTGTCGAGCACGCTGAAGACGACACCGTCATCTTGCATGGCCATCGTGTTGCCCGTGTCGGCGAAGCTCTGCGATACGGCCTCGTTCACGAAACGCTTGCCCTTGGAATCGACCCACAGATTCGGCTGGAAGCCGCCTCCCTCGATGCCGGAGTCGAGCGTGCTGCCGGGCGGGCATGCATCGACCATGAGCGTTCCGATATCCTTGAGATGCGCGCCGACGGCCTCTGCCATGCGGATGCCATCGCCCGTGTTCTCCGTCGGGAAGGACTGGTAGTTCGTGTCGGCCAAATGCGGCATCCACGAGTACTGCCTGACCATGTCCATGTTGTTGCCGAAGCCGCCCGTCGCGATGACGACCGCCTTCGCGCCGATACGCAGCTCGTTGCCGTCGGAATCCGTGGCGACGACGCCGACGATCTTGCCATCCTCCTTGATGAGCTCCTTGGCGGGAGTGCTCGTGAAGAAGTCGACGCCAGCGTTCTCGCAGGCGCGGAGCAGCAGCTCCTGGCACTTGGCGCCGAGGCCCTCGGGACGATGGAACGTGTAGAGCTCGAGATCCTGGTCCCATGCGTAGATGGTGACGTCGGAGAACTCGATGCCCATCTCCTTGTACATCGAGATCGTCTCGGGCGAGTTGTACACGAACGCCTTGACGACATCGAGGTTCGCACGACGGTGCGAGTAGTCGATGTAACGCTGGACATGCTCCTCATGCGTCGGGAAGTGCGCGCCCTTGGGCAGCGGGCCCGGATAGTCGGGATGCGGGCGCGTCTGCTGCTCGATGGACTCGGAGGCGCAGATGCCCTCCGCATAGATCGAGGTGCCGCCGGTCTGGGGCATCTTCTCGAGGACGACGACGGAAAGGTCGCCTTCCTTCGCGGCGATGTAGGCGGCCGACTTGCCGGCGGCGCCGCTGCCGATGCATACGACATCGTACTCGACATCAAACTCTGCCATGCTCATACTCCCCTCGTATGTAAATTAACCTTGTCTTACAAATCAATACGAAAAAAGCCCGCCCGTCGGCTGAGCCGTGCGGGCGGGCTGCTGGACGCTCTTAGTGAGCAACCTGGCCGGCGTCGACCGGGATGATCGCGCCACCCATGAACGAAGCCATGTCGGAGCCGAGGAACAGCGCCACGTTGGCGATCTCCTTCGGGTCGGCGATGCGCTTCTGGAAGTTGTAGCTGGCGACGAGCTCGCACATCTCCGGATTGTCGATCCAGAACTGGGTCATCTCGGAGGCGGTGAAGCCGGGGGCGATGCCGTTGATGCGGATCTTACGCTCGGCGTACTCGATGGCGGCAGCCTTGGTCAGACCGGTGCAGGCATGCTTGGCGGCAACGTACGGGCTCATGCCGGGGTCGGCGATGAGGCCGGCGACGGACGAGATGTTGACGATGTTACCAGCGTCCTGGACGCCCTTCTCGATGAGGTCGAGCATAGCAGCGATCTCATACTTCATGGAGAAGAACACGCCGCGGGCGTCGACGTTGTTGATGCGGTTGTAGTCCTCGGTCGGGTAGTCGACGAGGTCGATCGTGCCGGAGTTGGTGCCAGCGTTGTTCACGCAGACATCCAGACGACCATAGGTGTCAACGGCGGTCTTGACGAGGTTAGCAACGCTCTCCTCCTCCATGACGTCCGTCTTCACGTAGATGGACTCGCCACCGACAGCCTCGATGGCAGCCTGGGTCTCGGGCATCTCGCGACGACCAGCCAGAACGACCTTCGCGCCCTGCTGAGCGTAGAGGATGGCGGTAGCCTTGCCGATGCCCGAACGGGAGCCGGTAACGATAGCAACCTTACCAGTGAAATCAAGCAGATTTTCCATAATGATTTCCTCCTTCTTTAACACATAGTCGTATCCTTGCGAGGATTTTGCCTCGTTTCCATTTTGTCATAAATGACGACCGATTGGGCGATATTTACCGAGAGGAAAGCATTGGTTGTTTCATGCAACCGCGCGATGAATTCTCCCCAGCAAGAGTCCTCTCGTTACTCCTTGTCGAAGAGCCCAGCCGCCTTCTCGAGCTTCTCTATGATGGGAATCGATTGCGGGCAGAAGCTCTCGCACGTGCCGCACTGGATGCAGTCGCTTGCATGCCTGCCCTCGCCCGTGTTGAAGCCGTACCAGTTTTGCCCATTCGCCAGCCCGTACATCGAGGCGCGGTTGAGCGACTGCATCATGTCCGAGATGTTGAGGTCCATCGGGCATTCCTTCATGCAGTAGCGGCAGTTCGTGCACGGGTTGTCGAGCAGCTCGTCGAGCTTCTCCTTGGCACGTGCGAGCATCGCCCGCTCGTCCGCGGTCAGGGGCACATGCTCCTTCCAGACCCGGATGTTATCCTCCATCTGCTCGATGTTGCTCATGCCGGAGAGTACGGTGATGATGTCGGGGCAGTCGAGCGCGAATCGCAGGGCCCAGTTAGCCGGGGTCAGCTCCCCTCCCGCCTCGCGCAGCACCTCGGCGACGGGCTCCGGGGGCGTGGCGAGCGTGCCGCCGCGCACGGGCTCCATGATGATGACGGGTTTGCCGTGCTTCTGGCACACCTCGACGCACTTGCGCGATTGCACGGTGGCGTTCTCCCAGTCGCAGTAGTTGACCTGGAGCTGCACGAACTCCATCTGCGGATGCCTTGTGAGCAGCTCGTCGAGCAGTTCCGCGTTGTCGTGGTGCGAGAAGCCGATGTGTCGGACCTTCCCCTCTTCCTTGAGCTCGGGCAGCCAATCCCACAGCTCGAAGTTGTCGAAGACCTGCGTGCGCGCGCCGCCCGTGTTATGGATGAGGTAGAAGTCGAAGTATCCCGCGCCCGTTTCCTCGAGGGAAATCTCGAAATCATGGCGTGCCTCCGCGGCGTCCTTCGCCTTGATCCACGCGGCGTTCTTCGTCGCGAGTTGGAACGACTCGCGGGGATAGCGCTCGACGAGCGCCTTGCGCGTGTCGGCCTCGGAGGTTCCGTAGGCACGTGCCGTGTCGAAGTACGTGCCCCCGGCCTCCATGAAGAGGTCGACCATCTTCTTGACCTGCTCGATGTCGGTCTCGCCGCTCTCGAGCTTCGGTAGCCTCATCAATCCGAATCCCAGCTTGGGGATGTCCTGTCCCAGATATCCCATGCTTTCCTCCTCGCCATATCCTGCGGTTCTAAAAGCCTGCTGAATAGAGATTACCTGAATAGAGATTACATGTATCGGGCGTACGCCGCATACGTCTGGTCATCGAAGAGCACCCACTCCACGAGGTCGAGCGCATCCGGATGCTGTTCGATGAACGCGCGGACCGTGGATGTCGCGATGTCGGCCGCCTGATCGATCGGGAAATGGTACACGCCCGTCGAGATGGACGGGAATGCGATGCGCCTGACGCCATTGTCCACCGCGACCTGCAGCGAGGTGCGGTAGCACGACGCGAGCAGCTCGGGCTCGTTGCGGTCTCCCCCATGCCACACCGGACCCACCGTGTGGATAACGTGCTTGCAGGGCAGTTTGTATGCGCCGGTGATCTTTGCCTGTCCGGTCGGGCAACCGTTGAGCGTGCGACACTCCTCGAGCAGCTCCCTGCCCGCGGCTCGGTGGATCGCCCCATCGACACCTCCCCCGCCGAGCAGCGACGTGTTGGCGGCATTCACGATGGCGTCGACGTCGTCGATCTTGGTTATGTCCCCCTTGATGATGCGGATGCTTGTGCCTGCCATAGCGCTTTCCTTTCTCCGCTGTAACTTCCTTTCTCACCATGATATCCGAGGATTTGGAGTTTGCCCTGTGCGCGATGGTGTCAATAAGCGGGGCATACCTTACAATTTATCTGGGAAAACGAGGGAAGGAGCTTCTCATGGTTGATGCGAGCAAGAGCTTCGTCACCGAGGAGGATGGCGTCCTGAAGGTCCGGACGTGCGGCTGGTCGCCTCCAGGTGACCATCCGGTCGGTTGCGGAATGTTCATCCATGTCAAGGACGGCAAGGTGGTCAAGGTCGAGGGAGACCCGGACCATCCGATCACGCAGGGCAGGCTCTGCCCGAGGTGCATCGCGCTCGACGAGGTCGTCCATAGCGAGGAGCGCCTTCGCCATCCGATGGTTCGCGATCGCGAGGACCGCGGCAAGGACAAGTGGCGCGAGGTCACCTGGGATGAGGCCTACGACTATATCGAGCAATGGGTTCGCTATATCTGGGACGAGTATGGGGCCGAATCCATCTTCACCATCACCGGCACCGGCCGAGAGAGCACACTCTACGCGCCCGTCTACGGCCCTGCGGTGCTCAACACCTGCAACGGGGCGAGCACGTACGCGTTCTCGGGCAATGCGTGCTATGGTCCGCGCTGCACCATCACCAACTACCTGCTCGGCGCGGGTTACCCCGAGATGGACTACGCGCAGTATTTCCCGGACCGCTACGACCATCCCGGCTACCAGGTGCCGAAGTACATCATGATCTGGGGCAAGGACCCGCTGTACTCGAGCCCCGACGGTTTCTTCGGCCATAGCATCATCGATCTCATGAAGCGAGGGTCGAAGCTCATCGTCATCGACCCGAGGCTCACCTGGTGCGCCGCACATGCCGAGGTGCACATCCAGTTGCGTCCCGGCACCGATCAGGCCATCGGCATGGGTCTGCTCAACGTCATCATCAACGAGGACCTCTACGACCACGATTTCGTGGAGAAGTGGACCTATGGCTTCGACGAGCTGGCCGAGGCCGTTGCAGAGTGGACTCCCGAGCATGCCGCTGAAATCGCCTGGGTCGACCCCGAGGTCATCCGCAAGGCGGCGAGGCTCCTCGCCACAAACAAGCCCTCGACGAGCATCTGGGGTGTGGCGCTCGACCAGGCCAAGGCCTCCACGCAGGCCGGCCACTGCTTCCTCGCCCTCATGGCCATCTGCGGCTACCTCGACGTGCCGGGCGGCATCACGCTCACGCAGCCGACGAGCTTCATCGGGCAGTGGCGCTACGACATGGGCAAGACCATCAGCAAGGAGATGGCCGCCAAGCACATCGTCGATCCGGACGGAAAGTACCGCCTCTTCAACACGGGTGCCGCCATGGGTGGCGTGCTCGGAGATACGCTGCTCAACTGGCTCGAGGGCAAGTACAAGGACCTGCCCCAGTACTACGATCTGCATATGTGCTGGTGCATCGGCTCCAATCCCCTCGCCTGCATGGCGCATCAGCCGAAGCGCTGGTACGAGGCCTTCAAGCAGCTCGATTTCTTCGTCGTCCAGGACATCTTCATGACGCCGACCATCATGGCCTTGGCCGACGTGGTGCTGCCTCTCTCGACCTTCGCCGAGCATGATGGTTTGGTGACGCCCCACTTCGGGCGCAACCAGCATTTCATCGGCGCGATGAACACCGCGATCGAGAACGATGACACGAAGAGCGACTTAGAGATCCTCGTCGACATGGGCCGCAGGCTCCGCCCCGAGATCTGGGAGGATTTCACGACGATCGACAACTTCTTCGACACCAAGCTCAAGGAGACGTACGGCTACGATCTCGAGGAGCTGCGCGACAAGAGCGTGATCCAGCCCGAGTTCCACTATCGCAAGTACGAGACGGGCGAGCTGCGTGATGACGGGAAGCCGGGTTTCGGCACCCAGACTGGCCGTATCGAGCTCTGGAGCCCGACCCTCAAGGGCTTTGGCGAACAGCCGCTTCCCTATTACGAGGAGCCGGATTACAGCCCGTATTCCCAGCCTGCCGAGGTCGTCGCCGAGTACCCGCTCGTCTACACGACCGGTGGCCGTCACATCTCGATGTTCCACTCAGAGCATCGCCAGATCCCAAGCTTGCGAGCATTGCATCCCGACCCGCTCGTGACGATTCATCCCGAGACTGCTGCCGAATACGGCATCAGCGAAGGCGATTGGGTCGAGATCGCCAGTCCGCTCGGTGAGTGCCGTCAGAGGGCGCATCTCACCGAGGAGGTGGCGACGTGGTGCATCCACATGGAGCACGCCTGGTGGTTCCCCGAGCAAGACGGAGAGGCCCCGAATCTCTACGGCGTGTTCGATGCGAACTCGAACAACCACACGCCGCACGAGAGCATCGGCATCACGGGCTACGGTGCACCGTATAAGAACGGCATCTGCAAGATCCGGAAGGTCTCCGGACTGAAGGACGAGGGGGAATAGCCATGGCTCAGTACGCGATGCTCATCGATTACGGCCACTGCACCGGTTGCGATTCATGTGAGGTATCCTGCTGCAAGGAGAAGGGCCTTCCCCTCGAGGAATGGGGCATCAAGGTTCAGCAGATCGGGCCCAAGAAGCTCGGCGACAAGTGGGAGTGGGATTACGTTCCCGTTCCGTCGCGGCTCTGTGACCTGTGCGCCGATAGGCTCGAGGATGGCAAGGTGCCCCTCTGCCAGCTGCATTGCCTCGCGAAGGTTATCGAGGTGATTCCCGTAGAGGACGTCCCCGCCCGCATGGTGGAGCTGGGCGGCAAGGTGACCTGCTTCATGCCGTAGGGTTCGCATCTGGAAGATGATTCAATGCGTCGGGCCGGCAGGTGCGAAAAGCTCCTGCCGGCCCGCTTATTTCCCTCCAAACATAACCACGGGTTCGAATCAGAGGATGTAGCCGAACACCCTCGGTGCCCAGGCGGCGAATCGATCGGGGCGCTCGCTCAGCTCTGAGGAGAGCTCCTCGGCGCTGAGCCAGCGGACCTCGGCGATCTCCTCCGGGTTCGGGGTCGGTTGTCCCTCGATGGTGCCGACCAGCACGTGATCGATCTCGTTTTCCACGAGCTCGTTGCCGACCTCGGCGCGGTAGACGAAAGCCCCGAGCTCGCGCAGTCCGGAGACGCCGCAATCGAGCTCCTCGCGAAGCCTCCGCCTCGCCGCATCGAGCAACTCCTCTCCTGCGCGCGGATGTGAACAGCAGGAGTTGGCCCACAGGCCAGGCGAATGGTATTTGCCGTAAGATCGCCGCGCTATGAGGAACCTCCGCTCGCTGCCGCTCCCCTTCTCGAGCACTACGGAGAACGCGCGATGGAGCAGGCCCTCGCGGTGCACCCGTTCCTTCGTGGCGGTGCCGATGGCGCGGTCTGCCCCATCGACGAGAATCAGCTCGTCGTTGCGGGCGGTATCGTTCGAGAATGCATCTGTCATACCGTGGGTCACCTATTCGTCGTGGTCAAAATAAATGTAGCCAATCGTCAGCCGAAGCACAATTGATGCGTTCGACGGATAGCTTTCGTCCCGGTTTGCCGCGTGGTCCTGGCCTTCCCACCGGCTCATTTCATCCGCTTGACCTTCTCCGAGAGCTCGGCGAGCTCCTCGCGGCTCAGCTCGGGGAGCCGCTCGAGTTGGTCGAGGAAATGCGCGACGCTCTTGTCGCGGCGATATCGCATGCGCTCCGTGCAGTAGCTGACTACGGCACCGGTGATGAGGGCGAGGAAGAGGATCGAGTAGACCGAGAGAACGACGGCGGCGAGACGGCCGACGATGGTTGTGCATGTGTAGTCCCCCAGCCCGATGGTGGTCACCACCTGGAACATGAGCCAGAATCCATCGCGGGCAGAGGCGATCGCGGGCTCGGCGAAGGTGACGATCAGCGAGGCCGCTACGTACAGCACGGCGAAGAGGATTGTCCAGTTCACGAGTCCGGCGGCCTTGATGACGGGAATGATCGCGCGAAGGCGCATCGGCTTGTCCTTGCCGTTGGGGCTTTGCTGGTTGTGGTTGGCGCATGCGTCATCGGTCATTGCAACTCCTCTTTTTCCAAGATCCTGCCCGGTATGGGTAGCGAGCCGCCGATTACAGCCGCGATTCCGCTCCAGATGATGCCGTGGAGCGGGAAGCAGAGCAACAGAATCGCGATGGCTAGCAGCGGTTTTCTGGTCACTCCGGCGAGAAAGGCGGTCGTCACGACCGTGACCATCAGCATGGGGTCCGCGCCCGTTAGCAGGGCCACGCCATAACCGCAGGCGACTCCCGCGAAGATGCTCGGGAAGAGGTTGCCTCCCATCCACCCCATGCGCAGGCACATCGGCGTGGCGATGGCCTTGAGAACGCCCGTCGCGATGAGGGCGAGCGCAGACCAGGTCCTCCAATCCGCCATGAGCTCGTGCGCCTGCATCTCGCCCGGGAACAGCACGAGCGGGAAGACCGTCGCCAGCGTGCCCATGATGATGCCGGCTACGACCGGCTTCATGACCGTTCCCCGCGAACCGTCACCGAGCTTGAGGGAGATGTGGCCGAAAGCCCTGCTCGATCCGTGGTAGACGACCGTGAGGAGGTACCCGATAACGAGGCACGGGACGACCCAGATCAGGTCGGCTCCCGAGGCGGAAATGGAATCGAAGCGCGGCAGGCCCGCCGCCCGGCCGAATAGCGAGGAGAAGAGGATGATGCCGCCGAAGGCGCCGATGGCCGCAGCGAGGTAGAGGACGACCTTGACTCCCTTGCGCATGTTGTAGGAATCGACGATGCGCGCGCTTCCGGCACCGCCGCCAATGCCATCCGTGCCCGAACCAGACTCCGGGTCGCTCTCCATCCCTGCCACGAGACCGGCGAGCGGGGTTCCGAAGATGGCGGAAAGGGTCGCCGAGATGGTGACGTTCGCGACATGCGCCGCTCGCAGCCCAGCGGCCTTCAGGCGGTCGCGGATCCAGCAGCAAGCTGCCGTGATGATGCCCGTGAGACCAGCTTCGAAACCGACCGAGCCGCCGAAGACGAGCGGCAGCAGGAAGCTAACCACCGCCCTGCCGGCTCCCCCGAGCTCGTATCTCCCCGTCTCCCGGAACTCCCGCATGACTTCCTCGAGACCTCTTACCCTGTTGCCCGTGAGAAGCGTCCATAAGCCGATGACGAGTCCGCCGAGCGTGCATATCGCAAGCGGATACCACCATACGGCCGTCCCGCTCTCGAAGCTTCCCCAGATAAGCGAGGTCACCCAGACCGAGAGGTTCATGATCGCGAAAACGATAAAGCCGATCGCAAAGCCGATGGCCAATGCGAGGACGATGAAGGCGAATGTCACCGTGGCAGCGTCGGCCGGACCTTGGAGCTCGCGGCCGGAATCGCCGACATACGGCCGGTTGTCAACGCGCTCGTTTCTAGGCTTGAGGCTCATGCTCCCCCGGTTTGCGGTGATGATCGAATACCAAGCTCATTATACGTTGGTGCGGCGGAGGGAGCCGTGCCGCCGCCGCACCGTCGGGCAGTCCGTTCAGGCTGCTATTTCACGTTTGCGACGAGCGCGGGTATCTCCTCGGAGGTGAGCCCGTAGTTCTCCCCGCCATCGCTGATGAACACGACGGAGAAGTAACCCGTATCCGTTCCCCAGGAGATGTTGCTCGCGCAGTCGGTTTCATATCCCATGCACGTTACGGTCGTGCCGTCAACGTCCTGTGTCCAGGTCTCGGGATACTCCGCGTAGTCTCCGCTGAGGCTCTGGCCGGTGACGGTCCCCTTGCGAACGACGACCTTGCATCCTTCCGGATTGTATTGAGTCTCCGCGATGCCGCTCATGCTCTGGTAGTAGGGCTCGCCAAGCGGGAACTCCGGCCCGAGACCCGCGTTGTCCGCCACCTCGAAGGTGCCGATACCGGCATTGGTCGCGGCCTCGGCGGCACTCGACGCCTCGGTCCAGGGGTTCGCCATGCCGGCTTGCTGTTCCTCCTGGGCCGGCTGTTCCTGGCTCGAGCAGCCGACGAGCGCCATGGCGAATGCCGCGGCGAGTCCGATGATTAGAAGCTTCCTCATAGCAACCACTCCTTATCTCTTCGAGCTGGCTTGGCTATCCGAAGATGAACATCACGAGGAACGCGGCACTCGCAACCCACATGAGCGGCTTGACCTCGCGGATCTTGCCCGTTGCGACCATGATGATCACGAACGAAATGAAGCCCATGCCGATGCCATTGGTGATCGAGTTCGTGAACGGGATTCCGATGATCGTGATGAAGGCCGGGAACGCGTACTGGATCTTCGACCAGTTGATGTCCGCGATCGATGTCATCATCAGGAAACCGACAACGGTCAGCGCTCCGCAGGTCGCCGAACCCGAGACCATGCCGACGATCGGCGAGAAAAAGGCGAAGACGATGAACAGCAGCCCTACGAATACGCTCGAAAGACCCGTGCGTGCTCCAGCGGCGGCACCGGATGTCGATTCGACGAACGTCGTCAGGGAGCTGGCGCCCAGGAAACCACCGACGATCGCGCCAATGGAGTCGACGGCGAGGATGGTGCCCATGTTGTCGATGTTGCCCTCCTCGTCGACGAACTCGCCCTGCTTCCCGACGGCGACCACGGTGCCCATCGTGTCGAAGAAGTCGCTCATGAGGAGCATGAACGCCGACATGAGCAATGCGGGCTCGAGGAACACTCGGACAATCGCCATGTGCCCGGTGTTGGGGTCGGTCTGGAACGGCGCGGCGAACGCGGAGAAATCGAGCCCGAAGTTCCACTCCGTTGGGATGACCGTCACTCCGAGGGGTATGCCGATGATGGTCGCTGCCACGATGGAGATGAGGAGCGACCCGGGTACGTTCATGGCGAAGAGAATGACCGCAATCAATATCGATATGATCGACACGATGCCCGCCGGCGAGGTGAAATCTCCCACAGTGACGATCGTCGACTCGCTGCTGGCGATGAGGCCGCCACCCCGCAAGCCGATGAACGCGATGAACAATCCGATGCCGATTCCGATGGCGAGTCGTATGTCGACCGGTATCGCCTTCATGATCGCCTCGCGTAAGCCGGCGAGGACGAGGATGAGGATAACGACGCCCTCTACCACCACGACGCCCATGGCGACGCGCCAGTCCTCCCCCATACCCATGCATATCGTGAAGGTCACGATAGCGTTGATGCCCATGCCCGACGCAAGGGCGAGCGGCCTGTTCGCGAGCAGGCCCATGAGAATCGTGATGATGGCGGCTCCGAAGCAGGTCGCGGTCAACGCGGCCTCGAACGTCATCCCAGCTTGGACGAGCATGGATGGATTGACGGCGATGATGTAGGCCATGGCGAGAAACGTCGTCAGGCCGCCGACGATCTCGCGTCCGAACGTGCTTCCGCGTTCCTTGATCTTGAAGAACTTCTCCATCAGCCGATCCCCCCGATTAAACCCCACCGACCCGACATGTGCAGATATGCGCATTGTACCCGACTGCGGGTTCTGTATCCTCGGGATTCGCGTCAGGGGCTTGTCGCGCACCGAGGGCATTCACGAAGTCGAGACTCCCCCGGTCATCGCTGTTATCATGGTCGCATGGACGAGTACATCAGACATGATGATGGCATCGAGGACGAGGACGCGCTCGGCTATGAGAGCGCCGATGCGAGCCGCGTCATCGAGCGGGCGGGCAACGAGGCGAAGCAGGCCGACGATTCCGATTGGTTTGCCGAGCCGGATCTCGGAGCCGCCGAAGCGCGGAAGTTCGGTGACAAGAATGTCGATGTCAAGAAGGCCGCCGGGGCGGCGGGTGCCGCGGCGGTGCTCGTCGCGACCCTCGGCAGCGCTTCCATCGACACCGACCAGGTGCGCCTCCCCGACCCCGTTCCCATCGTCCAGACGCTCGATTTGGGTTCGGGTGCCCCCGTCGCCGATGCTGCTGATGCGGTCGATGCGAGCGACGAGAAACGCTCTTCAGCCTGGGAGTGGTTCCTGAAGATACTGAAGTACCTGATCGTGATCATCGCGGCGATCGTGGCGCTCGTCTTCGGGCTCATAAAGGGCTGCGCCTCATGCGCTGCACCCGTGCCGGGTCCCGATGACGATCAGAAGCAAGAGCAGGCGTGTCTGAGCGGTGAATACGATATGCAGGCTACCCTGCGCTTCGACGAATGCATGTATTCACTTTAGACGCCAGATGATACAATCCGGTTGCTTTGTATGTATCGGGGTGGCGAATAGAGGGCGATCATGCTTGACGAGCAATCGAGCGGCAAGCTCCAGCTTGGAGAACATCTGGATTATGAGGACGGCATCAAGCCGAGGCTATCGGGATTGCTGCCCGTCGCCGTCTTCCTCGTCCTGTTCATAGGATCCGGCGTCGTCCTCAAGGACTTCTACGGCATGCCCGCGATCGTCGCGTTCGTCATCGCGCTCGCGGTCGGCTTCATCCAGCGCCCACGTCGGTCGTTCGAGGACAAGCTCGAGAGCGTTGCGAGAAGCATGGGCGAGTCGAACGTCATGATCATGTGCCTCGTATTCGTGCTCGCCGGCGCATTCACCGGCGCCGTGTCTTCGGCCGGAGGCGTCGACAGCACGGTCAACTTCGCGCTCACCGTGTTGCCGACGGGCATCGTGCTGCCGGGCCTCTTCCTCATCGCCTGCTTCATCTCGCTTTCCATGGGAACTTCCGTCGGCACCATCGCCGCCCTCGCTCCCATCGCCGTTCAGATCGCCGACAAGACGGGCATGGCCGGAGCGCTGTGCCTCGGTGCGGTCGTCGGCGGTGCCATGTTCGGAGACAACCTCTCCATGATCTCCGACACGACGATCGCCGCGACGCGCACCCAGGGGTGCGATATGGCGGACAAGTTCAAGGAGAACTTCAAGATCGTCCTGCCGGCCGCCATCATCACGTTCGTCATCCTGCTCGCCATGGGCTTCGGCTCGGATTATGACATCCAGGGCCCGCTCGACTACAACCTCTGGCAGGTGCTCCCCTACGTTGCCGTTCTCGTGGCGGCCCTCGCCGGCGTCAACGTGTTCATCGTGCTCATCGGTGGCACGGTGCTTTCCATCATCGTCGGGGTCGCTCTTGGGGTGATCGAGCCGAGCTCCATCTTCACGGCCATCGGATCGGGCCTGAACGGAAGCGGCGGCATCATGAATATGTACGACATCACCGTCATCTCGATAATATGCGCCGGCATCATCGGCCTCGTGCACGATAACGGTGGCATCGCGTGGATCCTCGACAAGGTGGGTCGCATCACGAAGAGCAAGCGGAGCGCGCAGTTCAGCATCGCCGCCCTCGCCTCGGCCGTCGACATCTCGACCGCGAACAACACGGTCGCCATCGTTGCCGTCGGGTCGCTCACGAAGAAGATCGGCACGCAATACGGGCTCTCGGGCCGACGCACGGCATCTCTCATCGATATCTTCACCTCGGCGTTCCAGGGCATCATTCCCTATGGCGCCCAGCTTCTCTATGCGAGCGCGGGAGCATCTGCAGTCGGATTCGCCATCACTCCGTTCCAGATCATCCCGTATCTCTTCTACCCGTTCCTCATCGCCATCTCCGCGCTCGTCTTCATTGCCATATGGGGCAACAAGCCGGAGAAGCAACGGGCGGTCAAGAAGAACGGGGAAGCTGCTTCGGCCGAGTAGATCCCCGCGGCGCGAAGTCGTCTGGGGCATGGTGCATGGCTGTGTCTCTTAATGGGTGAAAACGGCTGTCATACGGATATTTCCCGTATAATCGAAGAGTTGGATAAAGACTTTTCGAAAGGGAGAGAGTACGCCATGCCGCAAGTCAAGCCTTTCGGGGCCCTGAGGCCCACCTTCGAGGCGGCTCCCGTTGTCGCCGCCCTTCCCTACGATGTCCAGGATGTCGACGAGTCCCGCGTCATCGTCGCGGCCAATCCGCAGTCGTTTCTCGCGATCGACGAGCCGGTCGTCAACTTCCCCGAGGGAACCGATCAGTACTCGCCCGAGGTGTACGCGAAGGCAGGAGAGCTGATGGATGCCCTGAGGGCTTCCGATCTCACCGTGACCGACGAAGTCCCCTCCTTCTACCTCTACGAACTCACGATGGATGGCCGCGTCCTCAACGGACTGGTCGCCTGCGTTTCCGTCGACGATTACATCAACGGCATCGTCAAGAAGCACGAGAATACGCGCGCTGCCAAAGAGGAGGACCGCGTCAACCATGTACGGGCGTGCAAGGCGCAGACGGGCCCCATCATGCTCGCCTATCGATACGACGCCGAACTGGCGGACATCTACGCCAGGGCGAAGGAGGGATCGCCCCTCTTCGACTACGTTGCCGACGACGGCGTTCGACACCGCGGGTTCGCGATACCCGGCGATTCGACGGATGCCGTGACGGCGCGTATGGCCGAGGTCGGCGAGGCCTACGTGGCCGACGGCCATCATAGGAGCGCCGCTGCCACGCGCATCGCCCTCGAGCGACGCGAGCAGCGCGGTTCGCAGGAGCCAACCGAGGAATCCGATTTCTTCCTCTCGGTGCTTTTCGCCGACACCGAGCTCGACGTGCTCCCCTACTACCGCTTCGTGAACGACCCCGGTGACCTGACCGTCGACGCGCTCGTTGACGAGCTCATCTCGCGGTTCGGGGCAGAGGAGGTCGATGCAGCGAACATCGGGGGCAAGCCGTTCTCCGTAACGAATGCGCCCGATCCCGCGTTCGCCGCAGATTACCTCAAGCCCAGGAAGCGCGGTGAGTTCATCGTGCTTGCCGGCGGGCGCTGGTATCGCTGCAATCTCACCGATGAGGATGCGGGCAACCCGGCGGACAACCTCGACGTTTCCAAGCTCCAGCGCGACTTGCTCACGCCGGTCTTCGGCATCGATGACCCGAGACGCTCTTCGCGCATCGAGTTCATCGGCGGCATTCGCGGCCTTGTGGAGCTCGAGCGCAGGTGCGCGGACGGCAAGGGCGTCGCGATAGCGCCGTATCCCACCGGGATCGACGAGCTTTTCGCCGTTGCGGACGCGAATTTGCTCATGCCGCCGAAATCCACGTGGTTTGAGCCGAAACTTCGCTCCGGTTTGTTCATTCACGAGATATAGTGTTTTCCTGTCTGTTTTTAGGGGAAAGGGACCACGGGAGCTAACGTGAAGAAGGTTTTCGCGATTAACCTTGGATCGACCTCGACGAAGGTCGCATATAGCGAAGATGGCAACGTCATCTACAAGGAGACCATCACCTACCACAAGGAGGATTTCGTCGGCTGCGCGACGTTCTTCGACCAGCAGGAAATCCGGACCCGTGGCATCAAGGACAACATGGCTGCCCATGGCGTCAAGCTCGACGAGCTCGATGCCATCGTATCGCGTGGCGGCATGATGCAGCCGATGCCGGTGGGCGTCTTCGAGATCAACGAGGCCATGGTCAACCAGGAGAAGGCATGCACATACGGTCTGCATCCCTCGTCCATGGGTTGCGTCATCGCTCTTGAGCTCGCGAACGAGGGAGGCTGCCATGCCTTCACGGCAGACGTTCCCAGCTCAGACGAGCTCCTTCCCATCGCCCGATACACCGGTTTGCCCGAGCGCTGGCGCCGCACCATGACCCAGACGCTCAACGCACGCGCCGTCGTGCGCGAGTGGGCGGCGGCCCGCGGCAAGCGCTACGAGGACGTCAACGCCATCACGACCGGCCTCGGCGGAGGCATCAACACCATCGCCCACTGCCACGGCCGCATGATCGACACGAACAATTCCGTCGATGGCGAGGGCTGCTTCTCGACGAACCGCTGCCTGACCGTGCCGATCGATATCCTCATCGATGACTGCTACTCGGGCAAGTGGACCTACGACGAGATGCGCCAGCGTGTCAGCCGCAGGGCAGGTCTGCTCGGATACCTCGGCACCGCGGATGCGGTCGAGATCGAGAAGCGCGTCGATGCGGGTGACGAGTATGCCCGCGAGGTGGTCGAGGCTATGTGCTACCAGATCGCCAAGGACATCGGCGCGTTCGCGACGACGCTCAAGGGCGATGTCGACGTCATCTTCTTGGCTGGCGGCATGGCCCGCTTCAAGCTCGTGACCGATTTGATCACCGAGCGCGTAAGCTTCATCGCCCCCGTCGAGATCCATCCGGGCGAGCTCGAGATGGAGGCCCTGTGCGAGAACGCATACCGCGCTCTCATCGGCGACCTCCCCGTTCAGGAATTCGTCGCGGCGGAGTCTCCGCGCGAGGCCATGGATTGGATCGACGAGATCTGGGAGGATTCCGACTGGACTTACGCGCGCTAGCAGCTCGCTTTAAACCCACAACATGAAAACCGGCCCGATGACATGAGCATCGGGCCGGTTCCTCATATCGGGAAGAAAAGAATGGAGTGCCTACTCCTCGATGCCCACCATGACGTCGCTCGCCTTGACGATGGCGACGGCCGTGTCGCCCTCCTTGAGGCCGAGGTCGTCGATAGCCGCATTTGTGATCGAGCCCTTGATGACATGATCCCCTATCTCAAGTGACACATGGCCGTTGACAGCGCCCTTCTCGACTGCGCAGATGGTGCCGACGAGCTGGTTGCGCGCGGAGATGCAATCGACGCGCTTGTCGCTGGCCGCGAACATGACATTCGAGGCCTTGATGATGGCGAACGCCTTCTTGCCCTCGGCGAGCCCGAGTTCCTCGATGGCGGCCATGGTTATATCGGCCTTGATTTTGTCGGCGCCCAGATCGATGGTGACGACTCCGTTGACCGCCCCATCGGTAACGCTCGAGATGACTCCTTGGAGTTGGTTACGTGCGCTGATCTTCATGATGAGAAACCTCTCTTCCTAGATGAATTACGAAGAGATAGTATTCTAATCAGAGACTATATTCAAGAGCGAATATGCACGATTAGTGCTAATAGATACCAGCAGGTACGAACCGGGATGAGATTCCTAGAGAAAATCAACCCGGCTGGAATTCGTGTGGTAGAGGGCACCCCGAATCACGAGACCCTCGTCGTCGACCAGACGGCGGATCACCGGGTCTGACATCATGGTGGCGAGACCCTGCTCGATGTTCATGATGCTCGCGGCTTGCTGGTCGCATTCGCCGCCGATGGTGTCAACGATGCGATTCAGAAGAGGAGCGAGCGCGTGGTCGGGCTCGTGCTCCTCCCCCGCCGCGACATGCATCGCCGACTCTATCGCACCGCAGTGGGTGTGCTCCATGAGAACGACGAGCGGCGTGTGCAGGTGCTCGGCCGCGTAGACGCAGCTTGCCAGCTCCATATCGCCGATGACATTGCCGGCGACGCGGATGACGAACAGTTCTCCGAGGCCTGTCATGAAGATATGCTCGGGCACGACGCGAGAGTCGGCGCATGCGATGACGCACGCGAAGGGCGACTGCCCTTCCTCGAAGAGGAGCTGAATCAGCTCCGGCGATACATCGCCGTCGTTGATATGCGATTCGAGATAGGCCTCGTTGCCCTTCTTCAGACGTTCGAGGGCCTCTACTGCATCCATGGCGTCTCCTTTTCCAAGCGGGCAGCCCGCGACCTGTTGTCGCGGGCTGCCCCTCTCGCCATCTAGAGGATCTTCCTGTCGGGGCTGGCGTAAATGATGCCGTCCTTTCCGTTCTCCCATGCGGGAAGCTGGTATATGCGTGCGCCTCGCTGGCGTGCAGCCTCGATCTTCTCGACGGCCTCGGCACCGTATGCGAGAGCTTTGTTCGGGCAGTTCTTCACGCAATAGGGAACCTCCCCGGCTTCCGTCCTCGACTTGCACTTGATGCAGCTCTTCGTGTAGAAGGGCATCCACGACATGTGCAGATCGGGCCATGTTCCGGCGGGCCTGTCGATTCCCTCGCCGCTGCCCAGTGTCCTCACGTTGACGAAATAGCATCCGTCCTTGAGACCGTTGCCCGTCATGCACGATAGCGAGCACGTCCAGCAGCCCGTGCAGCGCAGAAGGTCGACGAAAATCGCATCCTCGGGGATCTCGTCGGTTGCGGGCGAGTGCGCCCAGATGGTCTTGGCTTCAGACATTATCGCTCCCCTCCTCTACGCGTCGAGCTTGCGGATGTCGCATGCGCAGTCCCAGATGGTGTCCCATGCGCCCGCCATTGCCGAATACGAAGCACCGCTTAGGATATAGCCTACGGCCCCGTCCTCCTGGGTGCATTGGTACCAGTACCGAGCCGCCTCGTCGAGCGTGTCGTTGTCTCCCAGCGGGACGAGAAGCTCGGAGTACATGCCGGAATCCGCGCCCTCGTGCGCGTCGAATTGGCGCTTCCTCCAACCGAACCAGACCTGGATCGTCCCCGGCGGAATCGCCTGGTCGAGCCTCATCTCTATGATTACGTGGCCACGCTCGTTGTAGACCTCGCACCTGTCGCCGTCGACGATGCCCTCGGCCTGCGCGTCGACCGGGTTGATGCGCCCGGTGGGCTTTCCGCCCGACAGCTCCGTCATCACCGGGTCGTCGGTGAATATGGACTGCATGAAGAAGCGCTGGCGTCCGCTGAAGAACTGGTATTTGTGCTTGGCCGTTCCGTTCGCGAGCCTCGTCGTCGTCGGGACCTCGTAGGGCTCGTGGTAGGTCGCCATCGGCAGGCCCACGTTGTTCAGCCTCTCGGAGTAGAACTCCATGTGGCCCGTCTGGGTCGGGAATTTCATGCCGAAGAACGGGTCCCACGGGATGGGCGGCACGGCGGCGCGGATGATCTTCTCCTCTGCCAGCCGCTCGTAGGTCAGCGGCGGGTCGATGTTGGCGAGGAACGGCTGCGGCGAGTTGAGCCTCATCTTGATCCAGTCGGCCGCCACCATCGGGGTGCCGTCCTCCTTCTCGAAGTACTCCCCGTAGCCGAGGCGCTTGGCAAGGCCGCCGTAGATAAATGACGAGTCCTTGCACTCGCCCCTCGGCTCGATGGCGGGCTGCTGCAGCACCACGTGGTTGTACTGCGCTGCGGCGATGAGCTCCTCGCGCTCGAACGGCATGCAGGCCGGGAGCACGTAGTCCGAGTACTCGCCCGTGTCCGTCATCCATACGTCGACGTCGACTATGAGCTCCATGTTCGGGAACGTATCCTCGATCCAGCGGCTCCTGTTCGGGCAGTTGTGGACGGGATTTCCCGCAACCTTGATGAACCCCTTGTACTTGCCTTTCTTCGCGTCGTCGAAGAAGTCACCGTTCTTCACGAACACGGTCTTATCCGCCTCGCGGCCGTTCGGGAAGATGACCGACGGGTTGTTGAAGCCGAGCGGCCAGCCGCAGGGCTGGATCTCGGACGTGACGCCTCCCGCAGGATGACCCAGGTTGCCCGTCAGCATGCCAAGCAGGTAGAACGCGCGGTATGCGTCGCCCTGGTTCTGATAGCGGATGCCGAGCGCTCCGACGATGAAGGCGGGCCTATGCGACGAGTACTCCTCGCCGAGCTTGATAGCGTCTGCTGCGGGTACGCCGGTGATCGTCTCCTGGTACTCGGGTGTGTAAGGCTCGAGGTGCTCGATGAGCATCTGGAAAGCTGGCTTGTACGTGCGGCCCTCCACTTCGTACGTTCCCTTGAAGGCCGGCGTGCCCTCGTACTCCTCCGCTCCGCGCGCGGTCGGCTTGATCTCGCCGGCGTCCTCGTCCCAGTAGTAGAACCAACCCTCGTTCTCGGCGAACTTGCCAGTCTCGACGTCGACGAGCAGCGGGGCGACAGTGTACTTCGTCATGAAAGGCCGGTCATACTCCTCGCGCTCCACGATCTGTCGTGCCATGCACAGCGCGAGCGCTGTGTCGGAGCCGGGCTTCACCGGGATGAACCAGTCGGCATAGCCCGCCGATGCATCGAACAGCAATCCAACATCGACGATCTTGGCGCCCCGCGACTTCGCCTCGACGATGTGCTTGGCTACTCGCTGCTGGTTCTCGACGGGATTGCCTCCCCAGATGATGAGATACGTCGTCGCATCGAACTTCTTTGGGTCGATCATCATGTACTTGTAGAAATCGCCCAGATCGAAATACGAGGCGTAATACGGCCCGTTGTCGAGACCGTAGGCGTTCAACGGGTCGGTTCCTCCCCACAGGCCGCAGAGACGGTTCCCGAGCAGCGTGTCGAGTCCCTGCGAGGGCGGCAGCGATGTCGTGATGTTCCAGAACGCGATTGTCTCGGGACCGTGCTTCTCCTTGAGCTCAAGCATCTTGGCGCCGATCTCGTCGAGGGCCTGGTCCCAGCTGATCTTCTCCCATTTGCCCTCGCCGCGCTCGCCGGCGCGCTTGAGAGGATAGAGGAGGCGGTCCTCCGCGTAGACCTGTCTCCAGGACGCGATGCCCTTCTGACAGCAATGACCCTCGCCAACTTCGTCACCGGTGTAGTCGACCGCTTCGGTACGCACGATCTTCCCGTCCTTAACGACGGTCTTGATCGCGCAGAACTCGTGGTCGCCCCAGCCGGGACAGGCGGTGCACACCCACTTCTCCTCCGACATGGATTCCCCCTTCTCCTTCGGATTCACGCGCGCATCTCCGTGCGCGCGGTTTCACGCTCCAGTGTATACCGCTTTGCTGCATGCATTTGATGTCAGCCTGGCATACATGCGAATTACGTCCAGCTTGATAGGAAGGTGGGTCCTTTCTTGATTTGGGATTTGCCCATCACCTGTTGATGTCCGTTAAATTGAACCTCGGTATGCGCCTGAGGGAAATGGTGCTCATGATGAACGAGAGCACGCCGCTGACGATGACGCCGGCGATAACGGCTCTCCAGTCGATTCCACGGAAGAACACCGCTGTCGATGGCTCGACGGATGCGACGGTGACCGAGCCCATGATGCAACCGATAACCAACCCTACCACGATGCCAATGACGGTGAGCACGATCGTGTCGTTCGAGATGTAGCGTTTGGCTTGCTTCACTGTATAGCCGTTGATCATGAGCACGATGAGCTCGCGCTTCTTCTCGTCGATGAACATGAAGTTCAGGTTGAGCAACACGACGATCGACATGAGCAAGGCGAGCACGAGGTAGATGATCACGACGGCGCTCGAGATGCTCGAGAACGAGTCGAAGTTCTCACGATTGACGGACTGGTCGTCTTTGAGTTTGTGTAAGCCCTCGACCCCGGTGAGCGCTTCGGCCAACTCGTCGACGCTCTTATCGCACGTGTTGACGAGGAGCTGGTTTGCCACGGGATCCTCGCCGAGCAGGCGCTTGTAGGCGGCATTTCCCATCACCGCCTCGCTCGACGGCAGGTAGTACTTGTAGAAACCGAGGATGGGAAGTTCGTGGCTATCGCCTTCGACGTCCTCGACCGTGAGCACATCGCCTATCTCGGCTCCCTTGTGGAACGCATAGGCTCTCGTCACCCATACGCCGTCTTGGGACAGGTCCACTGTCTCGTCTCCAATAGGCGAGATGCGGTAAAACGTGTCGAGCGAGCCCTCGTCGACCGGCGCGATGACCGTGAGCGGTGATTTGCTCCCGTCCTCGAGCTGAGCCGAGAAGCTTTCGCGGGCGACGGCGACATGCGGGCACCCCTGCTCGTCGAGTGCGGCGGCTATATTGTCCAACGCACCATCGACATCCGGGTCGCTATAGGCGATTGCATTGTATCCGTAGACGTCGTCATACTGCAGGTCGTAGCTCTTCATGACGTTGTCGTTGAGCGTGATCGCGGTGACGACCAGCGCCGTGCACCCCGCTACCCCGACAAGCGTGCTGAAGACGCGCCGCTTGTCGTTCAGGCAGTTGCTGACCATGGTCTGGGTGAAGAGCGGGAGGCGGTTCCAGAGCCCCCACTTCTCGAAGAACCTCTCCTTGCCCGTCGGCGGCTCTTCCCCTCGCAGCAGGTCGACTGCGTTGCGGCGCAGGATCGACCGGCAGGCGAACCAGGTCGTCAGCAGGACGAGCATGATCTCGATGGCGGCGGAAAGCGCGAATATCCCGACGCTGAAGTGAGATGCGATCGTGCCGATGGTGAACTGCTTCGCGAAGGCATCGCCGATGATCGGTTGGACGACGAAGATGCTCACGAGGAGCCCGAGGATGATGCCGGCAATGACGGCCATACCCGCGTACAAGAGGAAGCTCCTCGTGATCTCGTGAGAATGCAGGCCGAGCGCCTTCTTGGTTCCAATCTGCGTGATCTGCTCGCGGACGAGTCGGCCCAGTGCCGAATAACTCACGAGCAGGCCGACGATGAGGAACAGGGCTGCCATGGAGAAGCTCAGTTGGTTGGTTATCTCGGAAAGCTGCTCGACCTGCAGGACGCCCCCGTTATCCGAACGTGCGGAGACGGACCATCCATACTCTCGCATGTCGTCGAGCTTCTTGCGGGCTCGGTCCAGCGAGGCTGCATGCTTGTCGGCCTCGCGTTCGGCATTCTCGAGCTCCGTCTCCCTCTGCGGGATCTCGCGTTCGGCGGTGGCTATCTGAGAGCGTGCGTAGGTCAGCTGGCTTTCCTTGTTCGCTATCGTGTTGCGAGCCGATTGGAGCTCGGCCTCCTTGGCGGCGATTTCCTTGCGCGCCGTGGCCGTCTCGGCGTCGTAGGCGCTCTTTGCCTTCTTGTATTCCTTGGTCGCTTCGTCGAGTTCGGTCTTCGCCTCGGCGAGCATCGCCTCGTATTGCGGGATGAGCGCCTCGGCTTGGGCGATCTCCTCATCGGTCAGCTCTCCCGCAGCCAGCATCTCCTCGTATTGCTTCTTCCCGTCGGCGAGATCCGCGGCGTTCTCGTCGTATTCCTTCTGCTTCGCGTCGAGCTCCTTCTTGGCGGCATCGAGCTTCTTCTTCGTCGCCGCGCTCTCGGTATCGAGCTTCTTCTTGGCGGCGGCAAGCTTGTCCTCTCCATCCGCAAGCTGCTTCCTCGCGCTTGCAAGCTGAGATTCGCCGGTGGCGACTTGCGATCGCATTGATGCCAGCTGGCTCTTCGCGTTCGCTATCTCCTGCTTGCCGTTCTCGATCTCGGCCCGAGCATCGTCGAGTTCTTTCTGACCGTCCGCAATCTTCTTCTCGGCATCGGCATGGAGTGCGTCGAAGCGCTTCTTGGAAAGCGTTTCGCCGAGCTCGGTGATTCGTGATTCAATAGCCGAAGATTCTTCCTCGTACCGAGCTCCGAGCGTCAAGTCTCCCCGTAGCGAGGAAGACGATACGTTGACCAGGTTGTATCCCTCGTTGAACGATTCCGCATCGAATGCGTCGGGAATGGCCCAGGCGATGGCATCGACAGCTCCAGTCGGCATGGGCGACAGGCCGTACGTCTTCGGATCGACGGCTATGTATTCGGGGCTCTTCACCAAGCCGCATACCTTGAAGCTCGCCGTGGTGAGGTTCGCCATCCCGTCTTCGTCTACCTCGTCTTCCGACTGGTCGGCATCATGGTCGAATGCAATGGTATCCCCTAGCTTGATCCCGAGCTCGCGCGCAGCCTCCTCGAGGATGACTATCTCGCCGGGCTTCGACGGCAGGACACCCTCAACCGGCTCGAGACCGTCTATCCCCTTGCCAATCGACTGCAACCTCACGGTGCAGGCTCTCGAGTCGACCTCGGTCGTCTGATAGCTGAAGTATCCCCCCTCGACGGCATCGACACCCTCGATTCCGCGAACTTCGTCGAGGTCGCTTTCGGTGAGGCCGTAGGGGAATTGAATCTGGAAGTCGTGGAATGACTGCGCCTCGTAAACATGCTCCGCGGATTTCTGGAGTGCGTGGCCAGACCAGTATATGCCCTGGAAGACGCCGACGCCGAGGGCGATGAACATCACGATGGAGAAGAACGACACGAACGTCTTCCTGATTGTTGCGAGCAGCTCTATGAGTTGCGTCTTCTTCATTCATCCACCCTGATGGCCAGCGGAACCATTGACGAAGATCTCCATAGGTTTTCTATTCTAGAGCTTATTGATGTCCCTGAGGTCGAACCGCGGTATTCTCCGCAGCGCGATCGTGCTCATTATGACGGAGAGAACCGCGCTCGTCGCAGCCCCGGCACCGACGGCGAGCCAGTCGATGCCCTTGTAGAAGGACGTCGTGTCGAGCTCGACTGCCGAGACGGTGGCGGAGCCCATGATGCATCCTATGACGAGCCCGATGACGATGCCGATGACGGTGAGAACGATCGTGTCGTTGTAGATGTAGCGCTTCGCCTGACGAGTCGTGAATCCGTTGATCATGAGAATGGTGAGCTCGCGCTTCTTCTCGGTTATGAACATGACGTTGAGGTTGAGGAGCACGACGATGGACATGAGCACCGATAGAACGAGATAGATGAGCACGACGGCTCTCGAGATGTTCGCGAAGCTCCTGAAATTGTTGCTCTGCCCGCGCTTGTCGTTCTCGAGGCTCTCGAAGCCCGGTGTGCCGGATAGCTCGCCTGCGACCTCCTGGACGCTTGCTTCTCCCGTGTCGACGAGAATCGCATTCGCGATGGGAGCCTTGCCGAAAGCCTTCGCGTACGCGTTGCGTCCGATGACGGCGTCGTATTGCAGGAGGTGGTACTCGTGGAATCCCGTGATGACGAGCTCCGCCTCACCCGTTCCGCTGCTAACGGTGAGCTTGTCGCCCGGTTTGGCTCCCATATGGCGCGCGTATGCCTCCGAGACCCATACGCCGTCGTCGAGGGGGATGTCCCCCTGACCCGATACGGTGTGCAGGTGGTAGAGATTCTCGAAC
The DNA here is from genome assembly GCA_050946275.1 of Coriobacteriales bacterium. Classification (GTDB taxonomy): domain Bacteria; phylum Actinomycetota; class Coriobacteriia; order Coriobacteriales; family CADBOM01; genus JBMNUM01. The sequence goes on from JBMNUM010000005.1 coordinate 96,280, forward strand.
GAGTCGTCCATGGGGACCACCAATCGGACGATGCCCAGACGATTGCCGGGCAGTTGCAGCGAGAGGCGCTGGCGCCTCACCTGAGCCGTTGCGCAGTCGTTGTCCCGCAGCGCATCCTCGACATTCTCGAGGGAGTCTGCGTCCGATGCCGTGGCGATGGCGTTGTACGAGAACACATTGTCGTAATGCACGTCGTAGCTACGCATCACATCGTCGTTCAGGGTCAGCGCCGTCACGACCAGCGCGGTGCATCCTGCGACACCGACTATGGTGCTGAACATCCTCCGCTTGTCGTTCAGGCAGTTGTTGACGATGGTCTGGGTGTAGAGCGGCAGCTTCTCCCAAATGCCCCACCGCTCGAAGAAGCGCTGTTTGCCCGACGGCGGCTTCTCTCCCCGGAGGAGCTCAACCGCATGCTGCTTGAGGACAGATCGGCATGCGAGCCATGTGGCTCCCAAGACGAGGACGAGCTCGATCGCCGTCACGATCAGGGCCGAGGGCACACCGAAATACGGTGGATACGATCCGAGGTTGAAGCGGTTGGCGAATACGTGCGCGACGACGCCCTCGACGTCGAACGTGCCCATCACAAGGCCTACGATGGCGCCGGCGATCGTGGCGAATCCGGCGTACCACAGGAAGCTCCTGGTAATCTCCGCCGACCGGAATCCAAGCGCTTTCTTAGTCCCGATCTGGGATACCTGCTCGTGGACGATCCGGCTCACGGCCGAATAGCTCACGAGCAGGCCGACGACCACGAAGAGCAGCGCCATCGAGTAGCAGAGCCTGTTCGTCACACCGCTGAGGGTCATCGCCTCTGCCACGGAGCCGTTGTAGGTGCGAGGGGAAACCATCCAATCGTAGTTCTCGGAAGATGCCACCTTCGACTCGGCTGTTCCGAGGGCTATGCTTCCCTGCGTGGATCCAAGACGCAGCTGTCCCAAGGTGAAGGTCATCCCGTTGAAGGAAACCGTCTCGCTGTCGGGTTCGCCTTCTTTCTCATCGAGGAACGCCTGGAGGTCCGCGAGGCCCTCCTCGGTTTGCCCGAAGATGAAGGAGGCCTGGCTTCTGAGGTTCTCATAACGCTCATCGGCCATCGGCACACCGACTTCCGCTATACGGTCCCTCAGGGCGAATGAAGCCTCCTCGTAGCGTTTCGAGAACGTGCTGAGTCCTCGGAGGTCATTCGATCGGATGTTGATGGTCGTATAGGCTTCGAGGTACGCGGCGCCCGTGAAGGCCTTCGGAGAGACCCATGCAAGCGTGTCGGCCGATTGCCCGGCCGCGGAGAAGCCGAATGTCTGAGAGGATCGCGCGGTGAATTCCGGGCTCTCGAGGAGGCCGGTTACCACGAACGTATCCGAATACGTCTGGCCGATGCCCCCGCCGATCTTACTGCCATCGTCCCTCTCGAACTCTATCGTATCGCCAACGGATATGCCGAGGTTGCGGGCCGAGGTCGACTTGAGGGCGATCTCGTCGTCTTCCGCCGGCAACGAGCCCTCGACGATGGTCGGGACGTCTATGCGCTCCCCCACCATTTGCAGGCGCATGCGGTATTCCTCGCCGTCGACGACGAGCGTTCGGACGCTTTGCCTCGCGGCCTCGAGGTCGCTGACTCCGTCGAGCGAGGCGAGCGCGTCTATGTTCTCGTCGGTGAGGCCATACGGGTACTGAATCTGGATATCGTGAAGTGCTCCCTGCTCGTGCACCTTGTCGACTTCGGCCTCGAGCGCCGTTCCAGACCACATGATGCCGGTGAATACACCGATGCCGAGCGCCACGAACATAGCGATCGAGAAGAACGAGACGAACGTCTTCCGGATGTTGGCGAAGAGCTCGGTGGCCTGCGTCGGCTGCACTGACCGGCCCTACCAGACCAGGTCGGTGGCTTTGGCGGGATGTCGGTTGATCGTCACCTCGTGCATGCGGCCATTGCGCATGCGGACGACGCGGTCGGCCATGCGGGTTATCTCCTCGTTGTGGGTGACCATCACCAGAGTGGTCCCGGTCTTGACGACCTCCTCCATCACCTGGAGCACCTCGATGGCCGTCGCGTAGTCGAGGGCCGCCGTGGGCTCATCGGCGAGGATGATCTTCGGGTTCTTGACGAGTGCGCGGGCGATGGAGACGCGCTGCTGCTGTCCGCCCGAGAGCTGCGAGGGATAGTTCTTCTTGCGATCGTCGAGGCCGACGATGCCGAGGGCTTCCTCAGCGTCCATTGGCGCATCGACGAGCTCGGCGATGAGCTTGAGGTTCTGCACGGCATTGAGGTTGGGCATGAGGTTATAGCTTTGGAAGATGAACCCGACGTTGTCGCGCCGGAAGTCGGTGAGCTCCTTTTGCGATGCCTCGCTCATCTCCGTCCCCATGTAAGTGAACGAACCCGATGTGGGCTGGTCCATGCCCCCGATGATGTTCAAGAGCGTTGATTTACCGCAACCGCTCTCTCCGAGCAGCACGAGGAACTCCCCTTCGTAAACGTCCAGGTTCACGCCCTTGAGAACCTTCGTGGCGATCTCGCCGTTTTGGAATTCGCGTGTTATGCCGCGCAGCGACATGACGATCTCCCCCGGCTGCCAGGGTTCCTGGATCGACTCGTTCTCGCTTATCGCGATGGCCGCCATCATCGCCATGATCTCCATGACGTCGGCGGCTTCTTCCGTGAATGCGGGGCTGTCCGAGCTGTTCACGAACTGGATGGTGCCGAGCTCGTCGAACGTGCTCGAGAAGGGCACGCAGACCATCGACCCGACCTGCATTCCCTCGAAGTCCGCAACGGTCTGCGGGTCTCGGTTCGATTGGAAATCCAGACGACGATCGGCCTTTTGCGTGCGATAGACGCCACCGACGACCCCGTCATCGGCTGCATGCGTGCGCGAGGTGAGGTCGATGGGCCCGATCCAGAAGTAGGGTCTCAGATGCTCGTCGTCCTGCTTGTCTGCATACCAGATGACGGCCGCGTCGGCTCCGACGTTGTCGGCGATGATGCGCAGCCCGCCCTGCAACGCCTCGTCGAGCGTGGTCGAGTTGGCGATGGTGGCCTGCACCTCGCCGATGGTTTTGTAGTAAGCGAGAATAGACTTGTCCATTGCCCGTGGTCTACTCGAACGTGAGCAGTTTGTTGAAGCCGGTCATCTCGAACACGTCCATGACCTCCGGAACAACGTTGCGGAACACGAGCGAGCCGCCCGCCATCGCGTGCTTCTGCATGGCGACGATAACGCGCAGGCCCGCGGAGGAAACGTACTCGCATTTGGCCATATCGACGACCATCTTGTCGACACCTCGGTCGTAGAGGCCGCTAACGTACTCCTCGAGCTGCGGTGACGTCGTCGTGTCGAGTCGGCCGTCGAGTGCGAAGACCGTCGGCTCCCCATCTTCGATGAGCACGATTTCCATAGCCAGTTCCTCCTGTTGAAAGATGAGAGCGAGGCAAAAGCCCGGCTTGAATTCTCTAACTACGTTAGTATAAACAAGTAACTGGAAATTGCGAGAATGACATGGCGTCGGAAAGCGCTCCATTCCGTTGCGAAGAGGCGGTTGTTCATGGATCTCGATCTCATCAAGGAAATGGAACTGGCGCTCGTGGGCAAGCAGAGCGACGCCACCTTGCGCTCCACGTTCTACCGATGGCTGCTTCTCGCCATGGCGGCCGTTTTCGTCGTGACATCGGCCCTGCTGTTCACGAACGAGACGCTGCACGCCAACAAGAGCGCGAACATCGATTTGAACCGCACTCTGGACTATCTGCAACTGCAGGTCGAGGATCGCGAGGAACGCACCGGCGACCTGAAGGATGAGAGCGATGCGCTCACCATCCAGAAGGCCAAGGCCGCAGCAGAGCTCGTCGCCGCAGACCCCTCCACCCTGACGAGCCGAGAGCGCCTCGCAAACCTGGCTGACGAGCTTGGACTCGTCTCGATCACGATCACGGATTCAAACGGCGTTGTCGTGGCCGATTCCGAATACGGAAGCGCTGCCGCGGGGTTCTCGTATGAATCCACTGCGCAGACGGACAAATACATGCGACTCATCTACGGAGGCGACCCCGTGATCGAGGAGCCGAGGCTTTCCGTCGCTCCGGACGGCACGCTGGGTGATGAGCGCCGCGTTTTCTGCGGCGTCCCCCGCAAGGACCAACGGGGAATCGTGCAGGTCTCCATCCCGGAGAATCAGTATCTCAACCTCCTCTCGGCGACATCGCTTGACTCGCTCGCGAATGACTACGAGTCGTCCGGGACCATTGCCATCATCGAGGATTATCGGTTCATCACGGTGAACAGGTCCGAATTTGCCGATCAGAGCGTTGTCGGGACGATCGTCGACAGCGAGGAGGAGTTCGACGCGCTCGTTGCCGAGGGAACCGTCAAGATGACGGATCGGGGCGCTGGCACGCGCTCGATGGTGAAGTTCCGAACTGCCGACGACTGTGTCCTCATGGCATCCATACCCCTGTCGCAGGTCTACTCATCGAGGACGAGCACCTTGTTCTACAGCACCATCCTCTTCGTCATCCTGTTCTTCGTGATCTTCTTCATCGCCACGCGGGTGTTGCGGAGCATCGTCATAAAACCTATCCAGCGCACGAACCTGACGCTCGGGCATATCACCGCCGGTGATTTGAACGAGCGGGTCAACGAGCACCGTGTACGTGAGTTCACCTCGCTTTCCAACGGCATCAACACGACTGTTGCCGCATTGAGGCTTTCAATCGAGGAAGCGGAGCAAAGGAATGCGCAGGAGCTCCTGACCGCGAAGGCCATCCAGGAATCCGCCATGCCGAGCGAGTTTCCGGCGTTCCCCGATATCGACAAGTTCGATATCTACGCATCGATGAAGACGGCCAAGGAGGTCGGCGGCGATTTCTACGACTTCTTCGCGATTGGAGGGGACAAGGTCGGATTCCTCATCGCGGATGTCTCCGGCAAGGGAATTCCGGCAGCCCTGTTCATGATGACCGCGAAGACCCAGATCCGCACATACATGGAATCGGGTATCCCGCTTGTCGATGCGGTCACCGCGACGAACCATCAGCTGTGCATCGGGAACGAGCAGGGCATGTTCGTCACGATGTTCGCATGCGAGCTCGAATACGAGACCGGGAAGCTCACGTATGTGAATGCGGGGCACAACCCGCCGATGCTGCATAAGGGCGACGACTGGATTTGGCTGCGGGACGTGTCCGGCATCCCGCTGGGCCTGTTCGACGGAACCGAATACGAGGGCTACTCATGCGACCTCGTGCCGGGTGACACCCTCTACCTCTACACCGACGGTGTCACCGAGGCGATGGACGTCGACGGCAACCAGTTCGGCGAGGAACGGCTCGTCCAATGCCTGCAGACGTATATCGGTACGAATCCGCGCTCCGTGAGCGTCGGCGTCCGCCGCGCGATCACCGAGTTCACGCTCGACTGCGACCAGTCAGACGACATCACGATGCTTGCCCTGAAATACGGCGTTGCACCCGAGAAGGCGGCGGTCATGATTCTGCCGGCCCGCGTGGACCAGCTCGTGCACGTCTACAACTTCATTCACGAGGAGCTGAAGCGCCGCCATGCTCCGAAATCCGCCTACAACCCGCTCGATATCGCCGCAGAGGAGCTGTTCGTCAACGTGTGCCACTACGCCTATCCGGATGCGACTGACGACGACCCTGGCGAGGTCCGTGTGGGGTTCGAGTACCATCACAATCCGCCCTCGCTGTCGGTGAGCATCTCCGATAGCGGAATACCCTACAACCCGCTCGCCAAGCCGGATGCCGTCACACCCGACGATATTGCGGACGTTCCCATCGGCGGGCTCGGCATCCTCATGGCCAAGAAGAGCGTCGACGAGATGACCTACGAGCGAGAAGGCGACTTGAACGTGGTCACGTTCAAGAAGGCCTGGTAACCGGTTGGAAAACGTGTTGAAGTGCTGCTGTTTGCCAGCTCGCCCCGCTACTCGTTGTCGAGGCGCTGGCGTGCAACGAGTTCCGCGAAGATGCCGTCTTTGGCGATGAGCTCGTCGTAGGTTCCCTCTTCGGCAACGCACCCCTTGTCGATGACAAGTATCCTGTCGCAGTGCCGGACGGTGCTCAGTCGATGGGCGACGACGATGCGCGTGCATTTGAGCTGTTCGAGCGAGTCTGAAACATGCTTTTGGGTCACGTTGTCGAGCGCGCTCGTCGCCTCGTCGAGCAGGAGGATGTTGCGGTTTCCGCATACCGCGCGCGCGATCATGAGCCGCTGCCTCTGACCGCCCGAGATACCTCCCCCACCTTCGGTGACGAACGTCTGCATGCCCATGGGCATCTTTCGGATGTCGTCGGCGATACCGGCGATCTCGGCCGCCTCCCATGCTTCATCAAGCGTCGCCGTCGGCGCGGATATGGTGATGTTCGCGCGGATGTCTCCGAGGAAGAGCGTTCCATCCTGCATGACGGTGCCGATATTCTGCCGCAGGCTTCTCAGGTCAATCGAGCGTATGTCATTGGGTCCGTAGAAGATGGAACCGCGGTCCGGCTGCTCGAATCCGAGCATGAGCCGCATGATCGTCGATTTTCCGCATCCGGATTTGCCGACGATGGCGACGTACTCGCTCGGCTTGACGCTGAACGAGAGGTTGTCGAGCACGTAGGGAAGCTTCTCGTTGTAGCGGAATGAAACGCCCTTCAGCTCGACGGCACCACTCAAGCTCGTGATGCCCGGCTTGTCGTCGACGACCTCGGGAGCGGTCTCGAGAATCGGCTCGAGCTCTTCGAGGGCGGGCCTGATGAGGGCGTACTGTCCGGCGAGGGTCGCGACCTGCATGATGGCGGCTGACGCCTGACCGTATGCGACGTTGAAGGACATATAGTCGGCGATGCTCACGTGCGATGAGCCTGCCAGATAGTAGATCCCGATCGTTCCGATGAAGCCGATGAGCATCACGAGCGACGGAAGAATGCGGATGATGAGCGGACCGTTATAGGCGTAACCCGCGTATTTCGCATATCCATGCGCCCATTTTGCGAAGGCCCGGTCTTCTGCTCCGGCGAGCTTGATCTTCTGGATTCCCGTGAGCAACGAGGTTACGGTACCCGAGACCTTCGAGTGCGAGCCCACGATGAGCTTTTCATGGTCGGCCATCATTCTCGTCACCACGATGGTGATGACGGCCTGCGCCAGTATGATCACGAGCGCGGGAAGCGCGAGGGCCGACGCGTAGACGATGATCTGGATGATGTAGACAATCGACAGGATCGCGGTGAGTCCCGCGCCGAGGACCACGGATATCGCGTTCTCGGCGAGAACGGGAACATGGGCGAGTCGTGTGGCGAGCTCGCCCGACTCGTATTTCTTGAAGAACGAGGCTGGCAGCGATAGCAGACGGGAGAATGCGGCGGCCTCGCTCGTCAGCGAAATCTTCATGGATACGCGTGCTGTCACAAGGTTCCTGCATGCGCTGATGAGCACGCGTGCGATCATGACGCCCACGAGGAGAGCGCCGATGGGCAGGATGAGCTCGGCCTGACCCGAGGGAACGACCGTTCCGAACGCTATCTGGTTCGCCCATGCGGGAAGAAGGCCGATGAGGGTCGCAGCGAGCGCTGCCAGGAGGACGACGAAATAATCCCCCCGGTCGAACACGCTCATCATGAATGAGATGAGGTCGCGCTTGGTCAGCTCGGTTTGCGGAAGCGGCTTGTAGAAGAACGTGGCATCGGGTGCGATGCGCGGTGCGGTCTTGGCATTGACCTTGATCTTCTTTCCGGTGCCGGGCTCCAGATAGCTGTATCCGTGTAGCTGGTTCGGGATGAGCGCGACGACCTCGCCCGATACGAGCGTTCCGAGCATGGCTCCGAAGGCGTGCTTGTACCAAGCGCCCTCGAGTGAAACCGCGCGTCGCATCGTACCTGACGGGCGACATATGAACTCCATGCGTTCCTCGAGGTCCGTTACGCCGTCGGGAACCTTGCCGGGCGTCACGCCGATGTAGCCCAGACATGCCCTGATGGCTCCATCGGACTGCTCCTCGCTATCGACCTTGTAGCGGAAAAAGCCACGACCGCGGCTCACGCTCGACGCGAGTTCGGCATAGGCGCGCTCGGTGAGTTCCGAGTCGAGCAGCTCCCTCGTCTCTATTTGGGACTTAAGCCAACCCATATCAGCTGCTCCTCACGAGATTGGCGTATGCCCCGTCGTTTGAGAGGAGGTCTGCGTGCTTGCCGCGCTCGACGACCTTGCCGTCCTCGAGGACGATGATCTCGTCGCAATCGCGGATGGTCGAGAGCCTGTGCGCCACGACGATGAAGGTGATTCCCCTCTCGCGGATATGCTCGATGACGCTTGCCTCGGTTTGCGCGTCGAGTGCGCTCGTCGCCTCGTCGAGAATGATGATCGTCGGGTCCTGTGCGAGCACGCGGGCGATCTCGATGCGCTGGAGCTGCCCGCCGCTGAAGTTGCGGCCACCCGGCTGGATTCGAGACGTGTAGCCACCCTCGCGCTCGGCGATGATATCGTGGATTCCGGCATCCCTGCATGCGAGAATGACCTCGAAATCCTCGATGGACTTGTCCCAGAGCGTGATGTTGTCGGTGACCGTGTCCTCGAAGGTGACGATGTCCTGGTCCACCACGGCGAGGGACCCTCTGAGAATCGGCCGGGGAATCTCATCGATGTCCGTGCCGTCGAACTTGATGCTACCCTCCCAGGGCCTGTAGAGTCCGCTCACGAGCTTCGCGATCGTGGATTTGCCGCAACCGCTTCCGCCCACGAGGGCGACCCAGGAACCGGGCTCGAGATGTAGGTTGAAGTCCTCGATAAGCGGGGGCTCGAGCGGCGAGTAACCGAATGACACGCCCTCGAGGTCCAGCTTGCCGCTGAGCTTCTCGCGCCCGAACGTCGACTTGGCCTCCTCGGCGCTGTAGCTGTAGTCATGGTCCTCGGGCACGTCGACGTCGTATCTCATGACATCCTCGACGCGCTCCATCTGGGTCTGCATCTCCTGGACGACCTGTCCGAGCCCTATGATCTGCGTGACCGGCGTGATGAACGCTGCGAGAAATCCCGTGAATGCGAGAAGCTCGCCAGCGGTGAACGCGCCCTTGACGATGAGCCAGATTCCAAGGACGAGTACGGCGATGTTGGCGAGTTCTGCGAGTGCCGCGGGAAGCGCCCCGAAATACTCGTTGAGACGCGTCGTGTTCGCAGACGACTCGTTGACCGCGGCCTGGTATCCGGCCCAGCGCTGGAAGTATCCGTTCTCGGCGCCAGCGGACTTGATGGTCTCGATCATACCGATGCCGCTGACCGTCGCTGCATAGAGCTTGCCGTTCGACATCGTGGCCGCTCGCGCGATGTTCACCCTCTTTCTCGAGATATAGCGCGCGAGCAGGCTGTTCGCGATAACCGTGAGCAGGCCAACTGCGGTCAGGAGGACGCTGTATTGCAGCATGAAGACGAGGTAGAGGACGAGCATCACGATATTCACCAGCACGGGTGCGAGCTGGCCGATGAGGGCGAAGGTGATGGTCTCGTTGGCGGCCTGCCGCTGTTGGAGGTCGCCGATCATCCTCTGGGAATAGAATCCCATGGGCAGGTGCAGCAGGTGGCGCATGAACCTCGATGAGGAGACGACCGCGATCTTCCCCTGCACGCGCAGGCTGAACACGGCGTTGAGAATTGAACCGACCGCGTATATGATCGCGAGGACGAGGAGCGTTACCGAAAGGGGGCCGATCCACGTCGGATTATCGCCCGTGAGGATGCGGTCCATGAACACCGACCCGAGCGACGTGTTAACCACCGCGACAAGCGATGTGATTGCGGCAGTCAGCATGATGAACGCTATGGCGGGAGCGAGGCCGTCGAGCCTCCTCCTCGCATACCTCAAGGTGTCGGGCTTCTCGCCGCCCTCCTCGAAAGCGTCCGTCTTCTCGAAAACGAGCACGATGCCGGTGAAGCTGTCCTCGAATTGATCGATCGGCACTTTCACCTGGCCCCGGGCGGGATCGTTGATGTAGGCGTTGTTGCCCTTGAAGCCGTCTAGCACGACGAAGTGGTTGAAGTTCCAGAAGACGATGCACGGGAACGTGCCCTTCTCGCGAAGAGCCTCGGTCGAGAAGGTCATGCCCTTGGCGTTCAGGCCGTAGGCCCGCGCGGCCTTGAGGATGCTCGTGGCCTTGGAGCCGTCACGCGAGACGCCGCAATCTGCGCGGATCTGCTCGAGGGGTACCCATTTCCCGTAGTAGGCGAGAATCATGGTGAGGCAGGCGGCGCCGCATTCGAGCGCCTCCATCTGCATCACCTGGGGTACTTTGACGACTTTGCCGGGCATGCGCTATGCCTTCCCGAACACGAGGTTGATGGGGGCCATGCTCTCGACGGTGATCGTTATCTCGAGGGGCATCCCATCATCGGACTCGCGCACGGGACGATCGAAGGTGACGAGATACGCCCAGTCTCCCTCCATGAGGGTCTCCACGAGAAAATCGCTTTGCAGCAATTCCTCGGCCTCTTCGCGAGAAGAGGGCACCGTGCCAACGGATTCGACCTTCATCTGCTCGCCTGCCACGTTTGCGATATCGCCCTCCCCCACCTTCGCGGCATCGTCAGCAGTGAGGAAGCACATGGCCTTGCCGTCGATGCTGACGCCGGTGGCGCCGACGCTGGTGGAAACCGAGCCGAAGAACGCCCATGCGAACAGTCCGGCGAGCAATGCTATGCATGCGATGAGAATGGCCCACATGCTTGGATTGGTGACGCGGACGTACTTGTCCAGGTCGTCAGGGCTGCGCAGCTTGCCGGCGGCCTTCTCGTTGAATATGGACCGTTCGGGCTGAGCCATTGGCCGCTCCTCCTCGTAATGGCAGTGTCGAAACCGGATGATCCGATGGGCCGCACCTCAGGCAAAGCACCGTCCCCCGAACCGCTTGGATACGAGTCGGGGGACGGTGCTCTCGCTGCTTTCCGGTTCGTTAGAGAATATTATCCCTGAATGGCTTGCGTTCCGCCATAGTCTGCTCGCCGGCCGCAGCGAGCATGTCCAATTCCGCGTCTGCGAGCTCCGAGCGATTATCGGCTCCGAGCACGTCTAGGCAGCGTCCGAGCAGATCCTCGCGGAACTGCTCGGTGCCCTGCGAGAAATCGCGCTTCAGGGCTTGTTCCATCCTGCTGTCGCCCACGCCTTCCCCCTTCCTGCATGCGGAGTACGCGAGTCTTATCCGGGTGTCATCCATGCCGCATCCGGTTCTAGTCGATTGCGAGGTTGCTCTTGTCGGCTAGGCGGGCGAGCTTGTCTGCAAGGCCTTGCTTGTCTGCCAAGCGCAGAATCCCCGAGCTTTCGGCCAGGTCAAGCGAGGAAACGACCAAACCGCCGGCGATTGCCTCGAGGACATCGTCACCGAGCTCGAGTCCCTCGGAGCCGGCGAGAGCCTTCAGGTCATCCGTCGTATTGCAGGCATCGATCTTTTCCTGGAGCTCTTGTGAGATCTTCTTCAAATCCATGAGTCTCTCCTTTCACGAGTGCAACCATGTTGTGTCTTTATACGTAGTTGACGAGGTATCTGTCCCAAAAGCGGTGAAACGCTCGTTTACAGCGTGTCCCAGATCTCGTTGATATATGCGAGCACGTCCTCACGCAGCTGAGGGTCCTCGGTCTTTCCGAAGATCTGGAGCACGCGGCTCTTGTCGGTGCCCTTCTGCTTGAGAAGGGCACAGGCATCGTATGCGGCCTTGCGCGCGCCTTCATCGAGCACTCCCCCGACGATGGTTTCGAGAACCTCGTCGCTCAGCTCGAATCCCTCATTTATGTTCGTGCCCATGCCTATCCTTTCGGCTCGCTTGCGTTTCATCATTGGCTCATCTATGGATATATACGTTGAGCGGAAAGATTTCGTCTCAAGCCATGAGCATCGTGGCTGCGATGCTGCATCTAAACCTGATGATGGGAGCCGAATATGAACCACAACAGCGGGCGTGGCGCCAATCCTCACGGCATGAGGCCGATGCAGGATGCATTCGGGTTCCGGAAGAAGGCCTTCGAGACGCTTGTCGAGTTTGCTCAGCAAATCCTATCAGACGTTTCGAACTGCAAGCGAGGTTCCTGCGGACCGATTGATTATACTTTGCTTGGTTCCAGCTAGCCGAACGAAGGGCTTGAAATGATTGCTCCATCTCATGCAGACGCGTTCGAGATGCTCTGTCTTCAGGCGGCTGGCGACGGGCGCGGCGAAGCCCTCTTCGGCGATTCCCTCGATCGCGCGCGCAAAGCGGGTCGCCCGTTCATGGAGGGCGAGCAGTTCCCAAGCGTGTATCTCGAGTTTCCGCTCATTGGCACGCCGTTTCTAGATGTCACGACACTCTATTCGAAGTTGGCGACCGGAACGTGTATCGATTCAGATGCCGTTTCGGGAATGGGGCCGCTCATCAACTGGTTCGCAGACACGTGCTCGGAGCTCGAGGATGTTTGCTTCGGCTTCGAGCTCGATACGAAGAACCCCGCGCTTCCCCGCGCAGCCGTTCACTTCCAGCCGGTGAATCATCTTGAGTTGGTGGAGCCGTTTTTCTCCGTTCTCGGCGAACCCGACCGCGCCGCGCTCTACCTCGACCTTGAAAAACGCATGCCGAAGGGTTGGTCGCTTTCGTTCTTCGGCCTGTTTCGAGGGAGGGCCGGCTCCCCCCTGCGCGTCTGTGGCTATATCACAGCGGCCGAGGCAAGAGCCTGCGCGGCGAATCCAAGCCATATCGGCGACATATTCGAGGAAGTGGGTTTCAAAGCGTACGATGACGACATGCTCGAGCGATTGTCGTCGATCATAGGCATCGCTCCCAAATCGATCGACTTCCAGTTCGACGTCTACGATGACGGGCATTTCGGAGAGACTTTCGCCATTGATGTGCAGCTCGCCATCGAGCAACCCGATGAGGTGCGGAAATCCTTTGCAATGGGACCGGCATCGCGCGTGATGGGAATGCTCGAGAGCTGGGAGGTGGCAGACGGCAGGTGGAAACTTGCCGCCGACGCAGCATTCGCCCGTTCCATCCCCGTGGAAGCAGACGAGGGCGGTGTTGCTCGCTACGCGCTCTCGCTCATGCCCCAGTGGGTGAAGGCGCGGTGGACGGACGGCGTCTTGCAGCCGGCAAAATTGTATTTCTACGCCTATGCCGGGCTGCTTAGTTGAGTGCAATCCCCGTGAGCAAGGTGGACGATTCTTCATGTATTCGAAGGATGACGGAGTGGATATGGCCGATAGGCAACCGGGTATTGACGAGGGTACGTCTGAATCCCGGACAGCCGCTGAAGCGGGTTGGCGCGTTTCCCGCTATAACCTGAGCGCCCCCGTTCCAGAAAGCGGGAAGACGGCGATCGTCAACCTCTACAAGGGCAATTGCGCGCTGTATACATCGCTCGAGCTCTATCTGCTCTCAGTGCTCGATGAGCTCGACGAGCATCATCCGATCATCGAGCGATTCGCCAAGCGCGGCATCATATGCAATTTCGATGAGCGCGCTGCGCTCGAATCCAAGGGCCGAGCTGCATGCGCCGCGCCGCACGACGTTAGCCTCACCATCTGCCCCACGATGGGCTGTAACTTCGATTGCCCCTACTGCTTCGAGAATCACGGGGGGCGCTCAGATGAGCGAGCAGGTGCAAGGCGATGTCGTTTCCCTGGCGCAGCGCATGCTCGATGCCTCGGGTGTGGATAACCTTCACGTGACCTGGTTCGGAGGCGAGCCGCTGCTCGCACCCGATGTGATCGAGACGCTCTCTAGACGATTTATGGGTCTCGTCGAGGAACGTGGCGGCGATTTTTCCGCCTACATCATCACGAACGGCTATCTGCTCACGCAGGATATCGTTGACATGCTGGGTGCCGTCAAGGTGACGGGTGCTCAGGTGACGATCGACGGGCTCGGGCCCACTCACGACGCAACAAGGCACCTGACCGGAGGCGGCCCTACGTTCGAGCGCATCGTCTCCAACCTCCGTAGCCTCGAGATACCTTTCGCCGTGCATATTCGCCACAACGTACATGAGGGCAACATGGGCGAGTCTGCGGAGCTCGAGGCTTTCATCGAGAAACTTGCGGAGGAGTCCGGAAACGAGCTTCGCTACTACCCCACTCCCGTTTCCGACAACCCCGTTGCCGATGGCCGGGGCCGACAGGTGGGAGTGTTGTGCGGCTCGGATGCGAGCGAGATTGGTGTCCGGCAGGAGGCCGGGCGCTTCCGCGCGGGAAGAGGCCACTACTGCGGAGCGCATACCCTCTGGAGCGTGGGAATCGATGAGGCTGGCAACCTGCAGAAGTGCTGGGAGGCCGTTGACAAGCCGCTCATATCATTCGGAACGGCGCGAGATTGGAATCCTGCGGACCCGTTCGCAACGGCCGACAATCCCGATAACCTGACGATGTACCTGAACACGGCGGGTCCCGTGTCCGACGATGAGTGCCGAGATTGCATATGGTTGCCCATGTGCGCGGGGGGCTGTCCGCACAAGCGTCTGTTCGAAAGTCGCCACTGCGTCGCATTCAAGGGTAACCCGGAAGCGTACGTGCTCGCCCTTGCCGATAGGATTGGCGAGAAGAAGGACCATTCAGAATTCCCCTCTAGCTAATCGCTGCTCCTAGAGTTCGGCGGCCTTGCAGAGGAGATAGAACTTCGCCGACTGCGGTCGTGCGTGGGTGAATTTCACCTTGGCGTAGTTGAGCAGCACGCAAAGCGCCAATTGCCCCATGCGCCCATCCTCCCTCTCGAAGGGAAGCTCGTGGACGCAGGGAGACGATGGGGCATTGTCTTTCAAGTTCGAGCGTTCAGTCGAGCCAGAAACCACGCTCACGCACCTCGTAGAGGTGCTCGTGGACGGCAAAGTCATAGACTCCAGTTACTATACGGTGGATACAAACAACAATACGGTGAGCCTTACGCCCGCATACCTGAGAACACTCTCGGCGAGCATGCATACGATCACCGTCCGCTTCGATGATGTCGATGACGACGTCAGCGCCGCTTTTTCCGTCATAGCGCAGGGCGGAGAAGACAGCGAAACAAGTGGCGATGATCAAGGTGACGATGATGGGCAAAGCGGTAGCAGTGACACGCAAAAACCGGATGAGACAGCAGCTGCAGGCAAGATTCCAGCAGCCGGCGACGACACGCCACTAGCGCCAGTTTGCATTCCCGCGATTCTCGGCATCGCGCTTGTCTTCGCGAGCCGACGCCTTCGCGCATAGCGGCTGGAGAGTAGCATGCAAGAACCAACTTGTGCCCCAGCGGTGCCCCAAAAGCCAATTGCCGGTATTGCAGAAAGAAAACAGGCCAGCTGATTATATGCTGACCTGCAGATATTTGGTCGCGAGGGCAGGATTCGAACCTACGACCTTCGGGTTATGAGTCCGCTCGTTAGTCATCATCCAGTATCAACGGTTACATATTTTTGCAGGTAAAACACCTTTTCTTGTGCAACCAGCATCAACCCGTATCAGCCAGTATCATGCAGATTTGCCCATGATTTGCCCATTGTGGAGATTTTGCGCGCTGCGGCGCGCTTGTCCGCGAACGCGAAAAGAGGTCGGAATCGAGGTAGTCGCCGAAAGCAGAGCGGAGCCGTTCAACCGGCTCCGCCCCATACCTATCCGTTGTCTCTCGAGATGCGATTCTACGTACTATCCCCGCCAGAGCGAATGCAGGTTGCAGTAGGCGAAGACCGCCTCGACCTCGTCGCCCTCGCAGATGGCGAAGCAGACCTTGGGGGCATCGCCCGGCTGCAGCAGCTTGCGCTGGTTGCCGAGCTTGGTTTTGAGGGAGACCCACTCGATGTAGTGCTCCTCGGTCATGGGATGCTCGACTGCGCCGACGGTCACCAGGACCTTGCCGCCATCGACCGTGTAGACCGGCACGTGCTTCTCGCCGGCGGCATCGGTGGTGTTGGGGACGATCTCCTCCATGGGCTTGCCGCAGCACATGACCGGAACCTTCGTCTCCTTGACCTTGGCGATGATCTGCCCGCAGACCGGGCACTTGTAGAACTTCATTTCCATGATGCCTCTCCTCTCTTTTCGTCGATTAGTGCCTGCAGGCGTTCTCGGGGGTCATGACGGGCACCTTGCCGGCGGCGACGAGCCTCGCAACATCCCCCACGTTGGGGGTCTGCGTGTCATAGTACACCGAGATGCCCGCATCGGCGAAGGCCCTCATCGGGCGCATACCCATGCCGGCGGCCACGATGCCGTCGATTCCCGCTTCGTACAGCAGCTTGACCGGGCGGGTGCATCCGCCCTCCTCGTGCGGCGGGTTCTCGAGCTCGGATATCCCGACGACTTTCCCATCTGAGATCTCGACTATCGAGAACACATCGCAATGTCCGAAGTGCCCGCTGCGCTCGGCGCCGAGCCCTCCTTTACCTATGGTAGGTATCGCGATTTTCATGATTCGCTCCATTCTCTCGTTCAGGAAACTTACAGCCAGTTCTCCGCGCGGAGCTCGAAATAGCTCTTGGGATGCTCGCATACCGGGCAGATCTCGGGAGCCTTGGTACCGATGATGATGTGCCCGCAGTTGCGGCATTCCCACACCTTGACCTCGCTTTTCTCGAAGACGGAAGCCGTCTCCACGTTGTGCAGCAGCGCGCGGTAGCGCTCCTCGTGGGACTTCTCGATGGCCGCCACGGCGCGGAATTTCGCGGCCAGGGCGGTGAAGCCCTCCTCCTCGGCAGTCTGGGCGAAGCCCTCGTACATGTCGGTCCACTCGTAGTTCTCGCCCTCGGCCGCGGCCTCGAGGTTGGCTGCGGTGTCGCCGATGCCGCCCAGCTCCTTGAACCAGAGCTCGGCATGCTCCTTCTCGTTGCCGGCGGTCTTGAGGAACAGGTCGGCGATCTGCTCGTAGCCTTCCTTCTTCGCGACGCTCGCGAAGTACGTGTACTTGTTGCGCGCCTGGCTCTCTCCCGCGAAGGCCGTCTCGAGGTTCTTCTCTGTCTGGGTTCCGGCGTATTTGTTTGCCATGGTGGGCTCCTCTCTCTCCTCATCTGATTCCGCAACGTCCGAACCCTGCGGCTCGTTGCATGGGATTCTCTTCAAAAGCTCTCGTGCCGCGCCCGCCGCCTCCGTATCGTTTCCGGCCGCGATGCTGGAAAGCACCGCCTGCGCATTGGCGGACTGCGGCAGCATGTATCCCGACTCGCGCATGATGTCCTCATGGACCAGGCGCATCGATTTCGCAGCCGCATCCATCAGGCGCGCAAGCCCATCCGTCTGGGCGTCCTCGGCCATCTGGCGCGCAATCTGCTCCTCATCGGCCTTTGCCTCGGAGAGCTCTCCCAACGCGCCGAGCAAGCCCTCCTGCTTCCTTTGCTGGGGCGGGAAGGCCGCGGGCATCATGTAGATGGCGCCGGAAGGGCACGCCTCGGCGCAGGCGCCGCAGCCCGTGCACTTGCTCACGTCGATGATGCTGTTCTCGGTGTCGGTCGCGCCGTAGGGGCATACGTACAGGCAGATGCAGTCCTTCGTGCACAGGCGGATGTTGCGCACCGCATATTTCTCGGACTTGCTCATGAGGCCCTCCTTTCCACCTTCTCGAACTTCCATGCCGGCACCTTGCACACCGGGCAGAGCTCGGGGGCCTCGTCGCCTACGTAGACGAACCCGCACACCGTGCACACCCACACCTCGGTGCCCTCCAGAAACGCCTCGCCCTCGGACAGGTAGCGGCTCACCAGATAGGAGAGCATGTTGGTGATGCGCTCGCCCCAAGTGATCACGCGCAAAGCGCCGCGGTCGTTCGCGTCTTTTGCGGCTTCCCTGGCGCTGGCGTAGCGCTGCGCATCGCCCAGCAGCAGGTCGGAGAGCGCCTGGACCTCGACGCTGCCGACAGGCTCCACCTGCGCGGTGAAGGCATTCGCGAGCTGGGTGAACAGCGCGCTTTCCTCCAAGCGATCCTGCTTCTCGCATCCGCGGGCAAGGTTGCCGCAGAGCGCGGCGAGCTGCCCGGCGGAAAGCCCGGCGAGCGCGTCTCCATCAGCATCAGCAGCTACCTTGATGCTGGCAGGCTCGTCATTGGCTCTCACGGCTTCGGCCTGGTCGGGGGCTGCCATATCGGGAGCCTCCTCGGCCTTGAACATGGATTTCGGCGCCCTGCAAAGCGGGCAGGTCCAATCGTCGGGGAGCTCGGCGAAGGGCACGGACTCCTTCTCGTCATCGTAGACGTAACCGCAGAGCTGGCATATGTATCTCATCCATCCTCCTTTCGTTTCGGTTTCTTGCTCTTCCCGCTAAACATCGACTAAAACCAAGAACGCTTCCGTGACCCAGTCACAGAAGCGCCCTCACATCAGAAAATCGCCATAACCGCCTATCCGCGCTGCTCGCGGACGATGCGCCTCACCTCCCAAGCAAGCCTGCAAGACCCTGGGGATTGAGGATGCGGACGCGTCCTCTCCCGGCCTCGACGAGCCCCTCGTCCGAAAACCTCGAAAGCTGGCGAGTGACCGCCTCGCGTGCGGAGTTTATCTGCTCGGCGATGCCTTCCTGATTGATATGGAGAGTTGCGGAACCCGTGCGCTCCATATCGGCGAGAAGGCACTCCGCCACACGCTGATCAAGGCGTTTGAACAGGATCTGCTGCAGCACCCACATGATGGTGGAGGCGCGCTCGGCCAAAAGCTCGTAGGTGAAGCAGCGCACCTTGATGTTCTCTGCCATAAGCTGCTCGTATTCGCCCGAGGGTATCACGATGAGCTCGGTATCCTCCCTGGCGACCATGGCCGTCTCGAAGGTGATCTGGCTGATCGCGCACGATGCCGAGAGCACGCACGTATCCCCTTCACGCAAATGGAAGAGCGTTATCTCGCGGCCCTCCTCCGACACTATGTAGACGCGCACGTCGCCGGAGGGAACGAGCATCATCCCCAGGCAATCGCACCCGGCAGAATATAGCAGCTGCCCTTTGCGGAAGCGCCGCACGCATGCACTCGAGCGCACCCTGGCACGATCGAGCTCGATGAGGTCGTTCCAATACGGGAGGCGTTCCAGCAGCCTTTCTTCGTCGATCATCGCATCCCCCTCCTTTTGGATATGGCTCCATTTTACTCCAGCAACGCCCCTATGCCCTCCTTATGCTGCCAGCCCACACAGAAACGGCCGCCATCCCATCCTTCATCACTGCCGGCATCTGCGTGCTGACGATTTCGAAACGCGGCGGCGCGCCAGGCTCTTCAAGGGCATTGAATACCCTGGCCATTTCTACTGGCCAGGGACGTATTGTTGGTCGCGGGGAGAGGATTCGAACCTGCGGCCTTAAGGGTTATGAGTCCGCTCGTTAGTCATCATCCAGTATCAACGGTTACATATTTTTGCAGGTAAAACGCCTTTTCTTGTGCAACCTGTATCAACCCGTATCAACCAGTATCATGCAGATTTGCCCATGATTTGCCCATAACAGTACATTTTCGTACTCTTTTCGTGTACAATAGAGACATGAAAAAAGGTCGGCAAAAACGCGCTCCCAGGCTTCGATTTTGACCTAGGACATAAGGGTTGCCGCCCCGGAGGTCGTAGGTTCAAAAACGGCTTGGAAGAAGGATAGGCATGGGCAAAAGCAAGGGCATGAGCATCACCGGAATGGGCTCGATAGAGATGATCCGCAGGGGCAAGTGGCGCGTCCGCGTATCGCTGGGCAAGGACCCCGTCACGGGCAAATACGTGCGGTCGCCATCCATCACCGTGGACGGCACCAAGGCGGACGCCATCAACGCGCTGCAGGAGTACCGCGCGCAGCTGAAGTACGGCAGCTCGACCCTGCCGAGGGGGATCATCCCCACCGTGGGCGAGTACGCCCGCAGGTTCCACGAGCAGCGCGAGGGCTCCATGGGCTCGCCGCTGTCCTACAGGCGCGAGGACATCGAGATCCGCCATATCGAGCGCTTCTTCGGCGAATACGACATCACCGACCTCACCCCCGCCGTCATCCGCGCCACCTACGCCCAGCTTCGCAAGCACGACGCCCTCTCGGAAAGCGCCATCCACAAGCTGCACCAGAAGCTCTCGCAGGTCATGAAGCAGGCCGTCATCGACGACCTCGTGGGCAGGAACCCATGCGACGCGGTGAGCGTGCCGCGCCCCAAGTCCAAGGAGCGCAAGAGCCTCGACGCCGACGAGGCCGCGCGCCTCTACGGGATAGTCGCCTCCGAGCCCATCACCGCCAACAAGACCGCAGTTCTATTGGCCCTCGCCACCGGCATGCGCCGCGGCGAGGTGCTCGGTCTCACCTGGCAGCATGTGGACCTTGAACGCAACCGGCTCTTCATCGCGTACCAGTACGCCGCTGACGGCAACCTGCGCGCGCCCAAAAGCGACACCTCCAAGCGCTGGGTGAGCTTCGGCGACGATGTGAAGGAGCATCTGATCGCATGGAAAGAGGTCCAGAAGGGTCTCTACGAGGAACTGGCGGATATCTATGAAATCAGCAAGAAAAAGGGCCGGAAGAGCAAGGAGGAGCACGAGATAATCGACGACCTCAAGTTCAAGGGCCACGACATCAAGATGACCGAGCAGAGACCGGACTCGCCTGTCATCAGCAACGAGGTCGGCGGGTTCATGGACCCCAACATCTTCTCAAGGTGGTTCCTGCCTATTACATTTTTCTCGGTGTGGTGTTCCGCAGATTATCGGAGCGCCGTTCCACGGCGCGTCGGTGCGCGCTTGCGCGCAATATCGGTGCGGACGGGCCGCATGACCGCGTCCGCACCTGCGA